>NZ_JBITIW010000009.1:166551-451421 GCF_044459405.1 Nonomuraea sp. NPDC050328 | reverse complement strand
CCGCAGCCGCTCCCACTCTTCATCACTGAGCTCATGACGCCGGATCACCTCACGATGATCCACCATCTAGATCACCTTTGAAGACAGGCCCTAGGACGATGTAGGAGACAGGCCGAAGTGGACCGTCCGAAATGGAGGGTGGCACGCTTGCCACACTAGCCAGTTGTCACCGCCTTTGATGGACGGGCTGGTCGGCTTACGGTTCCCACCGCCGTGGGCGGTGGGATGACCTTCCGACAGCCGCGGCGGTTGGCCGGTCCCCGACCACCAGGACCGGCGGGCCGAGCCTCCGCCGGTCGGGTCGGGTGGGCGGGTTTTCAGGGCTTGCGGTGGCGGAGGTGGAGTTCGCCGTCGAAGAGCTGGCGGCGGACGACGGCGACCAGGACCACGGACATGGCCGCCGAGATGACCAGGCCGATGGTGAGCATCAGGTAGAAGAAACCGTTCATCGTCATTTCCCCGTTCTTCTCGATGCCCCTTCTTTCGGGCGCGGGGCGTCGGCGGTTGCGAGGTACGTCACAAGACGGACACGGGTGCAACCCCGTCCCCGGGGACGGGCGAAGAGAGGAGGGACCGCGCACTCCCCCGGAAGGCTCAGGTTGATGACTCGTCGTTCTATCCGTTGGCTGTTGCCTGCCGTCCTTGCTCTGCTCTGGCTGGCCGGGGGTGCGGCGTTCGGGCCGTATGCGGGGAAGTTGTCGGAGGTGGCCACCAACGACCAGGCCGCGTTTCTTCCGGAGGACGCTGAGTCGACACGGGTTCTGCGGATTCAGAACGGCTTTCGTGACGGCACCACGCAGCCGGTGATCGTGGTGTGGACCGCGGAGGGCGGGCAGGCGGTGACCGGTGCGCAGCGGGAGGCGGCGACGGGGGCGTTGGCGCGGAGTACGGAGGTGGTGGGCGTTGAGGGGACGCCCACGCCGGCGTTCGCTTCGGAGGATGGGCTGGCGCTGCAGGGGGTCGTCCAGCTCAGCCCGAATGTGGAGGATCTCCAGCCGGTGCTCGATCGGATGGGTGAGGTGCTGGCGGTGGACGGGCTGCGCGTGCAGTTCGCCGGGCCGGTGGCTACGCGGGCTGATCTGTCCGGGGCGTTCGCCGGGATTGACGGGCTGCTGCTGGCGGTGGCGCTGGGCGCGGTGCTCGTCATCCTGGTGGTGGTCTATCGCAGTGTGCTGCTGCCGTTGATCATCATTGTGGGGGCGGTGCTGGCTCTTGGACTGGCCTGTGCGGTGGTGTACGTGCTGGCGGACAACGGGGTCGTCCGGGTGGATGGGCAGGTGCAGGGGATCCTGTTCATCCTCGTTATCGGGGCGGCTACCGACTACGCGCTGTTGTTGACGGCGCGGTTCAGGGAGGAGCTGGCCGCGACCGGGGATCAGTGGGCGGCCGGGAGGGTGGCTTTGCGGCGGTCGGTTGAGCCGATCGTGGCCAGTGCGGCGACGGTGGCGCTGGGGCTGCTTGCGTTGCTGCTCAGCAGTTTGACCAATAACCGGGCGTTGGGGCCGGTGGGGGCTATCGGGATCGTGTGCGCTGCGTTGAGCGCGCTGATCTTCTTGCCGGCTGCTCTGGTACTGCTCGGCAAGGCGGCGTTGTGGCCGGCGAAGCCGTACCGGGCTGAGAAGGCGGCGTCGGGGGTTTGGGGGCGGGTGGCGGAGGGCGTGCGGCGGCATCCGCGGCGGTTGTGGGTTGCGACGTTGTTGCCGTTGCTGGCGGTGGCCGCGTTCGCGCCGCAGCTTGATGCGCGGGGGGTGCCCTTGGACGAGACGTTCGTCAATGCGGCGCCGTCGGTGGAGGCGCAGGCCACGCTGGGGAAGCACTTCTCCGGTGGGTCCGGGCAGCCCGCGGTTCTGGTCGTCCCGGCCGAGCGGGCCGGGAGCACCACAGAAGGGGACCCCGCACAGCGGGCCAAGGAGGTGGCTGCGCGGGCCGAGCAGGTGCCGGGGGTGGCGCGGGCGAGTGTGGTGTCGCAGAGTGGGCGGCCGGGTGACGCGGCGAAGGTCGTGGATGGCCGAACGCTCGTGGAGGCGACGCTGGATGACACGCCGGACAGTGACGCCGCTCAGGAGACGGTGAAGCGGCTGCGGGCCGAGTTCGGCGCGGCGGACGGTGTGCTGGTCGGGGGGTTCAGTGCGCAACGGCTGGACACGAGTGAGACCGCCCGCCGGGACACGCTGCTGATCGTGCCGGTCGTGCTGGTCCTCATCCTGGTCATTCTGATCCTGCTGTTGCGGTCGCTGGTGATGCCGGTGTTGCTGGTGGCCACCGTGGCGGTGAACTTTCTGGCCACGCTGGGGGTGTCGGCGCTGGTGTTCACGCATCTGTTCGGCTTTAGCGGGGTCGATGCGTCGGTTCCGCTGTACGGGTTCGTTTTTCTGGTGGCGTTGGGGGTGGATTACAACATCTTCCTGATGTCCCGGGTTCGGGAGGAGACCGTACGGCATGGCGCGCGCGACGGGGTGTTGCGCGGGCTGGTGAGCACGGGTGGGGTGATCACTTCGGCCGGGGTGGTGCTGGCGGCGACCTTCGCCGCGCTGGTGGTCATTCCGCTGGCGTTCCTGGCGCAGATCGCGTTCATCGTGGCGTTCGGGGTGCTGCTCGACACCCTCGTGGTGCGCTCGCTGCTGGTGCCGGCGCTGGCCTACGACCTCGGCCCCAAGGCCTGGTGGCCGGCCCGGCCCAAGGACCCACCCCTGACGACCGGCCCGAACTAAGAGCCCAGGTAAAGGGTCGGCCAGCGGTGGTGTAGGGGTGGCGCGCCGGGCTAGGAGCAGGTCATGAGAAACCGACGCGCAGCAGCCGGAGCCATCCTGGCGGTAGCCGCCACCGCCGTCGCGGGCAGCCTGGCCACGGACACGAAGTCGGCCTGGTACCGGCGGTTGCGCAAGCCGAGCTGGCAGCCGCCGGGCCCGGTGTTCGGGCTGGTGTGGACGCCGGTCTACGCGCTGATCGGCTACGCGGGGGCCCGCGCGCTGAGCAAGGCCGACGAGCCGGCGGGTGTCGGACGGGCGCTGGCGGTGAACCTGGCACTGAACGCCGCGTGGACGCCGCTGTTCTTCCGCCTGCGCCGCCCGGGTCTCGCGCTGGCGGACATCCTGGCCCTCAACGTGGCCAACACGGCGCTGCTGGTGCAGTGCGGGCGCGCCGACCGCAAGGCGGGCCTGGCGCTGCTGCCGTACACCGCGTGGACGGCGTTCGCCACGGCCCTGAACGCCGCCATCGTCGCCCGCAACCGCGACTGATCACCCCCACCGTGGCCAGCAGCCGCAGCTGATCACCAAGACGGCGGAATCCGTCAGCCTGCTGAACAAATTTCGGCGATCTCCCCGCACTTGGTTGTGCCGCCCACCCACCCTTGCTTGAATAGGTTTTGAGTAAGTTATCCAAGGAGGGAGCCGGCCATGGAAGCGCTGGCCGAGTGCTACCGCACCCACGCCTGGCTGGTCCGCGCCTACCTGCGCAGACTCATCCCCCCGCAGGACATCGACGACGTGACCCAGGTGGTGTTCACCGAGGTCTGGCGCTCACGGGAGCGCTACGACCCGGCGCGCAGCCTGGAGGCCTGGCTGCTGGGCATCGCCCGCAAGCGGGCCGTGGACCACCTGCGGGCCCGACCGCCGGCGACCGTCCCCCTGGACGCGGCCACGGAACCGGCCGATCCCGGGGGGCGCGACCACGGCGAAGGGCTGGCCGACCGCGACCGGCTGCACCGGGCCCTCGCCGAGCTGCCCGGCCCGCAGCGCCAGGCGATCGAGCTGGCCTACTACGGCGATCTGAGCCAGCGGGAGATCGCCGAGCGGCTCGCCGTACCCCTGGGAACGATCAAGGCCAGGACCGCGCGCGGCCTGCACCGCCTGCAGACGCTGCTGTCCGCGGCCTGACCGGCCGCCCGGGTCAGGGCAGGATGGCGTCCACGTAACCGCCGTCCACCCGCAGGGCGCCGCCCGTGGTGGCCGAGGCCTGCGGGGAGGCGAGGTAGACGACCATGTTCGCGATCTCCTCCGGCTCGATGAGCCGCTGGAGCAGCGACTGCGGCCGGTGCTCGCGCATGAAGGCGCGTTGCGCCTCGCCCCAGGGCAGGTCGGGGTCGACGAGCTGGTAGACGAAGTCCTCCACGCCGCCGGTGTGCGTCGGCCCGGCCAGGACGGAGTTGACCGTGACGCCGGTGCCGGCCGCGGCCTTGGCGAAGCCGCGCGAGACGGCCAGCAGCGAGGTCTTGGACATCCCGTAGTGGATCATCTCCGCCGGGACCGCCACCGCCGAGTCGCTGGCGATGAACTGCACCCGGCCGAACGAGCGGGCCATCATGCCCGGCAGGTAGGCCCGGGTCAGCCGGATCCCGGCCAGGACGTTGACCTCGAAGAACCGCCGCCACTCCGCGTCGTCGATCTCCAGAGCGGGCCGCGACTCGAAGATCCCCAGGTTGTTCACCAGGATGTCGACCTCCGGCAGTTCCCGCACGACCGCCGCCGCGCCCTCCTCGGTCGCCAGGTCGGCGGAAACCGGCACGAACAGGCCGCCGGGCACCTCGGTGGTCAGCCGGGCGGCGGCCGCGGCGGTCGACTTCTCGCTGCGGCCGTTGACCGCGACGCGGGCGCCCGCTCGGGCCAGCCCCGCCGCGATGGCCGCTCCGATGCCCTGGGTGGAGCCGGTGACCAGGGCCGTCCTGTCGGTGAGATCGATGAGCATGATCCGTTACCTACCCGGGACAGCCCGCGGAAGACCTCAGCGGTTACGCTGTGACCGGCGGCAAGAGCGGCCGAGGACGGTGTGATGACGCATCCCTGGCAGGGCTGGTGCCTGCTCCGCCCGGGTCTCATGCTGTACGGCGGAGCAGTCGGCCGCAATGCCCCGCACGCCCACCACGCGGTCCAGATGATCGTCTCCGCCGAGCCGTTCACCATGGCCGACGCCCACGGCGAGCACTACACCACGCGGCTGGCCGTCATCCCGCCCGACACCCGGCACGCGATCGTCACCGGCTCCCGCCAGGCCCTGCTCGTGCACCTGGACCCCCGCAGCTCCCCCGGCCGCGCCCTGCTGGCCCGAGCCGGAGCGACGAACCACGCCAAGCCGACGAGCCGCGTCCCGGCGGCACGCCACCACCCCGACCTCCGCCCGCTCATGTTCGCCGAACCGCCGGACGGGCACGCCCGTTCGGCCGAGGCGGCGGCCGCGCTGCGCACGGTGGAGAGCTGGACCGGCCACGACACCGCCGGGTCGCTCCCGCTGCACCCGGCGGTGGAGGCCGCCATCGCCGTCCTGCCCGGCCTGCTGCGCCACGGCCCGGTCCGCCTGCGCACGGTCGCCGAGGCCGTGCACCTGTCGCCGAGCCGGCTGGCCCACCTGTTCGGCGCGCACGTCGGCATCCCGCTGCGCCCCTACGTGCGGTGGCTGCGGCTCCAGCACGCGGTGGCCCTGGTGGCGGGGGGCGAGTCCCTGACGGCGGCGGCGCACGACGCCGGGTTCACCGACAGTCCGCACTTCACCAAGGTCTTCCGGGAGACCTTCGGCAACGCGCCCTCCGTGCTGGCCGCCGCCATCGACTGGGTCCCCTAGCGCAGCTCGCGCTTGAGGATCTTGCCGGTCGCGGTCATCGGCAGGGTGTCGCGGAACTCGATGATCCGCGGGTACTTGTAGGCCGCCATGTTCTCCCGGCACCAGGTGATCAGGTCCTCCTCGCTCTCGGTCGCGCCGGCCGCGCGGATGACGTACGCCTTCACCTCCTCGCCGTGCGAGGCGTTCGGCACCCCGACCACCGCCACCAGCGACACCGCCGGGTGCGCCATCAGCACCTCCTCGATCTCGCGCGGGTAGATGTTGAAGCCGCCCCGGATGATCATGTCCTTGCTGCGGTCGTAGATCGCGTAGTAGCCGTCGGCGTCCCGCGTGGCGATGTCCCCGGTGCGGAACCAGCCGTCGCGCAGCACCTCCGCGGTCTCCTCGGGCCGCCCGTAGTAGCCCTTCATGATGTTGTGCCCGCGCACCGCGATCTCGCCGGGCCCCTCGCCCTCGATGGTGTTCCAGTCGTCGTCCACCAGCCGCATCTCCACGCCCCAGATCGGGAACCCGATGGTGCCGGGCTTGGTGGGCCGGCTGAGCTGGTTGAAGCTGGCCGCGGGCGAGGTCTCCGACAGGCCGTACCCCTCCAGGATGGACAGGCCGAAGGTGGTCTCGAAGTCCTTGAGCACCTCGACCGGCAGGGCCGCCGCCCCGGACACCGCCACCCGTAGCGTCGTCGGCACCTTGTCGCCGTCCGCGTGGATCTTGGTGAGCATGCCCCAGTACATCGTCGGCACCCCGGCGAACATGGTCACCTTCTCCTCGCGCATGAGCGCCAGCGCCTCGCCGGGCTCGAACCGCGGCATGAGCACCAGCGTCCCGCGCCGGCGCATGGTCACGCTCATCACCGAGATCTGGCCGAAGGAGTGGAACAGCGGCAGTACGGCGAGCGATACGTCGCCGTCGGGGTCGGCCGGGAACATCTCGTCGCTGACCATCGTGTTGAGCAGCAGGTTCGCGTGGGTCAGCTCGGCGCCCTTGGGCTGGCCGGTGGTGCCCGAGGTGTAGAGGATCGCCGCGGTGTCGTCCGGCCGGGTCTGCACGGTCTCGAACTCGCCGGGGAGACCGTCGATCGCCGCCCAGAACGCCTCGCCGTACTCCGACTCGGTGGCCAGCGGGGTCGCGGGCAGCACGACGAATTGCTCGCAGCCCTCGACCGCGTCGAACGCCTCCCGCCCGCGCGCCCCCATCGGCAGCTCCGGCGTGCCCTCAAAACAGAACAACGCCTTCGCGTCGCTGTCGGTCAGGTGGTAGGCGATCTCCCGCGGCTGCAGCAGCACGTTGAGCGGGACCACCGCCGCTCCCGCCTTCAGGATGCCGAAGTAGACGAACGGGAAGTACGGCACGTTCGGGCAGAGCAGCGCGACCTTGTCCCCCTTGCCGATGCCCCTTGCCACCAGCAGGTTCGCCACCTGGTTCGCGATGGAGTCGACCATCGAGTACGGCAGGCGCAGCCCGCCGAAGACCAGGGCGGTGCGGTCCGGGACAGCTCGGGCGCTGTCTTCCAGGACGATCGACAGGTTGAGCATCGCGACTCTCCTCGGGACAGATGGGGCGTGCCCCACACGATGCCCCGGCGCCCTGGCCACGACTTGTACGAACGTGCCGTCCTCAGTTCCCCCCAGAACGTGCCGTCCTCAGGCCCACCAGAACGTGCCGTCCTCAGGCCCACCAGGTGCCGACGACCTCGATGCCTTCCGCCTGGAGCGCCGCGTGCCACACCGGGTCACGCAGCAACCGCGTCTCCCACACCCGCACCACCCCGTCCGGCCCCCTGACCGCGTCCTCCCGCGAGGGATGCAGGAACAGCTCACTCGTCCCCTCGGGCAGCGCCCCCAGCCGCCGCACATAGTCCTCCCGCAACTGCTCGTAGCCGCCCAGATCGGCCGCCCCCCGCCGATTGGTGGCGATCGTCTGCGGCAGCGCCACGCCGAGCGCGTCGGCGTGCGCGACCGCCTTCTCGTGCGCCTCGGCGTAGGGCGCCGGCAGCGGCCCGCCGAACCACGGTTCGGCGTCGCGAGGCAGGCGGAAGGCCAGGCCGTGCCGGGCACACCACTCCAGCCCCTCGCCCAGCCAGGACCGGCCGTGCAGGCCGTACAGGGTGCCGGCGTGGGAGTCGGCCGCGACGGACGGCAGCCCGCGCTCGCGCATCCAGCCGAGCTGGGCGTCGGCCTCGGCCAGGACGTCGGCGGCCTCCCCGCGGGCGCCGAGCGTGAACGGGTCGTCGGTGAGCGTGCCGTCCGGGTCGGCGAGGCTGGCCCCGGCGCTCAGCGGACGCCAGCGCGGCAGGCCGCCCTCGCTGGTCAGGGTGAGGTGCAGCCGCGGCAGCACGCCGAGCCGGCCGACCCGCCGGGCGGCCTCCTCGGCCTCCGGCGAGACGGTGATCAGCGTCGTCGCGCTGACCTGCCCTTCGGCGAGCAGGTCGGCGATGACCTCGGTGGTGCCGGGCTCGCGGCCGAGGTCGTCGGCCGTGATCACGACGCGCCGGGTCATGGGGTGCGCTCCACATCGGGCTGGGCCGCCTCGGGCGGCGACTCGACCGGCACCGCGACGAACCGGGCCGCCACCGCGCCGATCGCGGTCAGGACGAACGGGTAGACGCACAAGTACATACGGAAGGCCAGCCCCGGGTCCGCGCCGGGGTCGGCGCCGGAGTTGTAGCCGAAGAAGACGCCCAGCGAGGTGAGGGCCAGACCGGTCACGATGCCGTTCAGCCGGGTGAAGAACCCGAAGGCGGACAGGAACAACCCCTCGCGGTGCGCGCCGTTGCGCACGGCGTCGGCGTCCAGGACCCGCGCGACGATCAGGTCGTTGGTCGCCAGCATCCCCGACCAGCCCGCGCCGACCAGGATCCCGGCGGCGACGGCGGTGATCAGGTCGGTGGCGAAGAACAGGCCGGCGAAGCTGACCGCCAGGATGGCGAAGGCCAGCCGCCACGTCCATAACGCGCCGCGCGCGGCGACGACCCGCGTCCAGACCGCCAGGCCGCCTGCCGAGATGAGGATGACGATGCCCTGCAGGTAGAGCGCGTTGCCCACCGGCAGGCCGAGCGAGTAACGCACGTACAACTGCAGGCCGGACAGCACGAGCGCCATGGCCACGCCGTAGCAGGCGCCGGTGAGCCCGACCGACCAGAACATCGGGTTGCGGACGATCGACCACAGGCTGGGCAGCAGCCGGGGGCGCTCGTCGGTGGCGTAACGCGGGTTCTCGCGGGCGCTGAGCGCCATGAACGCGATCACCACAAGGGCGATCACGCCGTAGATGATCGCCGTGGTCTGGAAGCCCTCGGTCGTCTTCTCGGTGCCGAACACCTGCGTGGTGAGCAGCGGGGTGACCGCCAGCGAGATGACCAGGGCGACGAGCTGGAAGCCCTGGCGCAGGCTGTTGGCCACCGCGCGGTCGCGCTCGCGCGGGTAGAGCTCGGGCAGCAGCGCGCCGTAGTTGGCGTTCAGCATCGAGTCGAAGGCCTCGCACAGGATGGCGAAGACGGCGAACCACAGCATCAGCCCGAGGCCGTCCAGCGAGGTCGGCGCGGAGAAGAAGGCCACCATGCAGGCCGCCAGCATCGGCGCGCCCACCAGCAGCCACGGCCTGCGCCTGCCGTACCGGGTCCTGGTGCGGTCGGACAGGTGGCCCAGCACCGGGTTGTCGATCGCGTCGATGATCGCGTAGACCACCATGACCACGCCGTAGGCGCGCACGTCGAGCCCGAGGATGTCGACGTAGAACAGGATCATCGAGCCCTTGATCATGTTGATCGGGATCGAGGTGCCGAACATCCCTATGGCGTAACGCCAGGCGGGAGTCCGCGCCGGGACGGGCTGGGACACACGATCACCCACTCACGCGCCGAATCGTGCCCTCAGTGTTGTGCCCGGCGCGTGCCGGGAGCAAGGTCTCCGAGATCCCAAAAAACTATTTGCAAAAATCATTTTGCGATCTACTCTGGCCCGAGTGAGACCCGCTCCCAGGACCGCAGGAGATCGCGCATGACCCCACTGTCCGCCCGCCGCCGCTTCGCCCTGGTCAGCTTCCTGACCTGGCTGCCGGCCGGTCTGATGATCGCCCCGCAGGTGCTGCTGATGCTCGATCGCGGGCTGAGCATCGTCGAGGTCGGGCTGGTGATGACCGTGTACTCGGTGGTCATCGCCGTGCTCGAACTGCCCACCGGCGGGCTGGCCGACGCGGTGGGCCGCCGGGTGGTGCTCGCGCTGGCCGCCGCGTGCACCGCGGCGGGGCTGGCGGGGCTGGTGCTGGCGAGCACCTTCTGGGGCTTCCTGGTGGCCTGCGCGGTGCTGGGGGTGGCCAGGGCGCTGTCCAGCGGGCCGGCCGAGGCCTGGTACGTCGACACCCTGCACGCGCTCGAAGGCCCGGACGCCGACCTCAAGCCGGGGCTGGCGCGGGGGCTCATGCTGGAGGACGTCGCCCTCTGCGCAGGCGTCGTGGCGGGCGGGGCGCTGCCCCTGGCGGGGGCGGCCTTCGGCGGGCTGGACCCGCTGGCGGTCCCGATCCTGCTCGGGGCGGTGGCCGCGGTGGGCTGGCTGGTGGTCGTGCTGGTCGCCCTGCCCGAGCCGCCGCACGAGCGCGCGTCGCTGGGCGGCCTGCTGCGCGGGGTCCCGGCGACCGTGACCTCAGGAGTACTGCTGGCCGTGCGGGACGGCATGTTGCGGCGGCTCGTCCTGCTGTCGGCCGCGATCGGGATGGCCCTGACCTGCGTGGAGCTGCTCGTGCCCGGGCACCTGGCCGGGCTCACCGGCTCGGCCGAACTCGGCGCCACGGCTTATGCGGTGCTGGCCGCGCTGGGCTTCGCGGGCAGCGCCCTCGGCAGCGCCCTGGCCCCCGCCACCGCCCGCCTCCTCACTCCCAAACCCGTCGGAACACCAGGTGAAGCCGCCAGGTCGGTTCGTGGGGCCGCGGCCGGGCTGGTGCTCGGCGGGGTCGCCCTGGCCGGGATGGCGCTCGCCGCCGCCTTCGCCGAAGGTCCGGGGCTGGGCGCGATCGTCCTGGCCGGCCTGCCGTACGTCGTGCTCTTCGTCGGCCTCGGCGTGCACGGCGTCCTGAAGGCCGAGCTCACCCACCACCGGGTCACCTCGGCCGAACGGGCCACCATGAGCTCGACCACCTCGCTGGCCGGCTCGGGCGGCGCGGCCCTGGCCAATCTGACCCTTGCGCCGCTCGCCCTGGGCCTGGGCACCTCGGCCGCCTGGTGGCTGGTGGCCGCAGTGGTGGCCGCCTCGGCCGCCCTGCTCCACCGCGTCCCCGCCGCCTTCCCCAGCCGATCCCCGTAGGATCCGCCCCGACCGATCAAGGAGGACCTGTGCCCACGACCGACCCGTTCACCTTCACCACCGAACGCTCCGACCGCTTCCACCGCGCCTACGCCGCCGGCGGGCTGCAGGGCAGGCTGTACGCGGAGGCGTTCGGCCCGGAGCGCCCGGCCGAGGTGGACGCGGCGAGCGGCTGCACCTGGCAGGTGCTCGGCGAGATGGTCACGGGCCTGCGCCTGCGCCCGGACGAGCTCCTGGTGGACCTGGGCTGCGGCCGCGGCGGGACCGGCCTGTGGCTGGCCAGGGCGCTTTCGGCCCGGCTGGTCGGCGTCGACGTCTCACCCGAGGGCGTCGCGATGGCGGCCGAGCGGGCCGCCGCGTTCGTCGCGCCGGGCCGGGCCCGCTTCGAGGTCGGCGCCTTCGAGTCCACCGGCCTCCCGGACGCCTGCGCGGACGGCGTGGTCAGCATGGACGCGCTCCCCCTCTCCCCCGACCGCACGGCCGCCCTGCGCGAGCTGGCGCGGATCCTGCGGCCCGGCGCCCGGGCGGTGTTCACCTCCACCGTGCTCGGCCCCAGCCACCCCGGCCACGAGCGGATCCGGCCGTGGCCGGACTCGCTCGCCGAGGCCGGGCTGACCGTGGAGAACGCGGTGCGCCAGAGCGGGGTCGAGCGGGCCTGGGGGCGCCTGCACGCGCTGTGGGAGCGGGACGAGGCCGAGCTGCGCGCCACGATCGGCGACCAGGCCACCGACGACCTGCTCGCCGAGGGCCGGGCGCTGCGCCCGCTCCTCGATCATCTGGTGACGACGATCTACACCGTGCGCGCCGGGTCGTAGATCTCTTCTTGATTTCTCAACAGAGGCAAGGCCACGGGATTCGCGTGATTTGATCTTGTGTTTGCCGGTGCTTGTGGCGCGAGCGTTATCAAACGCGGCACATACTGTGAGAGATGAAGTCAGCAAGCGGCCAGCCCCGCCGTCACCTGCCCACCAGTCCCTTCAAACCTCCGCCTCCCGCCAGGCCGGCAGAGCGGTTCAGCATGGACGACCGGGTCAGTCACGACCGGTACGGCCTGGGAGTCGTCATCGCGGTCGAGGACGAGATCGCCGTCGTGGTCGACTTCGGCTCGCGCCAGGAGCGGATCACCACTCCCTTTCCCAAGCTCTACAAGCTCTGACCGATACCGACCCTGACCGAAGCCCCCTGCCGTCCGAGGTTCGGGGGCCAGAAGCGGTCAGCCGCGCATACGGAAGTCGTAGTGCGCGGGCAACGGGTGCTCCCGGCGTGCGCGAGCGGCCACCTCGGGGGTGACCTCGCCTCCGCGCGCCTCGCGCAGCTCGTGGTAGGCGAACCACAACGCATCCAGCGAGTCCTCGCCTTCGCGCAGGTTCGCGATCTCCATGCCCCGGGCGAGCAGTTCGCCGACCCGGTCGAGTTCGCCGTGCGCCAGCGCCGCCTCGGCCTCCAGGAGCTGGATCCGGCCGAGCGCCCGCTGCCCCGGCGCCAGCCGGTCGACGAGGTCGAGCGCCTCACCGGCCCGTGAGTCGGCCAGCAGCGCCCGCAGGGTCTCCACGGTGAGCTGCCACACCGTCGGCGCCCGCCGATGCGCCTCCAGCAGCAGGTCGGACCGGTGTCCCGTCCCGGTCAGCCGGGACGACTCGGCCAGGCAGCGCAACACCCACGGAGTGCGCGCGAGCGTCAGAGACTCCTCCCACGCCGCGCGAGCGCCCTCGGGGTCGCCGTCGGCGTGCCGGACCAGCCCCAGGTGGTAGCGGGCGTGCCAGTCGGCCGGGTGCGCCTCCAGCAGGGCCCGCCAATGCGGCCCGGTGATCGGTGCGGCGGGCGGGTCGCAGACCGGCAGCCGTCCGGTCTCGCGCAGTTCGGCCCAGGGCCGCTGCTCCGGTCCGAGCTCGCCGAAGGGCAGCCCTTCCAGCGCTCCCCACCCCGACCCGCGCATGAGGACCTCGCCTGCCGTGGCGTCGGAAAGCGGCTCCAGCGAGGACGGCGGCACCAGCCGGTCCACCGCCGCGCCGACCGCCTCGACGGCGGCCGGCCACGACCCGTGCACGGCGTCCGGGTCGGCTTCCAGCAGCCCGTAGGCCTCCACCCAGCTCCAGGTGGCCCGTCCGGGCATCGGCAGGTGTTCGAGCTGGGTGCGGGCCAGTCCGGCCTGGATCTCCAGGTAGCGCGCGGACGGCCCGCTCAGCCACTCCTGCCAGCGCCGCCCGCCGGAGCCGGTGCCCCAGTGGAACAGCTTGCGCCCGCGCAACCGGTCGGTGGAGACCTGGACCAGGCCCCGCCCGGACCCGTCGAGCGCCGCGATCCACCGCCGCCGCCCGGCGGGGATCTCGAAGAAGTAGTCGGCCGCCGAGTCCGCCCGGTCGGGGTAGCTGCGGTCCACGCCGCCGAGCTCGGGGAAGTCCACCAGGCCCAGCCGGCTGCCGTAGTCGAAGTGGTAGGCCTGCTCGGCCGGGGCGACTACCCGGACGTCGGCCGCCTCGGGGACGGCGATGTTCGACCACCAGTAGACCGGGGTCTCCTCCTGCCCGGGGTTGTGGATGCTCACCGCCACCCGCAGCACCGGCGAGCCCGCCGGGAGCCAGGCGTCGAGCTGGACCACCAGCCGGCGCATCCGCTCGAACTCGGTCATCCGCAGCACGGGCGTGCCGTCCGGCAGCTCCAGCCGCACGGCATGCAGCGGCGCGCAGGTCAGCGGCCAGTGCCCGGTGGCGCCGAGGTTCCACTCCACGCCTCCGGCCAGCCAGGCGTCGCGCAGCGCGAGGTTGGCCGGCTGGAGCATCGGGTTGCGGTGCAGCAGCTCCCGCCCGGAGGGCCGGTGCGCCAGCGACCACAGCCGCCCGCCGTGGCCGGGCAGGAAGGTGGCGGTCAGGACCTCGTTCTCCAGGACGACCGCCGGCTGCTCGCGCTCCTCGCGGGTGCGGTCGTAGTCGTCCTGGGCGGTGTAGGGCAGCAGCGAGTACGGCTGGCCGTACCGGATCTGCCGGGTCATCTCCTCGTCCGCCCCGGTCAGGCCGGATCGGGCCCGCGTGCCGTACAGAAGGGGCAGCGGGCTGGACGCCGGCGCGGCCGCGGCGGGCAGCGTCAGAACGTCGAGGCGCAGCTTGCTGGTCATGTGGAGGGCTCCCCGAGGTGCGGTGCTTACCGGCCGATGCCGACGGTCATGCCCTGGATGATGCGGTTGCCCATCCAGGCGAACAGCGCCACCATCGGCGCGAGGATGATGCAGACGCCGGCGAACATGGTTCCCCAGTCGAGGCCGTTGAACTGCTGCATCTTGACGAAGTTCACCAGCGCCACCGGCAGCGTGACCCGGTCGTCGGACTGCATGAAGGCGATGGCGAAGAGCGTCTCGTTCCACGCGCCGATGAACTGCAGCAGGAAGGCGGTGATCAGCCCGCCCCTGGCGACCGGCAGGATCACCCGGACGAAGGCGCGCAGCCCGCCGGCGCCGTCGATGGCCGCGGCCTCCTCCAGCACCTGCGGGACGCCGGCGAAGAAGCCGGTCAGCAGGTAGACGGTGAAGGGCATCGCCAGGCCGACGTAGACGAGGGTGAGGCCGAGGTAGCTGTCCACGAGCCCGATCGTGGCCATGCCGGTGAACAGCGGCACGAGCAGCACCTGGCCGGGCACGCCGAGGCCCATCGCGAAGGCCATGGTCAGCGCGCTGGAGGTGCGGGTGCGCCGGCGGGCCAGCATGTAGGCGGCGGGCGCGGCGATCGTGACCGCGGCCACCGAGGAGATCACCGCGATGAGCACGCTGCTGGCCGCGGCGGCGCCGAAGCCGCCCTCGCCCCAGGCGTTGGCGTAGTTGCCGAGCTCCACCGAGCCGGGCAGGGCGAAGGGCCGCTCGAAGATGTCGCCCGTGGTGCGGACGGAGGTCAGGAAGATCCAGGCCAGCAGTACCAGGTCCCCGGCGACGATCACCCAGACCAGGGTCAGCCCGAGTTTGCGCGTCATGACATCCCCTGGATCGGCTCGCGGCGCATGATGCGGCGGAGCAGCACGGTGAACAGGCCGACCATGACCAGGCTGACCAGGGCGGCGGCGGAGGCCAGCCCGAGGCGCGGCACCGAGCTGGTGGGGAAGGCGGCGGTGTAGACGTACACGGCGGTGGTCCAGGTCTGGGCGGGCGGGTTGCCCGCGTTGCCGCCGCCGAACAGCAGGATCAGCTCGAAGACCTTGACCGAGCTGACCGTCCACAGCACCGCGCAGACGGTGATCACGTCCCAGGCCAGCGGGATGGTGACGTGCCGCAGCCGCTGCCACGCGGTGGCGCCCTCCAGGGCCGCGGCCTCGTAGAGGTAGGGCGGGATCTGGTCCACCGCGGCCATGATGATCGTGGTGTAGTAGCCGGTCGCGGTCCAGATCAGCGTGGCGATGATCAGCGCGAAGACGTTGTCGGAGCCCAGCCACTTGGGCGCGTCCACGCCCAGCCAGCCCAGCACCACGTTGACCGGCCCGTCCGGGCTGAACAGGAAGCCCGCGACCGCCCCGAAGACCATGGCGTTGACCAGGTTGGGGAAGAACAGCACCGAGCGGGCGAAGAACTTGGCCCGCATCTCCCGCAGCAGCAGCGTGAGCAGGAAGCTGCAGAGGAAGGTGATCAGCCCGCCGACCACGAGGATCTTCAGCGTGTTGCCGATCGAGGTGGCGAAGGCGGGGTCGTGCCAGAGCACCCGGTAGTTGTCCAGGCCCTTCCACTGCATCTCGCCCATGCCGTCCCACCGGTACAGGCTGGTCCAGGCGGAGTAGGCGATGGGGGCCAGGAACAGCAGGCCGTACACCAGCAGCGCGGGCGCGAGGAACGGCCAGTAGAGGCGGGCCCGCTGGCGTTCCAGCGGGCCGTTCCGCCGCGTGGCCGCCATCAGCTCGCGGTCTTCCAGTACTGGATGTGCGCTTCCTTGGCCTTGGCCACGAACTGCTCGGCGCCGATCTTGCCGTGCCACAGCTCCAGGAAGGCCGGGTAGAGCACCTTGTCGCCGTAGTCGCCGGTGACGTTGTCCAGGATGGAGCGGACCGGGTTCTCGGTCAGCGTCTTCTGCACCCCGGCCAGCTCGGCGGGGGCCGGGATGTCGGCGCGCGGGGTGATGTTCTTGGTCTCGGTGGCGATCTTCCCCAGGTTCTCCTTCTTCAGGAAGTAGGCCAGGAAGCGCATCGCCGGTTCGGGGTTCTTGGCCCGCTTCGGCACCGAGAAGCCCATGAGGATCACGTTGGTCTCGGTGTTGCCGCCCTTGGTGACCGGGACGGGCAGCGCGCCCATCTTCCAGTCGGGCCCGACCAGGGTGGCGACCTCGCTGGCCACCCAGCTCCCGTTCATCAGGAAGGCGGCCTTGCCCTTGGCCCAGTTGGTCTGCTGGGCCGGGTACTTGCTGGCGTCGTAACCGGAGATCACGTGGCCGCCCTTGACGAGCTGCTCCATGCGCTTGGCCGACTCCAGCACGCCGGGGGCGTCCCAGCCGGCGCCGGACTTGTCGTCGTAGATCTTCCTGAGCGTGCCGGGGCCGTTGTCGCGCACCAGGAGCGTGTCCAGGGTGAGGAAGTTCTCCCAGCCCAGCTCGCCGTCCGAGGCCAGGCAGGCCTTGCCGGCGCCCTTGAGCGTCTCGCAGAGCTCGATGAACTCCGCCCAGGTCGCCGGGGGCGTGGCCAGCGCGGGGTCGGCCGCGTTGTAGAACAGCGCGGTCGAGATCAGCTCGTACGGCACGAGCCACCGGCTGTTGCCCTCGGGGTCCTTGGGCAGAGCGTCGACGTACTTGGCGTCGATGACCTCCGACACCTTCTTGCCCTCGCCCGGAATCTCGGCGTCGTAGACCTTCGACAGGTCGGCCGCCTGGCCGGCCAGCGCGGTGGTGGCGACCACGTCGGCGCCCTGGTCCCACAGGTCGGGCGCCTTGTTGGCGGCGATGGCGGGGCCGATCTTCTGGCGGACGTCGCGGCCCTGCCACTCGACCGTCACCTTGGTCCCGGTCTCGGCCTGGAACCGGTCGATCGCGGCCTTGATCACCTTGGCCTGGGGCTCGTCGGCCCGCCACATCGACCAGTACGTGAACTCGCCGCCCTTGGACTCCGTGCCCGCCTGGCCGCTTCCGCCGCAGGCGGCCAGTGCCAGCGCCGCCGCGACGCCGGCAGCCACGATCTTCGGTCCGCGCATCTCGCATCACCCTTCGGAAGAGATCTGCCTGGACCCTAGAACCGGCAAAAGCGGCCAACAAGACAGTCGCTGTAACGGGTTGATATCTTGTGATTGAAAATGCAGTTTTTGCTCATAAAGCTGCAAGCTCGTGCAGCGAATGCCGGTAAGTCTGCATCGACGATGAGCTGTCACATCCGGCCGGGCCGCCCCGTCCAGAGGAGGAAGCACCGGACCTACGAAACGAGCTGGACGATGAAGAACGGCTTCCTGATCAACACCGCGGTCGTGCTCGGCGCGGCCATCATGATCGCCTTCGGCTTCTGGGCGTTCCTGGCCCCGCGGTCGTTCATCGACTTCGTGAACTACCACCCCTACAACGAGCACCTCACGCACGATCTGGGCGCCTTCCAGCTCGGCATCGGC
Source organism: Nonomuraea sp. NPDC050328 (assembly GCF_044459405.1). Taxonomy (NCBI): domain Bacteria; kingdom Bacillati; phylum Actinomycetota; class Actinomycetes; order Streptosporangiales; family Streptosporangiaceae; genus Nonomuraea; species Nonomuraea sp. NPDC050328. Next base: position 434,018 of record NZ_JBITIW010000009.1, on the reverse strand, counting down.
GCGACGATGGCCGCGGCGCTGATCTGGCACGACCGCCTGGTGGTGGCGCTGGCCGGGTTCACCGTGGGCAGCGGGATGCACACCCTGTCGCACTACCTGGACCGGCACGCCGGCGGCCACTCGCACGACCTGCCGAGCCTGGGCGTGCTGACCGTGGTGGCCGTGGCCGCCCTGGTGGTCCGGTGGCGGCAGCTCCAGCGAGTCCGCACAGAGCGGACGGAACACGCCTGAACGGGGCGTACTCCCCGTTTCTCGAGGTTGCTTGTTAGGGTGGTCGCGGCGAGCCGGGAAGTCTGGTCGGCCTTGTTGGTTGAGTTCTCTCCGCCCTGGGAGGCCAGGTGTCGAGTGCGCCGCGAAGCGACGACTCCCGGCGCAACGCGCGCCTGACGTGGTCGGATCGGCGCACGCAGCAGTTGCTGGGCGCCCTGCCGTACGGGGCGATGGGCGTGGTGACCCTCACCGACCTGATGTCGGGCACCGACTTCGGCTTCATGGCCCTGCTCGCGCTCGGCCCGGCCTTCGCCGGCCTGGTCGGCGGGGTACGGCGAGCCGCCGCGATCGGCGTGCTGGCGGCGCTGCTGTCGATGGGCCTGGCGCTCTACAACGACCTGTGGGGAACGCGGCAGAGCCTCGTCGCCCTGCTGGTGATCGCCGGCGTGACCGGGGCCGGGCTCATCGCGACCCTGGGCCGGCAGTACCGCGAGCGCGAGCTGGCCAACGTGCGCTCGATCGCGGAGGTGGCCCAGAGCGTGCTGCTGCGCCCGGTCCCCCGGCGGGCCGGGCACCTGCGGGCGGCGGTGTCCTACACCTCGGCGATGGCCGAGGCGCGGATCGGCGGCGACCTGTACGAGGTGGTGACCTCGCCCTCCGGCGTGCGGGTCATCGTCGGCGACGTGCAGGGCAAGGGCCTGGAGGCGGTCGAGACCGCGGCGCTGGTCCTGGGCGCCTTCCGCGAGGCGGCGCACGACGAGATCGACCTGCAGGGCGTGAGCGCCCGGCTGGAGAAGGCGCTCAACCGGCGGCTGTCCGGCGAGGAGTTCGTGACCGCGGTCCTGGCCGAGGCGCACGCCGACGGGCGGCTGATCCTGCTGAACTACGGGCACCCGCCGCCCCTGGTCCTGCGCGCCGACGGCACCAGCAGCTTCGCCGACACCGGCGACTACGCCCCGCCGCTGGGCCTGGCCGCGCTGGGCGTGGAGGGGCCGGAGCCGCAACGGGTGGAGTTCGGGCCCGGCGACCAGATCCTGCTCTACACCGACGGCGTCATCGAGGCGCGCGACCGCGACGGCGGCTTCTACCCGCTGCAGGAGCGGGCGGCGGTGCTGCTGAAGAACGAGGACCCGGAGGCGGCGCTGGAGGCCCTGCGGCTGGACCTCGTGGCCCACGTCGACTCGCCCCTGCACGACGACGCGGCGATGTTGCTGCTGCGCAACCGCGTGCTGAGCAGCGGCGTGATCGTCACGGACTCCTGACCGGATTCACCGCATCTTGGCCTGAGGTGACAAACACCCCATAAAGGGGGGAATGACGCGCGGAATTCTGGTCATTCCTTCAGAAAGGGGGTGCTCTCTGTCATGCCAAACCGGCTGCGGCTGCTCCACCGCCGTGCTCAGCCGGCCGCGCTGTCGATCGCGCGGCTGGTCATCACGGCCATGCTCGCCTACGTGCTCGCCGACAACCTGCTGAGCGTCAAGGCTCCGCTGCTGGCGCCGCTGACCGCGTTGCTGGTGGTCCAGGTCTCGCTCTACCGCACGGTGCGCATCGCCATCGAACGGGTGGTGAGCGTCACCTGCGGAGTGCTGATCGCCGTGCTCCTGGCCAACGTCTTCCCCTTCACCTGGCTGAGCCTCACCCTCGCCATCCTGGCCGCACTCATCATCGGCTACCTGCTCAAACTCGGCGACCACCTGCTGGAGGTGCCGATCAGCGCGATGCTCATCCTGCAGATCGGGACGGACGCGGCCGCCGTCGACCGCATCATCGAGACGCTGATCGGGGCGGCCGTGGGCCTGCTGGCCGGGCTGATCGCCTCGCCGGTCAAGCTGCGGCCGGCCGAGGAGGCCATCGGCGACCTCGGCCGGAGCACGGCCTCGCTGCTCGACTCCATGGCCCAGGGGCTCGACCGGGCGCCGGACGACTCGACGGTGTCCGAGTGGATGAACCGGGCGCAGAGCCTCGGGCGCGAGATCCAGCGGGTCGAGGAGGAGCTCACCGCCGCCGTGGAGGCCTCGCAGTACAAGCCGCGCTCCTGGACCGGCATGCAGTACACGCTGGCGCTGCGCGACGCCCTGGAGACGCTCGAACGCTCGACGGTGACCGTCCGGGGGCTGGCGCGCAGCATCGCCGACCGCACCGAGCTGTACCTGCGCGACAGCGGCGGGCTCGGGGCCGAGATGTGGGAGGCCGACGTGCGCGAGCACCTGGCCGGCGTGCTGCGCGAGCTGGCCTGCGCCACCCGCGACTACTCCGGCGCGGTCACCACCCGCAAGCCGGAGCTCGCCGCCGAGCTCACCGCCCGGCTGAACGACTCCATCGCCGAAGGCCGCCGCCAGCGCGACGACCTGAGCTGGCTGCTGCGCGAGGACCCCGGCCACTGGCCGCTGCACGGCGAGCTCCTGGTGCATATCGACCGGGTGCTCGACGGCCTGCGCGACGGCCAGGAACCGGCCCGCTTCCGCCGCACCGCCGGCCCCCGGCCGCCGGTCGTCCGCCGCCTGCTGCCCATCACCGCCAAGCGCGAGCCCGGCTAACCCAGCAGCTCGTACGGCAGAGCAAGGGCCTGCCGCCCCAGGGAGGTCCGTACCGTGTCGGCGGCCAGCAACGCGTCGATCACCGCCTCCTCGACCGCCTCCAGCACCCCGGCGAACACCCGGTCGAGGTCGGCCGGTTCGAGCGTGCGCGGCGCCGGGTCCGGGATCGTGGAGAAGGCCAGCCCGTAGTCGCCGCTGCCCTGGCTGAAGGCCGCCCCCACCTGCCCGAGCGCGAACACGCCGCGCGCGGCGATGCGTTCGAGCTGGCGGGGGTTGCACGGCAGGTCGAGCGCGACGACCACCACGCACGAGCCCTCGTCGGCCGGCTGCTCCGGGGCGGGGGCGAAGGTCTTGCCGAGCAGGCGGAGGTGGCCGCTCATGTTGGCCTGCACGAGCACCCCGACGGTGAGCTCGCAGTCCGACAGCGCGACCTGGCGGGAGGCGCTCCCGATACCGGCCTTGAAGCCCAGCGCGCACGCCCCGGCGCCGCCGCCGACGTTGCCCATCTCGACCGGCCCGTCGGCGGCGCCGTCCAGGGCGGCGTAGACGTGCTCGCCGGTCACCGGGCGCGGGTCCCCGGTGGACAGCCAGCCGTTGTTCACCTCGCCGACCACCGGGTTGACCGAGGTGAGCGGCTCGGGCGCGCGGTCCAGGAGCCAGCTCAGCAGGCTGTCGGCCACCCGGAAGGTGTTCAAGGTGGAGGTGAGCAGGATCGGCGTCTCCAGCTCCGCCAGCTCCTGGAGCTGCGTGGCCCCGACCAGCTTGCCGTACCCGTTGCCCACGAACAGACCGGCCGCGGTGGGCAGCTCGGGCGGCACGATGGCGGTCACCCCGGAGTACACGTCCCGCGCCTCGTCGATCACGGTGGTCTGGCCGACCAGCACCCCGGGAACGTCGGTGATGGCGTTGTGCGGCCCCGGAGCCAGGATGCCGATGGTGTGCCCGAAATCGCGCAGGCGTCGTGTCCTCATGGAGCCTAGTGTCGCGCCCGGCCCCCGGCGTGGGCCGGACGACCCGCGGCGAGCCCTACCCTGGCGGGATGAGCGCCGAGCAGACCCTCCAGGCCCACCTGGCCGCCCTCACCGCCCGCGACCTCGCGGCCTTCACCGCGACCCTGCACGAGGAGGTCGTGGTCGTCCTGCCCAACGGCAGCCGGCTCGAAGGCCGCCAGGCCGTGACCGACTTCCACCGCGACTGGTTCGCCGACCTCGACTGGACCCAGGAGCTCACTCCGCTGTCGGTGATCGAGACGGCCGGCACGCTGGTGGCCACCTACGAGGCCGACTACCGCGACGTCGACGCCCAGGGCGCGCCGATCCACGCGCGCAACGTGCTCAGCCTGGTCTTCACCCACGGCCCGGACGGCTGGTCGCTGCTGCACGACCAGAACACCCGCCTGCCCTGACCGGCCAGGAGGAGCCCTCAAGGGGACCCGCCAGGAACACAGCGGGCCCGCCGCTCGTTCTTCCGCATGATGCGGTTCATCGAGTCCAACGACCTCGGGATCCGGTCGTCGGTCAGCACGCTCCGGCGGCCCGGCACGCCCATGCAGTTCGTCCTGTTCCCGATGGTCCACATCGCCCAGCCCGCCTTCTACGACGAGGTGGCCACCCGGCTGCGCGGCTGCGGGCTGATCGTCGCCGAGGGCTTCCCCCGCCCGCACATGCGCCGGTTGCGGAAGCTCGCCACCCACCGCCTCGACGACCTGGTCGACCAGGTGGTGGCGCTCGACCTGGAGTCGCTGGGCGTGCCGATCCTGTGGCCGGAGCATCGGGTGAGCGACCAGGCCCCCACCAAGTGGGACCACCTGGCCGAATCGGCCGGGGCGGTGGCCACGTGGCTGAGCCGGGTCAGCTTCCCCAAGGACCTGCCCGACGTCGACGACACCACCCGCGAGGACCAGCCGACCGGCCGCATCGCCCGCGTCTGGGGCCGCTTCGCCGTCGAGGACCGCGACCGCGACCGGGCGCTGATCGCCGCGCTGGCGAAGGTCTACCGGCTCCACCAGCAGGAGCCGCTGGTCACCGCGGTCGTGTACGGCGCGCACCACATGACGGCCGTGGCCGACTTCCTCACCGGGCACCTCGGCTACCAGCCGAGCCACGCCGAATGGCTGACCGTCCGCGACAAGCGGGGCTGAGCCGCCCGAGGCGGTCAGCCGCAGCTCAGGGGTGGGCTGTAGACGTTTTCAGCCATGGGTTAGGCTCCACTTCCGTGCGCGACATCACGGTCTTCAGCGGAAGCGCCCACCCCGAACTGGCCGAGGAGATCTGCGCCCATCTCGGCACCCCGCTCCACCCGGTCCGGGTCAGCCGCTTCGCCAACGACTGCCTCGAAGTGCAACTCCAGGCCAACTGCCGCGAGCGCGACGTCTTCCTCATCCAGCCGCTGGTGCCGCCGGTGCAGGAGCATCTCGTGGAACTCCTGCTGATGCTGGACGCCGCCCGCGGCGCCTCGGCCGCTCGCACCACCGTCGTGATGCCTCACTACAGCTACGCAAGGTCGGACAAGAAGGACGCGCCCCGCATCTCCATCGGGGCACGCCTGGTCGCCGACCTGCTCGTCACCGCCGGAGCCAGCCGGGTGCTGACGATGACCCTCCACTCGCCGCAGGTGCACGGCTTCTTCAGCGTGCCCGTGGACAACCTGCACGCCCTGCGCGAGCTGGCCGCGCACTTCGTCCGCTACGACCTGTCCAACACCGTGGTGGTCTCGCCCGACCTCGGCAACGCCAAGGAGGCCGCCGCCTTCGCCCGGCTGCTCGGCGCGGAGGTCGCGGTCGGCGCCAAGCAGCGCTTCGCCGACGACCGCGTGGTGATCAGCTCCGTGATCGGCGAGGTCGCCGGCAAGGACGTGATCATCCTCGACGACGAGATCGCCAAGGGCTCGACCGTGATCGAGCTGCTCGCCCGGCTCCGCGAGCGCGGCGCCCGATCCTTCCGCGTGGCCTGCACGCACGGCCTGTTCGCCAGCGGCGCCGTCGAGCGCCTCAGCGAGGAGCCCGGCGTGCTGGAGATCGTCTGCACCAACACCGTCCCCGTCCCCAAGCCGAGCGACAAGCTGACCGTGCTGTCGGTGGCGCCCGCGCTGGCCGAGGCCATGCGCAGGATCCACGACGGCGAATCGGTCAGCGCGTTGTTCAGCACCACCTGAGAGAGGTCCCCATGGTCAGGGAGTCCTACCTGGTCGCCGCCGCCTCGGCGGTCTCGTTGCTGCGGGAACCGGCGGTGGCCGCCGCCTGGAACAAGCCCAGCGCCCTCACGGAGTTCTCGGTCGGCGGCCTGGCCGCGCACCTGGGTCACCAGCTCGTCCGCGTCTCCGACGTGCTGGCCCTTCCGGAGGACAGCCACGAGCCGGCGCCGCTGCTGGAGCACTACTTCCGCTCCCCCTGGGTCGAGGCCGGCCTCGACCACGAGAGCAACATCGGCGTACGGCGAGGCGGCGAGGCCGTGGCCGCCGAAGGCGCGGACGCGGTGGTGTCGAGGAGCGAGGTACTCCTGGAGACCTTCCGCGAGGTCCTGCCCGAGGAGAGCCCCGAGCGGGTCGTCTTCCTGCCGTGGGCCGGCTGGGCGCTCACCCTCGACGACTTCCTGCTCACCAGGATGATGGAGATCGTCGTGCACTCCGACGACCTGGCGGCGAGCGTCGGCGTGCCCACGCCCGAGCTCCCGGCCGAGGTCATCGACCCCGTGGTCGACCTGCTGGCGCGGCTGGCCGTACACCGGCACGGGCCGACCGCGGTCATCCGCGCGCTGAGCCGGGCCGAGCGCGCCCCGGCCACGATAAGCGCCTTCTGAGTCCGATTTCCGCGAGAACCGGTGGTCCGATTACCGCCGGTTCTCCGACCTGACCAGCGTCTACGTTGGCAGGCATGGAACTTGGACTGAACGGCAAGATCGCCCTGGTCACCGGTGCCTCGAAGGGCATCGGCCTGGCCGTCGCCCGCACCCTGGCCGCGGAGGGCGCCCACGTGGTCGCGGTGTCGCGGACCCCCGCCCCCGGCCTCGACGCCGACCACTTCGCCGCCGACCTGACCGACCCGGAGGCGCCCGCGGCCGCGGTGCGCTACGTGGCCGAGCGGTTCGGCGGGCTCGACATCCTGGTGAACAACGCCGGCGGCCCGCCCCCCGGTGTGACGTTGCCGCGTTTCGGCTTTCTGACGCCCGGTGACGACGACTGGCGCCAGATGCTCGAGTTCAACCTGCTGAGCCCGGTGCGTGCCATCCGGGCGGCGATCCCGCTGATGCTGGAGCGCGGCGGTGGCGCGATCGTCAACGTCTCGACCACGATGGCCCGCATGCCCGCCCCGATGAACGTCGACTACAGCGCGGCCAAGGCCGGGCTGAGCACGGTGACCAAGTCGCTGTCGGAGGAGTACGGGCCGCAGGGCATCCGGGTGAACACCGTCTCGGCCGGGCCCACCCGGACCGCCTGGTGGACCGAGTCGGGCGGCGCGGCCGACGTGCTGGCCGGCGCCACCGGCGCCGACCGCGAGGCCGTGCTGGACAAGGTCGCCCCTGAGATGATGAACCTCACCACCGGGCGCCTGGTCGATCCTCAGGAGGTCGCCGACGTGATCACGCTGCTGGTGTCGCCGCGCTCGGCGGCCACCACCGGAGCCGACTTCGTCGTCGACGCCGGCCACCTCAAGCAGGTGTAGTCGGGCAGGTCGATGCGGCTGGCCATCCGGTCACCCATCTTGATCATCGAAGTGAGCAGGAAGCGGCGGCGGAAGAGCTGGTTGCGCAGCCAGCGGCCAGGGCGGGTCTTCGGGGCCATGAACGGGCCGGCGTTGCCGTTCTCGGCGCTCTTGGCGTAGGGGCGGAAGAGCTCCTCGTAGCGCCGGAAGGCCGTGCGGTGGTCGGCGTTGGTGGCCAGTTCCCCGGCCAGCACGTAGGCCGCCACGACCGCCAGGCCCGTGCCGAACCCGCCCAGCGTGTTCCCGTAGGCCGCGTCCCCGATCAGGGCGACGCGGCCTGCGGCGTAGCTGCCCACCCGGGCCTGGCTGATCGAGTCGAGGTAGACGCTCCCCGCCCGGTCCAGCGCGGCCAGCACCTCGGGCACCCGCCAGCCGCAGCCGGCGAAGGCCGCGCGGACGAGCTCCTTCTGCTGCTCCTCGTCGTAGCGGTCGTAGGACAGCTCCGGCGAGGCGAAGACGAAGAAGCTGGCCGCCTTGCTCCCGCCCAGGCTGATCATGCGGCCCGGCTCGTTGTACATCACCGGCTCGACATCGAGGTCGAGGTCGGCCAGCGCGTAGTAGTAGCCCAGGTGACGGACGTGCTCGTGCTCCGGGCCGAAGGCCAGCCGGCGGACGTTGGAGTGGATGCCGTCGGCGCCGATCACCAGGTCGAAGGTGCGGGGCGCGCCTCGCTCGAAGCTCACGTGCACGCCCGCCGGGGTCTCGGTCAGCGAGGTGATCGAGTCGCCGAAGACGTACTCGCAGCTCTTCTCGGTCTGCTCGACCAGGATGCGGGCCAGGTCGCCGCGCAGGATCTCCAGGTCGCCGCCGGTGAACTCGCCCGGCCACACCGCCACCTCGCGGCCCTTCTCGTCGATGATCGTCAGGTCGGTGCCGCCGGTCTGGTGCTCCCGGATCCGCTCCAGGACGCCCATGCGCTCCAGGACGGTCAGGTGGGTCTCGCCCTTGAAGTCGACCGCCTGGCCGCCAGGGCGCAGCGCCGGGGCCTTCTCCACGAGGGTCACCTTGGCGCCGGCGCGGGCCAGCCAGAAGGCGAGGGCGGGGCCGGCGATGCTCGCGCCGGAGATGAGGACCGTGGTGTTCGTCAGCGTCATGCCCACACCTTCGGCTGGGCCGCTGACAACCGACGGCCCGATCGCTGACAGCCCCCGCCCCGACTGTCAGCGGGGGTGCTCACCGTCCACGGCCTTGGCCACTGCGGCCAGGGCGGCTTCGCGGTCGAGGGCGGCGGCCTCGGCGTAGGTCGTGGCGAAGCGTTCCTGGCCCAGGGCCGCGCGTGCCCGGGCCGCGGTCTCGGCCACGTCCCGATCCCCCGCCACCGCCAGCCCGCGCAGCGCCACGGCCACCCCGAGCAGGCGCGCACTCTCCTCCGCCGGTACGGCTTCCGCCAGCCCCTCCACCGCATCAGCCAGCTCGGCGACCAGCGGCGACTGCCGCGCCAACGCCACCGCCTCCCGATGCCACCCGGCCACCGAATCCCCCTCGACGCCCAGCGCACCGGCGATCCTGGCCCGCTCGGTCAGCACCCGGGCCGGACCGGCGTCGAGCCCGAACCCCTGCCCCTCGGCCGCCGTCGCCGCCCGCTCGACCTGCCGCCGGGCCCCGTCGAGGTCCCCCGACCAGCGGGCCAGCCGAGCCAGCCCGAGCGCGGCGATCGGCGGTTGCCCCGCCCTGGCCCGCGACTCGTCAGCAGCCTGGAAGTCGGCGACCGCCGACGGGTCCCCTTCCCGCACCCGCGTCTCGGCCCGCCGGGCCAGCACGTCGGCCGACTCCTCCAGCGCACCGAGCTCCTCCAGCAGGTCCAGGGCCTCGGCCCGCAGCTCATGGGCCCGCTCCCACTGCCCACGCCAGCTCGCCACCAGGGCCTGCCAGTCGAGCGCCTGCGCCATCCCCCACCGCTCGCCGAGCGCACGGAACCGGCTCAGCACCCCGTCCAGCAGCCGGTCCCCCTCGCCCGGCTCACCGCCCAGCACCCGGACCAGCCCGTCGCTGAGCCGCCCCAGCGCCACGTTCCAGTCGTCGCCGCCGAGCAGCGCGGGCGAGCCGAACCCGTCGGGGCCCACGAACATCCCCCACAACGCCGCGGTGAACGGGTGCCGCAGCGGCCGGTCCATGCCCCGCATGATCGCCGCCGCCCGGTCCCAGTGCTCCTCCGAGGCGCGCGGCACCGCGTGCAGGACGCAGGCCACGTACTCCTCCTCCAGGCCCGGCAGCGGCTCCAGCAGACCGGCCGCGATCTCACCGACCTGGCCGCGCCGGCCGCTCAGCCAGCAGTACGTGGCCAGCGCGGCGACCATCCGCTGCCCGGTCTCCGGGTCGTGCCGCATCGCCGCGGTCAGGTTGGCGTGCTCGGCCGACAGCCGGGCCAGCCAGTCGAGCTGCTCGGCCCGGCGCAGGTGCGGCTCGGCGCGCAGAGCCAGGTCGAGGTAGTAGCGGGCGTGCTCGGCGCGGACGTCGTCGGTCAGGGTGGCCGCGCAGAAGTAGCGGATCGTGTCGAACATCCGGAACCCCGAGCCTTCGAGCACGACGAGGGACTTGTCGACGAGGTCGGCGATGTCGCCGCACAACGCCTCGGCGGCCTCCAGCGAGGCGCCGCCGGCGAAGACCGAGAAGCGCCTGGCCAGCTCCTGCTCGTGCGGGGTGAGCAGGCTCCAGCTCCACTCGACCGCCGCGCGCAGGGTCTGGTGGCGGGCGCTTGCCGTACGGTCGCCTCGGGACAGCAGGCGGAAGCGGCCGTCGGTGGCGAGCCGGGCGGCGAGCTCGGCGACCGGGAAGGTGCGCAGGCGGGCGGCGGCCAGCTCCAGCGCCAGCGGCAGGCCGTCGAGGGTGGCGCAGACCTCGGTGACCGCTTCGACGTTGGCCTCGGTGACCTCGAACCCCGGACGTACGGCTGCCGCCCGATCGGCGAAGAGCCGGACCGCGGGGTAGGCCAGGGCCTCGGCCGGGGTGGCGCCCGGCGGCGGTGCGGCGAGCGGGGCCAGGGGGACCAGGTGCTCGCCGGTCAGGCCGAGCGGCTCCCGGCTGGTGGCCAGGATGGCCAGGCCGGGGCAGGCGGCCAGCAGATGCCGGGCCAGCGCGGCGGCGGCGTCGATCACGTGCTCGCAGTTGTCCAGCACCAGCAGCAGCTCCCGGCCGGCCAGCGCGGCGGTCAGCCGGTCGAGCGGCCCGGCGGGGGTGTGCGGCAGGAACCCGCCGCCCTCACGCACGCCCAGCGCACCCAGCACGGTGAGCGCGACCACCTCGGACCCGCCACGGGGCGGGCGGGCTTCTACGGCGGACAGGTCGGCGAAGCAGACCTCGCGAGGGTCGCGGGCGGCGGCCTCGACCGCGAGCCGGGTCTTGCCGACGCCGCCGGGGCCGAGCAGGGTGACCAGCCGTTCGCCGCCCAGGCCACCGAGCTCGCCCGCCCGGCCGACGAAGCTGGTGAGCTGGGCGGGCAGTCCCCGCACGGCCGGCCGCTCGGCCCGCAGCACGGACAGGTGGAGGGCGGCCAGCTCAGGCGAGGGATCCGCGCCCAGCTCGGCGGCCAGGCGTGCCCGGGTCGCCTCGAACACCGCCAGCGCCTCGGCCGGCCGCCCGGTGGCCACCAGCGCCCGCATGAGCAGCCCCGCCAGCCGCTCCCGCAAGGGATGCTGAGCCACCAGCCCACCCAACTCGGCCACCAACCCCGGCACCCCGCCACCGAAGGCCCCGCTCCCCGGGGGTGCCTGGTTCTCCGTGGTGGGGGCACCCAGGGCCAGGGTGGCCTCGGCCAGGTCCTCGACCGCCGACAGCCGCAGTTCCTCCAGCCGAGCCACCTGCGCCGCGCCGAAGGGCAGGTCGGGCAACGCCGGCCCCCGCCACAGCCCCAGGGCCTCACGCAACCGCTGGACGGCAGCCGAGTGCGAGCCCCGCGAAAGCAGGTCACGCCCCTCCCCGGCCAGCCGCTCGAACAGGTGCGCGTCCACGTCGAGCGGCTCGACCGCCAGCCGGTAACCGGTGCCCTCGAAGGAGACCGGCAGGTGCCGCCGCAGCCGCGAGACCTGGGCCTGCAGCGCGTTGGCCGCTCCGGCGGGCGGCGCGTCGCCGTACTGGCCGTCGATCAGCCGCTCGACCGGCACCACCCGCCCGGCCTCCAGCAGGAGCATGGTCAGCAGCGCCCGCGGCCTGGGGCCGCCGACGGCGACCTCCTCTCCGGAGGCGCTCTCGACCGTCAGCGGCCCGAGGATGCCGAAGCGCATACCTGCGATCGTAGGCCCGTCAGCCGGACTGGCTCCGCGCGGCGTAGTGGCAGGCCGCCTGGGCGTCCGGTACGGCAGGCAGCACGCTCAGCAACTCGCCCCTGCACAGGTCGGCCACGCCGGCCTCCGCGGCCCGCCCGCTGCTGAGCACCTGGCAACGCGCGTGGAACCGGCACCCGCCGGGCACCCGGGTGGGGTCGGGCGGCTCGCCGGTGAGCACGACCCGCTCGGTAGACTCCGGCAGCACCGACAGCAGCGCCTGCGTGTACGGATGCCTCGGCTCGGTCAGCACCTGCTCCACCGGCCCCGACTCGACGATGCGCCCGAGGTACATCACCGCCACCCGGTCGGCGATGTTCCAGGCCAGCCCGAGGTCGTGCGTGACGACCAGCGCGGACAGGCCCAGCTCGTCGCGCAGCCGCAGCAGCAGCGCGAGGATCTCGCCGCGCACCGAGGCGTCGAGCGAGGCGACCGGCTCGTCGGCGACCAGCAGGCTGGGGTCGAGCGCGAGCGCCCCGGCGATGACCACGCGCTGGCGCTGGCCACCGGACAGCTCGTGCGGGTAGCGCAGGAAGAAGCGCTCCGGCGGGCGCAGCCCGGCCCGGCTGAGCGCGCTGCGCACGATCTCCTCCTCGTTGGCCAGGCCGTGGATGCGCGGGCCTTCGGCGACCGCCTCGTAGACGGTGTGCCTGGGGTTGAGCGCGCCGGTCGGGTCCTGGAGGACGAGCTGGGCCTGGCGGCGGTAGGCCTTGAGCGCCTTGGAGGAGTAGTCCAGGGCGGCTCCGCCGTACAGGACCTGGCCCTTGGTGGGGCGTTCGAGGCCGAGCAGGGTGCGGGCGAGGGTGGTCTTGCCGCATCCGGACTCGCCGACCAGCGCGACGATCTCGCCCTGGCCGACCGCCAGGTTGACCCCGTCGACGGCCCGGGCCCGCCGGCCGCGGGAGGAGAACTCGACGTGCAGGTCGCGGGCTTCGAGCAGGGTCTGGGTGACGGTCATCGTCATGACGCCTCCGTTTCGAGGACGTGCACGCAGGCGGCCTCGCGGCGGTCGCCGGCCCGCCAGAGCTGGACGTCGAGCGAGGCGCAGCCGGGCAGCGCGACCGGGCACCTCGGGTGGAAGGGGCATCCGGCCGGCAGGTCCATGGGGTCGGGCGGGTCGCCGCCGAGTCCCTTGGGCGCCAGGCGGGAGACCGGGTCGCCGACGGTGGGGAAGGCGGCGGCCAGGGCCCGGCTGTAGGGGTGCTTGGCGTCGTGGAAGACCTCGTGGGAGGGGCCGACCTCGACCAGGCGGCCGGCGTACATGACGCCGAGCCGGTCGCACATGTCGGCCAGGACCGACAGGTCGTGCGAGATCATGATCATCGAGATGCCGCGCTCGGCGATCAGGCCCTTGATCAGGGTGAGCACCTGGGCCTGGACCATGACGTCGAGCGCGGTGGTCGGCTCGTCGGCGATGATCAGGCGCGGCTCGCAGGCCAGGGCCATGGCGATCATCACGCGCTGGCGCTGGCCGCCGGAGAGCTCGTGCGGGTAGCTGCGGGCGCGCCAGGCCGGGAGGCCGACCTGGCTGAGCAGCTCAGCCACCCTCTTATCCGGATTTTTCGTTATCTCGTGGATGATGAGCGGTTCGGCGATCTGCTCCCCGATCCGGCGCACCGGGTTGAGCCCGTGCTGCGCGCCCTGGAAGACGATCGACGCCTCCGCCCAGCGGACCGCGCGCAGCCGGCCCCACTTCATGGCCAGGATGTCCTCGCCGCCGAGCATGATCTTGCCCTCGACGCGGGCGGTGGCCGGCAGCAGCCGCAGCAGCGCCATGGCCAGCGTCGACTTGCCGGACCCGGACTCGCCCGCGATGCCGAGCGCCTCGCCCGGCGCCAGGGCCAGCGAGACCCCGCGCACGGCGGGCACCTCGCCCGAGGCGATCCGGTAGGTGATGGACAACTCGTCCAGTTCGAGCAGGCTCATCGCGACACACCCCGCAGACGTGGGTTGAGCACGGCCTCGAGCGCCCGGCCGCAGAGCGTGAAGGCGAGCACGACCGCGACGATGCAGACGCCGGGCGACAGGATGTACCACCACGCGCCCTTCGTCGCCGCGCCCCAGTCGTAGGCGCCGCGCAGCAGGCTCCCCCAGGACGTCGACCCCGAAGTCGCGCCGAGGAAGGCCAGCGTGGACTCGGCGACGATCGCGCTGGCCACCTGCAGGGTGGTGTTGGCCAGCACCAGCGGCGCCACGTTCGGCAGCACGTGCCTGGACATGATGTGCCAGTGGCCGGCGCCGAGCGCCTTGGCCCGCTCGATGTACGGCCGGGCCTCCACCGCGAGCGTCTGCGCGCGGATCAGCCGCGCGGTGGTCGCCCACGAGGTGATGCCGATGGCCAGGATGATCGTCGCGCCGCTGCCGCCGAGGATGGCCGACAGCACCAGGGCCAGCACCAGCGAGGGCAGCACCAGGAACCAGTCGGTGACGCGCATGAGCACCGCCGACAGCCAGCCGCGGAAGTGCCCGGCGGCGATCCCGACCACGGTGCCGATGCCGATGCTGAGCAACGCGGCCAGGAAGCCGATGAAGAGCGAGACCCGCGAGCCCCACATGATCATCTCCAGGACCGAGCGGCCCGACTCGTCCGTGCCGAGCGGGAACTCGAAGCTGGGCGGGGCGAGCTTCTGCCCCGTGGCCTTGGTCACGTCCATGACCGAGATGTCGCTGAGCAGGGGCGTGAGCAGGGCGAGCGCGACCGCGGCGAGCAGGATGGCGCCGCCGATGACGCCGGCCCGCTGCTTCCTGAACTCCGCCCAGAACCGGCCCAGCCCGGCCCGCCGCCGTTGCCAGGCGATAGTCGTCACGTCGACCTCACTCTCGGATCGAGCACGTGGTAGAGCACGTCGGCCAGCGTGTTCATGATGATCACCGCGACGCAGACCACGATGAAGGTGCCCTGCATGACCGGGAAGTCAGGCCCCTTGATCGCCTCCACGAAGAGCAGGCCCAGGCCGGGCCAGGAGTAGACGTACTCCACGCTCACCGCGCCGCCGACCACGAAGCCGATGTGGATGAAGACCAGCGTGACCGTCGGCAGCAACGCGTTGGGCACGGCGTGCCGCCGCCGGACCAGGTCGTCGCGCAGGCCCTTCGCCCGCGCGGTGACCACGTAGTCCTGCCCGATCTCGTCCAGCAACGACGAGCGCATGACCAGCAGGTACTGGGCGTAGACGACGGCGACCAGGGTGAGGCACGGCAGCACCATGTGGTGCGCCACGTCCAGCACGTAGGCGAAGCCGTCGGGCGAGTCCACGCTCTCCATGCCGCGGGTCGGGAACAGGCCGGGGATCGGCCCGATGCCCGAGGCGAGCGTCATGAGCAGGAGCAGGCCCAGCCAGAAGGTCGGCACCGACCAGAGCACCAGCGAGACCGCGGTGGAGTAGCGGTCGAAGCGGCCGCCGTGCTTCCACGCGGCGCGGGTGCCCTGCCACAGGCCGAGCGCGACCGAGATGATCACGCCGACGCCGGTGAGCAGCAGCGTGGGCCCGAAGCGCTCGCCGATGAGGTCGAGCACCGGCCGGCGGTACTCGTAGGAGGTGCCGAAGTCGAAGGTGAAGGTCCTGACCAGGAAGTCGAGGAACTGCTGCGGGACCGGCTGGTCGAGCCCCATCTGCTTGCGCAGGAGGTTGATCTGGTCGGGGCTGAGCGGCACGTCCCGGGTGTAGGCGATCACAGGGTCGCCCGGGATGAGGCGGAACAGGAAGAACGTGGCGATGACCACCATGACGATGCTGAGCAGCGCGCCGCCCAGCTTGGTCAGGGCGTACCGCCACATTCCCCGCGAGGCCGGGCCCGCCGCCAGATCGGCGGCGAGCCCGGTGTCGATCGTGCTGGTCACTCTCGGTCGTCCGCCGTGGTCTTGCGGCGGCGCAGAGCCAGGAAGCCGACCGCGGCCACCGCGACGACGCCGCCGACGATGCCGGCGATCAGGCCGGTGCTCATGCCGCCACCGCTCGCGGCGCCCGCCGGCGCGGGGGCGTCCATCGAGTACATCGGCCAGCCGCTGCTGCCGCCGTACAGGATGCCCTCACCTTGGCGGCCGGCCGGCACCGGCTCGATGCTGGTGATGCGGTCCTTGCGGTACAGCTCCAGGTTGTTCGGGTAGTAGATGGCGATCACCGGGGCGTTGACGTACAGATTCTTCTGCATCTGCTTGATCAGGTCGGCCCGCTTGGCCCGGTCGAGCTCCTTGAGCTGGTTGGTGTAGAGGCCCTCGTACTCCTGGTTGCACCAGAAGGACTCGGTGCCGCCGCCCTCGCCGGAGGGGGTGGGCCGCCGGCTGCACAGGTGCGTGGCGAGCACCTCCTCGGGGTCGGGGTTGACCGACCAGCCGCTGATGGCGATGTCGAACAGCGCGGTGCTGCCGGTCTCCTCGGTGAACTTGTTGGAGTCGAGCGCCCGGGTGGTCAGCGTGATGCCGATCTCCTTGAACCAGCCGGTCAGGAACTGCGCCAGCTTCTCCTCGGTGGGCGTCTCGGTGTGGATGCTGAAGCGGAACTCCAGCTTCTTGTTCGGGTCGTCGGGCATCGTGCGGACGCCGTCGGCGCCCTTCTTGTAGCCCGCCTCGTCGAGGATCTGGTTGGCCTTGGCCAGGTCGAAGCTGACCTTGTCGGCGCCCTCGGCCTGCCAGAAGAAGTCCTTGTACATCGGCGGGACGATCGAGCCCTCCGCCGGGACGGCCAGGCCGTTCTGGACCTGGTCGACCAGGGCCTTCTTGTCGATGGCGTAGTGCAGCGCCTGCCGTACCTTGACGTCCTTCAGCGCGGGGTGGCCGTCGCCGATGGGCTTGTCGTCGGAGGTGGTCGCGCCGTGGTTGATCTGCAGGTAGGCGGCGCGGCGGCCCGGGGTGTTCCACTGGACGATGTTCGCGTCGCCCGCGCCGGCCTCCCACTGCGGGGCGGCGAGGCGGCCGATGAGGTCGATGTCGCCCTTCTTCAGACCGGCGACGGCGGCCTCGGGGTTCTCGTAGAAGACGACCTGCAGTTCGTCGATCTTGGCCTTGCCGCGCCAGTAGTCGGGGTTGGCCTTCAGCTTGACGTACTGGTCCTTCTTCTGCTCGTACGGGATGTACGCGCCGTTGACCGCGGGGTTGTCCTCCGCCTCGTAGGCGTCGATGTCGGCGACCTTCTCCCAGACGTGCTTGGGCACGATCGGGATCGGGTTCTCCAGCATCGAGGCCTGCGGGGCCTTGGTCTTGATGACGAGGGTGCGGTCGTCGGTGGCCGACACGCTCTCGAAGTTCTCGACGGCCGGGCCGTTGCCGGTCTTGGCCTTGTCGTCAGTCATGATCTTGTTGAACGTCCAGGCCGCGTCGTGCGCGGTCACCGGCTTGCCGTCCGACCACTTGGTCTCGCGGATCTTGAACGTCCAGGTCAGCCCGTCGGGGCTGGTCGTCCACGACTCGGCCAGGTCCGGGCTGGGAGCGAGCGTCTTGGGGTCGGGCGTGGTCAGGAAGAGGTACGTCCAGCGCTGGAGCTGCCCGGCGATCAGGCGCACCGCCTTGAACGGGTTCATCGAGTCGACGGACTGGATCGAGCCGATGCGCACGATCTTCTTACCCGCCGAGGGATCCTGGGCCAGGGCGGCCTGCCCCTGGACCAGCAGTAAAAAAGCCACGCCGAGCGCCGACAGGCGCGCGAGCCATTTCGTCATCAGTGCCTCACCTTCAGGCGGGGGGTTACCTGTTGTACAAGAAGGCACACCCTAGGGAGAGCGTGTGTCAACGAACGGCGGAAAATTGTTTCATTCCCGTTGCATTCCGCGGTGTAAATTTTCAGTCCGCTAGGGTTCCGCCATGCGTCTCGCGCTCGCCGCCCTCGCCTTGATCACCGTTGCCGCAGGCCTCGGGCTCAGGATGTTCATGGACGGGCCCTTCGCGAAGTACGGCGGCGACGCGCTCTACACGGTGCTGATCTATGTGCTGGTGTTGCTCGTGTGGCCCAGGTTGAAACCGCTGTGGACGCTGCTCATCGCGGTCGGGGCGAGCTGGGTGATCGAATTTGCGCAGATTGTGGGGATTCCTGAGGTTTTGCGGCCGGTGTTCGGGAGCACCTTCAACGCCCCCGATCTGCTCTGGTACGCCGTGGGCGGGCTGCTGGCGTTCCTCCTCCATGCGTACGGCCGGCGCTCCGTGTCGGAGAGCCGGCCGTGAAGTGGGTTGTCAGGCTGCGGGGAGATCAGTGGCAGCCGCCGGAGCCGCAGCAGGAGCCGCCGGCCTGCGGGAGCAGTTCCACCTTGGGGGCGAGCTCATAGCCCGCCTCGGCCACCGCCGCGCCGACGAGCGCCTCGTCCACCGGGCCCTCGCTGGTCACCGTGACCGCCTTCGTGGCCAGGTCGATCCGCACCCCGCTGACCCCCGCGACCTTGCCCACCTCGGCGGTCACCGAGCTCACGCAGTGGCCGCACGTCATGCCTTCAACCTGAAAAGTCGTCACCGTCATAACCCCAACTATACCCCCTAGGGGTACTAGGCCGCCATATTCGGGGTAGCGGATCCCTATGATGACCATCGCATTCCTCGTCGCACCAGAAGGCGTCGAGCAGATCGAGCTGACCGAGCCGTGGAAGGCGATCAAGCAGGCCGGGGGCACCGCGCTCCTGGTCTCGACCGAGCAGGGACACGTCCAGGGCTTCAACCACCTCGACAAGGCCGACCACTTCGCCGTCGACGCCACCGTCGACAGCACCAGCTCGGCCGAGTTCGACGGACTCGTCCTGCCCGGCGGGGTCGCCAACCCCGACTTCCTGCGTACGGTACCGAAAGCCGTCGCCTTCGTCCGGGAGTTCTTCGACGCCGGCAAACCCGTGGCCGCGATCTGCCACGCGCCCTGGACGCTCATCGAGGCCGACGTCGTCCGCGGCCGCACGATGACGTCCTGGCCCAGCCTCCAGACCGACCTCCGCAACGCCGGCGCCACCTGGGTGGACCAGGAGGTCGTCGTCTGCAACGCGGCGCCGAGCACGCTGGTGACCAGCCGCAAGCCGGACGACCTCAAGGCCTTCTGCCAGGCCGCCGTCGAGGCCTTCGGCTGACCGGCGTCGTACCACGGCAGCGGCGGTCGCCGCCGCTGCCGGAATAATCCGTTGCCGCAGCGCGCTTGTACGCGGCACTATGACGCTCATGTTCCGGCACGCTCTCCTGACCACGCCCGCGATCGCCGCGGGTGTGCTCGAGCGTGTCTGCGACGGCCTGGAGCGCTGACCTCTCCCCGTAAGTCCTGGTGACCCGGCGGGGGGAGGTCGACCGACCCGTTCGGGTCACCCCCTTCAGGCACTCGCGACAAGGAACTCCCATGGCCAAGCAGGCCTACGTGCGGAACAAGCCGCACCTCAACATCGGCACGATGGGCCACGTCGACCACGGCAAGACCACCCTGACCGCCGCCATCACCAAGGTGCTCGCCGAGCGCGGCGGAGCCACGTTCACGCCGTTCGAGAAGATCGACCGCACGCCCGAGGAGGCGCAGCGCGGCATCACGATCAACATCTCGCACGTCGAGTACGAGACGGCCACCCGCCACTACGCGCACGTCGACATGCCGGGCCACGCCGACTACGTGAAGAACATGATCACGGGGGCGGCGCAGCTCGACGGCGCCATCCTCGTGGTCTCCGCGCAGGACGGCATCATGCCGCAGACCCGCGAGCACGTCCTGCTCGCCAAGCGGGTCGGCGTCGAGCACCTGGTCGTCGCGCTCAACAAGGCCGACGGCGCCGACCCCGAGCTCGCCGACCTCGTCGAGCTGGAGCTGTCGGAGCTGCTGGCCGAGCACGACTACCACGACGTGCCCATGGTCCGCGTCTCCGGGCTGCGGGCGCTGGAGGGCGACCCCGCCTGGACCGCCTCGATCGAGGCGCTGCTCCAGGCGGTGGACGACCACATCCCGGTGCCCGTCCGCTACGTGGACGTGCCATTCCTGATGCCGGTCGAGAACGTCCTCACCGTCACCGGGCGCGGCACCGTCGTCACCGGCGCCATCGAGCGCGGCGCGGTCCGCGTCGGCGACACCGTCGAGGTCGTGGGGTACGGCGAGCCGTACACCGCGGTCGTCACCGGCGTCGAGACGTTCGGCAAGACCATGGAGCGCGGCGAGGCCGGCGACAACGCCGCCGTGCTGCTCCGCGGCGTCCCTCGCGAGCAGGTACGGCGGGGCATGGTCCTGGCCGCGCCCGGCTCGCAGCTCGCCCGGGACAGCTTCACCGCCCGGGTCTACCTCCTCACCCCCGAGGAGGGCGGCCGGCGCAAGCCGATCGTGGACGGGTACCGGCCGCAGTTCTACCTGCGGACCACCGACGTGCCCGGCCGCATCGACCTGCCCGGCCCGGCCGAGCCCGGCCAGACCGTCGAGGTCACCGTGCACCTCGGCAGGGCTGTGGCGGTCGAGGCGGGGCTTGGCTTCGCCATCCGCGAAGGCGGCCTCACCGTCGGCGCCGGCACCGTCCTGCCCTGACCTCGTCCCCCGCCCCGGCGTGCTCCACACGTCGGGGCTCCATCCTCGGCCTGGGCGCGCTCCGCGCGTCCGGGCCTCGGGCCCTGCCCTGTGGGGGGCCGCCTCCGGCGTCCCCCCACACCCCCCGATGCGAGGAGCCTCCGGCCCCTCGCGCTACCCGAGCGTGCGGCGATTTACTGAGGTTCGGCTGCGATGCTGGACACCTCTCCCTTGCTGAATCAAATCTGTAGACTTGATTCAGCGAGAGGAGGCTCCATGGATCTCAAGACCGTCGGCCAGCGAGTCAGAGCCGAGCGCGAACGGGCCGGCCTCAACCAGCGCGAGCTCGCCGCGCAAACCGGCCTGTCACAACCGACACTGGCCCGCATCGAGCTGGGCACGCGAACGAAAGTCACCATCGCCGAACTCGACACTGTGGCCGCCGCGCTGGGGATTCCCCTCGCCGACCTGACCCGCGGCAACCCGGTACGCTCCCGCGCCCGCGTCGCCGCACGGATCGGCCGGCCGGATGACGAAGCCGCGACCGTCGCGATCCAGCAGGCGATGGACATCCTGGTTCTCGATGACCGACTGGACCGGCTCGTCGCCCCCTACACCCCTCCGCCCCGGCCCGACCTCCCGCTCCCCGACGCGTCGCTACCGGCCGAGACCCAGGGCCGGATGCTCGCCGAGGCGGTTCGTCACCTCCTGGATCTCGGCGGCGCGCCCCTGTCGGACCCCGGAGAGCTCGCCGAGCGACTGACCGGGGCCGATACCGCGGTGCTCGACTTTCCCGCAGGGGTGGACGGCTTGACGGTCATCGACCCCGACCGGCGAGTCGTCCTGATCGCCATCGGCTCGCGTGCTGTGGCGGAACGTCAGCGCTTCACCTTCGCCCATGAGCTCGGCCACCTGCTCTTCGGCGACGGCGCGCACAGCGACGCCGTCACCGCGTGCCGTACTCCGGCCGAGGTCCGTTGCGACGCCTTCGCCCGGCATCTGCTCGCCCCGCAGGACGGGATCCGGGCGTGGCTCGCCCCTACCGGCCGCCCGCTGGCCGAACGCGACTGCGCCCTGCTCGCCCGCCACTTCGGCGTGAGCCTCATGGTGATCCTCATCCAGCTCCGGCAGCTCGGCCT
Organism: Nonomuraea sp. NPDC050328; assembly: GCF_044459405.1. Classification (NCBI taxonomy): domain Bacteria; kingdom Bacillati; phylum Actinomycetota; class Actinomycetes; order Streptosporangiales; family Streptosporangiaceae; genus Nonomuraea; species Nonomuraea sp. NPDC050328. The sequence goes on along the minus strand of NZ_JBITIW010000009.1, from coordinate 412,739 downwards.
GCTCACCGATGCACAGGTCGAGACCCTTCGTGGACCTTCCGGCGCGCATCTCGCGCGGCGCTACGGCTGGGGGGCGCAATACGACCGCGAGCAGGAGAACGCGCGCGTTCGGCGGCCACCACGGCGGGTCCTCGAACGTGCGACCACCGCGTACCGCGCGGGACGACTCGGCATCCGCGCGCTGGCCGCGATCGAAGCGCGCGATGTGGCCGAACTGGCGGCCGGCCTGGCTGAGGCGGGCATCAATCCGGACAGCCCGCCGGTGCGTCACGCCGACCTCGGTCGCCTGCTGTCGCGGGCTCGAACACGAGCCGCCCGGGAGGACTGACGTGCCCGATCGGGGAGACGAGATATGTGTCCTGGACGCGGTGATCTGTGTCCATTTCGTGGGGGCGAACCTCCATCCTCTCCTGATCGATGTGCTGACCAAGGCCGGGCTTGTTCTTCTCGTCCCGCACGAGGTTTGCGAGGAAGTCGCCGGCAAGGACGGCAAGTACCCCGGTCTGCGGCAACGCTGGGCGCGGCTGGCTGCCAGCGGGCGGATCGAGGTGCTGCCCGCGCTGGAGCTCGCCACGGCGGCTCCCCGGGTCGTGGAAGTGATCGAGGAGATTCGTGGCCTCGACCTTGAGCAAGCCGTACGTGCCCGCCGCGACCTGGGCGAGGTGGTTGTGGTCGCCCACAGCGTTCACCTGGCCGAACTGGGTCACGAGGTCATCGCCGCCCTAGACGATCAAGAAGGTCAGCGGCTCGCCGCCCGGTGGAACATCCCCGTCCTCAGCATTGAGGACGTCCTCACCCTGGCGATCGAGCTCGGCCACTTCCCCTCGATCGCCGAGCTTCGCCGCGACTACGCACGACTGCGCGCCTTCGGGGACGGGCTGGTGCCCCTGGAGAAGACCAGTCTGGTGGAAGTCCACCGAAGGTGGCTCCGGACCGACGCGACGGCCCGCGTCCCGGCCCAGGTAGAGGAAGCCGGACCGAGCCAGGGAGGGACACCGCCGGCCAGTGGCCCGCAGTGACCTGCTGGCGGGCCCGCTACTACCGTCCCAATCTGGTCTGCCTGCCCAACGGCGAAAGGCCCCTCGTTGAGGGGCCTTGTCCGGTGCGGGTGGTCAGCCGGGCAGCTTGTCCAGGAAGCCGATGACCTCGCGGATCCGGCCTTCCGGGGTGAGGCGCACCACGTCGAAGCCGATCGCGACGGGCTCGGTCGCGCCTTCGGGGGCGAGGTGCCAGGTGAAGCGGGCCACGTCGTGGTGGGCCTCGAACACCTGCCCGGCGGTGAACACCAGGCCGGGGAACATGCCCTGGGCGCCGGCGATCACTGCGGCGATGGCCTCGTGGCCGGCGACGTCGGCCAGGGGGTCGGTGTAGGTGCCGTCCTCGGTCCACAGGTCGGCGACGGCCTTGGCGCGGGCGTCGGCGTCGGTCTCGTTCCAGGCGGCGAGGTAGCGGGCGAGCAGGTCGTTCGTCATGGGAGCAGCCCTTTCAGGTGAGCGGTCAGGGGTGGAACCAAAGATCAGGTGGGCCGGAAGCCAGGGGCCAGGGGCCAGGGGCCAGGGGCCAGGGGCCAGGGGCCAGGGGCCAGGGGCCAGGGGCCAGGGGCCAGGGGCCAGGGGCCAGGGGCCAGGGGCGGGTGCCGGGGGTCCGGCCGGTGCCAAGGGCGGGTGCCGGGAACTCGGCCAGCGCCAGGGGGCTGGCAGGTGACGGGGGTCAGGGGCGGTTGGCCTTGCGGAGGCCGATGATCTGGAGCTCAGCGAAGCCGCCGACGACCAGCGCCTGGGCGATGGCCCAGACCGCGCCGAGAGTGCTGAACTCGATCACCCCGGTCACCACCGCCGCGATGCTGCCGAGCGCCCAGATCATGTTGAGCGCGATCACCGCCTTGACGGCCGCGGCGTTGGGCCGCGCGGCGAGGAAGCCGACGGCTGCGCCGTACACGAGCAGGAAGACCCCGATCCCGCGCAGCAGGCCGGTGTCGGGCCCGAGGAGGTCGCCGACCGGTCCGGCGAAGGCCAGGTAGATGAGGCCGTTCCCACCGGTGACCACGGCGTCGGTGGCGAGGGCGAGACGGAGGAACCGGGTGCGGTCCGCGGTGACGGTCATGGCGGTCATTTCGAGCTCCCTTCCGGGGTGTTTCCCCGTGCGATGTCCCAAGGTTGTCGCGAACGGGGTGACCTGCGCGATTACGCGGGAGGTAATGCGGGCGGCTATTTCGGGCCCGACCAGGGGGAAGATTTTTGCCCCCCGCAGAGTGGGAAGGAAGCAGATAATCCGGATCAGGACCAGTTGGTAGGCTGTCGAGATGACCGCCATGGCGCCCGCCCGCACCGAACCGGACCTCTCCTACCTGCTCGACCACTCCAGCCACGTGCTGCGCACGAAAATGGCCGCCGCGCTGGCCGAGATCGGGCTGACCGCGCGCATGCACTGCGTGCTGGTCCACGCCCTGGAGGAGGAGCGCACGCAGATCCAGCTCGCCGAGATCGGCGACATGGACAAGACCACGATGGTGGTCACCGTGGACGCGCTGGAGAAGGCGGGCCTGGCCGAGCGCCGCCCGTCCAGCACCGACCGGCGGGCCCGGATCATCGCGGTCACCCCGAAGGGCGCGGAGGTGGCCGCACGCAGCCAGGAGATCGTCGACGGCGTGCACCAGGCGGCCCTGAGCGCCCTGCCGGACGACGAGCGCGAGGTGTTCCTGCGAGCGATGAACCGCCTGGTCACCGGCCATCTGGCCACCCCGGTCGAGGCCCCGCAGGGGGTACGGCGGGCCCGCCAGAAGGCTTGATTGGATCCGTGAAGGATCGTCTATAACAAAACTATCTGCTATGGTCTCTCCTGTCCCCCAACGGAGCAGGAGAGAAAGCTCATGGCCTCCACCACACCCCGATCCCGCCGACTGGCCCTCATGGTGCTGTCGGCGGCGATGTTGATGACGATCCTCGACGGCAGCATCGTGACCGTGGCGATGCCCGCCATCCAGCGCGACCTCGACTTCTCCCCCGCCGGCCTGAGCTGGACGGTCAACGCGTACCTGATCGCCTTCGGCGGGCTGCTCCTGCTGGCCGGCCGGCTCGGCGACCTGATCGGCCGCCGCGCGATGTTCCTGGCCGGGAACGCGGTCTTCACCGCGGCCTCGGTGCTGGCCGCCGCGTCGGCCGGGCCGGGCCTGCTGATCACCGCCCGGTTCCTGCAGGGCGTGGGCAGCGCGATGGCCTCGGCCGTCCTGCTCGGCATCCTGGTGACGCTGTTCACCGGCGCGGCCGAGCGGGCCAAGGCGATCGGCGTGTTCAGCTTCACCGGCGCGGCGGGCGCCTCGATCGGCCAGGTGCTCGGCGGGGTCCTGACCGACCTGCTGAGCTGGCACTGGATCTTCCTCATCAACCTCCCCATCGGGCTGGCCACGATCGCCCTGGCCGTCCGCGTCCTGCCCGCCGACCGCGGCGCCGGGCTCGCCGGGGGCGCCGACGTCGTCGGGGCCGTGCTGGTCACCGCCGGGCTGATGCTGGGCATCTACACCGTGGTCAAGGTCGAGCAGTACGGCTGGCTCGCCGCGCACACCCTGGGCCTCGGCGCGGTGTCGCTCGTGCTGCTGGCGCTGTTCGTGCTGCGGCAGGCGAGCGCCCGGGCGCCGCTGATGCCGCTGCGGATCTTCCGCTCGCGCAACGTCTCCGGGGCGAACCTGGTGCAGATCCTCACGCTGGCGGCCATGTTCGCCTTCCAGATCCTCGTCGCGCTCTACATGCAGCAGGTGCTCGGGTACGGCGCGCTGGCGACCGGCCTGGCGATGTTGCCCGCGGCGCTGGCCATCGGCGGGGTGTCGCTGTTCGTCTCCGCACGGCTCAACACGCGGTACGGCGAGCGTGCCGTACTGCTGGCGGGGCTGGCCTTGCTGCTCGGCGCGATGGGCTGGCTGACCCGCGTCCCCGTCCAGGCCGACTACGTCACCGACCTGCTCCCGGTCATGCTGCTCATCGCCGGTGGCGGCCTGGTGTTGCCCGCGCTGACCTCGCTCGGCATGTCCGGGGCCAAGGCCGACGACGCGGGGCTGGCCTCAGGGCTGTTCAACACCACGCAGCAGATCGGGATGGCCTTCGGCGTCGCCGTCCTGTCCACCCTGGCCGCCACCCGCACCGAGGACCTGCTCGCCGCCGGCCAGAGCCGGGCCGCCGCGCTGACCGGCGGCTACCACGTGGCCTTCGCGGTCGCCGCGACCCTGCTCGTGGCCGCCTTCACCGTCACCCTCCTCGTCCTCCGCCAGCCCCGCACCCCCGCTCCAGAGCCCCTCCTCGTCGCCTGAACCGCTGAACCCCACCGACTGCAGACAGGACCCAGACCCATGACCCAGACCGAGTCCACCCCCGTGGCCCCTCGCCCGCTCACCGACGCGGACCTCTCCCACCTGCTCGCCACCCAGCGGTTCGGCGTCCTGTCCACCGTCAAGCGCAGCGGCCACCCCCACCAGTCCACCGTCATGTACCACTGGAACCCGGACGAACGAGTCATCCGGATCTCCACCACGACCGACCGCCTCAAGGCCCGCCACGTCCGCGCCAACCCCCGCATCTCCCTGCACGTGACCGGCCCGTCCATCTGGTCCTTCGCCGTCGCCGAGGGCGACGCGGAGGTCTCGGAGGTCACCACCGAGCCCGGCGACGCCACCAGCAGGGAGCTCCTCGCGATCACCCCGGGATTCGCCGACCCGGCGGAGGAGGCTGCCTTCCTCCGCCGCCAGGTGGACGAACAGCGCGTGGTGATCAGACTGCCCGTCACCCGCCTGTACGGCACCGCCCTCGACCTCCCCGCCGCCGACTAGCGGACCGCCCCGACCGAGCCGCGCCCGAACCACTGCTCCGCAGCCGCCGCCAGCCCGTCCCCGCCGCTCCCCGCCCACGCCACGACCCCGTCCGGCCGGATCAGGATGGCCTCGGCGGGGGCGTCGGCGCACCGAGCCCGAACCACCTCGACCCGCCCGCCGAGCTCCTGGTCGAGGCTTGCCGTACCAACCAGATCGAGCAGCACCGGCCGGCCCCGATGCATGAGCTCGGCCACCCGCCGCTCCCCGTCCTCGGTGACCACCCGAAGATCGGGAACCAGCCGCCCGATCAGCGAGTGACCGCCGCTGCCGTACGGCAAGTCGGACCCGTGCAGCAGCGCGGCCATGTGCCGCACCGGCTCCTCATAGGCGAAAACCTCGGTCAGCAGCGACCGCAACGCGTCCCCCTCCTCCTGCGGCAGCCGCTCCAGAGCGGCCTGAGCGCGCGTCTGCATCAACGCCCGCTCAGCCGCGGGACGACGCTCCGCCTCGTAGGTGTCGAGCAGCCCCTCCGGCCCGTCCCCCGCCAGCGTCGCCGACAACTTCCAGCCCAGGTTGACCGCATCCACCAGGCCGACGTTGAGCGCCGAGCCGCCCGCCGGGAACAGATGCGCGGCGTCACCTGCCAGAAACACCCGCCCGCTCCGGTACCGCTCGGCCACCCGTGCCTGCGACCGCGTACGCGACAACCAGATCGGCTCGCCCAGCGGCAGGTCGTCGCCGAGCACCCGACGGACCGCCGCCTGGAAGTCGGCGATCGTGACCCGCCCCGCCGCGTCGCCGCGCACCTCCCGGACGCCGACGATGTGGACTCCAGGCTGGAGCGAGGTGACCAGGACCCGCCCGGCCGGCGTGCGGTTCCACCCCGGCCCCAGCCCCGCCACCCGAGGATGGTCGAACACCCCGGTCTCGGTGCCGGTGGTGAAGTGACCGAGCCACACCTGCTCGTCGTCGGTGGTGCCGGGGAAGCCGATCCCCGCCAGCTCGCGGACCCGGCTGCTGCCCCCGTCACACCCCACCGCATAGCGACCGCGCAGGGCGAACCCCTCGCCCTGGACCGTCACCGACTCCGCGTCCTGCGCGAGCGAGGTCACCTCGTGCCCCCAGCGGATCCGCACCCCCAGCTCGGCCGCCCGCTCGCCCAGCAGCCGCTCCAGCCGGGGCTGCTGGATCATCAGCATCCGCAGCGGGATGCCGTCCACCCCGGCGAACCGGAGCGGGACCGACCCGAACGGGAACCCCGGCGGCACGCCGAAGAAGGGGCTCCCGGCGCTCAGCCGCTCCAGCAGCCCCCGATGGTCTAAGACGTCGATGATCTGCCCGCCCAGCCCGTTGGCCTTGGGTGTGTCCCCAGGCTGTGGACGCCGGTCCAGCACGACCGGGCGGGCGCCGGTCAGGCTCAGCTCGCAGGCCAGCAGGAGCCCCACGGGCCCTGCTCCGATGATGATGATGATGATGTCCTCCATGCCTGTCAGGCTAGATTGACAAACATCGGCCGTCAACCTAGCCTGACAGCGTGGATCTGGAGGAACTGTCCGAGCGCATCAGAACGAACGACCCCGCCGTCGGGCTCCGCGCGGTGGGCGCCCTGCACCGGCTGGCCGAGCAGGTCGAGGCCACCTCGGTGCTGCTGGCCCGCGAGCAGGGCTGGACCTGGGAGCAGATCGGGGACGCCCTGGGCGTCTCCCGTCAGTCTGTGCACGCCAAGTACGGGAAGTGAGAACCGGCCATGTTCGGGAGCGAGAAGAGCCCCTTCGCCGTCGCCATCAAGGCGGCGGCCGACGAAGCCCGGCAGCGTGGCGACCGCCGGATCGGCACCGAGCACCTGCTGCTCGGCCTGCTGCGCACCCCTGACTCGATCACCAGCCGCGCCCTTGGCGTCGACCTCGCCACCGCCCGGCGCGCCCTGGCCGACCTGGACGCCGCCGCCCTCCGCGCCATCGGCCTCGACATCGACCCGCCACCCCCCACCCGGGCCCGCCGCCACCCCACGGTCTCCCCCACCGCCCTCGCCACCGGGGCCCGCACCGCCCTCACCCAGGCCGTCAAGACCACCACCCGCAAGAACCGCGACACCGAGGGGCCGGCCCAACTCCTCTTGGCCTTGCTCTCCCACGAACCGCCCGACCCCGTGGCCCAGTTGCTGGACCACCTCGGCATCGACCGCCCCACCACCCGAACCCGCCTCACCCACCCATCCGAGTAACCCCGCCATCTCGGCCGGTCCAGCGCCGCGACTCCTGCCCCGTCGAACCGGCCGCCATAGTCACCGCCCCTTCCCGATGGGCCCGAGTCGGCCCACCGCACCGACCGGACGAGGTGCACCGCTCCCTCGGACCCGCCCCACGACGACTTCGCGGCGAGCCCAGCCGACCATCCCTCGAGGACCTCCCGAGCACCGAGGTTCGCCGTCCGCGGACATCGGTGCCGCCGCTAGGTCGGAGCCGTGCGCCCGGTCACCGGCTTCCAACCCCCGGAACTCCCCAGCCTGCGGGTCGCCCCAGGCCCGGGGAGCGCAGACCGAAGCTCCAAATGCGCGAAGCGCCCTCGCGAAGGACCGAAGCCCCGGAAAGGGCCAGAAGTGCGTGGCGGAGGGCCAAGTTTTCCGGAGGGTTGTGGAATCTAGCCGAGTACGCGTGATCAAACCGGCGATGTAACACCTAGCCCGCCGCCCAGGAATGGTCTAAACGTAGGCCAAAAGGAGTCCGCATGCTGGAGCTCGTCGCAGCGTGGGCCGGGCGACCGGTTCACGAGGTTCCGATCAAGGGTGGCCTGAGCCATCGCGTCTCGCGCGTGGAGTGCGAGGACGGGCGGCAGTGGGTGCTGCGCGTGCTGGATCCGGCGGTCTGCGCGGCGGGTCTGGGGATCCCGCTGGAGCAGGAGATCGCCAACACCGAGCTGGCCGCCCGCACGGGCGTGGGTCCGTCGATCGTCGCGAGCTGGCCGGAGTGCGGGACGCTGCTGCTGGAGTACGTGGAGGGGGTGACGCTCGACGCGGCCGGGGTGGCCGCGAACATCGAGGGCATCGCGAAGGCCTGCAAGGTCCTGCACGCCGGCCCGCGATTCGTGAACGACTTCTCGATCTTCGACAAGTTGCGGCAGTTCCGGGAGATCTGCCGGCAGTACGGCCTGAGCAGGCCGGACGGCTACGACGACGTGCTCCCCGCGGTCGAGGAGATCGAGCGCGCGATGCCGCGGGTGCCGACCGTCCCGTGCCACAACGACCTGCTGGCGGGCAACTTCATCGCCACCGCGGACGGCATCCGGATCGTCGACTACCAGCTCTCGGGCAACAACGATCCGGCCTTCGAGCTGGGCGACATAGCGGCGGAGGCGGATTTCGACCCTGACCGGACGGCGAGGCTGGCCAGGGCGTACGGCATCGACGAGGCGAGGGTCCGGCTCTTCCTGATCATGTCGAACGTGACGTGGACGTTGTGGTTCTCGGTCCATCACGGGCTCATGGCCAGGCAGGGCGCCTTCGACTACGCCGCCGAGGCGGCGGAGAAGTTCGCGCGTGCCGTACGAGATCTGGACGACCCGTCCTTCGGCCAGCTCATCGATCAGACAAGGAGACACCCCCCATGACAGTCGACGAGGACGCGAAACGGCTCGCCGAGCTCGGCTACAAGCAAGAACTGGCGCGGACGTGGAGCGGCTTCTCCAACTTCGCCATCTCCTTCTCCATCATCTCCATCCTCGCGGGCTGTTTCACCACCTTCTACCAGGCGTGGAACAACGGCGGGCCGGTCGCCATCTCGTGGGGCTGGCCGATCATCTCGATCTTCATCCTGATCATCGGCCTGTCCATGTCGGAGCTCGTCTCGGCCTATCCGACGGCCGGCGGCATCTACTGGTGGGCGGCCAAGCTGGGCAAGCCGGTGCACGGCTGGTTCACCGGGTGGCTGAACCTGGTCGGCCTGATCGCGGTGACCGCGTCGGTGGACTACGGCTGCGCGACGTTCCTGGATCTGACGTTGACGCAGTTCACCGCCTGGGAGCCGAGCCTGCTGCGGGTGTTCCTGTTCTTCGTGGCGATCCTGGCCCTGCACGCGCTGATCAACATCTACAGCCACCGGCTGATCTCGCTGCTGCAGAACATCTCGGTCTGGTGGCACGTGGTCGGCGCGGCGGTCGTCGTCGGCATCCTGGTCTTCCTGCCGGAGCGGCACCAGTCGGCGTCGTTCGTCTTCACCGAGACGATCAACAACTCCGGGTTCGGCGACGGCACGAGCGGCCTGCCGTTCTGGTTCTACGTGCTGCCGCTGGGCTTCCTGCTCACGCAGTACACGATCACCGGTTTCGACGCCTGCGCGCACGTGTCGGAGGAGACGAAGGGGGCGGCGCACTCGGCGGCGCGCGGGCTCTGGCAGTCGATCTTCTACTCGGCGATCGGCGGCTGGATCGTGCTGCTGGCCTTCCTGTTCGCGGCCACCGACGTGGACGCGATCAACAAGGGCGGCGGCCAGGTGGTGGCCATCTTCAACTCGGCGCTCGACGTGGTCCCGGCGACGCTGATCCTCGGCATCTCGACGATCGGCCAGTTCTTCTGCGGGATGAGCTGCGTGACGTCGATGTCGCGGATGACCTACGCCTTCTCGCGTGACGGCGCGGTGCCGGGCTGGCGGCTGTGGTCGCGGGTGGACCGGAACCGCACGCCGGTCGCGGCGATCCTGGGCGGCTGCCTCGCCGCCCTGGTGATCACCCTGCCGGCGCTCTACGCCCCTCCCGGTACGGTCACCCCGACCGCGTTCCTGGCGGTGGTGTCGATCGCGGTGATCGGGCTCTACCTGGCCTTCCTCATCCCGATCTGGCTGCGCTGGCGGATGGGCGACGCGTTCGTCGCCGGCCCGTGGACGCTCGGGTCGAAGTACAGGGTCCTGAACCTGATCGCGATCGTCGAGATCGTGATCATCTCGATCTACTTCATCATGCCGGTCTCCCCGGCGGGCGTGCCGTTCAGCGAGGACTTCGACTGGAAGGCGGTCAACTACGCGCCCATCGCCGTCGGCGTCGTCCTGCTCGGCATCGGGCTGTGGTGGACGCTGTCGGCGAGGAAGTGGTTCACCGGACCCCGTCGCAACGTGGACGAGGTGCCGGCTCCCTAACCCGCCTCGAAGGCGGTGACGACTGCGGCGCGGACCTCGTCCATCGAGGTCCGCCCCAGTTCGCGCTGGACCGAGGTCATGTCGACGTCCGGCATCCCGCAGGCCACCGCCCAGTGCCAGGGCTCCAGGTCGCCGTTGACGTTGAGGGCGAACCCGTGGCTGGTGACGCCGCGGCTCTGCCGCATGCCGATCGAGACGATCTTGCGTCCGGTCTCGGCGGTCCAGACGCCGGTGAGCAGTTCGGAGCCGGGCGGGGTGTCGCGGCGCTCGGCCGGCAGGCCCAGCTTCCCGAGCGCCTCGACGAGCCGCAGCTCGACCTCGCGCACGTAGTCGACGATGCCCTCGCCCTCGCCGAGCTTGACGATCAGGTAGCCGACGAGCTGGCCGGGGCCGTGGTAGGTGAGCTGCCCGCCCCGGGTGGTCTCGACGACCGGGATGCCCTTGGCGGGGTCGGGCAGGTGGTCCATAGGGGTCCGCCGGCCGATGGTGAAGACCTGCGGGTGGCTGAGCAACCAGAGGGTGTCGGGGCGCTCGTCGCGCTGGCGTTCGCCGACGAGCTCCCGCATCCGCTCCATCGCCTGGTCGTAGTCGACCAGGTCGTCCTGGATCAGCGTCAGGGGGCGTTGCCTCATGCTTCGAGGCTATCTCAGCGGCAACGCGATCCAGAGCACGACGTAGAGGACCCAGCCGACGACCGGCAGCAGCGAGGCCAGCAGCCACAGGACGCGCACGAGCGTGGGCGACCAGCCCAGCGACTCGGCGATCCCGCCACAGACGCCGCCGAGAACCTTGTGCTTGCTTGAGCGGTGCATGCTCTCCTCCGTGTGTTCGTGTGTTCGCCTAGGAAAACGGACACCCAGGCTCCCTTCGTTCCACTACGGACCCTGAGAAAACCCTGTCAGGGACAGCCACTCGCGGGCCGTTTCGAGATGTTCCCTGGTCAGCCCGCGCCGCGGCTCGACGTTGACGAGCAGAAATTGACCCGTCCCCTGATAGCCCCTGAGGTACTCCTCGTCCTCCAGGAAGACGTGGTCGTCGAACCACACGAACGGCCGGTCACCCACGTACTTCGCGACGTGCGGCGTCTTGAACATCTCACCCAGCTCGCTGGGCGCGTCGTGCGCCAGCGGCACCACGGGCAGCCGCGGCAGCCCGAGCCGCGGCGCGATCCACTCGTTGGCCGACTCCTCCCAGGTCGTCGCCCAGGTCAGCTCCGCGCGGGCGGCCAGGGCGAGCTCCATCAACCAGGCGCCGTGCGCCGGGTTGAGATGGACCGTGTAGTGCTCCTCGCCGATCGTGCACTCATAGCGTCTGAAGCCCGGTTGCGTGGAGAACGGGTTGAGCACGCCATCGACGTCGACGAGCAGCAGCGGGCGCCCGTACATGAGGCGATTCTCCCGGCATGCGCTCACCGGTATCAACCTTTCGACCGAGCGCCCGGCCCGACCGCGTTCCACTACCCTGGCTTGTCGATCCCGGTTCGTGAAAGGTGTTGCCACGTGGGCTGGTTGGAAGCGGTGGTTCTCGGACTGCTCCAGGGACTTACGGAGTTCCTGCCGATCTCGTCGAGCGCGCACATCCGCGTCGTCTCGGCGTTCGTCGGCTGGGACGACCCCGGGGCGGCGTTCACCGCGGTGATCCAGCTCGGCACCGAGGCGGCCGTGCTGATCTATTTCCGCAAGCAGATCTGGGAGATCATCAAGACCTGGACGCTCGCGTTGTTCAAGCCGGAGCTGCGGGGTGAGCCCGCCGCCCGCATGGGCTGGTACGTGATCATCGGCACGTTGCCGATCGTCGTGCTGGGCCTGCTGTTCGAGGACGAGATCGAGGGCGTCTTCCGCGACCTGCGGCTGATCGCCGCCACCCTGATCGTCTTCGGCCTCATCCTGCTCTTCGCCGACCGTACGGCCCGCAACAAGCTCACCCTGGAGAAGCACCTCAACCCCCTGCACGCGGTGATCTACGGTCTGGCCCAGTCGCTGGCGCTCATCCCCGGCGTCTCCCGCTCGGGCGGCACCATCACCGCCGGTCTGTTCCTCGACTACCGGCGCGAGGAGGCGGCGCGCTACTCCTTCCTCCTCGCCATCCCGGCGGTGCTCGGCTCGGGCGTCTACCAGCTCACCGACATCGGCGAGACGGGTGCGCCCGACTGGGGGCCGACCATCCTGGCCACCGTGATCTCGTTCGTGGTGGGCTACCTGGCGGTCTCGTGGTTCCTGAAGTACATCAGCACCCACAAGTTCACCCTGTTCGTGGTCTACCGGGTGGCCCTGGGCCTGTTCATCTACCTGGCCGTGGCGCTCGGCTGGATCGACCCCCTGCCGGCCGGCTGAGGCTCGGCGGCCCTGCCGCGTCCCGGCAGGGCCAGCAGGACCAGCCCGACGAGGGCCCAGACGCCGAGGACGGTCAGCGGCCAGGCCAGCGCCGCGCCGTCGAAGAACACCACGTTCCTGATCGCCTCGGCGCCGGGCCCGACCGGCAGGTAGTGGCCGATCGCCGCGTACCACTCGGGGATGTAGCGCGCGCCGAGCGGCCCGCCACTGGCCGGGACGCCGACGACGACGAAGAGCAGCGCCGCGAGCCCGACGCCGCCGGGTCCGAGCAGCTTGACCAGCCCGGATCCGACCAGCGCGATGGTCAGCACCAGGCCTGAGGAGATCGCGGCCAGCGCCCAGTAGTCGCCGGGCAGCACCTCGAAGACCGAGTGCGCCAGCCAGGCGGTGGCCGACCCGGCGACCAGCGCGCCCAGCGCGAGCGCTCCGGTGCGGGCGCCGAAGCCGAGCCGGGGCGCGAGCTGGAAGAGCAGCACCGCCAGCGCGACGCCCGGGATGACCAGGCTGAGCGTGAAGAACATGCCCGCGATGCCGCCCGCGTCGGCGGGGGCGGTGGGGGCCGCGTCCTCGACCGTCAGCGGCCTGCCCTGGGCCTGGGCCGCGCCCTGGAAGGCCGCGGTGATCACGTTGGCGCCCGTGCGTCCGGCCGCGGAGGCCACCACGAGCTTGCCCGCCTGCGGGTCGAGGACCGCGTCGAGCTCCCGGTCGAGCAGCGCCTGCCGCGCGGTCTCCGCCGAGGCGTAGCCGGTCAGCTCGAAGGCGCCGGGCTTGACCTTGGCCAGGGTCGCCGAGAGCTGCTCCACGACCGGGGCCGGGCCGACGACGCCCACCGGGACGTCGTGCGGGGCGGGCTTGCTGAAGGCGCCGAGGAACGACGCGGCGAAGAGCAGGCCGAGCAAAGTGACGCCCACGATGGCGCCGATGACTTTGCGCACTGAAACTCACCACCTGATGATTTCAACTGTGTTGAATTGAAGGTAGCTCAATTCACCATGGTTGAATAGCCCCCATGGGCAGGCGATCCGGGACCTCGCAGACCAGAGAGGCGATCCTCGACGCGGCCATGGCCGCCTTCGCCGAGCACGGGTACGGCAAGACGACCATCAGGGGCGTGGCACGGGAGGCCGGCGTCGATCCGGCGCTGGTCATGCACTTCTTCGGCACCAAGGACGGCCTGTTCGACGCCGCGATCAAGGGCGGCGCGATGCCGATCCGGCAACTGCAGGCGGCGCTCGACGGCGACCCGGGACAGCTCGGCGAGCGGCTGATCACCCGCTACCTGGAGCTGTGGTCCGACCCGGAGCAGGGCCCGCTCATGCTCGCGGTGATCACCGCGGCCACGTCCACACCCGCCGCCGCCGAGCTGCTCAAGGAGCTCATGCGCGGGGAACTGCTGCGCCCGCTGATCGAGCGGCTCGGCGCCGACCACCCCGAGGAGCGGGCCGTGCTGGCCGCCACGCAACTGCTCGGCCTGGCCGTCCTGCGGTACGTGATCCGGATCGAGCCGCTCGCCTCCATGCCGGCCCCGGCGCTCGTGGCGAGCGTGGGGCCGACGTTGCAGCGCTACCTGACCGGAGCCGTCGACTTCGCGGGGTAGGTCACGAAGGTGAACACCAGGGCGGCCACACCCAGCCCGGCCGCCAGCACGATCACGCCCGGCCTGCCGTACCACTCCAGGGCCAGGCCGCCGGCGACGCCGGCGAAGAAGAAGCCGACGTACTGGCTGGAGGAGAGCAGGCCCAGCCCGACCGGCACGTTGTGCGGCACCGCGGCCACCGTGCGGTACTGCTGCGACGGTCCGAGCAGCCAGCCCAGCGCCCCCCACAGGAACGACCAGACCAGGCCCACCGCCAGCGAGAGGTTGGCCAGCGGCGTCAGCGCCATCAGCGCGGTCGCCCCGGCCATGCCCAGGAAGACCATCCGCCGCGGGCCGTAGGCGTCGGTCAGCCGTCCGCCGAAGTGCGTGCCGACGATGGCGCCGATCCCCCATGCCCACAACACGGCCGGCAGCGGCAGGTCGATCAGCGCGCCGAGGTAGGTGTAGGCGCTGAAGGCGCCGGCGAAGATGAGCAACTGCGTGATCAGTACGGCGAGCAGCCCCCGGTCGGCCAGAGGCGCGAAGCGGTCGCGGATCCGCCCGGAGGCCTCCAGCCGCAGGGCCGGGACCTGGGTGGCGACACCGATCAGGCCGATCACGCCGAGCCCCGCCACCAGCCACAACGTCGCGCGCCAGTTCGTGGCGCCGAGCCAGGTGCCCAGCGGCACGCCGAGCGCGGTGGCGATGGTCAGCCCGCCCATCACCAGCGCGAGCGCCTGGCCGCGCCGTTCCGGCGGGGAGAGCGCGCTGGCCACGGCCGAGGCGGTGGGGGTGAACAGGGCGGCGCCGATGGCCGCGAGCACGCGGGTGGCCAGCACCAGGCCGAAACTCGGCGCCAGCGCGGTCAGCACGTTGCCGACGATGAAGACGACCAGGCCGGCGACCAGGACGGTCCGGCGGGACAGGCGAGCGCTCAACGCGGCCAGGACGGGCGAGAGCACCGCGTAGGACAGGGCGAAGACCGTCATCATCTGCCCGGCGGCGGCCGGGGAGACGTCCAGGTCACGGGCGATCGGCTGGACGAGGCCGGCGGTGACGAACATGCCGGTGCCGATCGCGAAATTCCCTATGGCGAGGGGATACAGGCGGCGAATCACGCTTGTCACGGTGACTTATTGTTGGATTGTTGTCAAACCTTCCAACTGACCTAAGCTGGTTGGCATGTCCCTGCTCCCGCAGCCGGCCACCACGGAGATCCAGCTCACCGAGGTGCTCCGCGCGCTGGCCGACCCGGTGCGGCTCGACCTCGTCGCCCGCCTCGACCGCGACGGCGAGGAGACCTGCTTCAGGCTGGGCGTCGACACCGGGCTGCACAAGTCGACGATGTCGCACCACTACCGGATCCTGCGCGAGGCCGGCGTCGTGCTGACCCGGCAGGACGGGCGCCGCAAGTACCTGAGCCTGCGCCGCGCGGACCTGGAGGAACGCTTCCCCGGCCTGCTCGACTCCGTCCTCGCGGCGGCACTCGACCGCACGCCGTGATCCCCGACCTGCTCGCCGCCCTCGCGCCCGACGGCGGCCGGGCCGTGCTGACCGCGCCGCCGGGCACCGGCAAGACCACCGTCGTCCCGCTCGCGCTGGCCGACGCCGGCTACCGCGTGCTGGTCGCCGAGCCGCGCCGGCTGGCCGTCCGGGCCGCGGCCCGGCGCATGGGCGTGAGCTACACCATCCGCGGCGAGCGCGTCACCGGCGCCGACCCGCGCGTCGAGGTCGTCACCACCGGCGTGCTGCTCCAGCGCCTGCACCGCGACCCGGAGCTGCCGGGCGTGGACGTGGTCATGCTCGACGAGTGCCACGAGCGGCACCTCGACGCCGACACCGCGCTCGCCTTCCTGCTCGACGTACACGAGACGCTCCGGCCTGACCTGCGCCTGGTCGCCACCTCCGCGACCGCCGACACCGCGCCCTGGTCCCGGCTGCTCGGCGACGCGCCGGTGATCGTCGGCACGGGTTCCGCGTACCCGGTCGAGACCGTGTGGGCGCCGCCGCCCCGGCCCGTCGCGCCGCCCCACGGCCTGCGCGTCGATCCCGCGCTGCTCGCGCACGTGGCCTCCGTCGTACGGCAGGCGATCGAGACCCACGAGGGCGACGTGCTCTGCTTCCTGCCCGGCGTGGGCGAGATCCGCCGGGTCGCCGCCCAGCTCGGCGGCCTGGAGGTGCTGCAGATCCACGGCCGGGCCCCGGCGCAGGCCCAGGACGCGGTGTTGCGGCCCGGCGAGCGCAGGCGCGTCGTGCTGGCCACCTCGGTCGCCGAGTCGAGCCTGACCGTTCCCGGCGTGCGGGTGGTGGTGGACTCGGGGCTGGCCCGCGAGCCGCGCACCGACCACGCGCGGGGGCTCGGCTCGCTGGTCACCGTGCGGGTCTCGCGGGCGGCGGCCACCCAGCGGGCGGGGCGGGCTGGGCGGGAGGCGGCCGGGGTGGTGTACCGGTGCTGGACGCAGGCCGAGCACGAGCGGCTCGCCGAGCAGCCGCAGCCGGAGATCGCGCTGGCCGACCTGACCGGGTTCGCGCTGCAGGCGGCCTGCTGGGGGGCGCCGGACGGGGCCGGACTGGCCCTGCTCGATCCGCCGCCCGGGGCGGCGATGGCCGCGGCGCTCAAGGTGCTGCACGCGCTCGGTGCGCTGGAGGAGGGGCGGGTCAGCGGGCTGGGGCGGCGGATGGCACTGGCCGGGGTGCATCCGCGGCTGGCTCGGGCGCTGCTGGAGGTCGGGCCGCGGGCGGCCGGTGTGGTGGCGTTGTTGTCGGAGCAGTTGCCGCGGGAGGCCGGGGACGATCTGGTCGAGCTCTGGCGTACGGCGCGCCGGGGCGGGGACGGGTTCGCGGCTCGCTGGCGGCAGGAGGTCAAGCGGCTGGAGCGCTCGACCGGGCGGGGCGGCTCCGCCGTACCCGACAAGGACGAGCAGGTGGCGGGCCTCGCTGTGGCGCTGGCGTTTCCCGAGCGGGTGGCCAGGCGGCGGGGCGGGGGCTACCTGATGGCCTCCGGCACCCGGGCGGAGCTGCCCGAGGGCTCCCGGCTGGGCACGGCGCAATGGCTGGCCATCGCGGTCGCCGACCGGCCCACGGGCGCGGCCTCGGCCCGGATCCGCCAGGCGGTGGTGATCGACGAGGAGACCGCCCGCCAGGCGCTCGACCCCACGACCACCGACGAGGTCGCGTGGCGCGACGGCGATGTGGTGGCCCGGCGGGTGACCAGACTGGGCGCGATCGAGCTCGGCGAACGACCGCTGGAGGACGCCGACGTCCGGGAGGCCCTGCTGGCCGGCCTGCGCACGGGCGAGGTGCTGACCTGGACCCGCGAGGCGGTGGCCCTGCGCGAGCGGCTGGCGTTCTGCCACCGCGCCCTGGGCGACCCGTGGCCGGACGTCAGCGACCTGATCGCCCTGGCCGACCGGTGGCTGGAGCCGGAACTGTCCAGGGCCCGGCGGCGCAAGGACCTGGCCCGCATCGACGTCGCCCAGGCCCTGCGCCGGCTGGTCCCCTGGAACCAGCGCCTGGAGGCCGTCGCCCCCGAACGCGTCCAGGTGCCGAGCGGCGCGAAGATCCGGCTCGACTACTCCGGCGACCAGCCGGTGCTCGCAGTCAAGCTCCAGGAGCTGTTCGGCTGGACCGAGGCGCCCAGGATCGCCGGTGTACCGCTGCTGATCCACCTGCTGTCCCCCGCGGGCCGCCCGGCCGCGGTCACCGCGGATCTCGCGTCCTTCTGGCGGGAGGGATACCGTGCGGTCAGGGCCGAACTCCGCGGCCGCTATCCGCGCCATCGCTGGCCGGAGGACCCCCTCAAGGACGTGACGTGACGACCCAGCAGGCAGCACGCAACAACGCCGAGTGGTGCGACCTGATGTGCCGGGCGCACGGCCGCCCGGGCGTCTTCGGCGAACGCGCCTGGACCAACGCGCACCGCACGCCCGTCCTCTACCCGGACGCCGTCACCCTGTCGCCGGAGGCGCGGGCCGAGGACGTCCTGCCGTACATCGACCTGGGACCGGACGCCTCGGTGAAGGACAGCTTCGCCACGCTCGACCTGACCGGCGCGGGGTTCCGGGTGCTCTTCGAGGCGCAGTGGATCCACCGCGAGCCGCGGCCCGCGCCCGCCGACCTGCGCGCCCGCACCGGCACGCCGCTGGAGTGGGAGGTCGCGCGGGACGTGCGCGAGTGGGAGCGGGCGTGCTTCCCGATGTGGCCGGAGGGCGGCCTGTTCCTGCCCTCGGTGCTGGACGAGGCTGTGCTGCTGTGCGCGCGGATCGACGGCGAGATCGCCTGCGGGTCGGTGCTCAACGCCTCCGAGGAGGTCGTCGGCGTCTCCAACGTCTTCGCCTCGGCGTGCGACATCGACGCCGCCTGGGCCGGCACGCTGGCGCTGGCCGCGGATCTGTTCCCCGGCCAGGCCCTGGTCGGCTACGAGGGCGCCGACGAGCTGGCGGCCCCGCTCGCCTTCGGCTTCACCACCACCGGCCCGCTGCGCGTCTGGATCAGGTGAGCAGCCGCTCGACGCTCGCCCAGCTCGCCTCGACCGTCTCGGGTACGGCGGTGCCGACCCCCATGTCCTTGAAGCCGCTGGAGGTCGACACGCAGACCACCGGCCCGTCGAACTCCTCGCCGAGCTGCCGGTACCCGGCCAGGCCCGCGGCGCTCGACACCTCGGCCCACAGGCCCTGACCGGCCAGCCGCCGCCGGGCTGCGACCAGCTCGTCGTCGGTCAAGGTGAGCGCCGCGCCGCCGCTCTCCCGGAGCGCGACGACGCCGCGGTAGCCGCTCACGCCCGCGCCGATGGCGTAGGCGAGGGAACCGGACGTGTAGCTGATCTTCGCCGCGGCGACCCCGTCGGCGAAGGCGCGCGCCAGGGGCGCGTTGACCGCCGACTCGCAGGAGTAGAGCCTCGGCGCGCTCTGCGCGATCCCCAGCTCGCGCAGCTCGCGAAAGCCCTTCCACAGCCCGTAGAGCAGCTCGGCGTACCCGGTCGGCACGAAGACCGCCGCCGGGGCCCGGCCGAGCTGGTCGTGCAGCTCGTAGGCCATGCTCTTGTAGCCCTCGGGGCCGAACGGGTGCCCGGTGTGCGTCACCGTCAGGTTGCTGACCGGGTGGTAGCCCAGCCGCTCGACGATCTGCCGCATCAGCGGCCAGCGCCCCTCGGCCGGCACCGACAACACCTTCGCCCCGTAGGCGCGCAGGAAGTCCTGGACGGCCGGGGGCGACTCCGCCGAGCCCAGCACGATCGCGTCAAGACCGGCCCGAGCCGCGTAGGCCGCGGCCGAGGCGCCGTGGTTGCCCGAGGAGGCCACCACGATGCCCGGCGCGCCCGCGCCCACTGCCGCGCTCACCGTCACCCGGTTGAGACGGTCCTTGTGCGACCACGTGGGGTTGCGCGACTCGTCCTTGACGAACACCCCGTCCACCTCCAGCAAGGGCGTGCCGCCCTCGCCCAGCGTCGGCGCGTGCAGGGGCGGCAGCAGTTCCTGCCAGCGCGCGATGTCCGGCCCCGAGCGCACGTTCCGGAACTCCGGCGAAAGATCGGCGTAGGAGTAGTCGACCTCCACGGGGAAGGCGAGCTCGGCGGTGCTGGTCACCGGGCACCCGGAGGTCAGCGGCGGCCACAACGGGAAGGTCTGCGCCGGGTCACCCAGGGACCGTTGCGCAACAGCAAGCGACGTCATGACGGACGAGGCTATGCGACGCCACCGACATGGGGCCAAAATCAGGACATGTCATGGGCCGGAAGACCAGCGACAGAGATCGCGGAGGCGGTACGGCAGGGCGAGGTCTCAGCCGTCACCGTGGTCCGTGAACACCTCGACGTCATCGCCAAGCGCGACCAGGCGGTCAACGCCTTCCGCGTGGTCCGTGAACAGGCGCTCGACGAGGCACGGGCCCTCCAGGACCGCCGCGACCTGCCGGACCTGCCCCTCGCCGGGGTGCCGGTCGCGGTCAAGGACAACCTGGAGGTCGCCGGCGAGGCCCCGCGCAACGGCTCCCGCGCCACCTCGAAGGTCCCGGTCGCGCACGACCATCCCGCCGTCGAGCGGTTACGGGCCGCCGGCGCGGTGATCGTCGGCCTCACCAACGTCCCGGAGCTCTGCCTGGTCGGCACCGGCGACAGCCACTTCGGCACCGTCCGTAACCCCTGGAACCTCACCAGGACCGCGGGCGGCTCCTCCAGCGGCGGCGCGGCTGCCGTCGCCGCCGGGATGGTCCCGCTGGCCCTCGGCAACGACGGCATGGGCTCGCTGCGCATCCCCGCCGCCGCCTGCGGCGTGCTGGCCATCAAGCCCGGCGCCGGCCTGGTCCCGCCGCCCACGCACCCCTGGCGCGGCCTGTCGGAGAACGGCCCCATCGCCACCACCGCCGCCGACCTCGCCCTCACCCTGTCCGTGCTGGCCGCCGACCCCGGCCTCACCGACGCCCACCGGTACGGCACGCGCACCGAACCGGCCCCCCGGATGTTGCGCTCGGTCTGGGCCGACGAGGACGAGGACTACGCCTTCCGCGCCCCCCAGGACCTGAACCGCACCAGCCCCGAGCCCTTCGACCTGCGCGTGGCGGTCAGCCCCCAGCCGCTCCCGCCCGGCCTGCCGGTGGACGCCGAGTTCCAGGCCGCCGCCCGGGCCGCCGCCGACGCGCTGCGCGTCGCCGGGCACACCGCGCTCGACCGCTCGCGCCGGCTCCCGGTCTGGCTGGGCCCCGCGACCGTCGCCGCCTGGCTCGCCTGCGCCGCCGAGGACGCCGACGAGCTCGACCGCACCCGCCTCGAACCCCGCACCCGTGCCCTGGCCCGGGCCGGCCGCCTGCTGCGGTCCCTCAACCTCGACGGCGCCCGCGGCCGGGCCCGCTGGAGCGACTACGCCGCCGACAAGTGGTTCGACACCGTCGACGTGCTGGTCACCCCGACCCTCGCCACCGTCCCGCCCCGCGCCGACCGCTGGGGGCGCCGCGGCCTGCTGCGCAACGTCCTGGTCAACGTGCGTTACGCCCCGGCCACCGGCGCCTGGAACATGTGCGGCTGGCCCGCGCTCACCGTCCCCTTCGCCACGCACAGCACCGGCCTGCCGATCGGCGTCCAGCTCGTCGCCCCGCCCGGCGGTGAACCGCACCTGCTCGGCATGGCCGCCCAGCTCGAAGCCTCCCGCCCCTGGCCCAGACACGCGCCCGGCTACTCGGCTTGACCTCAAGTCGCTTTGAGGGAACACGCTGAGCGCCTGAGTTCCGATGTGAAGGAAGGCGAGCACCATGCGTGTCGTCCAGGTGGAGGCGTTCGGTCCCCCGCGGGCCTGGGCAGCCCGGAGGCCGCGGGCGCGCGGCGAGGCCAAGGTCGCCCTGGTGCGCTCGCTGGGCGATGAGCACGCGCGGCGGCTTCGCCGAGCCCGACCCGGAGGAGGCCGCCGCGCGAGGGGTGTCGCTGCACAACGCGATCACCGACCGGCGCCTCAGCCCGGACGCCGTCCGGGAACTGCTCGGCGAGGCGCTGCGGCTGACCCCCGAAGGGCGCATCCGGCCCTCGATCGGGGCGACCTTACCGCTGGAGCGCGCCCGCGAGGCGCATCTGTCCCTGGAGGAGCGCCGCACGGTGGGCAAGTCGCTTCTGCTGATGACCCGCTGACCATGCCGAGGGCCCGGCCTGGGATCCCAGGCCGGGCCCTCCACCGCGCTGCCGTCAGGCGCCCACGGGGTGCCAGACGGTCTTGGTCTCCAGGAAGCGGGTCATCCGGTCGAGACCCGGCTCGGCCACCCAGTCCGCCTCCGCGGGGCCGCGGAGCACCCGCTTGAGGTTGTCCGCCGCGGCCACCTCGCACTCGACGGCCAGCTCGGGGGCGGCCACGCCGCTGAGGTCGAGGCCGTTGACGTCCATGTGCGAGGCCAGCCAGGGGGCCAGCTCGGCCTGGCGGCCGGTGAGGATGTTCACCACGCCGCCGGGCAGGTCGGAGGTGGCCAGCACCTCGGCCAGGGTGATCGCGGCCAGCGGGGCGGGCTCGGAGGCGACGACCACGCTGGTGTTGCCGGTGACGATCACCGGGGCGACGACCGAGACCAGGCCGAGCAGCGGATCGGCCGGGGCGATCACCGCGACGACGCCGGTGGGCTCGGGGGTGGAGAGGTTGAAGTACGGGCCGGCGACCGGGTTGGCTCCGCCGTACACAGAAGTGATCTTGTCGGACCACCCGGCGTACCAGACGAGGCGGTCGATGGCCGCGTCGACCTGCTCCAGCGCGGCCTTCTTGCCGACGCCGAGCTCGTCCACGAACTGCGCGCGGCGGCCCTCCAGCATCTCGGCGATGCGGTAGAGGATCTGGCCGCGGTTGTACGCGGTCGCGCCCGACCAGCCGGGGAAGGCCTTGCGCGCGGCGGTGACCGCGTCGCGGGCGTCCTTGCGCGAGGCGCGCGAGGCGTTGGCGAGGAAGTCGCCCTTGGAGGAGGTCACGGCGTAGGACCTTCCGCTCTCCGACCGGGGGAAGGCCCCGCCGATGAACAACTTGTAGGTCTTGCGGACGGACAGCCTGCTCATCGTGGCTCCTGGATCGGCCGGACCGGCACGAAGATCTGACCGCAGCGGCTCACTCCGCAGCGGTGCGCGAACCAGCCCGTGCGGACCGGACGCCCGGCCCGCGCGAACGCCTTGCCACGGGTGGCCTGGCGGCGGCGCCTGGTCTTCTTCTTGTACTCACACGTCAAGGTAGGCCTCCAGACCCAGCCGCCCGCCCTCCCGGCCGTAGCCGGACTCCTTGAAGCCGCCGAAGGGCGAGGTGGGGTCGAACCGGTTGAAGGTGTTGGCCCAGACGACGCCGGCGCGCAGCCGGTCGGCCATCCACAGGATGCGCGAGCCCTTCTCCGTCCACACGCCGGCCGACAGGCCGTACGGCGTGTTGTTCGCCTTCTCCACGGCCTCGGCCGGGGTGCGGAAGGTGAGCACGGACAGGACCGGGCCGAAGATCTCGTCGCGGGCGATGCGGTGCGACTGGGCGACGCCGGTGAAGAGCGTCGGCGGGAACCAGAAGCCGCGCTCGGGCAGGTCGCAGGCGGGCGACCAGCGCTCGGCGCCCTCGGACTCGCCGATCTCCGACAGCTCGCGGATCTTGGCGAGCTGCTCGGCGGAGTTGATCGCGCCGATGTCGGTGTTCTTGTCCAGCGGGTCGCCGACGCGCAGCGTGGAGACGCGGCGCTTGAGCGAGGCGAGCACCTCGTCGTACACCGACTCCTGCACCAGCAGCCGCGAGCCCGCGCAGCAGACGTGGCCCTGGTTGAAGAAGATGCCGTTGACGATGCCCTCGACCGCCTGGTCGATCGGCGCGTCCTCGAAGACGATGTTGGCCGCCTTGCCGCCGAGCTCCAGCGTCACGCGCTTGGCGGTGCCGGCGACCGAGCGGGCGATGAGCTTGCCGACCTCGGTGGAGCCGGTGAAGGCCACCTTGTTGACGTCGGGGTGCGCGACCAGGGCCGCGCCGGTCTCGCCCGCGCCGGTGACGATGTTGACCACGCCGGGCGGCAGCTCGGCCTGCACGCAGATCTCTGCGAAGGCGAGCGCGGTCAGCGGGGTGGTCTCGGCCGGCTTGAGCACCACGGTGTTGCCGCAGGCCAGCGCGGGCGCGATCTTCCACGCCAGCATGAGCAGCGGGAAGTTCCACGGGATGACCTGCCCGGCCACGCCCAGCGGGCGCGGATTCGAGCCGAAGCCGGCGTGGTTGAGCTTGTCGGCCCAGCCGGCGTAGTAGAAGAAGTGCGCGGCGACCAGCGGCAGGTCGACGTCGCGCGACTCGCGGATGGGCTTGCCGTTGTCGAGGCTCTCCAGGACGGCCAGCTCGCGGGCGCGCTCCTGGATGATCCTGGCGATGCGGAAGAGGTACTTCGCGCGCTCGGCGCCGGGCAGCGCCGACCAGCCGCCGAACGCCTTGCGGGCGGCCTGGACGGCCCGGTCGACATCGGCCTCGCTCGCCGCGGCCACCTCGGCCAGCGACTCCTCGGAGGCCGGGTTGATGGTCTTGAAGGCCTGGCCCGACCCGTCCACGAACTCGCCGTCGATGAACAACCCGTAGGACGGCTTGATGTCGACGACGTCGCGCGACTCCGGCGCAGGTGCGTATTCGAACATCATCAGTCCAAGGTGAAGTAGTCGGGACCGGCGTAGCGCCCGGTCGTGAGCTTCTGCCGCTGCATGAGCAGGTCGTTGAGCAGCGTGGAGGCGCCGAGCCTGAACCAGTCGGGCGACAGCCAGTCGTCGCCGACCGTCTCGTTGACCAGGACGAGCATCTTGATGGCGTCCTTGGTGGTGCGGATGCCGCCGGCCGGCTTCACGCCGATCTGGACGCCGGTGGCGTCGCGGAAGTCGCGCACCGCTTCCAGCATGATCAGGGTCACCGGCAGCGTCGCGGCGGGCTGCACCTTGCCGGTCGAGGTCTTGATGAAGTCGCCGCCGGCCAGCATCGCCAGCCAGGACGCCCGCCGGACGTTGTCGTAGGTGGCCAGTTCGCCGGTCTCGAGGATCACCTTCAGGTGCGCGTCGCCGCAGGCGGCCTTGACCGCGCGGATCTCCTCGAAGACCTTGACGTAGTCGCCGGCCAGGAAGGCGCCGCGGTCGATGACCATGTCGATCTCGTCGGCCCCGGCGGCGACCGCGAGCGCGGTGTCGCTCACCTTCACCTCCAGCGAGCTGCGCCCGCTGGGGAAGGCGGTGGCGACCGAGGCGACCTTGACGCCCGAGCCCTTGACCGTCTCGGCGGCGACGTGGACCAGGTCGGGGTAGACGCAGACCGCGGCCACGCGAGGCGCGTCCCCGCCGGGGTGCACCGCCTTGGTGGACATCGCCCGGACCTTGCCCGGGGTGTCGGCGCCCTCCAGCGTGGTCAGGTCGACCATGGAGATGGCCAGGTCGATGGCCTGCGCCTTCGCGCTGGTCTTGATCGAGCGAGTGCCGAGCATGGCGGCCCGCTGGTCCGCGCCGACCCGGTCGACACCGGGCAGGCCGTGCAGGAATGCTCGCAACGTCGCGTTGGAAGACGCGACGTCGGCGAGCGGAGTAGTCACAGTTGACACCCTCACAGCATCGCCGACCGGGACCGATGATTCCAAACTCACTTGTACGAGAGGATCACTTGTTCGCCGTCGGCGTCCACCGTGGCCCACATCCGGGTGCTGCCCGGAACGTTGGCCAGGCCCTTGACCTGGGCCTTCGGCAGGCCCAGCGCGACCGACTCCCAGGCGCCACGGCGGTGGCGGGTGAGCGTGTCGGGGCCCTCGGCCGACTCGGTCGCCAGCCACAGGCCGCCGGTCCCGTCGGGCGCGGCGGCCGTGTAGCCCGTGGCCGCCGGGCGGTGCTGGACCCGCCGCCACGCCGTACCGTCCCAGTGCAGGACCAGCGCCTCGCGCAGCGAGCGCACGCCGTCGCGGCGGACCACGATCGCGCCGACCGCCCAGACGTCGTCCTCGGCCAGCGCCACGATGTCGGCCAGCTCCGCGAACTCCAGCGGCGGCAGGTGCTCCGGCGCCCACTGCCGGCCGTCCCAGCGCAGGATCGAGGCGGACGGGCCGCCCTCGTAGCTGCTCAGCGCCCACACCGCGGAGCTGGAGACGGCGGCGAAGTCGGTCAGGGGCACCGGCGCGGCGACGGTACGCCACCGGCCGCCGGCGTGGTGCCACACCACGTCCCGCATGCCCTGCGCGCCGAACCGCAGCCCCGCCGCCCAGCACTCCCCCTTGGCCGGGACCACCGCGGCGGTCGCGTGCGCGCCCGGCTCGGGGATCGGCAGGCTGCTCCACCTGCGGCCGTTCCACCGCCAGACGGTCACCTGCTCGACGCTCTCGTTGAAGCGCCACACCTCCTCGGGGCCGTGCCCGCGCACCAGGTAGGGCGCCTCGGCGCCGCCCTGGCTGCGCCACGTCCGGCCGTTCCAGAGCAGCAGGGGGCGGCCCGTGCGGACCACCCAGGCCTCGTCCGTACGGCTGGCGCCGACCTCCTGGTAGCCGCCCAGCACACCCGGGCTCGATGCCCTAGACACTCGCCAGCCACCGTCCTGAGCTGGGGCGGAAGGCTGGGGAACGAGCAACGAGATGATCATAAGGAGCCTCACGGCACCCCATGGTGGCCTGCCTTAGGGCTGCGTGCGGCGTGTCCTAGGTAGTTCTAAGCCGATGGTTCGGCAAGAGATAGGACATCCGCCCGATGCCCGGGTCCCGGCCTTAGCGCGAAGCTTTAAGACATGAACGCAGAACTCGAATACCAGCTCATCAAGTCCCACGTCAGCGAGCTTCAGCGGGCCGCCGCGAAGCACCGCCGGGTCAAGGAGGCCCAGAAGGACCAGAAGTCCGAGCGCCGCTCGGTCTTCGGCAAGCGCCACTCCGACGAGTCATGACCACGCCAAGAGAGCCCGGCCGCATCCTCCCTCGCGGCCGGGCCTCAAAGCCCCCGTGATCTTGCTGGTAAACCCGTCGAAAGCTCATCAAAAGGCATGCGATGCTTAACGACATGCTGGGACGTTCGGTAAGCCCGGTCTTCGTCGGGCGGCAGGACGAACTCTCGATCCTCTCCGAGGCCTACGACGAGGCCCGGAAGGGCACGGCGACAGCCGTACTGGTGGGCGGCGAGGCCGGAGTCGGCAAGACCCGGCTCGTGCAGCGCTTCTCCGAGCACGCCGTCCAGGGCGGCGCCCACGTGCTGTTCGGCGGGTGCGTCGAGCTGTCCACCGAGGGCCTCGCCTACGCCCCCTTCACCGCCGCGCTCCGCCAGCTCGTCCGCGAGACCAGCACCGGCCAGGTCGCCGCGCTCCTGCCCGAAGGGGCCGGCCGCGACCTGGCCCGGCTGCTGCCCGAGTTCGGGGAGCCCAGCGGCGACGGCGAGACCGACGCCGGCCGCGCCCGGCTGTTCGAGCAGTTCCTGACGCTGCTGGAGCGCGTCTCCGAGACGCGCCCGACCATCCTCGTGATCGAGGACATCCACTGGGCGGATCGCTCCAGCCGCGACCTGATCGCCTTCCTCAGCCGCAACCTGCGCTCGGCGCAGGTGCTCATGGTGCTGACCTACCGCTCCGACGACCTGCACCGCCAGCACCCGCTCCGGCCGGTCCTGGCCGAGCTCGGCCGGGTCGACGGCGTGCTCCGGCTCGACCTGCCCCGCCTGTCGCGCGACGAGGTCGCCGAGCAGATGGCCGGCATCCTCGGCGCCGTCCCCGCCTACACCAGGGTCCAGAAGGTCTACGAGCGCAGCGAGGGCATCCCGCTGTTCGTCGAGGCCCTGCTGGACGGCGGCTCGGAGTGCTCGTTCCCGGAGTCGATGCAGGACCTCATCCTCGCCGCGGTCGAGCGGCTGCCGGAGGAGACCCAGCGGGTGCTGCGCATGGCCGCCGCCGGCGGGATCCGGGTCGGCCACACGCTGCTCGCCCGGGTCAGCCAGCTCTCCGACCTCGAGCTGGAGAGCGCCCTGCGCCCGGCCATCGCCGGCAACGTCCTGCAGATCGCCGACAACCGGGCCTACGTCTTCCGGCACGCGCTGATCCGCGAGGCCGTGCACGACGAGCTCCTGCCCGGCGAGCACCAGCGGCTGCACGCCCGCTACGCCGAGGAGATCTCCAAGAACCGCCGCCTCGTGCCGATGGGCCGCGCCGCCGTCGAGCTCGCGCACCACTGGTACAGCGCCCGCAACGACGAGCAGGCTCTGGTCTCGGCGTGGGAGGCCGCGCGCAAGTCGTTCAAGGCCTTCGCCTACACCGAGGCCATCCCGCTGCTCGAACGCGTCCTCATGCTCTGGGACAAGGTGCCCGACGCCGCCGAGCTGACCGGCACCGACTCCACGCACGTCCTGGAGAAGGCCGCCATCTCCGCCCAGGCCGGCGCCGAGATCGACAAGGCGATGAAGTTCGTCAAGGCCGCGCTCAAGCAGCTCGACGAGACCGCGGAGCCCGAGCGGGTCGCGCAGCTCACCGTCCGCTGGGCCGCCCTGCAGATCCACAAGGGCAAGCAGGGCGTCACCGGCGACTTCCGCTACGCCCTGGGCCTGGTCCCGCAGCCCGGCCAGGCCCGCGCCGAGGTCCTCGAACGGATGAGCCAGCACCTCATGCTCCGCGGCGAGATAGAGGAGGGCACGCAGCTCGCCACCGAGGGGCTCCGCCTGGCCGAGGAGCTCGACGACTCCTGCCTGCGCGCCGACTTCCTAATGAACCTCTCCCTCGGCACCTCCATGGACGGCGACCTCCCCGCCACCCTCGACTCCGTCATCCGCGCCCGCCGGCTGGGCGAGGCCGAGAACAACGGCCGCGTCATCCTGCGCGCCATCGCCAACGCCGTCGACACCCTCAACGACCTCGGCCGCTCCGCCGAGGCGCTCGACCTCGCCGACGAGGGCGTCGACCTGGCCAAGAAGTACGGCAGGCTCCGCCACAGCGGCGCGTTCATCCTCAACAACCGCGCCGAGGCCCTCGAATCGCTCGGCCGCTGGGACGAGGCCGTCGAGACCCTCGACCGCGCCATGAGCCTGGGACCCAGCGCGCACGACCTGCGCCACCTCAAGCGGGTGCGCGCCGACATCGCGCTCTCGCGCGGCGAGCTCGACCTCGTCGAGGGCATCCTCGCCGAGCTCGGCGCGCTCAAGGACATCCCGCAGGACCTCCTCCAGGACTTCACCAGCAACACCCGGCTGCACATCGGCTGGCACCTGTTCAAGGGCGACCCCGCCTCCGCACTGGCCGTCTGCGAACGGTTCCTGGCCAGCAAGCTCTCCAGCAAGGCCATGCTCGGCTGGCGGCTGCTGACGGTGATCCGGCTCGTCTGCGACGCCGCCGCGGTCGTCGAGCCGGCCCGGGCCGCCGCCGTGCTCGCCCGCGCCCGCGAGCTCGCCCAGACGCTGCGGGTGTCCGGCCCGGTGGCCGGGGCCTACCAGCTCACCTTCTCCGGCGACTTCGACGCCGCGGCCGCCGCCTGGTCCCGGCTCGGCCGGCCGCACCCGCAGGCCAAGGCCCTGCTGTACGCCGCCGGCGTCGCCGCGCACGCCGGTGACCGCGACGGCGCCGCCACCCGGCTGCGCACCGCCCACCCGCTCGCGGTGACCCTGCGCGCCACGCCGCTGCTCACCGAGATCGAGGCCCTCGCCCGGCGCGTCGGCGCGGCCCTGGAGGAGCACGACACCCCCGAGCTGCTGACCCCCCGCGAGGTCGAGGTCCTGCGCCTGGTCGCCCTGGGCCGCAGCAACCGCGACATCGCCGCGGAGCTGTTCATCTCCGCCAAGACGGTCAGCGTGCACGTGTCCAACATCCTGGCCAAGCTCGGCGTCGGCAGCCGCGGCGAGGCCGCCGCCGCCGCGCACCGGCTCTCCCTGCTGTCCTAGCCGTCCCGGCTCCGGTCTCCGGGAAAGTGCGCGACCTTCGGTGTCAACCATCCACGCCCTCCGGGCGGTAGTCCTCTCCGGAGGCAATCAGCCCTGAACGACGGAGTTGACGGATGGAAGAAGGGTTCGCCGACTATGTGGCACAACGCCATTCCCGGCTGTGCCGCATGGCCTATCTCCTCACCCGGGAGTGGGCCACGGCCGAAGACCTGGTACAAACCGCCCTGGCCAAGGCATGGGTGGCCTGGCGGCGGATCGAGGGCAACCCCGACCCCTACGTCTACCGGATCATCGTGAACACGCACGCGTCCTGGTGGCGGCGGCGCTGGCGCGGCGAGGTCCCGGCCGAGCACCTGCCCGAGGTGGCCGATCCCCGCGACCCGGCCGCCGAACTGGCCGACCGGGCCTCGCTGCGGAGCGCGATCGCCGCGCTCTCCCCACGCCAGCGCGCGGTGATCGTCCTGCACTACTTCGAGGGGCGCACGCTCGTCCAGGTGGCCGAGATCCTCGGCTGCTCGGCGGGGGCGGTGAAGCGCCAGCTCAGCCGGGCGCTCGGCCGCCTCCGCGTCGATCCGGACATTCAGCTCATGAACGTGGAGAGGGTCCACCGATGAGGCACACCGAAAGCGACCTGCGCGACCTGCTGGCCGAGCAGGTGGAGACCCGGGGCGAACCGGCCGCGAACCTGGCGGCGATCGTGCGCCGGGGGCGGCGGCTTCGCCGTACCAGGAGGGTGGTGGCGGCCGGGGCGGCGCTGGCCGCCGCGGTCGTCGCCGTGGGACTGACGACCGGCCTGCCGGGCGGGCCGCCCGAGCCGGACGGGACGACGGTCGCCCAGGCCCCCGGCCCGACCCGGGTCGATCCCGGGCCGAAGGTGCCCGACAGCTACACGGTGGTGCTGGGGGCGGAGCGGTTCCGCCTCCCGCTGCTGCACTCCGAGCGGTTCGCGACGACGGGCGCCGGCCGGGCGGTGACCTTCACCCCGGTGAGCTTCTCCACGGCCTTCCGGGTGTTCTGCGCCGATCCGCAGGCGTGGGTGGTCACCGAGATGCAGCTCAAGGGCGGTGAGCCCGGCGGTACGGCCGGACGCTGCGGGAAGGGCGCGGGCGGGCACCACGACCGGCGCTCGGCGCCCACCGGCTGGCTGGAAGGGCCGCAGACCATCCGGGTCTGGGTCTATCCGGCCGACGCGCCGGTTCGGAAGGTGGCGGAGACCGTCACGGGCTGCCCGCCGGTCGGCGGAGGGCCGGGCGGGTGCGACGAGCCGGCCCAGGCCCGCTCGCTGCTGCGGCCCGAGGTCCGCGACCGGCTGTCGGCCGAGGTGGGCGAGGCGCCGGGCGGCTGGGCCGTCGCCCTCTACGACCGCCCGGAACCGACCCCCGCCGACTGAGCCCACGCCTGGGCAGGCGTCAGAAGCTGCCGTCCCCGGCCGCCTGCCCGGGCAGGGCCACCAGCTCCGCCGCGCCGGTGTACTTCTCCAGCAGCCGCAGCCGCCCGCTCCGGACGTCGACCGCGTAGGCCCGGACCCCGCCCTTCCCGGCGTCGAAGAAGACGGTGACCTCCGAGTCGCTGAGCCACAACCCGGTCCCGGCCAGCCCGCCCTGCTTCGGCAGCCCGTCGAGAGTCAATCGGCGCAGTACCTTCCCCTTCTTCGCGTCGAGCACGCTGAGCACCCGCTTGGCCATGGTCGCGTGCTCCACGGCCACCACCCTCGCCCCGTCAGGAGCCGGTTCGGAGAACATGATGTAGGCCCCGTCGAACAGCACCGGCCGCCCGCTCTTGCCGGACACCGGCCGCAGCCAGTGGTCGGTCTTGATGTACCGGACGAGCTGCAGCATCCCGTCCTTGATGCTGACCGCCTCGTAGACCCCGGACACCGGCTCGCTCTTCCCGCCCGCCACGTCGACGAGCAGCCCCGGCGCCGCGCTCCCCTCGCGGGGGTCGAAGAACAGGTGCCGCCCGTCGTCGGAGAGCACGAGCATGGATCCCGGCCCGACCTTCGACGGCTCGACGCGCACCCGGGAGACCACCTCCGGCCCGCTGACCAGGTCCCGCACGACGTGCGCGCCGGCCGTGGCGTCGTAGAAGGCCAGGAACCGCCCGTCCCGGCTGATCGCGACCGGGACGCGGTCGCCATCCGCGTGCGCGGTGGCGCGCGGCAGCCGGTAGGTCTTCCCGGACCGGGTGACCAGCCGCCACTCGGAGCTGGAGCAGTCCAGCTCCTTGCTCTCGCGGTCGTAGTCGCAGGGGACGAGGTAGGCCCGGCCGGCCGGGCCCACCGCTCCCTCGGGCAGGTCGGGAAGCTCCTGCACCCCGGCCGAGCCCACCTCGACCGGAGCCGCCGGCCGCAACGCGCCCGCCGTCAACACGCCGCCCGCGACCACCACCGCCGCGGTGAACGCTGAGGCCACGATCCGGCGGGTACGGCGGCGCCGCCGGTAGCCCCGGAGGGCGCCCTCGGCGAGGTTGTCGACCAACGGTGTTTCCTGGGCGATGCCCTCCAGCGCCCTGCGCAGCCTGGTCATCGTGTCACCTCCGCGTGGCTAGGTCGGCCAAGGATGGGGTTCGCACCAGCTCGGGTGCGAGCACGCGCAGGCGGGCCAGCGCGTGATGGGTCTGGCTCTTGACGTTCCCGACCGAGCAGCCGAGCGCCTCGGCGGTCTGGGCCTCGGTGAGGTCCTCCCAGAACCGCAGGACGAGCACCGCCCGCTGCTTGCGGGTGAGTTTGGCCAGGGCCTGCCGCAGCACTATCCGGTCGAGCGTCTCCTCGTCGTGGGCGTAGCCGCCCACGTCCGGCGGATGCGCGCTCGGCAGTTCGGGACGTAACCGGCGACGCCAGGAGATGTACTGGTTCACCAGGGCCTTGCGCGTGTAGGCCTCGGGGTTGCCCGTCCTGGCCAGCCGATCCCACTTCCCTGCCACGTTGATCAGCACGCTTTGCAGCAGGTCCTCGGCGAGATGCGGATCGCCCACGAGCAGGCAGGCTGTGCGCATCAGCGCCTGCTGCCGGGCGAGCACGAACTCGCGAAACCCCTCGTGATCCACAGTGATCTCCCTTCGCCCGTTCCCAACGCGGCCGGACGGGCGAAAGGTTGCACCCCGGAGGTCAGGACACCGGAACCGCGGGGATCCGGTCCAGGCACGACAGGTCGCCCGGCGTCCCGGTGCGGATGAAGTGGGTGTGCATCCGCACCACGCAGCCGCTCGGCTCCCGTTCGGGCAGGTGGCCCAGGTGGGGGACGGCGACGAAGGTGGATCGAGGGTACTGCGCGGCGGCCTGGCGGCCCTGTTCGAGGGTGGTGTTGGTGTCCATCACACCGGAGGTGACCAGCACCGGGACCACCGGGAGGGGCCCGCCCAGCCGCGGGCGCGGCGGATTGGTGTCGGGCCAGCGCAGGCAGTTGCCGCTGCGCAGCGCGGTGGTCCAGGTGCGCACGCCGAACGGCCGGAAGTCCTTGGCGGGCAGCTTGGCGCGGGCGCGCTCGAACTGCCGCTCCCTGTCCGCGAAGGAGGCCGAGAAGTCCCAGGCCCAGCGGTAGTCGTTGC
The DNA here is from genome assembly GCF_044459405.1 of Nonomuraea sp. NPDC050328. Taxonomy (NCBI): domain Bacteria; kingdom Bacillati; phylum Actinomycetota; class Actinomycetes; order Streptosporangiales; family Streptosporangiaceae; genus Nonomuraea; species Nonomuraea sp. NPDC050328. Next base: position 380,044 of record NZ_JBITIW010000009.1, on the reverse strand, counting down.
ACGGCACCGCGTGGCTCAGGCCGTGGTTGAAGGGCTCCTCGCCGTTGCCGCTCGGCCGCTTGGCCTGGCGGGCCAGCGCCACGAGCTTGGCGGGGTCCCCGCGAAGCGCCTCGGCGACCATCCGCGGCACCTGTCCGAGCAGGGAGGGGATGTTCGCGGCCGACACGTAGACCAGGCCGGCGAGGACGACGTCGTCGACGACCCATCGCTCGCCGTCCACGCGGTACTCGATCGGCCGGACCCGCAGCCGGGCGGCCAGCCGGCCCAGGTCGGCCAGGACCCGGCGGCTGTCGCAGCCGCCCGGCTCGCACAGCAGCCGGACCGAGCGCCGCAGCGCGCGGGCGTTGGAGGCGAACCAGGTGTCGCGGTCGAGCGGGTAGGCACTCGACAGGACCGCCGACTGCACCCGCGTCGGATGCCGCTGGGCGTAGACGGTCATCAGGTTCGTCCCGTACGACTCGCCCTTGAGCACCAGCTTGTCGAGGCCGAGCTTCGCCCGGACCGCGTCGAGGTCGTCGGCGGTCTCGGCCGAGGTGTAGCCGCGCGACCGCTCGCCGAGCGCCCGCCCGCACCGCTCGGCGTCGCGGATCATCGCCGAGGTCGTCGCGGGGAACCCGGTGATCCCGCAGTCGAGGGCGCCCGACCGGTTGACCCCGCGCGGATCGACCAGCAGGAAGTCGTGGTCGTTCAGGAGGTCGGCGTACAGCTCGGTGTACTGCGCGGCCATGTTCACGGTCGAGCCGCCCGGCCCGCCCGGGTTGAAGGCGATCGTCCCGGCGGCGGGCCGGGAGGTGTTCTTGCGCCGGACGAGCGCGTAGCCGACCGTGGTGCTGCCCAGGTCAGGGCGGCTACGGATCAGGGGCACCCGGATGGACCCGCACACCGCCCCCGGCACCGGCAGGCAGGCCGGCTCGGCCGCTCGGGCGGGCAGGGGCGCCAGGACGGCGGCGGTACAGGTCAGGGCCGCCAGAGCGGCTGGAATCCTCATGACAGCACCCTCGAACACCCCGCCCGCGGACAGCATCGGGGATCGCCCCCCGTTCCGCCCGGCCCGCACTACGCCTGCCGGAGGAGGCCGGCGGCCGGAAGCAGGAGACCGGCACGACCCGGGAGTCGCGCCCCTCGGCCGGTTTGGGCCAGGATGGCGGGCATGCGGCGAGCGAGCGTGGCCACGGTCCTGTCCCTGGCGCTGGCCTGCGCCGCCTGCGCCCAGCAACCGGCCGCGCCGCCGAAACCGTCCCCGAGCAGTACGGCAAGCCCCACCGCCGCCGCCGCCGCGACGCTCGCCGCCCCCAGCACGCCGCCGGTGCGCGTCACCAACGCCGACTGCCCCGAGCCGCCCAGGCCCGCCGACCAGTTCCGCGTCACCACCACCGCCGCGACCTGGAAGCTGCTCGACCTGCCGGAAAGGCCCGGCGCCCTGCGCGGCGGCACCCCGGGACCGGGCGGCGAGCTGTGGGCCGTGCACGACAAGGACTGGCAGCAGGGCACCCCCGTCCGGTTGACCGGCGGCGACTGGTCCGACGTGGGGCTGCCGCCGGGCATGACCACGGTGCACCAGCTCACCGCCACGCCCGGCGGCCAGGTGTGGGTGGCCACGCCGGCGGCCGACGCCTGGCAGGTCGCGGTGCACGACGGCGGCGGCTGGCGCGCGCTGTCCATCGCCGCGCCGAAGGTCGACAACCAGCCCTCGCTGTCCGGCGGCGACGGCGGCTGGGTGTCCTACGCCGACGCCGCCGTGCACTGGGACGGCGCCCGCTGGACGCACCTGCGCCTCCCCGAGGACCAGGGGCCCGAGGTCGGCACCGAGCAGCCGCTGCGCACGCCGTACCGGCTGGCCGCCTCGGGCGGCGAGGTGTGGGCGCTGCCGTACCAGGGCTCGCGGGCGGTGCGGATCCGGGACGGCGTGCCGCAGCAGGTGTGGTTCGAGCTGAAGATCGACAAGCGTGGCGCCATCCACGACAACCAGGGCGGCGCCTTCTACCCCCAGGCTGTGGCCGTGCCCGGCCCGGACGAGACCTGGGTCTTCGGGTCCGCCGCCTTCGGCACCCACGACTCCGTGGACGCCGAGGACACCGCGGCCGGCCGGCTGGTCGCGCTGCGCGAGGCCGGCGGCCGGTGGACCTGCACGTGGGGGCCCTTCCACCGGGAGGGGTTCTCCGACACGTTCCAGGACGCCGTCGAGGACGGGCGCGGCGGGGTGTGGGTGGCGACCGACGGCAAGATGTGGCACTTCGGCGACGGCCGGTGGACCGGCCAGCCGCTGCCGGTCGGGAAGGCGGGCCGCCCCATCGCGCAGGTGATGGACCTGGTCAGGGCGGGGGACGAGATCTACGCGCTGGGGGCGATCGTGACCGAGGGGACCAGCCGCGCCGCCACCTGGCGACTCACCGGCTCCTAGCACCCTTTACGCGAGGGCCTGGTAGAGCATCACCCCGCCGAACAGCACGAACCCGGCGGCGGCGCCGTACCGGATGACCTTCTCCGGCAGGTGCTTGCCCAGCAGCCGGCCGACCAGGATGGCCAGGGCGTCGGCGGCGACCATGCCGACCGTCGAGCCGATCCACGTGCCGACCCAGTCGTGCTGCGTCGCCAGCGTGATCGTCGCCAGCATCGTCTTGTCCCCCAGCTCGCTGAGGAAGAACGCGACCGTCACGGCGATGATCGCGTTACGCGTGGTCTTGCCGGCCTTCTGGGCTTCCTCGTCGGTCAGCTCGTCGCCGCGCAACGTCCACAGCGCGAAGCCGAAGAAGGCGACGGCCGCCGCGATGTTGATCGCCTTGGTGGGCAACGCGTTCCCGAGCAGGCCGCCGAGCGCGACGCTGGCCAGGTGGACCGCGGTGGTGGCGATGGTGATGCCGATGATCACCGGCCAGGCCTTGAAGCGGGTGGCGAAGGTCAGCGCCATGAGCTGGCTCTTGTCGCCGAGTTCGGCGACGAAGATGACCACCAGGCTGATCCAGAACGCTTCCAACAATGGGTCCTCTTCCGCGCGGCCGAGCCGGAAGCAGGCACCCGGGGAGTTTCGGGCATGACTTCGGCCCGGCAGCGACTGACGTCGTCATTACCAGGCCGAAGGTCTCGTCCGCCCGTGAAGGCCGTGCGACCGGGCCGTGAGGCCAGTGTGTCGATCGCACTGTTGAGGACTACTCCCCTTCGGTATTCGACCCCATCATAGCGCGCACCCCACCATGACCGGCTCGTTGACCAGCGTGACCCCGAACTTCTCCGCCACCCCGTCGCGCACCTCGCGGGCGAGGGCGAGCAGATCGGCGGTGCTGCCGCCGCCGGGGTTGGTGAGGGCGAGGGTGTGCTTGGTGGAGATGCGGACCGGGCCGCGGCTGTAGCCCTTGGCGAACCCGGCCTGCTCGATCAGCCACGCGGCGGGCACCTTCTCCAGGCCGCCGGGCAGCTCCCAGCGCGGGTGCCCAGGGGCGCGCGGCTCCAGCTCACCGGCCGGGAGGATCGGGTTCATGAAGAAGGAGCCGGCGCTGCGGGTGTCGGGGTCGCCGGCGTCGAGCACCATGCCCTTGCCCCGGCGCAGCCCGAGGACGGCCTCGCGGGCGGCGGCGAGCGGCACCCGCTCGCCCAGCGGCACCTCCAGCCGGCGCGCGAGCTCCTCGTAGGCCACCGGCCCCGACCGGTCGGCGAGGTCGAGCGCGTAGGTCACCGCGAGCACGACGTGCCGGCCGAGATCCTGCTTGAACACGCTGTCGCGGTAGGCGAACCCGCACTGCCGCGCGCCCAGGTCGAGCACCTGACAGGTGCGCCGGTCGTAGACGCGGACCGACCTGATCGTCTCGGCCACCGCCTGCCCGTAGGCTCCGACGTTCTGGATCGGCGTGGAGCCCACCAGGCCGGGGATGCCGGACAGGCACTCGATGCCCGACCAGCCCTCGGCGACCGCCCGCGCCACCAGCGGGTCCCACTCCTCGCCCGCCTCGACGGTGACCAGCACCTGGTCACCGTCGCGCTCGACGCCCACCCCGCGACTCGCCACCCGGACCACCCGGCCGTCGAATCCCTCGTCGGCGACCACCAGGTTGCTGCCGCCGCCCAGGATCAGCAGCGGCGTCTTGGTGCCGTCCGCCTCGGCGACGAGCGAGACCAGTTCCTCGGCCGTCCGGGCCTCGACGAAGTCGCGGGCGGGGCCGCCCAGGCCGAGGGTCGTGTAGGGCGCCAGAATCATGCGCCCAGCCTACGGTGCCGGATTGATGAGCTGTACTGCCGAGCGCTAGGTGGTGCGCAACAGGCGCAGGACCCGGTCGTAGGTCCGGCGCGACTCCCGGTCGCGGTAGCCGGGATCGACCTCGTGGTAGGCCCGGTGCGTGCCCTGGACCACCGGGAGCAGTTCGTCCGGCACCACCAGCTCGCCGGGCAGCGCCAGGGAGAACTCCAGATCGGCGTTGCGGTAGTAGCGGGCGCCGTCCGGGAAGGCGGTCAGCGCCGCGCTCCGCCGTACCGCCATCAGGTAGCCCAGCAACGCGCGCACCGGGCCGGGCCCCGCCTCGTGCCAGTCGTGCCCGTCCGCGGACGGCTCCACGCCCTTCCAGCCCGCCGCCACCGCACCGGACTTCAACGCGTCCACCAGCGGCGTGATCGCGTCCCCGGTGAACACGGTGGAGGTCTCCATCAGGACGTGCACGTCGGCTTCATCCAGATACAACAGTTTGGTACGGCAAGCGCCCCATTCCGCGGTCCCGCCTCGCCAGTGCGGCTGCTCGGCGACGTGCCAGACGGTGATGCGGCCGGGGTGGCGCTCGGCCAGCTCCTGGGCCGCGTCGCCGGCTCCGTCCACGTTGCCCAGGTCGAGCAGGAGGACGCGGGCGGTGGTGTGCTCGATGATCGATTCGACGCAGGTGCGGAGGTCGTCCGGCCAGCCGTCCACGACCAGCCCGACCGACACCGTCACCTCGGCCACCTCGGTCCGGCGCCGCGTCATCGCGACACCGGCGTCGTCCAGGCGGTTCGCCGCGATCGAGCCGTCCCACAGGCGCTGGGCGTGCAGCAGGTCGTCGTCCGGCACCTTGGCCGGCGGCCCGCCGGCGAACCCGAGGTCCTCGGCCGGCCGCTCCTCGGCCCCTTGCCGTGCTGGCGCCCCGTCCGAGCGACCTCGGAGGGCGGGGTCGCCGTCGTGCTCGGGAGTGGCGGCGCCCGCGCCGACGTCGGGACGGGACCCGGTGGCCGTGCGGGACGAGCCGCCCTCGGTGTCCCGGCCCGTGCCGGTGGTCCGTACGGCAGGCGGAGGCAGGTGGCCGGCGGGCTCGTCCTCGGTCATGGCCGAGACCGGGATCGACCGCACGCTCGGCCACACCTCGTACGCGGGCCGCTCGCTCAGCGCGAACCCGTCCGCGGTGTCGTGGACGACCCATCCGGCCGACTCGATCTCGGCACGGAGCGCGTCCGCCGAGGCGTAGTCGCGCTCCGCTCTGGCCTTGGCCCGCCGCTCGGCGAGCTCGCTGACATGTCGAGGGGCTTCGCTCATGTCCCCCCGCATACCCCCAGCGAATCCCCACAATCTGCCCAGTCCCCGGAGGTCAGCCCGGGGCCGGGTTCGCCTTGCCCGGGAGGTGAGCCCTGGTCGGGCTCGCCCGGCCGCCGGAGGTGGGCTCGGGGTCAGGCGAGTTGGACCACCGCCCGGGCCCGGGACAGCACCTTGGCGTCGCCGGACTTGGCGGTCAGTCCCACGACCACCCGGTTGCCCTCCAGCTTCTCCTCGACCACCCCGCTGACCGAGATCGTCGCGCCCTCGTCGTCATCCGGGACCACCACCATCGCCGAGAAGCGCACACCGTAGTCCACCACCGCCGCCGGATCGCCCGCCCAGTCGGTGACGAACCGCCCGGCCTGGGCCATCGTGTACATCCCGTGCGCGATCACATCCGGAAGCCCGACCTGCTTGGCGAACCGCTCGTTCCAGTGGATCGGGTTCAGGTCGCCGGACGCCCCGGCGTACATGACCAGGTTCACCCGCCGCGCCTTGTACTCCGCCGCCGGGATCTCCTGCCCGACCTCGACCTCGTCGTACTTGATCGTCGCCGCCATCAGCCCGCTCCGCCCCGCTCGACGATGGTGTTGTAGGTCGTGCACACGTGCTCGCCGTCGACCGTGGTGATCTCGCTGCGGATAGTCAGCAGCTCGTTGCGTCCGGCGCTGCGAATGTCGGTGATCTTCGCGGTGGTGACCAGCAGGTCGCCCGGGTGGATCGGGCGGGTGTACTCGAACCGCTGCTCCCCGTGCACCACCATCGCGTAGTTGAGGCCCAGGTCGGGGCTGGCAAGCGCTTCGCCGCCGCCGGAGAGGCTGAACACGATGGGGAAGGTGGGAGGTGCGACCACATCGGGATGCCCGGCCGCCTGGGCCGCCTCCCGGTCGCGGTAGATCGGGTTGTCGTCACCGATCGCGGCGGCGAACTCGCGGATCTTCACCCTGCTGACCTCGTAGGGCGCCGAGGGCGGGAACTCGCGGCCGACGAAGTCACGATTCAAGGCCATGCTTGCCCCTTGTGCGTGCGTCCAGAGCTGATGGGGCGACGTTAACAGAATAACGTTCGGTTGTCGCCCGCCTCGTCGGGATCTTGGCACCCACCGGGGAGCGCGGCGGTTGGCTTTGGGATCCCGGGCCTTCGGCTGGTCCGGGACGGCGAGAGGGCGGCACCCTCTCCGGATGCCGCCCTCTCAGTGTGGCCGAGTGGCCGTATGACCGTGTGGTGGCGCGTGCGCCTAGCGACGGTCCTTGTTGTCAGGCGTGATCGCGTCCTTCACGTTCTTGGCCGCGTCCTTGATCTTCTCGCCGGCCTGCTTGACCTTGCTCTTGCTCTGGTCAGCATGCCCCTCGGCCTCAAGGCTCCGGTCGCCGGTCGCCCGACCGACACCTTCCTTGACCTTGCCGCCGAGCTCCTCGGCCTTGTTGTCCACCTTGTCGTCCAGGCCCATATCGACTCCCCTAGGTCTTGTCGCCCTGGACCTTCTCCTGTCCCCAGGAACGGGAGACAAACCCCGCTGACCTCCACGATCATCCCCACGAACCCCCACGCCCACCACGCGCGGGGAAAGCCGAAAACCCCGCCTGGCGAGGCCAGACAGGGCGTCGGGGGTAACACAGCAAACCGGCGCTCTCCCCAGAGAACGCCGGTTGAGTCAGGAGTGCCGCGACATCGCGCGGCTCAAGCCTGCCCGGGGGATGCCTTGCGGCACCGGCCTATCGCGTCTCGCGGTGAGCGCGGTGGGTGCGGCAGTTGGGGCAGTACTTCTTCAGCTCAAGCCGATCCGGGTCATTGCGCCGGTTCTTCCGCGTGATGTAGTTGCGGTGCTTGCACTCCTGGCAGGCCAGCGTGATCTTCGGCCTAACGTCGGTGGCAGCCACGTGGGAGTGCCTTTCTACGTTCGGGACTGGGACACACCCATGCCCGAGCCGTGAAGCTCGGGAGTGGGTAGTAGCGGAGGCCGGACTTGAACCGGCGACACAACGATTATGAGCCGTTTGCTCTGCCTGACTGAGCTACTCCGCCTTTGCCGGGCACAACATACCCGGCCCGACGAGGATACCCGACCTTGGGAGCACCTTCGTACTTCACCTGATCGGATGGGGTACTTCCAGTATGCCTCACGAACCTGCCCAACCTGAAATCGCCGCCGCGGCCGGTGACAACGATCGTGAGGGACACGTCAAACGGGAGGTTCTGGCCATCCGCAATGGCTGGAGTTACCGTCGAAGGGGCATCATCCACCCGCCGCAGGACGCCTGCCGCGGGGAACGCCCGATGTGGGGGACGCCCGGCCCGCCTCAGGGCCGGGCGTGGGCAGCCTCAGCCGATCCTTGGGGGACAACGAGAAACGCCCGGCTCCGAATACTTCGGACCGGGCGTCGTGCCGTGTCAGGCGTGGAGCCCCCAAACGGAATCGAACCGTTGACCTTCTCCTTACCATGGAGACGCTCTGCCGACTGAGCTATAGGGGCCTGTCCGTTTTGCTGTCTGCGCTGCGGACAGGTGTAACCATACACGGCCCTCAGCGATGATGCGAACTCGAACCCGGCAACCGGAGGACGACGATCGCGCCCTCGCCGGTGTTGGCGAACTCGAGCGTGGCGCCGAGGAGGCGGGCCTGGCCGGCGGCGATCGTCAGGCCCAGGCCGACACCCGTTCCCCGGGCTGTCGCGCCGCTCTCGAACCGCTGCGGGCCGTGCTCGCGGAGGCGGTCCAGGAGGGCGGGCGGGAAGCCTGGGCCGTGGTCGGCGACCGAGATCACCGGGCCGTCCACGGTGACGGTCACCGGGGGTGCGCCGTGGTGGAGGGCGTTGGTTACGAGGTTGGCCAGGATGCGTTCGACCCGCCTGGGATCGGTGACCACCTCGACATCTTTCACCACCTCCAACTTCACCCGAGACTCCGGCCCACCCCCCAGCCGCACCCCCGGCTCCGCACCGTCCCGCAACCGCACTCCGGCCTCGGCACCCCTGGCCACCTCCGGCCGTTCCCCGGCTCCGGCCCCCTCCTGGAGCACGCTCGGCTCCGTATCGGGGGCCTCAGCCGTCTCCCGTGGGGAGCCGGGCTCGCCCTCTCCCAGGTGGAGGGAGGTGAGGGCGCGGCGGGCCAGGGTGGCGGACAGGCGGGGTTCCAGGGAGGGGCGTTCGGTGGCGGAGTCGAGGCGGGCGACCTCCAGGACGTCCTCGACCAGCCGCCGCAGCACCGCGGCCCGGTCGCGCACCAGCTCGGTGGGTCGCCCCGGTGGGAGCAGTTCGGCCGCGGCGACCAGCCCGGCCACCGGGGTGCGCAGTTCGTGCGCGATGTCGGCGGTCACCCGGCGCTCAGCCTCCAGCCGGGCCTGCAGCGCGTCGGCCATCCCGTCGAGCGCCCGGCCCAGAGCCGCCACCTCATCCCGCCCCGCCGACCCGGCACCTCGCCCAGCCGCGACTACCTCGGGCCGCCCCGCTGTGCGCGCCTCGGTCCACCGGGCGTCCGCCGCCTCGCCCCGACTGGCAGCCGTCCCCCTGCCTCGCCCTGCTGCCGCCGGCTCGTCCTGCCCGGCAGCCGTCCCCTGGGCCTGCCCGGGCGCCCTCTCCTTGGCGGCCGCCTCCCCCACCAGTCGGGGCGTGACGCGGGCGCTCAGGTCACCGGCGGTGATGGCGGCGGCGGTGCGGGCGACGGTGCGGAGGCGGCGGCTCAGGCCGTTGGCGACGGCGACGCCGAGCAGGGAGGCGGCCACCGTGGCAAGCAGGCCCGAGCCCGCCAGGGCACGGTCGAGGGCCGCCTGGGAGGCCAGCTCGGGCCGGTAGGAGCGGCTGAGCGAGTAGACGGACTCCCCCACCCGGGCCGCCGCCCACAGCCGGTCCCCCTCCAGGTAGGTGGCACGGACGGGCCGGGCGGCGAGCACCGCGGCGAGGGCCCGGGGCAGGGCGGGGTCGCCGATGTGCAGCCCGGCGTCCTGGCCTTCGAGCTGCCGTTCGAGCAGGGTGACCAGGTGCCGGTCGAGCTCCGTCCGGGCCGCGTCGAGCCGGCTGCCGGAGGTGTGGACGTGCACGAGCACCCCGATGGCCGCGGCGACGAGGACGGCGGTGCCCGCCAAGGCCAGGGCGATACGTCCGCGGAGCCCCATCAACGCCTCAGCTTGTACCCGAAACCGCGCACGGTCTCGATCCGCTCGTTGCCGATCTTGGCCCGCAACCGCTGGACGTGCACGTCGACGACGCGGGTGTCGCCCTCCCAGGTGTAGTCCCAGACGTGCGCCAGCAGCGTGTCCCGCGAGAGCACGACACCGGGCTGGGCGGCGAACTCCAGCAGCAGCTTGAGCTCGGTCGGCGTCAAAGCCACCAGCGCGCCGCCGAGCCGTACCTCCATGGAGAGCGTGTCGACGGTGAGGTCGCCGAAGGCGACCACCGACGGCTCGGCGACGGGCGCCTGGCGGCGGAGCACGGCACGGATGCGCGCATGCAGGACGGCCAGGTCGAAGGGCTTGGTGACGTAGTCGTCGGCGCCGGCTTCGAGAGCGTTGATGACGTCGATGGAGTCGGTCCGCGCCGAGATCATGATGATCGGCACGTGCCCGGCCTCGCGGATGCGCCGGGCGAGGCTGACACCGTCGAGGTGCGGGAGCATCACGTCGAGCACGGCGACGTCGGGAGCCTGGGCGCGGAAGAGGTCGAGGCCGGCGAGCCCGTCGGCGGCGGCGCGGACGCGCATGCCGTACCGCTCCAGCGCGAGCTGGGTGGCCTCGCGGATGACCGCGTCGTCCTCGACCAACAGCACGTTGGTGGTCATCGGGGCGGCACCTCCAGGCGGCCGTCGGTGAGGTCCTCGCCGGGCGGCGGGGTGGTGGTGGTGACGGTGAAGCGGCTGTAGTAGCCGGTGCGTTCGAGCCGGAGCAGGCCGCTGAGCTCGAGCGTGGCGGGCAGGCCCCGCGCGCATTCGGCCTCGGTGCGGCACCAGGTGCCGTGCAGGGTGCCGGTGCCGGTGGCGCGCTCGTCGCCCCAGGAGGTCCAGCGCACGCCGGTCATGCTGCTGAACTCGGTCAGGGCGAGGCTGGTGGGCCGCTGCAGGGCGTCGCCCATGTAGGCGAGCACGTAGACGGGTCCCCGCGGCGCCACGGGCGCCTCGCCCTCGACCCGCACCCCGGGGGCGCAGGCGGACAGCAGCAGCAGAGCCGCGACGACGTGGAGCTTCATGCCGTCACGTTAGGTGAGGAAAGCCGCCGCGTGGTTATCCGACGGCTTGAAAGCGGCTGCGCGTGGGCAGCGGGACCACCTCGCACAGGTCGGCGAGGTCGACGAATCGAGCCACCTGCTCGACGGAGAGGCAGTCGGCGATCAGCCAGCCGTGCCTCCGCACCCTGAGCACCTGCCGCCCGGCCCGGATGGCCGGAGCCACCTCGAAGCCGTCCGGCCCCACCCACCGCCTGTCCATAGCGGCTCACAGTAGCGCCCGGGTCTCTCATTTTCCGTACGGCTCACGCGTTACACGTCATACCAAGTGGGTCCCAAGTGCCACCTAAGCAGCACTCCGCAGGCTGGGAGCATGAAAAAGCCAGATCTAGTCGGATTCCGCATCACTCACCGGGCCATGCGCGGCGACGTCAGGCGCCTGGCCACGGTCACGGCCGAGCTCGCCGAGGGCAGGCAGCGGGCGTCCGCCGCCCGGCTGGCCGCGCTGGCTGGTTTCGTGTCCCGGCTCTGCGCGGGCATCCACCACCATCACACGATGGAGGACGAGGTGCTCTGGCCGGTGCTCGTCCGCTGCGCGTCAGCCGAGGTGGATCTGAGCGACCTCACCGACGACCACCGGGAGCTCGATCCGCTGCTCGACGAGATCACCGCTGCGGCGGCCCGGATCGGCGCCGACCGGGCCGCCCTGACGCCGCTGGCGGTCGCCCTGGCCCGCCTCGCGGACCTGCTGGACGAGCACATCGCGGAGGAGGAGAAGACGATCTTCCCGGTGATCGAGGCGTACGTGTCCGGCGAGGAGTGGGCGAAGGTCGAGGCCGCCGTCCGCAAGGGCGCCGACCTGCGCTTCGACCTGCCGCGCATCGGCCAGTACGCGTTGCCGGAAGAGCTGGCCGCACTCCGGAAGGCGGCCGGGCCGGTGCTCTCGCTCCTGCTCGCGCTGGTCCGCCGGGGGCACGAGCGGCGTCAGCGATTGATCTTCGAGAGCGCCTGATCGCTCCAGTAGGCCGAGCCCAGGGTCCGGGCCACCGCCAGGGCCTGCTCGAAGTGCGCCCGGCCGTCGCGGCCGAGCGACTCGGCCAGCTCGCCGAGCAGGAAGGCCACCGGGCCGAGGGTGACCGAGCCGCTGTGCAGCCCGGCCATCTCCCCGGACCAGGGCAGCAGCTCCTCGTAACACCGTTCGGCCACCTCGCGGTCGCCGAAGGTCATCGCGGTCACCGCCCGCAAGCCGGTCATGACCAGCCAGTAGTAGTCCAGGGCGAAGACCACGTCCGGCCGCCACACCTGCCTGGCCCGCTCGGGCTCGCCGTCGCGCAGCAGGACGAGCGCGTAGATCTCGTTCAGCCCGGTCTCGGGCGGCAGCAGGGCCGTGAAGGCCGCCAGCTCCTCACGGGAGCGGTGCAGGTCGCCGCGGGTGAGCCGGACGACCGCCCGGCAGGTGACGCCCATGGCCGCCGCGTTGATGCCGCCGCCGTCGCCGAGCGTCTCCGCCAGCTCGGTGTACAGCCGCTCGGCCTCGTCGAACTCGCCCGCGACCAGGTGCCGCGCCGCGGTGAAGAAGCCCAGCACGACCAGGGCCATGCCGAGCTGGCCGCTGCTGGCCATCGCGACGCCCTGCCCGGCGTGGTAGGCCGCGGCGGCCAGGTCGTTGCGGCCAAGCGCGACCAGCATGAGCGTGTGGTGGCCCTGCATCAGGTAGCCGACCAGCCGGTGCCGCTCGCCCAGCTCCAGCAGCTCCGCGCCGATCGCGGCCAGCTCGTCGCGGCCCGCGGGGTGCAGGACGGCGAAGTACCTGGCGTTGAGCGCGAGGCAGAGCAGGTCGGGCCGGTCGAGCTCGCGGGCCAGCCGTACCGCCTCCAGCGAGGCCTCGCCGGTCCGCTCCTCGTCGTGCCCCTCCACCGCGAAGACCAGCGCGGCCAGCAGCCGGCAGCGCGTCTCGGCGTCGGCGGTGATCGCCAGTTCGGCCTCGACCGCGGCCACGAACGGCACGTCCAGCGCCCGGTTCTCCTGCAGCGACCAGCTCACCGGGGCGTCGTAGCAGGTCAGCGCGCGGACGCGGTCGCCGATGCGGCTGCCGAGCTCGATCGCGCCCCGCCGTACCGCCAGCGCGCCCAGGCCGTCGCCGGCGTGCCCGAGCGAGGAGACCAGGCCGCACATCAGCTCCAGCCGGGTCCGGTCGTCGGTCGCGAGGTCCAGTGCGGCCCGCCGCAGTTCCGCGGCCTCGCGGTGGGCGTGCAGGCCAGAGGCTTGTACGGCTGCCGCCGCGGCGTAGCGCACCGCGTCCGGGGAAGCGGCCTGCAGCGCGTGGTGCGCCAGAGCCGGCAGGTCGTCCGGCCGAACCGCCTCCAGCGCCGCCAGGACGCGGCCGTGCACCCGGGTGCGCCGGATGCGGGCCGTACCTTCGTAGAGCGTCTCCCTGACCAGCACGTGCGCGAAACGCACCCGGCCCGGGCCGGGCTCGGTGAGCAGGCCGGTCAGCACCGCCGCCTCCAGGCCGTCGAGCACGGTGTCCTCGTCGCCCTCGTGCATGTGGACCAGCACGTCCACCTCAGCCTCGCGGCCGACGGTGGCGGCGTTGCGCAACACGGTCTGCGCGGTGGCGGGCAGCCGCGAGATGCGCCGCCGGATCAGGTCGCGGACGCCGGGCGGGAGGGCGTGGGCCGCCTGCGGGCCGTCGGTGGCCAGCAGGCGGGCGATCTCGCAGACGTACAGCGCATTGCCGTCGGTGCGCTCGGCGACGGTGCGCACGGTGGGCTCGTCGAGGGTGAGCCCGGAGACGCTGGCCAGGAGCCGGCCGACGTCGGGGCCGGCCAGCTTGGTGAGCTCGACGTGCCGGCTGGCCGAGGCCAGGGCGGCCAGCGTGGCGCGCAGCTCGTCGGTGGCCTCCGAGGGGCGGTGGGTGGCGACAATCAGCAGGTCCTGCGCGGCGGTGGCGACCGCGCGCAGCAGGTACAGGGTCTCGCTGTCGGCCCGGTGCACGTCCTCCAGGACGATCACCAGCGGGGTGCGGGCGGCCAGGTGCTCGGCGAGGGCGCGAGCTAACTGGAACTGGCTGGCGATCGGCTCACCGTCGCGCAGCAGCGGCGCCAAGCGGGCGCCCGGAGCGGCTTCGGGCGGTGCGTTGTGGTCCAGGGTGCGGACGACCTCGCTCCACGCCCACGCGGGCGGTGCTCCGCCGTCCGTCTCGGGGCAGCGGCCCACCGCGACCCGCCGCCCGGCCGCGGCCGCCTCCGCCGCGAACGCCTCGGCGAGCGTGCTCTTGCCCGCTCCCGGCTCGCCCGCCAGCCACACCACGCCCGCGCGGGCCTCCCGCAGCACGGCCAGCTCCCGAGCGCGCCCCACCAGCTCCAGCCTCGGTACGGCAGGCGGCACCGGCGCGGACGGCTCCGATTCCGGCCTGACCAGCGGGGGCGACTGCAGGCCGGGATCCTGGTGGAGGATGTCCCGTTCGAGCGCCTGGAGGGCAGGCCCGGGGTCGACGCCGAGCTCGTCGGCCAGCGTCCGCCGCGCCTCGCGCAACACCGCCAGCGCCTCGGCCTGGCTGCCGGAGCGGTAGTGCGCCAGGGCCAGCAACCGCACCCCGTTCTCCCGCAACGGATAGGCGTTGACGTGGCTCCGCAACTCGGGCACGACCTGGGCGGGCCGGCCCAGGAGCAGCTCGGCCTCCGCCCGGTATTCCAAGGCCAGCAGCCGCAGCTCGGCCAGCCGTACCGCCTCGGGTGCGGCCCAGTCGTCCGGGAACTCGCCGAAGGCGGCCCCCCGCCACAACCCGCGCAGCTCGTCGAGGAGAACCAGCGCCTGCTCGGCCCGCCCCTGCTCCAGGACGGCGGCGGCCTGCTCGATCAGCGGACGCGCCCGCCAGGCGTCGACCGCCTCGACCGGCAGGCTGAGGCGGTACCCCGGCGGCGTGCTGACGATCACCGTGGCCGGAGTGCGCGGAGCCCGCCCGGGCTCGGTGGCGCGGCGCAGGTTGGAGATGTAGACCTGCAGCGCGGCCAGCGCCTTGGGCGGCGGCTGGCCCTGCCACAGGTCGTCGATGAAACGGTCGGTGGACACGACCTCGCCGCCGGCCGCGACCAGGCGGGCGAGCACCGCCCGCTGGCGGGAGGTGCCGAGGTCGATCCGGCGGCCGTCTAGGGTGACTTGGAGCGGTCCGAGGACGTGGATGCGCAGCATGATGATCGGACCAAGTATGTCCTGATCAACCGCGATTTATCACCCCTTTGCGGGGCGCTGCGCCGGGGCTCAGGCCTTGAGGGTGTACTCCGCCTCGCCCACGGTGAACTTGATCCCGACCGCACCCCGAGCCTTGGCCTTGAGCACGACCTGGATCCGCGCCCGCTGCCCCGGCTTGAGCTGCGGGATCACGCACTTGACGGCGGTGCCGCTGAACTTGCAGCCCGGAGCCGTCCGCACCGTCCCGCCGAAGGCCCGGCCGCTGACCCGGATGTTGGTCATCGCGTGCGGCCCGGTGTTGGACACGGTCAGCGTGTAACTGGTCCGCCCCTTGATCCCGCCGCCCAGCGTGATCTCGGCCGGCGGGTTGACCAGCTCCTTGAGCTGCTCCTCGCTGCCGTTGAAGCTGTTCTGGCCGCCGACCAGCGGCCCCTTGTCCGCCGACTGCCAGAAGGTGTGGGCGCTCCAGCTCGCCGGCAGCTCACCCGGCTCGCCGCCCCAGCGCGCCAGCCACAGCGGGTTGGCCTTGAACTTGGTCGAGTCGCCCGTGCAGGTGCGCCACCAGCTCGTCGTGGTGTAGATGATCGCGTGCCGGCCGGTCTTGCGGCGGTAGGTGGTGGTGAAGTCCTTGATCCAGGCGACCATCTCCTTGGCGGAGAGGCCGTAGCAGCTGTTCTTGCCGTTCTTGTCCTGGTACGGGTTGTCCTCCACGTCCAGCACGCCCGGCAGGGTCTGCCCGTCGTTCGTCCACTTGCCGCCGTTCGCCACGAAATGCTCGGCCTGCTGGCCGCCGTCCAAGGTGTGCGGCATGGCGAAGTGGTAGGCGCCGCGGATGAGGCCGGCCGCGGCGGCTCCGCCGTACTGGGCCTGGAAGTGCGGGCTCGTCCAGTCGCTGCCCTCGGTGGCCTGGACGAAGGCGAACTTGCCGCCTCCGGCGGCCACGGCCGGCCAGTCGACCTCGCCGGTCCAGTTGCTCACGTCGACCCCGGGCACGCCGTTCAGAGCCTGGGCGCTGCCCGCGAACAGCGGGATCCCGAGCGCCACACCAGCCGCCACCAGCACCAAACGTCTCATCAGGCGCGTCCTTCCTCACGGGTTGCGGGGAAGATCCTGACGGAACGCCGCAAACAGCGCAAGTTCCGGTTTTTTTGAAAGGCCATCTCAGCGCCTTTTCCCTTACGTATTCGCGCAGGTCAGAGGCGAATATGAACGCGACATTCGCGTTTGCCAAAACAAATGGCAGCCACCAAGAATGAATTCATCGCCGAACCCGCCCCGAACAGGGGTTTCTTCGGCATGCCCGGAAGGAGCCACGTTGATCCACACCCGTCGCCTGGCCCGCGACTTCACCATCAAGAAACAGACCGTCCACGCCGTGCGCGGCATCGACCTAGACATCGAGGCCGGCTCGCTGGTGGCCTTCCTCGGCCCCAACGGCGCCGGGAAATCCACGACGCTGCGCATGCTCACCACCCTGCTCCCGCCCACGTCCGGCAGCGCCGTGGTCGCGGGGCACGACGTCGCCACCGACCCGGCCGCCGTCCGCGCCCGCATCGGCTACGTCGGCCAGGGCAGCAGCGCCGGCGAGAACTTCCGCGCCGGCGACGAGCTGGTCACCCAGGGGCTCGCGTACGGCTTGCGCCGCGCCGACGCCCGCCGCCGCGCCCAGGAGGTCATGGACCTGCTCGACCTGGTGCCCTTCGCCAGCCGCAAGCCCGGCACCCTGTCCGGCGGCCAGCGCCGCCGCCTCGACATCGCGCTCGGCCTCATCCACCGGCCCGGCCTGCTCTTCCTCGACGAACCCACCACCGGCCTCGACCCCACCGGCCGCGCCGAGGTCTGGCAGCACATCCTGCGACTGCGCGCCGACTTCGGCACCACGCTCTTCTTCACCACGCACTACCTGGCCGAGGCGGACACCATGGCCGAACGGGTGATCATCATCGACGGCGGGCGGATCATCGCCGACGGCACGGCGGCCAAGCTCAAGGGCGAGCTCGCCGGCGACCGCATCACCATCACCGTCGACGACGCCGTAGCCGCGCGGACCGTCGCCGACCGCATGGGCGCCGAGGTGATCTCCGCCGAACCCGTCGCCGACGACCACCTCGTGCAGGTCCGCGTCGCGCACGCCGACCGGGCCCTGCCCGACTACCTGCGCGCCCTCGACGCCGCCGGCGCCAAGGTCACCAGCGCCGAGACCGCCCGGCCGACCCTCGACGACGTCTTCCTCACCCTCACCGGAAGGGCCCTCGATGATCCTGCGTGACACCGCGACCGTCTTCACCCGGGAGATCACCCCGTCCCTGCGCGAACCGGTCTCGCTCCTCTTCGAGATGGGCCAGCCGCTCTTCTTCCTGTTCATCTTCGGCTCGCTGCTGCCCGGCGGGGGCGACTGGCAGTGGTTCGTGCCGGGCATCCTCGTGATGATGTGCCTGATGGGGCCGCTCGGATCCGGCTACCACCTGCTGGTCGAGCTGATGTCCGGCTCGATGGAACGCCTCACCGTCACGCCGCTCAACCGCACCGCGCTGCTGGCCGGCCGGGCGCTCAAGGAGTCTTCGGTCCTGCTCGCGCAGGCCGTGCTGATCGTGGTGCTGGCCGTACCGCTGGGCTTCGAGCTGCACCCGCTCGGCATCCTGGCCGGCCTGGCGCTCCTGGTCGTGCTCGGGCTCGGGCTGAGCTCGCTCTCCTTCGTGCTGGCCATCAAGTCCGCGCCGAGCGGCACGCTCTTCTACGTCGTGAGCCAGCTCCTGATCTTCCCGATGCTGCTGCTGTCCGGCGTGCTCCTGCCCCTCGACTCCGGACCCGCCTGGCTCCGCGCCGTCGGCGCCGCCAACCCGCTCGCCCACATCGTCTCCGCCGAGCGCGCCCTGTTCGCCGGCTCCTTCCAGAACCTCTCCATCCTGTACGGCGCAGCCGGCGCGACCGTGTTCGCGATTATCGGACTTGTCCTTGGAAACCGGGCAATGCGTAGAGGCTTGTCAGGGCGCTGATCTACCCTCGGGATGTGGACAGCGACAGCCAGGCGGCGGGCGCGGTGCTCGCCGCCCTGGGGCAAACCGTGGCGGTCTTCACTGAACTGCACCATCCCTACGTGCGGCACCAGGCCTTCTCCTACCTGCTCCCCGCCGGTGGCGCCGTCGCCGGGACCGTCTTCACCCTCCCCGACGGCCGCGAGGTGCACTTCGCCGTCACGCTCGGCTTCACCGGCGACTCCTTCACCGTCTCCGGCACCGCCGCCGTCGAGGACTCCGAACTCCTGTCCCTCCCGCCGCGCACCCTGCACAACCTCGACGACGCCTTATCCGTGCTCGACTCCTACGTCGACGAGATCGCCGAGTCCTCCCGCCGCCTGGTCGACACCCTCTTCGAGGACCTCGCCCGATGAGCGGCTCCTACCTGGCCCGTCTCACCGACGACCTCGAAGCCATCTCCAGCCACTACGCCCAGCGCCACGGCATCCACCGGGACTCCTCGTGGTTCCTGCTCAAGGTGCACGAGGAACTCGGCGAGCTCACCCAGGCCTACCTCATGCGCACCGGCCAGGCCCGCGACAAGGGCCACACCCCGGCCGAACTCGACCAGGCCTTCCGGTCCGAGCTGGCGGACGTGTTGTGCCAGTTGCTGCTGCTCGCCCGCCACCACGACGTCGACCTCCAGGCCGAGATCAACCACAAGTGGATGCCCCACCACCCGGCCCGGGAGCCTTCCCAGCCCTAGACCGGCTTCGACGTGCGTCAGGCCAAATGCGGTGGCACCAGCAAGGCCTCCGCCCCCACCGGCACATACCCCGCCGCCAGAAACGCCCGCACACTGGCCGCGTTCCCGGGGGCGATCTGCGCCCACACCGGCCCCGGGGTCAAATACCGCGCCGCCTCAGCCAACGCCCGCCCCACCCCACGCCCCCGGCTCTCCTCCGCCACCTCGACGGCAACCTCCCACCGCCCCGCCACCCCGCGCCCCACCGCCAGCACCCCACCCGGACACGTCCACACCCGCACGTCGTCCCGATGCCGCAACGCCCGCCGTACCCGCGGATGCCCCCGGTCCATCACCTCGGCCAACTCCACCGCCGGCTCCCCCACCAACGGCTGACCCAGCGCCAGCAGATCGACGTTGTTCACCCGCCGCCCCGTCCGAACCTCCAGCTCCCGCAGGAACGGCGGATTCAACGCAGCCGACAGATCAGCCACATCCACTTGAGCCCGGATCCACTCCCGATCCACATCCACGAACACCACCGAATGCGCGGTGAACGCCATCACCCCCGCGTCCCGCTCCGACGGCTGCGCAAGGATCGTCGGCCCCGCCCCCGGCTCCGGCATCCGCCCCGCAGCCACCCCGTCCAGCACTTCCTCCAGCCCACCCACCTTCAGACCGTACCCCTCCCCTGCGTGGCCCCCGGAGGCGTACTCCACCGGCAGTACGCCACCGTCTCCCCCAGGCCGACGCACCCCCCGCCCAACCCCGCCACCATCGAAGCCATGGAAACCCCCGACTTCCACGCCTACCTCACCCGCCTGCCGTACGAACTGGCCTTCAGCGAAGACGACCCCGCCTCGATCATCGACCGCTACTACACCCCCACCTTCCAGTACCGCAACGACGGCATCACCCTCGACCGCCAACGCCTCATCGACCACACCACCCCAGCCCGCAAGACCACCAAGCACCTCGACATCCAGATCCACGAAACCCTGACCGACGGCCCCAGGGCCGCCGCCCGCTTCACCATGACCGCCCACACCCGCAAGGACAAGGTGATCAAAGTGGAGGTCCACCTGTTCGCCGAATACGCCCCCGACGGCCGAATAGCCCAGGCCAACGCCCTCACCCGCACCCTCGACCCCTCGACCTGAAACCGCATACTCGATCAGGGGCCGCCCCGTCGCCACCAGAAGGCCCTCAATCCGCGTTGAGGCCGGTCAAGGGCCTGCGAATCATGATCTCGGATGCGGCGGAGAATAGGAGCATGAACCAGCAGGTCGCCACCGAGATCGCCGAAGAGTACCTGGCCCGCCGGCGCCGCATTGCCGACTACTCAGAGTTGGCTGTCATGGAGGAAAACGGCGACAAGGATTGGGAGAACGTGGTCGGGCCCGACGGCGAGCAATACAAAGTTCTTTTCTACGTCCTGCCCGCCGCGGATGACTGCCTTCGCCTGGTCGTAGCCGTAAACGGTCGTGCTGCCGGATCCTCAGTCGCCCCACTGACCCGCGAGGAGATCATGCGACCGGACGGCTCCTTCGTCGAGTAGCCCGCGCTCGCTGTGCCTCATGCGTCGCCCCGCCTACGCCTTGCCGCGTGACCACGCACCCGCAGATCCCGCGAGCAGCGACATATGCCTGCTTCGGGGCGGCAGTGGTACATGTGTGCGCACACGCGAAGAAGGCCCTTGACCCGCGTTGAAGCCGGTCAAGGGCCTTCCCTTTGGTGTGGCAGGTCCAGGGTTCGAACCTGGGTAGGCTAAGCCGACGGATTTACAGTCCGCTCCCATTGGCCACTCGGGCAACCTGCCGTGCCATCCGCTCTCGCGGCGACAGGTAGAAGCATAGCGGACTTCCCACGTGCACGTGACACCGGTTTGTCCCGCAGGCCGGGCGTCACAGGGCGCTAAGGTCGGAGAGGGAAGAAGAGAGGACACCCATACCGATGGCCGACAGCAGTTTCGACGTGGTCAGTAAGATCGACCGGCAGGAGGTCGACAACGCCCTGAACCAGGCCGCCAAGGAGCTCGGGCACCGCTTCGACTTCAAGGGCACCGGGGCGAGCATCAACTGGTCCGGGGAGAGCATCGAGATCAAGGCCAACAGCGAGGAGCGCGCGAACGCCGCACTCGACGTGTTCAAGGAGAAGGTCGTCAAGCGCGGCCTGTCGCTGAAGACCCTCGACGCGGGCGAGCCGAAGCTGTCTGGCAAGGAGTACCGCCTGGTCGTGGCGCTCAAGGAGGGCATCGACCAGGAGAACGCCAAGAAGATCTCGAAGATCATCCGGGACGAGGGTCCCAAGGGCGTCAAGGCGCAGATCCAGGGGGACGAGCTCCGGGTCAGCTCCAAGAAGAAGGACGACCTGCAGGAGATCATCAACCTGCTCAAGGGCAAGGATCTCGACCTCGCCCTGCAGTTCACGAACTACCGCTGACTGGTCCCCGCCTGGAGGGGGAGTCCAGGGCACTTGGCCGTACGTCCCGATCAGAGGTTCGGGGCGGCGGCCTTTCGTGTTTTCCGGCGGAGGGGGAGGATCAGGGCGGTCACAGCCAGGAGGGCGGCGGTGAGGACGGCGAGGCGGAGGTCGGGGGTGCCGTCCGTGCCGGAGATGAGGATGAGGAGGGCCAGGCCGGTGCCGCTGCCGGCCTGGAGGACGGTGGTGGACAGGCCTGAGGCGGCGCCCTGGTCGGTGGCGGGGACGCCGGTGGAGGCGAGGATGAACAGGGTGTTGAACGACAGGCCGGAGCCGAGGCCGAAGCCGAGCAGCCCGGCCAAGAGGGTGAGGTAGGTGCCGTCCGGGGTGAGGGAGAGGCCTAGGAGGGCGGTTCCGGCGACGCCGGTGGCGAGGGAGATCAGGAGGGTACGGCGTAGCCCCAGCCTGGTGAGGAGGCGTTCGCTGAGGAGGTTGCCGGCGGTGATGCCGAGGGTCGGGCCGAGGAAGGCCAGGCCGGACTGGAGGGCGGCGTAGCCGAGGACGTCCTGGAAGTAGAGGGTCAGGAAGTAGGGGACGCTCTGCAATGTCATGCCGTACACGAGGATGGCCAGAGCCGCGGTGCGGGTGTGAGGGTTGGACCAGAGGCGGAGCGGCATGAGCGGGTTGCGGGTGCGGGACTCGATCAGGAGGAAGGCGCCCAGGGCGGCGAGGGAGGCTGCGGCGAGCAGGGCCGAGGTGGGCCAGCCCCAGACGGGTCCCTGGGTGAGGGCCAGGATGAGGCCGGTGACGCCCAGGGTGCCCAGCAAAGCACCGGGGAGGTCGAAGCGACGGTCGCCGGGGAGGGACGGGGCACTCCCGGGGAGAGGCGACGCGGCGGCAGGGAGGGGTGGGGCACTTGCGGGGAGGACGGTGAGGGCTAGGAGAGCGCCGGCCGCGGCTATCGGGACGTTGACGAAGAAGACGGCGGACCAGCCGAAGTACCCCGTAAGCACGCCGCCCAGCAAAGCGCCGAGGCTGAGGCCGCCGGCACCGCAGACGGCCCAGACGGTCATGGCCCGGTTCCGGGCCGGCCCCTCGTCGAACAGGGTGGCCACCAGCGAGAGGGTGGCGGGCATGAGGAGCGCCCCACCGACCCCCTGGAGGACACGCGCAAGGATCAACCACCCCGGCGAACCGCTCAAGCCGCCCAACGTCGACGCCACGCCGTACAGGATCATGCCCGCGACGAACATCCGGCGGCGGCCCACCAGGTCGGCAAGACGGCCGCCGAGCAGGAGCAGCCCGCCGAAGGGGACGGCATAGGCGGTGACAACCCACTGCAGGCCGGTCGCGGAGAAGCCGACATCGCGCGCGATCTGCGGCAGGGCGACGTAGACGATGGTGAAGTCGATGGCGGTGATCAGGGCGCCGAGCCCGAGCAGGAACAGTCTCATGAGCGCGAGCCTGGTTCAGAGGCAGGCGCGACAACCAGGTCCGGAAAGTGAGTAGGCAAGAATTGAGCACATGGACCGTGATCTCGAACTGAGCGAGTTCCTGAAGTCCAGGCGCGCGCGGGTCCGCCCGGAGGGCCTGCCGTACGGGAGCAACGGCACGCGGCGGGTGCGCGGGTTGCGACGGGAGGAGCTGGCGCTGCTGGCCGGGGTGAGCGTGGCGCACTACACGCGGCTGGAGCAGGGGCGCGGGCGGCACGTGTCGGCCGAGGTGCTGGACGCGATCGCCGACGCGCTGCGGCTGAGCACGGACGAGCGGAGCTACCTGCACGCGCTGGTACGGCCGGCGCACCGGTGCCAGGACGTGACGCAGGGGCCGGTGAGGCCGGGGCTGCGGCGGTTGCTCGACTCGATGGTGCTGACCCCGGCGTTCGTGCTGGGCCGGCACGCGAACGTGTTGGCCTGGAACACGCTGGCCGCGGCGGTGTTCGGGGACTTCGGGGCGATCCCGGAGGAGCGGCGGACGATCGCGCACCTGATCTTCACCGACCCGGGGATCCGGCGGCTGCACGGCGAGCGGTGGGAGTGGCTGGCGCGCGAGCACGTGGCGCAACTGCGGCTGCTGGCCGCGCGGTACCCGAAGTACCGGCAGATCCGGCAGCACATCCGAGGGCTGGCGGCCGAGAGCCCGGAGTTCGCGCGGCTGTGGGAGGAGCACGCGGTGGCGGCGGCGACGCATCGCGACTACGTGCTCGACCACCCGGTGGTGGGCGAGCTGCGGCTGTCGGCGGAGATCGTCACGCTGCCCGGGGACCCGGAGTTGCAGGGCATGGACCTGTTCGCCGCCGAGCCGGGGTCGGAGTCGGAGCGGCGGCTGCGGACGCTGGCCGCACGTGATCAGAGGGCGACCTAGCGTATTGATCGACCCCAGCGGGTACTCCGACAGCGTGCGCCGTTTCCACCTGCGTCACCGGTGGGTGATCATCGAACGGATCGGCCGAGTAGTCACCCAGCAGTGCGAGACCTGCGGAAAGACACGAGTGCGCATCACGTCCTGACGGCCTACTCCCCCATGACGTACCGCACCGTCGGTCCGGCGGTCCAGCCGCCGTCGACGGCGATCTCGGCGCCGGTGACGTAGGAGGCCGCGTCGGAGAGCAGGAAGCAGACCGCCCCGGCGATCTCCTCGGCCTCACCCACCCGGCCCATCGGCGTGTTCGGGTAGTTGCCCTCGCCCGCGCGGATCCCGGTGGCGGCGGTCATCGGGGTGTAGGTCATCCCGGGATGGACGGAGTTGACGCGGATCCGGTCGGTTCCGAGCTCGATCGCGGCGACCTTGGACAGGCCGCGCACGCCCCACTTGGACGCGCCGTACCCGGCGGTGAGCGCGAGGCCCATGAGCCCGGCGGCCGAGGAGATGTTGACGATCGACCCGCCGCCGGCGGCGCGCATGGGCGCGATGGCGGCCTGAAGGCCGTTGAAGGTCCCGACCAGGTTGATCCTGAGCACCAGCTCGAAGTGGTCGAGCGGCTCGCGCTCCACGAACTGCCCGGTGGAGATGCCGGCGTTGTTGACCAGGCCGGTCAGCCTGCCGTACACCGACTCGGCGAGCTCGATCGCCCGCGCCCACTCGGCCGGCTTGGTGACGTCGAGGTGGACGTAGCGGGCGGACGGGCCGAGCCGGGCGGCGGTGGCCTCGCCGTCGTCGTCGAGCAGGTCGCCGATGACCACCTGGCCGCCGCTGGCGACGATGCGTTCGGCGAAGGCCGCGCCCAAGCCGCGGGCGCCGCCGCTGACGACGACGATCTTGCCGTCGAGTGATTCGTGGCCGCTCATGAGAGGGACCTTCCGCGAAAGGGCCCGGCAGGAGCACCGGGCACGGTCGAAAGCTCAGAGTTCGGTGAGGTTGGCCCCGCTGACCGGGTCGAACAGGTGGATGGCCTCGCAGTCGAACCAGAGCGTCGTCCGCTGCCCCTCGTGCACCTCGGTCTGCGGGCTGAGCCGCGCGACGAGCTGCGGGTGGCCGTCGGCGTCGAAGGCCGAGGTGTCCCGCAGGTGTTCGGAGGCGACGCCGCCCTCGGGCAGCGAGAAGAAGGCGTACTTCTCCGCCCCGGTGGACTCGACGATGTCCACGACCTCGGTGATCTGCCCGCCGCCCTCGATCGGCGCCTCGCCGAGCGCCTCGGGGCGGATGCCCAGGATGACCTCGCTGGGCACGTCGTGCTCGGTCATCGCTCGGCGCATCCGACCGCTGACCGGGAAGGTGCCGGCGATCGTCTTGAGCCCTTCGGTGGTGACCTGGGCGGGCAGGAAGTTCATGGCCGGCGAGCCGATGAAGCCGGCGACGAAGAGGTTGCGCGGGTGGTCGTAGAGCTCCTGCGGCGCGCCGACCTGCTGCACCACGCCCTTGCGCATCAGGACGATGCGGTCGCCGAGGGTCATGGCCTCGGTCTGGTCGTGGGTGACGTAGACCGTGGTGGTGCCGAGGTTCTTCTGCAGCCGCGAGATCGTGGTGCGCATCTGCACGCGCAGCTTGGCGTCGAGGTTGGACAGCGGCTCGTCCATGAGGAAGGCCTTGGGGCTGCGGACGATCGCCCGGCCCATGGCCACCCGCTGGCGCTGGCCGCCCGACAGGTTGCCGGGCTTCTTGTCGAGGTAGGGCTGCAGGTCGAGCATCTCGGCCGCGTGCTCGACCCGGCGGTCGGCCTCGGCCTTGTCCACCTTGGCCAGCTTGAGCGGGAAGGCGATGTTCTCGCGGACCGTCATGTGCGGGTAGAGCGCGTACGACTGGAACACCATCGCGATGTCGCGCTCGCGCGGCGCCCGGTCGTTGACCCGCTTGCCGTCGATGAGCAGCTCGCCCTCGGTGATGTCCTCCAGCCCGGCGATCATGTTGAGCGTCGTCGACTTCCCGCAGCCGGACGGCCCGACCAGGATGATGAACTCGCGGTCGGCGATGTGCAGGTCGATGTGGTCGACGGCCAGGGCGCCGTCGGGATACCGCTTGGTCACCCCGTTGAGCACGATCTCAGCCACGCGTCATCCCTTCACGGCTCCCGAGGTCAGCCCGGCCACGATCCGGCGCTGGAAGAACAAGACGAAGATCACGATGGGGATCGTGATGATCACGGCCGCCGCGGCGATGGACCCGGTCGGGTCCTCGAACTGGGAGCTGCCGGTGAAGAACGAGATGGTCGCCGGCGCGGTGCGCGCGGCGTTGGAGGAGGTCAGCGAGATGGCGAAGAGGAAGTCGTTCCAGCACATGATGAAGGCCAGGATCGCCGTGGTGACCATGCCCGGCGCCGCCAGCGGCACGATGACCTGCCAGAACGCCTGGAACGGCGTCGCGCCGTCCATCTTGGCGGCCTTCTCCAGCTCCCAGGGGATCTCGCGGAAGAACGCGGCCAGCGTGTAGATCGTCAGCGGCAGCGCGAAGGTGATGTACGGCAGGATCAGGCCGGGCCAGGTGTTGAACAGCCCCAGCGAGCGCTCGATCTGGAACAGCGGGGTGACCAGCGAGATCTGCGGGAACATCGCGATCAGCAGCGAGAAGCCGACCAGCAGCTTCTTGCCCGGGAAGGTCAGCCGGGCGATGGCGTAGGCGGCCATCGTGCCGAAGACGATCGCGATGAAGGTCGAGATCAGCCCGATGCCGATCGAGTTGACCAGGCCGCGGGTGAAGTCGTCGTTCTGGAAGATGCCGGTGTAGTTGGCGAGCGTCCACTTCTGCGGGATGAAGGAGCCGTCGGTGATCGTCGAGGGGTCCTTGAAGCTCAGCGAGACCACCCACAGCACCGGGATCAGCGCGTACAGCACGATGAACACATCGGCGACGCCCCACTTGAGCTTCATCGGCTGTCACTCCCCGGGGCCGAAGCGCCGAATATCCGGATGAAGAGGAACGCGATGATCGCCACGGTGATGAGGATCAGCACGGACATCGTCGAGCCGATGCCGAGGTTCAGGCCGCCGATCAGGTTGTGATACGCGATGATCGACACCGAGCTCGTGTTGTTCGCGCCGTTGGTCAGCACGTAGATGTTGTCGAAGATGCGGAACGCGTCCAGCGTCCTGAACAGCAGCGCGACCAGGATGGCCGGCTTCATCAGCGGCAGCGTCACCTGGGTGAAGCGCTGCCAGGTGGTCGCGCCGTCCATCGACGCCGCGCGCAGCAGTTCCTCGGGGACCACCGCGAGGCCGGCCATGAGCAGCAGCGCCATGAAGGGCGTCGTCTTCCACACCTCGGCGACGATGACGATCGCCAGCGCCGGCCACTGCTCGGTCAGCGGCGCCGTACCGTCCGGGAGCAGGTTGGCCAGCCAGCCGGTGCCCGGCGTCCACGCGTACTTCCAGCCGTAGGCCGCCGCGACGGTGACGATGCCGTACGGGATCAGCACCACGGTGCGGATCAGGCCGCGGCCGACCAGCGTACGGTACATCGCGATGGCCAGCGCCATGCCCAGCACCAGCTCCAGCGCCACGCTGATCACGGTGATCAGCAGCGTCACCCAGAACGCGTTCCACCAGTAGGGGCTGGACAGGACCGTGCCGTAGTTCTCCAGCCCGATCCACTTCTGCTGGTCAGGGAAGCGCAGGTCGGCGCGTTGCAGCGACAGGATGAAGGAGTAGATGATCGGCCAGCCGGTCACCGCGATCATGATCAGTGCCGCGGGGGCGCTCAGCCACAGGCCCAGCCGCCGTTCGTCCCGCTTGCCCTCGCTCAAGGCCAAGAGAGCTCTCCCTCGCTCACGGCAGCACTCCCTTGCTCTCCAGCGCGTCCTGGATCTGCTCCTTCAGGCGCGTCATCGTGGCGTCCGGGTTGATCGCCCCCGGCGGCGACAGCACCGCCGAGATCACCGTCGAGACGTTCTGGTAGGTCGGCGTCTTCGGCCGCGGCGCGGCCGTCTTGAGCGCCTGGAGGATGGCGTCCTTCATCGGGTACGGCTCGCGCATCGCCGGGTCCTGGTAGACGGCTTCCAGGGTCGGCGGCAGGCCGTCCTTGGTCGCGGCGATCTTCTGGCTCTCGGCGTCCCGCAGGCACAGCGCGGCCTCGAAGGCCAGCTCGGGGTGCTTCGAGTAGGAGCTGATCGCGAAGTTCGCCCCGCCCAGCGGCGAGCGGCCCGGCCCGTTGGCCCCCGGATAGGGCGCCCACCGGAAGTTCGGCAGCATGTCGGGCTTGTTCTCGGCCATCGAGGCGTAGACGAACGGCCAGTTCACCTCGAACGCGGCGCGTCCCGCCTCGACCGCCAGGCGTGCCTCGTCCTCGTGCGTGTTCGACAGCGACGGGTCGGCCGCCTTGGACGTCGCGTACTGCCGCATCAGGCGCAGCGCGGCCAGCGCGGGCGGCCCGAGTTCCACCTTCGTCCCGCTCCGGTCCAGGATGCTGCCGCCCTCGGAGGCGACCATGCTGTTGAACCAGACGACCAGGCCCTCGTACTGCGCGCCGGTCACCTCGCCGTAGTGCGGCTTGCCCTCCTTGGCCAGGCGCGCGGCCTCGTCCATGATCCCCTGCCACGTCTTCGGCGGCTCGGGCACCAGGTCGGAGCGGTACCACAGGAGTTGCACGTTGGTCGTGTACGGCGCGGCGTACAGCTTGCCGTCCCAGATCGCCGTGTCCAGCGGCATCTGGAGCGTGCCCGCCCGCGCCTTGGCCGCGTTCTCGCCCGTCCACTCCCGGATCCAGCCGGCCTCCGCAAGTTCGGCGGTCCAGGTGACGTCCGCCCCGAGCACGTCGAGGCCGTCGTCACCGGCGGCCAGCCGGCGCACGAGCTGCTCGCGCTGGCCGTCGGCGTCACGCGGCAGGGTGTTGAGGACGATCCGGTAGCGGCCGTCGGCCAGCTTGGTGCAGCGGTCGGCGATCGCCTTGATGTTCTGCTGGGGCGAGTTGTAGAAGTTGATCCGCGGGACGCCGCCCTCGTCGTCCGAGGCGCATGCCGCGGGCAGCAGGAGCACCAGGGCCAGTGTTCCTGCCAGAATCCGGGACATGCCTGGTCAGGTACCCGACGCCGGGTAAAGGGTCACCCCGGGCGGAGTACACGGGTGGCACCGGCGATCAAAGCCGTGGCAAGCACCCAGCCCATGATGATCATCCCGTAGGCCAGTCCCTGCGTCCACCCTGCCGGGTCGAACAGGTCGCGCTGCCCGAACACCGACACCGGCAGCAGCAGGTCGAAGGCGTAGGCGAACGGCTCGAACTCCGGGCTCTCCTCGGGCTTGATCGGCCTGGGCGGGTTGAGCCCGAAGACCGTCGCGCCCAGCGCGAGCAGGCCGGCGAACCACCACGCGGCGATCCAGGGGCGGTAGCCGTACCCCACGGTGAGGTCCAGGAGCAGCGAGAACAGGCGCAGGCCGCGGCCGCCGCGGTGGCGGCGCAGCGCGCGCAGCTTCGCGAGCTGGGTGCGGCGGGCCAGGGCCCCGTTGCCGTCGCGCAGGTACCACGCGGCCAGTTGCTCGTAGGGCTGCGGGCGGAAGCCGTCGGGGTCTCGCGCGACCCACTCGACGCGTCGGGCGACGCCGCTGCCGCGCAGGCGCTCGTAGATCAGGCCGTTGAGGCGGAGCTTGTCGGGCCACAGGTCGTCGTGCAGCGCGCCGACGGTGGAGTGCACGAAGGTCACCACGCCGTCCACGCTCGCCTGCGCGCCGAGCCAGACCTCGCGCGCCTCGATGTGCCCGGCGTGCAGGGCGAACTCGGTGTCCGGGCTGATCAGCGTCCCGGCGACGAGCAGGCTGCCGTTGAACCGCGCGCCGCGCACGCGCACGCAGCCGTAGGCGGTGAAGCCCTCGCCGAGCCGCATCACGTCATCCACGACCAGGTTGTCGCCGATCAGGGCGTCCTTGCCGGGATTGCGGAGCGTGGCGCCGTCCATCAGCAGGCCGCCGTTGAGCCGGGCGCCGACCAGGCGGGTGCCGCCGGTCAGGTCGGCGTTCGTCAGCAACATCCCGGAATCGACCACCACGGTCGGGGCGTAGAGCGCCCACTCGCCATCGCCGTCGATCTTGGTGCCGGCCAGCCACAACCCGCCCTCGAACTGGGCTCGCGACAGCCGTACCGCACCGGTCACGTGCGAGCCGGACAGGCTCAGGTGGCCGGTCACCCGCAATCCGCCGGCGGTGAGGCCGGGCAGGTGGCAGTCGATCAGCCGGACCGTCCGGCTGGTCGAGCCGGTCATGATCACCACATCGTCCAGGTGGCAGCGGTTCAGCTCCACCTCGTGCTTCAGGTCGCCGCCGCGCAGGTCCAGCGTGCCGGTGATGCGGGCGCCGCGCAGCCGGACCGCCGCGACCGCGCCGGCCTCGGCCTCCCGGGCGCCGAGCAGCAGCGACGCCAGGACCTCCGCGCGTACCGTGCGCTCCGGCCCCCACGACCCGCCGTCGGCCGGCGCGTTCCGCCCGGCCTCTTCGGTACGGCGGGGCCGCGCCTGACGCGGCTCGAACTCGACCCAGGCCCCGGAGGGGAAAGCCCGCCACAACAGCCGTTCCGCCTTGCTTAACCGACGCATGATCCGATTGTCCATACCGTGACGCAACCTTTGGCCTCGGCAGCGCATCTATCCAGAGGACACGGAAGGACAAGACATGATCAACTCACGCGGGTACGCGGCGCTGGCCCTCGCGGCGGCGGCCTCCTCCATCATGATCGCCGCGCCCGCTGAGGCGCGGACGGCGGCTTCCCCGGCCCGGTACGCCTGGCTGGACGGCTGCCCCAAGAAGGACTACACCGTCCCGTGCGGGGACTGGACCCTCACCCTGCGCAACGGCAAGCACGTCGCCCTCAAGGACGCCGTGGTCCACCCGCGCGGCGCCGACGGCAAGACCGACAAGGAGGCCAGCGCGCCGATCGCGATCAGCGGAGACGGGTCGAGCGTCGGTTACTTCCGCGAGAGCGACAACAAGCTCGTCGTGCGCGACCTGGCCGGCGGGAGCGTGCGGACGCTGCCCGGCGCGACGGCCAAGCTGCCCAAGGGCCTCGGCATGAACGACCTCGACCTCGCCTTCTCCAACAGCGGGGACAAGCTGTTCATCGACTACTTCGACGCCGCGTCCAAGCTCAAGTCCGTGGTCGTGGACCTGACCTCCAGCAAGGTCACCCGGATCAACGGGGCCGAGGTCATGCAGGGCTTCAGCCCGGACGGCGCCTACGTGCTGACCTCCCGGATCACCGCGGACAACACCACCGAGTTCGCGGTCTACGACGCCGACGGCCAGGAGGTCGAGAGCCGGGTCGTGCCGCAGGTCGTCAGCAACAACGCGCCCGTCGCGCTCAACGACGACGGCAAGACCGTCGCGGTGGTCATCACCGGGCCCGAGACCACCAGCCGGGCGCGGCTGCGGACCTACGACCTGTCGACCGACACCGTGTCCGACGCGGTCAAGCTCAGCTACCCGCCGGAGGCGGAGTACCCGAACCGGATCACCTGGGAGTCGGGGGACGGGCTCACCCTGTGGACCTCCCGCACCGACGCGGAGGGCACGCCGGTGGCGGCCGTCCAGCGGCGGGTCAACCCGGACACGGGGGCGGCGGTGCGGCAGGACTCGTTCAAGTTCAAGCGGGGGCTGTGGACTTGGTGGCTGCCGGGCGACTAGTCGCTTCGGGTGGCGGCTATCGGTCTTTACCGGATTTATCGGTGGCCGCCACCACTCGCCGGTTCAGCGGAATTTGTCGGTGGCCGCCACCAATCGCCGACTCAGCGGAATTTGTCGGTCGCCGCCACCACCAGTTCGATCATTCCGGCCCCGCCATGCCCCTCGTCCTCCACGTGCAGCTCGCTCCCCGGCCACCCCCGGTGCAGCTCCCACGCCGTCTCCAACGGCCCGCTGACGTCATACCGCCCATGGATGAGCACCCCGGGCACCCCCGCCAGCCGCCCGACCTCCCGCACCAGCACCCCCTCCTCCTCCAGGAAACAGTCGTTCCCCCAGTAATGGGTTACCAGCCGCGCGAAGGTCATCCGAAACCCGGGGTCCCGAAACTGCGAGCTCGGCTCGAACCGGGGGTCGAGGCTGACGTGCGTGTCCTCCCACGCACACCACTCCACCGCCGCCTGCTCCCGAACCGCCGGATCCGCCAGCAACCGCGCGTACGCCGCCGCCAGGTTCCCCTCCCGCTCCCCCTCCGGCACGAAGTCGCGGAACCGCTCCCACTCCCGCGGGAAGATCCGCCCCACGTCCCGCGTGATCCACTCGATCTCCCGCCGCCGCCCCGCGGTGACCGCGAACAGGATCACCTCGCTCACCCGCTCCGGGTACTGCTCGGCGTAGGCCAGCGACAACGTCGAGCCCCACGACGCCCCCACGAGCTGCCACCGCTCGATCCCGAGGTGCTCGCGCAGCAGTTCCATGTCCGCGATCAGGTGCTGCGTGGTGTTGACCGACAGATCCGTCCCGAGCTCCCCCGCGTCCGGCGTGCTCTTCCCGCAGCCGCGCTGGTGGAAAAGCACGATCTTGTACGCCGAGGGATCGTGGTAGCGGCGCCAGCTCGGCGACGCCGCCCCTCCCGGCCCGCCGTGCACGATCAGCGCCGGCTTCCCGTCCGGGTTGCCGCTGACCTCCCAGTACACCCGGTTCCCGTCCCCGACCTCCAGCATGCCCTGGTCGTAGGGCTCAACGGCAGAATACATAAGCGCTAATATATCTCCATGGCCCCGAGTTTCGGCACCCTCATGCGCACCCTCTACGAACGCACCGACGGCGCGATCGCCCAGATCTACGCCGACCTCGGACTCCCCGACTACCGCCCCCGCTACTCGCCCATCGTCCGCGCCTTGGTCACCTCCGGCCCGATGACCATCCGCGACCTCGCCGCCGCCGCCTCGGTCACCCACTCCGCCGCCAGCCAGACCGTCTCGCAGATGCGCCGTGCCGGCTACCTCGACCTCCACCCCGGCCCCACCGACGCCCGGCAGCGCATCGTCCACCTCACCGACCGCTGCCGGGCCGCGCTGCCGCTCATCGAGGCCGAATGGCAGGCCACCGCCCTGGCCATGCGCGACCTCGACGCCGAACTCCCCATCCCCTTGGCCGACCTCCTCGAAGCCGCCCTCGCCGCCCTCGACCGCCGCCCCTTCCACGACCGCCTGCTCGCCACACCGCCGCTCGCCGCCTACCGGCCTTGACTACGCTGCAACCATGCTCAAGCCCGCACTCGCCCTCCTGCTGGCAGTCGGCACACCCCTCATCCCCACCCAGGCGCGCGAACCGGCCGACTCTGCCGTCGAACCCCGCCTGACCGTCCGATACGCCGGCCTGACCAGCTGCGGCGGACGCCCCCAGCGCTACATCTGCTCCCCCTGGCGCCTGTGGCTACGCGGCGGCGGCATCCTCCCCCTCCCCGACGCCCAGGTCCGTGCCCTCGACGAGAACGGCCGCGAACTCCGCCTCCGAGCCCCCATCGCCGTCGACCCCTACGGACAGTTCGCCGCCTACTTCCACAAATCCACCCACCGCCTGGCCGTACGCGACCTCAACGCCCGGGCCGTCCGCCTCATCCCTGGTACGGCAGGCAAGCGCCCGTCGATGACGCACCTCGACCTGCTCGTCTCCCCCAAGGGCCGCTACCTCGTCGTCGACCCCGACCTCGGCACCCAGCCCACCACGGTCATCGAGACCGCCACCGGCGCCACCTGGTCCCTGCCCGACTACGCCAAGGTCCAGGGCTTCACCCCGGACGGCTCCCTCCTACGGGTCATCCTCGACATGGAAGAAACCGCCGCCTGGCGTCCCGGCACCCCGCCCCCTTCGGGCGGCGTCACCGTCGTCGGCTGGAGCGCCCTCCGTACCACCGGCGACATCATCGCCGGCGTCTCCCGCGAGGGCCGCACCCACTTCGTCCGCTTCTACGCCGCCCGCACCGCCATGGAGCACCGCCGCCCGCTCCGCTTCACCCTCCCCCGAGGCCAGGAAGCCCGCCGTCTGGATTGGACCCCCTCCGGCCACCTCACCCTGCTCACCCTGAAGCAGCCCGGCTCCTACGTCACCCGCTCCCTCAACCCCACCACCGGCAAACTCCGCACGCTCGACACTTTCACCATCAGCCCCCACACCTGGGACATCCACCTCGCCGGCGAGTAACCGGACCATGGAGGTGGACTGAAAGGCACGGCCGAACGACGCGACCAGCCGGTACGGCGGGGGCGGGCCGGTCGGTGCGGCCGAGCGATGCGGCCGAGCGATGCGGCCGAGCGATGC
Organism: Nonomuraea sp. NPDC050328; assembly: GCF_044459405.1. NCBI lineage: Bacteria > Bacillati > Actinomycetota > Actinomycetes > Streptosporangiales > Streptosporangiaceae > Nonomuraea > Nonomuraea sp. NPDC050328. Next base: position 346,454 of record NZ_JBITIW010000009.1, on the reverse strand, counting down.
AGCCGAGCGATGCGGCCGAGCGATGCAGCCGGATGGCGCAGCGCCGGACGGTGGGCCGCTAGGCGGTACGGCTCGCCAACTGGGCGGCGCGACCAGCCGGTGCGGCTAGGCGGTACGGCTAGGCGGTACGGCTAGGCGGTACGGCTAGGCGGTACGGCTAGGCGGTACGGCCGGATGGTGTGGCACCGGACGGGTGGGCGGCTAGGAGGTACGGCCAGGCGGTGCGGCGCCGGGCGGTTGTGCGGTGCGGATCGCCGGTTGAGCGGTGCAGCCGACACCGCACAGACCGACACACAGCGGCCAACCTCAGCGCCGATACCCAGCCATCCGCTCCAACCGAGCCACCCGCTCCGCCGTAGACGGATGGGTCGAGAACAACCGCCCAACCCCCGACCCACTGAACGGGTTAGCGATCATCAAATGCGAAGCCGAAGTCAACCGGCTGTTCTCCGGCAACGGCACCCGCCGAGCCCCCATCTCGATCTTCCGCAACGCCGAAGCCAACGCCAACGGCTCCCCCGTCAACCGAGCCGCCGACTCATCAGCATGAAACTCCCGCGACCGAGCAATAGCCATCTGGATCATCGTCGCCGCCACCGGCCCCAGGACCATCATCAACAACGCCCCGAGAAACCCAGGCCCCTCATCGTCATCAGACCCACCGAAGAACACCGCGACATAGCTGGCCCAAGTGATCATCGTCGCCAACGCCCCAGCCACCGACGACAGCAAGATGTCCCGGTTATACACATGGGACAACTCATGTGCGACCACCCCACGCAGCTCCCGCTCATCCAGCAACTGCGTCAGCCCGTACGTCACACAAACCACCGCACTCCGCGGATTCCGCCCGGTGGCAAAAGCATTGGGCTGAGCGGTAGGCGAGATGTACAACCGCGGCATCGGCCGCCGCGCCTCGGTCGAGAGCTCCCTGACGATCCGGTACAACGTCGGCTGCTCAACCTCACTCACCGGCCGAGCCCGCAGCGCCGACAGCGCGATCCGATCCGAGAAGAAGTACGCGACCCCGTTCCCGACCAACGCCAGCACGAACGCGATCTGCAGTCCGACACTGCCGCCGAGCCACGCCCCCACCGCAAGAGTCAGCGCGGACATGGTCCCCAGCAGGACCGCCGTGCGCAGACCGTTGTGGTGCAAGGTACCCTCCGCTGATCTTGGCCGGGCCCGCGGTCCCGCCCGCAAGGAGCCTGCCTTCCTCCACTCCAACGACCAACCCCTGGTCAGCGTTCCCCGCCCACCCCCACCCGACCGCAGAGCGCGTTCACCCGATTACTCCCCCTTCCTCCACCAACCACCCACCAAGCCCGCCCCCGCACCCCTCACGCCCCCGCACCCCTATGCGGCCCGCCACCCTCATGTAGTCCATGCCCCTCATGCGGCCCCGGACCCTGGAGTGGCCCGCACCCCCGCTGCCGCACCCTTTCACTTGCCCGCCACCCACGACGGATAGCCGGGCCCACCACGGCAGCCCTCAAATCCGCCCCGCCAAGCCTCAGAGCCACGGTCTCCGGAAACCCACAAGGCCAACCCACCCAAAGCTCACCCGGAAGCCGAAACCACCACCGCGTCCAAGACAAGCTGCGGCGCAACCGAAAAAGCCACCGCCACCACAACCGCCAACCCCGCAGCCACCCAGGTAGCCGCCAAGCCCCCACCAAACCGGCCCGCACCAAGCCGGCCACCAGCCAAAGCCTCACCCGCCGCCGGGGTGAACAGCTTCGCCGCCCAAACCACGTAGTAATACAGCCCGATCACCGTGTTGATCGCCATAACGACGGCAAGCCACCCCAGCCCGCCCTGCACGATCTCCCGGAACACCACCACCTTCGCGAACAACCCCGCCAGCCCAGGCGGCAACCCCGCCAGACAGATCAGGCTGAACGCCAAGGTCAACGCCGCCACCGGACTCCGGAACACCAGCCCCCGATAGTCCTCCAGCGAATTGCCGGCCGCATAACGCGAGACCAGCATGACAACCGCAAAGGCCCCCAGGTTCATGGCCGCATAAATCACCAGATACGCCACCGCCGCGTTGACCGCCCCAGCCTCCTGTACGGCAAGCGGCGCCAGGATGTACCCCGACTGCGCCACCGACGACCACGCCAGCAACCGCACCGCCGAACGTTGCCGCATGGCGAGCAGGTTGCCCACGGTCATGGTGAGCGCGGACACGATCGCCACGATCGGCGCCCAGGTCGCGGCATGCGCGCTCAGCGCGGTCAGCATGACCAGGATCAACCCGGCGAACCCCGAAGCCTTGGACACCACCGACAGCAACGCCGCCACCGGGATCGGCGCCCCTTCATAGACGTCCGCGGCCCACGCGTGGAACGGCACTGCCGCGATCTTGAACGCGAAGCCCGCCACGACGAGCACCACCCCAACCGTGATCACCGGCGCATCCCGCCCGGTGGCGAAGACCGCGGCGAGCTGCGTGAGGTAGACGGTTCCGCTCATGCCGTACAGCAGGGAGATCCCGAACAACATCACCGCAGTCGACACGATGGAGACGAGGAAGAGCTTGATCGCGGCTTCGGAGGCGCGCCCGTCGTAGCGGCGCAGCGCGGTGAGGGCGAAGACCGGCAGGGAGACGAGCTCGAGGGCGACCAGGAGCATGATCAGGTCGCGGGACGCCGGAAGCGTGACCGCGCCCACCAGCGCGCAGAGCAGCAGGAAGTACCACTCACCGACCGGGATCCGTCCCTCAGCGAGCTCCGTCATCGACAGCAGGACGACCACAAGACCTGCCGCCAGCACCAGCCCAGCGAAGATCAACGTAAACTGATCGACCACGAACGAGCACGGAGCCGGACCGGCACTCGCCACCGCGATCTTCTGCGACGCAGCCAGGTCCTTCGGTACGCAGAACGTCGACAGCGGCTTCCCGCCCGAGAACGCCTGCGCGAGCACGAAGCCCGCCGCACCCAGAATCCCCGCCAGCGTGACCCCGGCCAGCAGCGCCCGCACCCACCGGCTCGCCGGAAGGAAGGCGTCGAGCACCAGCACCAGCCCGGCCACCAGCGCCAGAACCACCGGCGGCGCGATGGCGAAATAGTCGATCGACTGGATCATGGCTTCACCCGGCCACTCCAAGGAGAGCTTGTACGGCAGGCGTCGTCACCGACAACAACGCCTTTGGCCACAGACCGAACACCAAGGTCAGCACGATCAGCGGACTCCACGCGGCCAGCTCGTACGGCTGGATGTCCTTGAGCGCCCCCACCCACTCCTTCCCCCGACCAGCCCCACCCACAGCCCCGACCTTGCCCGCAGCCCCGCTCGCCGCCACATCCCCAGCACCTTCGGCTGCCACACCCCCAGCGCCACCCGCCGTCTCACCCACAGCACCGCCCACCGGATCAGTCCCAGCCCCGCCAGCCGCCCCGACCTCAGCCCCGCTCCCCGCCTGACCCCCAGCCCAGGCACCAGCGGCCCCGGCTTCGGTTCCAGCTCCGGCAGCGGTACCGGCCTCAGCCTCGCGCCCGGCGCCTGGGCCGAGGCCTGCGCCCGAGCTCGTCCCCGCTCCCGCATCTACGCCCGTGTCCGCCCCTGCGCCTGTCTGAGCCCCGCCCCACGGCCGCTCACCGGTGCGGAACTCCCGAGCGGCGGCCTCTCGTTCGAGGCGTTCCGCGCGCTCCTGCTCCTCGGCCCAGTCCGGGTCCTCCTCCCAAGCTCCCGCCCCGGCCAGTGCCTTCTCCTCGGCCACCCACGGGTCGTCGCCCGTCCAAGCCCGCTTGCTCGAAGCCGACGCCTCGCCCCCCGACCAGGCCCGCTCCCCCTCCGCCAACGCCGGCTGCCGGTACGGCGAAGCCGCGCCAGGGACGACGGCGACAGGTAGCTCGTCGGGATATCCAGGCCCGGGCGACCGGAGGCCACGTGCCACGCCGTGGGTGACGCGCGAGAGCATGACCAGGAAGTACGCCGCCGTCAGCAACGCCCCGAGCCCACCCACCACCATGAACACCAGAAACAACCCGCGCGGCAACCCGGTAGCCGGTTCAAAGGCAGCCAGCAACGCCAGCATCTCGCCCCAGAACCCGGCCAGCCCGGGCAGGCCGAGCGAGGCGATGCAGGCGAAGGTGAGCACGGCTCCGAGATGCGGCAGCGTGCTCAGGAGGCCACCGCCCAGCGAGGGCATGTCCGCTGTGCCGTACCGCGTCTTGATGGCGCCGGCGAGGAAGAAGAGCAGCCCGGTGATCAGCCCGTGCGCGATGTTCGCGAAGAGGGCGGCGTTGATGCCGACCGTGGTCAGCGTGGACAGTCCCAGCAGGACGAAGCCCATGTGACCGACGGACGAGTAGGCGATCAGGCGCTTGAGGTCGCGCTGGGCCAGACACGCGAGGGCTCCGTAGACGATGCCGATCGCCGCGAACGCCCCCAGCCAGGGCGCGACCACCAGCGCGCCCTCGGGAAGGATCGGGATGGCGATGCGGACGAAGCCGTACGTGCCCATCTTGAGCAGGACTCCGGCGAGCAGCACCGAGCCGACAGTGGGCGCTTCGGTGTGGGCGTCCGGCAGCCAGGTGTGCAGCGGCCACATCGGCGTCTTCACCGCGAATCCCACCCCGATGGCGATGAACGCCACGGTCTGGACGCCTCGGGCCAGGCCCATGCCGTGAGCGGCGGTCAGGGCGATGATGTCGAACGTCCCGGTCTGTGCCCAGATGAGCAGCAGGCCGAGAAGGAGGACGACCGAGCCGAGCAGGGTGTACAGAATGAACTTGATCGCCGCCGCGCGCCGGGCCGGGCCGCCCCAGATGGCGATCAGGAAGTACATCGGGATCAGGACGATCTCGAAGAAGAGGAAGAAGAGCAGCAGGTCGAACGCCAGGAAGGTGCCGATCATGCCGACTTCGAGAACCAGGAGGGTGAAGACCAGGGCTCGGGGGCGTCCCGACTCCGGGCGCAGTAGTTGGCCCGGGCTCCGGCCGCCGCTCCAGGACAGGTAGCCGAAGCAGAGGAACGTCAGCAGGGCGGTCAGCACGATCAGCGGCAGGGAGATGCCGTCCACGCCCAGGTGGAAGCGCAGGCCGAGGCTTGGGACCCAGGCCCAGTCGGTCTCGAACTGGGGGGTGCCGGAGCGGTTGTAGTCGAACCGCACCGCCAGGACGACCGCCAGGGCCAGGACCACTCCCGACACGGCCAACCCGTAGGGACGTAGCCAGTCCCGTTGGCGGGAGCGGTTCGGCAGTAGCAGTCCGGCCGCGCCGACGAGCGGCACCGCCACGAGCGACACCAGCAGCCAGCTCATCGCCTCACCACCCTTTTCCCGCCACGACCACTCTTTCCGGGCTTCCCGCCACGACTGCTGCTCTCGCGGTGCCCGCTCTGCCCGTGATGACCGCCCTCACCCCGGCGACCGCAGTGACCGCGGCATCCGTGCCCCCGGTCGGGGCCAGACCAGGCTGAGCCGCCCATCCATGCCGCAACCGGTCCGCGCACATCGGAAGGAAAAGGAAAGGGAGCGCGGAGGCTTCGCCGTACAGAGGGGTGGCGTTGCCGTACCAAAGCGCGGTGCGGGGTCATGTGAGCATCACCGCTCCCACCGCGATCAACAGCACCCCGGCAAGGACGCCGCTGACATAGAGCTGGACGTTGCCGTTCTGGGCGAGGCGGAGCAGGCCAGAGGCGCCCTGGGCGGTACGGCCGGATTCGCGGACGGCGCCGTCGACCACGTGGTCGTCGGTCCGGACGACCAGCCTCGACAGGGCGAGGACCGGGCGCACGAAGAGGACGGAGTAGAGGGTGTCCAGGTAGAAAGCCTGCTCACAGGGGGCGCGAAACGGGCCGAGGACGCGGGCGGGGTCGGAGACCGGGTCGATACGCCAGACGGCGAAGATCGAGGCACCGCCCAGCAGGGCCAGAACCACGCTGATGGCCGCGATGGCCAGGTCGAGGTGGCCCATCGCGGGCAGGCCGAGCAACATCGCCGGGACGGCGAGCAGCATGACAGGCAACAACATCGACAGCGGCGCCTCGCGGACGTCGATGACGTGTGCGGTGCCGGGGGGCGGTTCGGCGAGTTCGACCAGCCGGGGCGGGCCGAGGAAGGTACGCAGCCAGGCTCGGGTGGCGTAGGCGCCGGTGACGATCAGCGTCGCCAGCGCGCAGCCGTACAGCAGCCAAGCGGCGGCGTCGGTCAGCACACCGCCGGACAGGGACTGCTCGATGGTGTGCAGGACGCTGTCCTTGCTGAAGAAACCGCTGGTGGGCGGCAGGCCCATCAGGGCGGCGAAGCCCACGGTCATCGTGACGAAGGTGACCGGCAGTTCCTTGCGGAGGCCGCCCATCTCGCTCATCAGGTTGGAGCCCACGTGGTGGATGACCACTCCGGCGCAGAGGAACAGCAACGCCTTGAAGGCGCCGTGGGTGATCAGGTGGAAGATCGCGGTGGTGGACGATCCGGCGGCCAGGGCGGCGGCCATGAAGGCGAGCTGGCTGATCGTGGAGTAGGCGAGGACTCGTTTGAGGTCGTCCTGGGCGAGCGCGGCCAGGGCGGCGCCGAGCATGCCGAGGGCGGCCAGTACGGCAAGCACGTCGAGAGTCGGCGGGGCGGCGAGGAAGACCGGGAAGAGGCGGGCGACGACGAAGATGCCCGCGGCGACCATGGTGGCCGCGTGGATCAGCGCGCTGATCGGAGTCGGACCCGCCATCGCGTCGGGCAGCCAGGTGTGCAGCGGCACCTGGGCGCTCTTGCCTGCGACACCGGCGAGCAGGAGCAGGGTGGCGGCGATCGCGGTGCCGGTGGACAGTTCGGGGACCTTGGCGAGGACGTCGGCGATCTTGAAGCTGCCGGTCGCGGTGCCGAGGACGAAGATGCCGAACAGGAAGCCGACGTCGCCGAGGCGCGTGACCAGGAACGCCTTGATCGCGGCGCGGGAGTTGCCGCGGTCCTCCCACCAGTGGCCGACCAGGAGGTAGGAGCAGATGCCCATGATCTCCCAGCCGACGTACAGCACCAGGAGGTCGCCGGAGAAGACGACCAGGAGCATCGCGCTGGTGAACAGGCTGACGAACGCGCTGTAGGAGGGGTAGCGGGCGTCGTCCTTCAGGTAGCCGACGGAGTAGATCTGGACGGCCAGCGCGACCACGGTGACGAGGATGCCCAGCACTGTGGAGAGGGCGTCTGCCTGGAGGGTCAGGGAGATGGGGATTCCGCCGGTCTCGATCGTGCCGTAGTCGGCGGTCAGGACCGGGGATTGGGCGGTTCCGCCTTCGAGTTGGGCGAAGAAGGTCAGGCCCTGTTGCCAGGCCAACCAGGCGGCCAGCACTGCGGATGCGGCTGTGGCTGTGATGGCGATGGCGGCGGCTCGGCGGTGTGCTGTGCGGTTGTTGGCGCGGCGAGCGAAGGCTGGGCGGCTGCCGGAGCCGGAGTGGTTGGCTGGGTGGCTGCCGGAGCCGGAGGGGGAATCTGGGCTGGTGCCGGTTCCGGAGGCCGGGGTCGGGTGGGTGCCCGGCCTGGTGACGGCTGCCCGGTTGTGGGCGGCTGAGGGCGTGTGAGTGACGGTCGGGCGTCGGGTCAGGGAGAGGCGGGTCAGGAGCAGGCCGGCTGCGGAGGCCAGGAACGGCAGCGCGATCGTCAGCGGGAGCAGGACGGATGGGGTCATCGGCCAGCTCCCCGCTGTCCGGCGGCGTGTGGGTCGGGTTGGGCGGTGGCGCCGTTGCCGGTGTCGGCCGTCGGAATTGGCTGGGCGCCCGGTGACCGTTCTGAGGCGGTGAGGCTCGCGGCTGCGGCGGCGGTTGTCGCGGGGTCGGCAGGCGAAGGGTCAGCGGGCGGGGGTTCGGCCAGATCGCGGAGGCGGTCGATGTCGACGGTCGCGCGGTTCCTGAACAGCGCGAGGACGATCGCCAAGCCAAGGCCCAGTTCGGCGGCGGCGATGACGATCACGAACAGGGTGAGCACCTGGCCGCCGTGCAGCTTGTCGCCGAGCCAGACGTCGAACGCGACCAGGTTGATGTTGACGGCGTTGAGCATCAACTCGACCGACATCAGCACGAGGATGGTGTTGCGGCGGGCGAGCACGCCGTACACGCCTATGGAGAAGAGCAGCGCGGAGATGACCGCCGGGTAGACGATGTGCACTACTTGTCCCCGCTTTCGCCCGTGGGGGGTGCTGCTTCGGAGGGCGGACTGGTTGGTGGGTCGCCTTGCTCCGGAGCTTGCTGTACGGCTTGGCCGTTGCCGGGAGGTTGGTGGCCTGGGCTCGGGGCGGGTGCCTGGTCGCCTGAGGTCGGGCTGAGGGCCTGGCGTCCTGGGGTTGGGTCGGAGACCTGCAGGCCCGCGGCCGGACTGGAGTTTTGAGGGCCTGGCGTCGGGCTGGGGGCTTGCCGTACTGGTATGGGGTCGGTGCCCCGGATGTCGGTTCGGGACAGGACGATGGCGCCGATCAGGGCGGCCAGGAGGAGCACCGACAGGGCTTCGAAGGGCAGGACCCAGGTGCGGAAGACGCTGGTGCCGAGTTCCTTGGCGGCGCCTGCGCCTGGGGCGAGCGGGGTGTGGGCCGTACGGAAGCCGTCGATGACGACCGTGACCAGGACTCCGGCGGTGGCCAGGGCGACGACGAAGGCGAGCTTTTTGTTGCCGCTGTCGAGGTCGGCCGAGCGGCCGATGGGGGCGCGGGTCAGCATGATCCCGAACAGCAGCAGGACGATGACCGCGCCGACGTAGATGAGGACCTGGACCCAGGCCACGAACTCGGCGGTGAGGACCAGGTAGCAGCCGGCCAGGGCGCCGAAGGAGACCACCAGCCACAGGGCGGCGTGGACGAGCTGGCGGGTCGTGACGACGAGCAGCGCCGACCCTACGGCGACCACGCCGAGCAGCAAGAGGACCACCTCTTGGCCGGTTGGCGGAAAGAAGGGTGGCACCGGGTCGGTCACGACTACTCCTCCTCGGGCTCCCGTGGGTCGGCAGGCTTGAGCGTGCCCGGCGGACGGATGGACCTTGGGTCGGCCATCTTTCGCCTGCGTCGCTCCGCGGGAGAAGTCTGCTCCTCGGATTCGGCCTGCGGGGGCGGGGTGGGGGAACCTGTGGACAACTTCTCGTCGGAGGGGTCGCCTGTGGATGACGAGGTTGTGTCCGTGTCCGCTGCCTCGGGTTGGGTGGGGTGAGCGGGCTCGTTGGCGGACTCTGGCTGGGCCGCCGGGTGGGCGGGCCCTTCCGCGGGGGCCGGCTGGGTGGGCGTGCTAGGGCGCTCCGGGCCGGCGGTGTGGGACTTCGGCTCACCCTGGGACTCCAGGCCGCGCTGGGACTCCGGCTCGCCCTGGGACTCCGGCTCGCCCTGGGACTCCGGCTCGGCCTGGGACTTCGGTGACTCGGAGGCCGGGGTCCGGGGCTGGGTGGAGGGCTGGGGACGCGGAGGAAGGGAGCCGGGCGGGCGGATCGCGCGGACGTTCGCGGTTGGGCGGCGCGCAGAGCTCGGTGTGGTCGAGCCCGGCGCAGTCGAGGCCGAGGAGGTGGGATCAGTGGCGGGAGGCGTGGCTGGGGTGGGTGCGGCCGGGCTGTCCGTCGCGGGCGGTACGGCAGGCTGATCCGTCGAGGGAGCAGCGGTCGCGCCCTCGTTTGCCCGAGCCGCTGGCCCGCCTTCAGCGACGGTCCCGGGCTCAGCAGGCATAGCGGACCCGCCCTCCCCCGGAGCAGATGTCTCACCCTCAGCACGGGCGGTGGACCCGGGCTCAGCAGGGACGGAGGACTCGCCCTCAGCGCGTACGGCCGACGTACGTCTGGCGGAGGGGCCTCGCTCGGTTGCCGGGGCGGTTCTGGTGGCTGCGGGCCCCGCGGCGGGGGTGGTTCGGGTGGGACGAGCGGCTCGGGGGGTGGTGGTCAGTTCCTTGGGGGGCTCGGCGCCGGGGTCGTGGGCCGGAGGTGGCGGGACGGACTGGGTCCAGGCGGCCAGGCGGGACTTCTCGTGGAGAAGGTTGCGGATGTCGCCTTCGGCGTACTCGAACTCCGGGGACCAGAACAGCGCGTCGAAGGGACAGACCTCGATGCAGATGCCGCAGTACATGCACAGCGAGAAGTCGATGGCGAAGCGGTCGAGGACGTTGCGCTGACGCGGGCGGCCGCCTTCGGGGGCGGGGAGGGTCTCCTTGTGGGAGTCGATGTAGATGCACCAGTCGGGGCATTCGCGGGCGCAGAGCATGCAGGAGGTGCAGTTCTCCTCGACAAGGGCGATGACGCCCCGGCTGCGAGGAGGAAGATCGGGGTGCACCTCCGGGTACTGCTGCGTGACCGACCTGCGCAGCATGTGGCGAAGGGTGATGGACAGCCCCTTTGCCAGTCCGACTCCCGGTATCCGCGCCATGATTGAACATCATGACGCACTCGGCGTCAGAGGTGAATGCGCCACACGATTTCCACAACCGTCCACAGGCGAATCGGAGTTATCCACAGGTTGGCTCCACAGCCCGATTTGCGAAGTGCGGCCCGATAGTCTCTCCGCATGCCGTACAGCCGTCCGAGTGCTGGAACGTGGGTCGCCACCGTGGTGTGGGCCCTCATCCCCCTGGTCACCTGCGGTCTGGGGACGCCGTTCGCGATCGGTTTCGCCGCGTTCTGGATGAGGAGTGCCTTTCAGGCGGTCGCCGCGGCGTTCTACCTGTTCTGCGTGGGGTTGTTCGTGGTGGTGACGGCGCAGTATGACGATTTTGAGATGGTGCCTGAGCCGGCTTCCACATTGGTGACGATCGCGTTGGTGGGGGCTTGGTTCGGCGGGCTGGTGCATACCGGGATCTTGGTGCCGTTGATGGCCAATGCTCGGCGGCGGGATGACATTCATGGCATGGCCACTCATCCTGCTCATCAGCGGGGGCCGGTTCAGGGGCATCACCAAGGGCCCAAAGGGCCGTATGGGCAGCAGCAAGGTGGACAGGGGCGGCAGGCTGGGAGGTACTCGGCGCACTTCGGGCCGCAGCACGGGGAGCCGGGGAGTTCTGGGGGGCCTTATCAGGGGGCGGGGCACGGGACGGCGAACTCGGGGCCGGGGTCGCCTACTACGAGGCACGGTTCGGGGCACGGTCTGGCCGGTTCGGGGCACGGCGGTGGGCACGGGCCGGCCGGTTCGGGGCATGGCGCGGGGCACCTTGGGCACGGTTCGGGGCCGGTTGGGCACGGCCCGGGTCATGTAGGGCACGGCTCGGGGCCTCAAGGGCCTGGATCTCCCGCTTCGGGGCCGAATTCGCCGTTCGGGGGGCCGCTTCCGGGGCCTCGGGCAGGACAGCCGGGGGGTGGTGGACAGCCCGGTCGCGGTGCGGCCGAGCATCCTGGGCGGCAGGCGTCGTCGTCGCAGAGCCAGGCTGGGCTTCCGCACTTCGTGGGGCATTACAAGGTGCTTGAGTCGCTCGGGCGTGGTGGGCAGGGGGCGGTGTATCTCGCGGTCGCGCCGAACGGGACCAAGGTGGCCGTGAAGGTGCTGCACGAGTTGGGCAATGAGACTGCGCGGGAGCGGTTCGTCCGGGAGGTGGAGGCGGCTCGGCGGGTGGCGACGTTTTCCACAGCCCGCGTGCTGGACGTGAACATCAACGGGCCGCACGCGTACATCGTCAGTGAGTATGTGGAAGGGCCGTCGCTTGAGCAGCTCGTGCGTCGGCAGGGGCCGCGGGATGCGGACAGCCTTACGCGGCTGGCGTTGTCCACAGCGGGGGCGTTGGCCGCTATCCACAAGGCGGGGATCGTCCACAGGGACTTCAAGCCGAGCAACATCCTGATCGGGGCCGACGGCCCTCGGGTGATCGACTTCGGCATTGCCCGGGCGCTGGATCAGGTGACGATGACCGCTGGGCGGATGGTGGGGACGCCGCCGTACATGTCGCCCGAGCAGTTGTCCGGGGAGAAGGTGGGGCCGCCTTCGGATGTCTTCAGCTGGGCGGTGACGATGTTGTTCGCCGCGACGGGGCGTCCGGCCTTTGGGGAGGACAGTGTGCCGGCGGTTTTCAACCGGGTGCTTACGGTTCACCCCGATTTGTCGCCGTTGCCGTCCTCGTTGCGGCGGGTGGCGGGGGCCTGCCTGGACAAGACGCCGGAGAACCGGCCCAGCGCCTCGGACGTCATGCTGGCCATCGTGGACTGACCGCGGGGGCTCAGGGTAAAGGGGCGGCATGGACTGGCCGCCAGGTTAAGGGCCAAGGGGCGGCCCTGGTGAGCGGCCTCGACTGACCGCCGGCCTAAGGGGCGGCTCGGCGGGCGGCATGGACTCATCGCCAAGCCCGGGGCTGAGGGGTGGCCCAGTGAGCGCGCGTGGGACTCCCTTCCAGGCCCGGGGTTAAGGGGTGGCTCGGCGGGTGGTGTGGACGGCGGACAGGTATTCGGCGCGGGTGAAGCGCAGGAAGCGGGCGTCCAGGGAGTTGCGGGTGGCGAAGCGGTGGACGGCGTCCGGGGTCAAGGGTCCGGGCAGGTGGTGGAGGGGGGCGCCGGTGCGGTTCAGGATGAGCAGGCCGGCCAGTTCTTCGTAGCGGTAGTGGACCAGGGTGGCGGCGCCGGCCATGGGGATGCTGGTCTTGGGGTACTCGAGTTCGAGCGTGGTGCCGATCATCCGGAGGTACGGCCCGCCGAGGGGGCCCAGGCGGGTGCCACGGGCGAGGCGGCGGCGGTGGAAGCGGGCGCGGATGGGGCGGGCCAGGAGCGCGAGCGGGGCGAAGGCGGCGATGGCCAGCTTGGAGTCCAGGAGGTCGAGGAGCATGCGGCCCAGGCCGGACAGGCCGCGCCAGGCTAACCAGCCGCCGGCGGTGACCAGGTAGGCCATGACCAGCAGGCCGGTGAAGGCGACGGTGGTCAGGACGGGTTTGGTCCAGCGGCCCAGGCGCAGGACGCGGCGTCCGTGGAGGCGGCGCCAGCCGGGGGCCCGGGCGGCCAGCCGTACCGCAGCGGCGGGGGCGGTGATCTGCACGGTCAGCGGGATGCCGAGGGCGGTGGCCAGTTCGGCGATCTGGCGGGGGAGCCATTCGCCGGGCAGGTCGAGCATGACCAGGCCGTCGGGGTCGAGGGCGACGAGACCCAGGATGCGGTCGGGGTCACGGGAGCCGGAACCATGGCTCCCCGGCATGACCAGACGACCACCTGTGGAAACGAAGTGACCGGGCGAACCGGGGGCGGTCGTGCCGCTTGTGGAGGCGACGGGGCCGGGCCTGGCGGCGGCGGCCTTGTCGTCCGGGAGCGGGCAGGAGTAGAGGGCCAGGGCCGCGGGCCGGAGGCGTAACCGCTCCCCCGGCACGTCCACCACGAGCCAAGCCCCGTCCGCCTCGAGGACGGTCTTCGGGCGCGCCCCGTTCTTGACCGCGCCGGCGATAGGACGAACAGCCCGCATCACCCTCACCCCACTCTGTCCGACGGCCGGACGAGGCGGGAAGTTCCTCAGAGCAGGACCTTGACCACCCCGGTGAGCGCGAGCTGCATCAACGCCAAAGGCACCAGCCCCGCCCAGGCGAGCTTCTGCAACTGGTCCTCACGAAGCCGCGGGTAACTGACCCGCAGCCAGATGACGACGAAGGACAACGCCCCGATCTTGAGCAACGTCCAGATCCACCCCGGAAGCAACGGCCCCTGCCAGCCGCCGAGGAACAGCACGGTGGTCAGGAACGACAGCACCACGATCCCGACATACTCCGCGAGCATGAACAGGGCGAACCGCATCCCGGTGTACTCGGTCATCGGCCCCATGATGATCTCGGATTCCGCGATCGGCATGTCGAACGGCGGCCGCCGCAGCTCGGCCAGCCCGGCGGTGAAGAAGACGACCGCGCCGATGGCCTGCCAGGGCAGCCACCACCACTGCCAGGCCTCGACGATGCCCGGGATGGACAGCGTGCCGGCGGCCATCGCGACCGAGGAGGCGGCCAGCACCAGCGGAAGCTCGTAGGACATGAGCTGGGCCGCCGAGCGCATGCCGCCGAGCACGGAGAACTTGTTCGCCGACGCCCACCCGGCCATGATCGAACCGAGGACGCCGACGCCCATGACGGCGAGGGCGAAGAACAGGCCGAGGTCGAGGTCGACCCCCACGAACCCGGCGTCGAGCGGCAGGACGATCAGGACCACGAGGTACGGCACCAGCGCGACCCCAGGGGCGATCATGAAGACGCGCCGGTCGGCCCCGGCGGGGATGACGTCCTCCTTCTGGGCGAACTTCACCCCGTCCGCGATGAGCTGGGCCCAGCCGTGGAAGCCGCCGGCGTACATGGGGCCGAGGCGGGACTGCATGTGCGCCATGACCTTGTGCTCGGTCTGCCCCACGATCAGCGGGAGCAGCAGGAAGAGCAGGAGGATGACGGCGAAGTGCAGCAGGATCTCAACCATCGGGCGGCTCCTGTGGCTGGCGGGTCTCGGCCGCAGCGTCGGCCTCGGACAAGGCGCGGGCCTCGAACGAGGCGGGCAGGGAGGTCGACGAGGGGGCGTCCCAGTCCGCGGGCACGCCCGGCGGCAACGTCTTGCGCCGCGCCGGCGCCGACTCCCCCGGCTCCTTGGCCCCCGGCCAAGGCTTGGCCACCCGCGCGGCCAGGATGAACTCCTTGCGCAGCGGATAACCCTCGAACCCGTCCGGCAGCAGCAGCGGCACGAGGTTCGGGTGGCCGTCGAAACGCACCCCGAACATCTCGAACGTCTCCCGCTCGTGCCAGTCGGCCCCGCGGTACACCCCGATCGCGGTGGGCAGCACCGGGTCGGCGCGCGGCACCCAGGTGCGCAGCAGCACCCGGACCTGCGCGGTGGGGTTGTAGACGTGCGAGACGACGAAGAACCCCTCGGGCGGGTCGTCCACGCCGGTCAACCAGTCGAAGTACTCGTAGCCCTCGTCCCGGCAGTGGGTGAGCAGCCGGATCCAGTCCCCGCGCTCGACGTCGAACGTGCGCTCGCCGAACGTCTCGGAGACCTCGTAGAAGCTCACGCCTCCTCCCCGGGGGTCCCGTGCGAGCGGGACCACACGTACCGGTCGCTCAGCCGCTCCCCGGCGATCTTCTCCTGGAGCTGCATGATCCCGTGCAGCAGTGCCTCGGGCCGCGGCGGGCAGCCGGGGACGTAGACGTCGACCGGGATGATCTGGTCCACCCCGTTGGTGACGCAGTAGGAGTCCCAGTACGGCCCGCCCGAGTTGGAGCAGGCGCCGAAGGAGATGACGTACTTCGGGTCGGGCATCTGCTCGTAGAGCCGCTTCACGGCCGGGGCCATCTTGTCGGTGACCGTACCCGAGACGATCATCAGGTCCGCCTGCCGAGGCCCGTTCGCGAACGGGATCACGCCGAAGCGGATGAAGTCATGCCGGCTCATCGAGGTGGCGATGAACTCGATCGCGCAGCAGGCCAGCCCGAAGTTGAACACCCACAGCGAGTAACGCCTGCCCCAGTTGAGGATGAATCGCATGGGCTTGGGAGCCAGCCGCGAGACCGGCCCCACCGTGGGCATCGGAAGATCGGCCATGGCGACCATTCTCGCCTGCCGGGGCCGCCCTGAGTAGAGGCACCACGCCCGAGCCGCTCAGGCCCAGGTGAGGACCTTCTTCCGCCAGGCGTACAGGATGCCCAGCGCGATGATCCCCAGGAAGACGAACATCTCCACCAGCGTCGTCATCCCGAACCCCGGGTCGGCGAAGACCGTCGCCCACGGGAACAGGAAGACCGCGTCCACCGCGAACACCACGTACAGGTAGATGAACACGTAGTACCGGATCTGCGACTGCGCCCACCCCTCGCCCACGGGGTCGACGCCGCACTCGTAGGTCGTCAGCTTCTCGGCGGTCGGCCGGGTGGGCCGCAACAGCCGGTTGGCGAGCAGCGCGACGGCCACGATCGCCACCCCGATGCCGATGAGCACGGCGACCAGCAGGTAGGAGCCGTAGTAGCCGTCCATGACGCGATGGTAGCCCTCAGGAGGGCAGGCGGCGAGGATCGGCGTGGGAGCGAAGGGCTGGGGCGACGGGCCGGCCGCGCAGGAACGGCTCGACGCCGGACTCCAGGGCTTTGCCGTACACCACGAGGGCTTCGCGCGCGGCGGCGATCGTGTGCTCGACGTCCTCAGGAGTGTGCGCCGCGGAGATCACGAAGGACTGGCCGAGCACGCCTCTTCTGATCATTTCCTGGAGGAAGAGCGCCCGGTAGGCCTGGGAGGGCTGCCCGTCGGGGCCGGTCGTGGTGAACACCAGGCAGGAGGGCCGTCCGATCACCCGGACGTGCTCGCCGACGCCCAGGCCGTCCGCGGCGGCGTTCACCCCGTCGGCGAGTTGCCGTCCCCGCGTCTCCATGACGCCGATCGGGTCGTGCTCGCGGTAGGCCTGCAGCACCGCGCGGAAGGCGGCGAGGGACACGCTTTCCGGGCCGTGGGTGGTGGACAGCAGGAAGGTCCGGGCGGCGTCGGTGCGGAGCCCGCCGAGTTCCATCAGCTCACGGCGCCCGGCCAGCGCCGAGATGGGGAAGCCGTTGCCCATGCCCTTGCCCCAGCACGACAGGTCGGGCCGCACGCCGTACAACTCCTGCGCGCCGGGGAAGGACCAGCGGAAGCCGGTGATGATCTCGTCGAAGACCAGGACCGTTCCGTGCTGGGTGCACAGGTCGCGCACGCCTTCGAGGAAGCCCGGCTCCGGCTCGGCCAGCGCGGTGGCCGCCTCCAGGAAGACCGCCGCCAGCCGGCCGGGGTGAGCCTCGAACAGCGAGCGCAGCGAGTCGAGGTCGTTGTAGCGGAAGCGCACGGTGAGCTCGGCGATCGGCGCGGGGATGCCGGCGTTCATGCCGACGGTGGCGATGAACCAGTCGTCGACGGAGAAGAACGGCTGCTCGCAGACGGCCACGAGGTCGCGTCCGGTGGCCGCCCTGGCCAGGCGCAGGGCGGCGGTAGTGGCGTCGGAGCCGTTCTTGGCGAACTTCACCATGTCGGCGCCGGGCAGCAGGTCCAGGAGCTCCTCGGCCGCGTGGAGTTCGAGCTCGGTGGGCCGGCTGAAGTTGAGCCCGTCGTCCAGGACCGAGCGGACCGCGTCGAGGACCGGCCGGTAGGCGTGACCGAGCGTGACCGAGCGAAGGCCCATGCCGTACTCGACGTAGCTGTTGCCGTCGACGTCCCAGACGCGGGCGCCCTGACCGCGGGTGAGGACGGGCGCGAAACCCTCTGGATACTGGTCCGCTCCGCGGGCGTAAGTATGGGCCCCACCTGGGATGACGTCGTGGAGGCGGTCCTGCAGCCGGGTGGAGAGCGGTAAGCCTGGATCATCCATCGGCCCATGGTAGGCAGGGGATCTGCCCTTGGAAAGGCCGGAACAGCATCTTCCCAAGAGGGGGTAAATAGCAAAGAAGCCGTCTTAAGGTGACATTCATGCACAAAAGGCGATTCTTCGGAGGAATCGCGCTTGCCGCGGCCGTTCTCACCGGTTGCGGCGTCGCCACCGCCTCCCCCAGCCAGGACGACACCGTCCCGGCGGACCCCACCAAGATCCGTTTTGTGGACCCCGCCACGATCACGGGTCTGACCACGCGGACCCTCAACGAGGGCGAGTCCGGTGGCCGGTACGTGCACATCTCCCATCCCGAGTTCCCCGGAGCGGCCGCCCTGAACGAGGCGCTCGCCGAGGAGGCGCGCCGGCAGCAGCGCGACTTCCGCGCCGCCACCGGCGACACCGGCGCCGCGCCCCGGCCCGAGCTGAACGTCGACTGGCAGGTCGCCGCCTTCTCCGACCAGGTCATCGGCGTACGGCTGCGCACCGGCGAGTTCACCGGCGCCAACTGGGGCAACTCCGTACGCACCCTCTGGTACGACCGCGCCACCGAGCGGGCCACCGGCTCGCTGGGCCTGCTCGCGGACCGCGACGCCGTACGGCAGGCGGTCCAGACCAAGCTGGTCGACCGCGGGGTGACGCCCACGCTCACCGACGACATGCTCGACTCGATCGCCTTCAGCGCCGACGGTGACCTGGTGGTGGAGTTCGACGACTGCCAGGTCTTCGACTGCTCGCAGGGCCGGGTCGCGGCAGCCGTACCGAAGGATCAGGCCCGGCCGCTGCTGTCGGCGCTGGGCCGGCGGGCCCAGGAGGCGGCGCTCGGGCAGGAGGCGGCGACGGCCACACCACGGCCGACCACGCCGGCGCCCGCGGCCCGGGCGGTCGACTGCCGCGTCGCCAAGTGCGTGGCGCTGACCTTCGACGACGGCCCGGGGCCGTACACCGGGCGGCTGCTGGATTCGCTGGAGGAGGCCGGTGCGCGCGCGACGTTCTTCACCGTGGGCCTGAACGCCGCCGCCCAGCCGGAGATCTTGCGCCGGATGGTCAGGGAGGGCCACCTGGTCGCCAACCACAGCTGGGCGCATCGCGACCTGTCGAAGCAGTCGAGCAGCCGGGTGGCCGACTCGCTGGGCCGCACCCAGGACGCCCTGGCCGCGGCGACCGGCGTCGAGCCCACGCTGGCCCGCCCGCCGTACGGTGCGGTGAACAAGGACGTCCGCGACGTGGCCAAGCGCCTCGGCGTCGTCCTGGTCAACTGGAACGTCGACACCAGGGACTGGAAGGACCGCGACTCCAAAACCGTGACGAGCCGGGCGGTCGCCGGGGCGCGGCCCGGGGCGATCATCCTGCTGCACGACATCCACCGGACGACCGTTGACGCCGTTCCGGCCATCCTCAAAGCGCTCAAGGGGAAGGGTTACACGCTTGTCACTGTTCCGGAGTTGTACGGCGAGGCCACGCTTGAGGCGGGGCAGTTGTACACGTCCGGACCCCTCAACCGGGCCACGCGCGACGGGGACGTATAGTTGGCGACCGTGACCAGAACCGTCCTCTTCGCCCGGCTGCACGTTGACCTGTGCAGGCTCGCATCCGGGCTGTGTCACGCTTCCCGTTCTCGCGCGGCTTCCTGAAATTCGACTGCGTGTACCCGCTTTGGGCAGTGGGAAACGTATGACCTCCCGAGGATCTAGCATGGAAATAGAGAACGCGCCCCGGCGACGAACAGCGAGGACTGAGGCGTGACCGAGCGTAGCGAGGGCACCAAGCGGGGCACCTCGGTGGAGGCGCTATGAGCAAGCAGGTCCAGCAACTCGACCGTGTGATCATCCGGTTCGCGGGCGACTCCGGCGACGGCATGCAGCTCACCGGCGACCGCTTCACCGCGGGCACCGCGGAGTTCGGCAACGACCTGTCGACCTTCCCCAACTTCCCGGCCGAGATCCGCGCCCCCGCAGGCACCCTGCCGGGCGTGTCGAGCTTCCAGCTCCACTTCGCCGACCACGACATCCTCACCCCCGGTGACGCCCCCAACGTGCTGGTCGCGATGAACCCGGCCGCGCTCAAGGCCAACCTGGGCGACCTGCCACGCGGCGCGGACATCATCGCCAACACCGACGAGTTCACCAAGCGCAACCTGGCCAAGGTCGGCTACGACGCCAACCCCCTCGAAGACGACAGCCTCAAGGAATGGCGGGTGCACGCCGTCCCGCTCACCTCGCTGACCGTCAAGGCGCTCGAAGACTTCGACATCTCCAAGAAGGACGCCGAGCGCTCTAAGAACATGTTCGCGCTCGGCCTGCTGAGCTGGCTCTACCACCGGCCGACCGAGCACACCGTCAAGTTCATCGAGACCAAGTTCGCCAAGAAGCCCGAGATCGCCAAGGCGAACGTCGCGGCCTTCCAGGCGGGCTGGAACTACGGCGAGACCACCGAGTCGTTCTCGGTCTCGTATGAGGTGAAGCCGGCCAAGCTGGCGCCGGGCGTCTACCGCAACATCTCCGGCAACCAGGCGCTGGCCTACGGCCTGATCGCCGCCAGCGTCCAGGCCAAGCTGCCGCTGTTTCTGGGCTCCTACCCGATCACCCCGGCCAGCGACATCCTGCACGAGCTGTCCAAGCACAAGCGTTTCGGCGTGCGCACCTTCCAGGCCGAGGACGAGATCGCCGGCGTCGGCGCCGCCCTGGGCGCCTCCTTCGGCGGCC
Source organism: Nonomuraea sp. NPDC050328 (assembly GCF_044459405.1). Classification (NCBI taxonomy): domain Bacteria; kingdom Bacillati; phylum Actinomycetota; class Actinomycetes; order Streptosporangiales; family Streptosporangiaceae; genus Nonomuraea; species Nonomuraea sp. NPDC050328. Next base: position 326,542 of record NZ_JBITIW010000009.1, on the reverse strand, counting down.
AGCTCGGCGTCACCACCACCAGCGGCCCCGGCGTCGCGCTCAAGGCCGAGACCGTGGGCCTGGCCGTCGCCACCGAGCTGCCGCTGATCCTGGTCGACGTGCAGCGCGCGGGCCCCTCGACCGGCATGCCGACCAAGACCGAGCAGACCGACCTGCTGATGGCCATGTTCGGCCGCAACGGCGAGTCGCCGGTGCCGATCGTCGCCCCCCGCTCGCCCTCGGACTGCTTCGACGCGGCCGTCGAGGCGGCCCGGATCGCGATCAAGTACCGCACGCCGGTCTACCTGCTGTCGGACGGGTACCTGGCCAACGGCTCCGAGCCGTGGCGGCTGCCGGAGATCTCCGACCTGCCGGACATCTCCACCGCGTTCGCGGTCAAGACCGAAGAAGAGTTCCTGCCCTTCAAGCGCGATCCGGAGACGCTGGCCCGCCCCTGGGCCATCCCGGGTACGGCAGGGCTGGAGCACCGGATCGGCGGCATCGAGAAGGCCGACGGCACCGGCAACATCTCCTACGACCCGGGCAACCACGAGCTGATGACCCGGCTGCGGCAGGCCAAGATCGACGGCATCGACGTGCCCGACCTCGAGGTCGACGACCCGACCGGCCCCGACGGCCGCGGCGCGAAGGTGCTGGTGCTCGGCTGGGGCTCGACCTACGGCCCGATCGCGGCAGCCGTACGCCGGATCCGGAAGAGCGGCGGCCAGGTCGCCCAGGCCCACCTGCGCCACCTCAACCCGCTGCCGGCCAACACCGGCCAGGTGCTGAAGGCGTATGACCGGGTGCTGCTGCCGGAGATCAACCTCGGCCAGCTCGCCCTGCTGCTGCGCGCCCGCTTCCTGATCGACATCATCAGCTACAACCGGGTGCGCGGGCTTCCGTTCAAGGCCGAAGAGCTGGCCGGAGTGATCCAGGACGTGATCGACGGTGACTGAACTGATCAACGGCAAGGGGCTGGAGCTGATCCCCAAGTCCGAGGCCAAGCAGAGCCTGAAGGACTTCAAGTCCGACCAGGAGGTGCGCTGGTGCCCCGGCTGCGGTGACTACGCCATCCTGGCCGCGGTGCAGAGCTTCCTGCCGGAGCTGGGGCTCAAGCGGGAGAACATCGTGTTCGTGAGCGGCATCGGCTGCTCCTCACGTTTCCCGTACTACCTCAACACCTACGGCTTCCACTCCATCCACGGCCGCGCTCCGGCGATCGCGACCGGGCTGGCGGCCTCCCGGCCCGACCTGAGCGTGTGGGTGATCACCGGGGACGGCGACGCGCTGTCCATCGGCGGCAACCACCTGATCCACGCCCTGCGGCGCAACGTCAACCTGAACATCCTGCTGTTCAACAACCGGATCTACGGGTTGACCAAGGGCCAGTACTCGCCCACCAGCGAGGTCGGCAAGATCACCAAGTCGACGCCGATGGGGTCGTTGGACAAGCCGTTCAACCCGATCTCCCTGGCCATCGGCGCCGAAGCCACCTTCGTCGCCCGCACCCTCGACTCCGACCGCAAGCACCTGCAGTCGGTGTTGCGCGAGGCCACCGCCCACCGCGGCACCTCGATCGTGGAGATCTACCAGAACTGCAACATCTTCAACGACAACGCCTTCGAGCCGCTGAAGGACCCCGAGGTGCGTGATGACATCACTTTGCGGCTGGAGCACGACCAGCCCATCGTGAGCGCCACCAAGGCGGTCGTCCGCGGCCCGAACGGCAGCCTCCAGGTCGTCGCCCGTGACCAGGCCGCCCCGGCCGACATCCTGGTCCACGACGCCCACCACCCGGACCCGTCACTGGCCTTCGCGCTGAGCAGGCTGGACGAGCCGGCCTTCGAGCACGTCCCGATCGGCATCTTCCGGCAGGTCGACCGGCCCTCCTACGACTCGCTGATGAGCGGGCAGTTGGAGGAGGCGGTGGCGCAGCAGGGGCCTGGCGATCTGGGGTCGCTGCTGCACGGCGGGGACACCTGGCGGATCGGCTAGCAAGAAAGGGCCTGTAAGGCTCCCGTAACGCACCCTCAGCATGGACCGATACATTTCGGGTGAGGGGCGGCCGGCCCCGGATGCGGGGAGGGAAATGGGGACCTTACAGGCCCTTCGCAACAGGTTCGTGGACGCGCCCGACTCCGTGGGCGCACGGGCCAGGCAGCGGCGCTGGGAGCGGTTCACCGCCACCTTCCCCGGCATCGAGCAGATGTCGGTGATCGACCTCGGCGGCACCTTCGGCGCCTGGGAGCGCGCCCCGGTCCGGCCGGCTCGGCTGCACCTGGTCAACCTGATGGATCCGCCCGCCGACCTGCCCTCGTGGGCGCGGGCCGACCGGGCGGACGCGACCGAGCTCCCCAAGGCGATCCTCGCCGGCGAGTACGACCTGGTCTACTCCAACGCCGTCATCGAGCACGTCGGCGGCCACATCCGGCGCGAGCGCTTCGCCGACAACGTGCGGGCGCTAGCCCCCCGGCACTGGGTGCAGTGCCCCTACCGCTACTTTCCCATCGAGCCGCACGTGCTCTTCCCCGGCTTCCAGTTCCTGCCCGTGGCGGCCCGACGGATGATCATCAGTCACTGGCCGCTGGTGCACACCGCACCCGCCGACCGGCTGCACGCCCTGCGGGACGCGATGGAGGTGGAGCTGCTGAGCGTCACCGAGATGCGCTACTACTTCCCCACCTCGCAGATCCGCTTCGAGCGGATGGGCGGCCTGGTCAAGTCGGTGATCGCGGTCGGCTCGGCTAAGGCGTGACCTTGTAGACGTGGTAGGACGTCTCCGCCTTGAACGAGTCGGTGAACCGGCCGTGCTGGATGGGGAGCTTGCGGTTCTCGAACAGCACCTCCACCTCGGCGGCGTGGGACAGCTCGGGCGGCAGGGTGAAGGAGCGCGAGCCGGGCTTGTCGCCCCGCTCGATCATCGCGAAGACGTAGTACGAGCCGTCGTGCCCCTTCAGCATCGTCTCGACGCCGGTGCCGAAGTCGAAGGCGTAGGACTGTGTGTTCAGGACCGGGGCGAGCTGCTGGATCTGCTTGTTGACCTGCGTGGCCGCCTCGCGGACCTTCGAGTAGCAGGGTTCGCGCAACGCGTGCTGGCTCTGGCACGGGCCGCCGAAGCTGTGGTTGAAGTAGAGGATGCCGCGCGCCTCGTGGATGATCGAGTTCATCACCGCGCCCTTGAGCTCCTCCGGCTCCATGGTGCGCACGCCTGAGCCGTTCTGCTCGCTGAACGGCCAGCCGACCTCGACGAAGGCGTAGATCGGCTGGAGCTTGCCGTCGGTGGCGTCGAGCCGCCGCTGCTTGTCCAGCAGCCAGCCGTAGTCGGCGGCCTTCGGGCAGTGGCTCTCGGGGAACTTCAGGATGTTCTTGGCCTCCACGCAGATGCCCGCGTCGGTGTACCAGTACATGTCGGTCGAGACCACGTCGGTGTAGTCGTTGACGAAGGTGGCGTTGTCCTCGTCCGACCACCACATGCCGACGCCCTTGCCGTAGTTGGCGTAGTACATGCGCCCGTCGTTCGCGGGCAGCTTGCTCTTGAGGGTCTTCATCGCGGTGAAGCCGCAGCCCTCGCCCTTGGCCGGGATGCACGGGTCGCCGTCGCCGGCCAGCCGGCCGTCCCACTTGGCGTTGCCGGGCCGGGGGAACATGTCCGCCTCGTCGGCGATGATCCAGCCCACCGTCTCGGCGCCCGCGCCGGCGAGCGGCTTGCTGGTCATGGCCGACATGCCGTGCTTCCTGATCAGGCTCAGATCGCTGTCGTCGGTGAGCTCCACGTACAGGTTGAGCCCGGCTGCCTTGTCGGTCGCGACGTCCTGCTCGGACAGGACCGACTCGTACCAGACGCCGATCGGGAAGAAGCCGGGGTCGGTCCAGCCGCGCTCGGCGGCCACCTTGAACCGCTTGTAGTAGGCAGGCCCGCCCTCCCACGGCACGCGCGGCAGCTTCAGCGTGGCGACCGAGCCGCCGTTCGCCGAACCCCGGGGGGCGGCGCCCGCGTTGACCACGAACAACACCGCGGCAGCCGTGACCACGGCGGTGGCCACCATCAGGGCCAGGACGTGTCTCTTCCTCACGGGCGTGCCTCTCCCAACGGGATCCGGTAGATGTGGTAGCTATGCTCGGCGGCGAAGGTGTCGGTGAACCTGCCTTCGGCGTCCACGGGCAGCCTGCGTCCTTCGAAGAGGACCTCCACTTCACCGGCCTGGCTCAGGCCGACCGGCACCGTCATGCTGTGGGCTCCCATGTTTCCACCTCGCTTGGGCATCGCGAAGAGGTAATAGAAGCCCTCGTGGCGCTTCAGCATCGTGTCCAGCCCGGCCGAGTAGCCGTAGGTGAGCGACTGGCTGTTCAGGACCGGGGCGAGCCGGGCCAGCCGGCCGTTGAGGTCGGTGACCGCCTTGCGCATGGCCGCGCCGCAGCGCTCCCGGAGCAGGTTGGTGGTACGGCAGGCGGGCTCGGCGCTGTGCGCCAGGTAGATCACGCCCCGGGCGCCGTGGATGAGGGAGCTCATGACCGCACCCGCCACCTGCGCCGGCGTGATCGCCTTGCTGTCGCCCGGCCGGGGCCGGCCCAGCTCCACGAAGGCGTAGATCGGCTGCAGCCGCCCGTCCCTGGCGTCCAGCAGGCGCTGCCGGTCGATGACGCCGCCGTAGTTGGCGGCCAGCCGGCACTGGCTGGCCAGCAGGTGCATGAAGCGTTCGCCCTCGTCGCAGGCGGCCGGGTCGGTGTACCAGTACAGGCTGGTGGAGACGGCGTCGGTGTAGTCGTTGACGAAGGCCGCGGCCAGTTCGTTGGCCTGCCAGTACATGACGCCCTTGCCGTAGGTGGCGTAGAACATCCGCCCGTCGCCCCGGGGCAGCCGGCTCTTGAGCGTCGCCAGCGCGGTGTAGCCGCACAGGCTCTTCTTCGGCGTGCACGCCGCGCCGTCGAAGCCGGTCACGCCGGTCCACCGGCCCTTGCCCGGTCCGCCCCACATGTCGGCCTCGCCGGCCAGCAGCCAGCCCACCGTCTCCGACCCGTGGCCGGGGAAGGGCCGGCTGGTCAGGGCCGACAGCCCGGCGCCGCGGACCAGCCGGATGTCGCTGTCGGCGGTCAGCTCGAAGTAGGTCGTGATGCCCGCGCCGCGATCTTGCTCCACGTCGTCGCGCGAGCGCACCGCCGCGAACCACAACCCCACCGGGAAGAAGCGGGGGTCGGTCCAGCCGGCCTTGGCCGCTTGGGGGAAGCGCGCGTAGTAGGCCGGCCCGCCTTCCCAGGGCACCGCCTCGGGTTCGACCGCCGCCGGAGGCAGCGCGGCGGCCCGGCCCTTCGTCTCCGGGGCGGCGCAGCCCGCCAGGGCGAGCCCGGTGGCCAGCAGAGCGGTGAGTGCCCTCACCCGCTCCGCCTCTCGGCGATGCGGCGCAGTTCGGCGGCGCGCACGGACCAGTCGTGCGCCATGACCGATTCGCGCAGCGTTGCGGGCGGGACCGGTGCGCCTTCGGCGAGCGAGACCCGGACGGCCTTGGCGAACAGCTCGGGCGTGGCGGCCACCCGGACGCGGTCCATGTAGCCCGCCAGCTCGCCGAACTCCGTGCTGACCACCGGGAGCCCCAGCGCCAGGTACTCCTTGAGCTTGATCGGGTTGGCGTGCCTGATCCAGTCGTTGTCGAGCCAGGGCATGATCGCGACGTCGAAGCCGGACCCGTAGGCCGGGATCAGCTCGTAGGGCTTGAAGCCGAGCCAGTGCACGTTCCGGTGCCGGGTCAGCCGCTCGATCGGGCCGTTGGCGTCGCCGACCAGCACGAGCGACACCTCGGGCAGGTCGCTCGCGAGCCGGTCGAGCAGGTCGAAGTCGACGACGAAGTCGTCCAGCGCGCCGAAGAAGCCGACCCGGGGCGAGGGTATCGCCGCCAGTTCGGGCGGGATCGGGCCGCGCTGGAAGTGGTCCAGGTCGACGCCGTGGTCGAGGAAGTGCGCGCGGTCGGCCGCCAGAGGCCGGTCCTCGGCCATCAGGGTGCGGCTGACGTAGACGACGGAGTCGGCGTTGCGCAGCAGTTCCTGCTCCATGGCGGCGATGATCTCGCCGCCCTCGGGGAAGGCCGAGTGCCGGTCGGAGCGGTTGAACACCAGGGAGTGCCGCTTCATCGGCCGGACCACGTCCCAGGCGGTCGGCAGGGTGACCATGATCACCGGCTTGCGCAGGCCGAGGGCCCGGCAGACCGCGCCCACCTGGAGCCGGACCAGCAGGCCGTTGACGCGCCGGCCCAGCGGCGAGCCGTACAGCGGGAGGGGCAGGGGGGACATCACGTAGAACCCGGGCGCGGGGCGGCGGACGAACTTGGCCACGCTCCTGAGCTTGCGCACGATGCGCCGCACCGGGTTGCTGGTCTTGCCCGGGGTCGGCAGGCGCATGCCGATGCTGTTGACGACCAGGACCCGCCGGTGGGCGGCCATGTGGCGCATGAGCTGGAAGTCGGAGTGCGCCCGGTTGTGGTACCACCAGTCCTGCGCGGAGAAGCAGACGTAGCCGGAGGGCGGGGGCGCCTCGCCGGGCGGGGCCGGCCAGGCGGCCATGGTGAGCAGCTCGCGCAGGGCCGCCCGGTGCCTGCTTCTGACCGGCGCGCGGCTGGCCTCGTTCAGGGTGACCGCCAGGCGCATCAGGGCGCCGCGCGGCCTGCCGTACAGCTCCCTGTGCAGGCGCACGCGGTTGGCGGCGGCCAGCGCCCACAACCACCCGGAGGCGACCTGGTCCCCGCCGAGGTGGACGGCGACGGCCTCGGGCTCGTAGCGGACGGCGAAGCCGTGCCGCCCGGCCCGCAGCATGTACTCGGTCTCCTCGGAGTAGAGGAAGTACCGTTCGTCGAGCGGTCCGGTGGCCTCGATGCACGCCGCGGAGATCAGCCAGGCCGCGCCGGTCGCCCAGTCGACCCGGCGAGCCCGCCGGTAGTCCCGCGGGTCGGCGACGAGCTCGCCCAGCGGCGCGATCCGTCCGGCGCGGAAGCCGCCGAGCATCGCCTCGCCCATGGCCCTGAGCACGGTCGGCCTCCGGCGCAGCGAGAGCTGCAGCCCGCCGGCCTCGTCCAGCAGCCGGGGTACGGCGATGCCGGTGCCCGGGAGGCGCAGCGTCTCCAGCAGCCGGGCGGCGGCGCCGGGCTTGAGCCGGATGTCGGCGTTGAGCACCAGGACGTCGCAGCCGCGAGCCGCCTCGATCCCGGCGTTCACCCCGAAGGCGAAGCCGCCGTTGCGCCCGGTCTCGATCAGCTCGACGCCCTGCCCGAAGGCCCGCACGCGGGCCGCGGTGTCATCGGGCGAGGCGTTGTCCACCACGATGATCCGGGTGGGCCCGGCGCCCTCCAGCCCCGGTCCCAGCGAACGCAGGCAGTCCTCGATGATCGCGGCACTCGCGTAGGAGACGATCACAACGGCAAGGGTCATCAGCCGACATCCATCCTCACGAGGTCAGGCGCCGCCAGACGGCGACGGCCAGCATCCTGAGCGCGAAGGGCGTGTCCTCCCGCAGGTACCGCCGCGCCAGCCGGCGGGGTTCGAGCCACAGGCGGTAGAGCCACTCCCCGCCCAGCCGCTGGAGCCGCTCGGGCGCGCGGCGGAACTGCCCGGCGGCCATCGGGATGCCCGCGCCGCAGCCGAGGTACCACGCGCGGGGCAGCCGGGCCCGGATCGCGGCGATGGTCAGTTCCTGCTTCGGGAAGCCCAGCCCGACCAGGACCAGGTCGGGTTCGGCCGCGGCGACCTTGCCCACGACCTCGGCCAGCCCTTCGGGGCTCTGTTCGAAGCCGTACGGCGGGCAGTGGTCACCGGCCACCCGCAGGCCCGGATACCGCTCGGCGAGGACCCGCCCGGCCTCGGCGGCGACGCCGGGGTCGCCGCCCACCAGGTAGACCGACCAGCCCTCCGCCGCGGCCCGCTCGCTCAACGTGAAGACCAGCGAGGAGCCCGTGACGCGCGCGGGCACGGCCAGCCGTTGCAGGCGGGCCGCCCACACCACCGGCATGCCGTCGGCGACCACCAGCTCGGCCTCGGCGACCAGCCGCGCCAGGCCGGGGTCGCGGGTGGCCTTGCGGATGATGTCCACGTTGGCGGTGACGATGGAGCCGCCCAGGCCCGCGCGCCGGGCGGCGGCCACGTGGTCGGCCACCTCGGCCTCCCCGATCGCCATCACCTCGACGGCGCCCACGCGGACGCTCGGCGGCCGGATCATGCCGAAGCCTCGCGCGTGGTGGTGGTGGTGGTGGCGCGCAGCAGCGCCCCTGACAGGCCGACGAAGAGGAAGGCGATGCCGCTGGTGGTCTCGAAGGCGTTCAGGTCGAAGGTGGCGCAGCCGACCAGCGGGACGGTGAGCGCGGCGGCCAAGCTCAGGCCGAGATCGCGCGTCGTCGGGTCGGTGGCCGCCCAGCGCGAGCGGAGCGAGGCCCAGATGGCCGCGACGAACAGGCCGACCAGGGTGAGGACCCCGATGATGCCGCCTTCCACCGCGGTCAGCAGGTACTGGTTGTCGAAGACGATGTCGTAGGGCGGGTACCAGGTGCCGTGGCCCTGCCCGAGCCACGGGTGCCGGCTGATCGCCTCCAGCGCGATGCCGTAGTCGGAGGTGCGGTAGCGGACGCTCTCGTCGCCGCCGATGTTGCCGAAGAGCCCGGTGATCGCCCCGAGCAGGCCGGGCACGGTGATCCGTACCACCACCAGGAAGAGCAGCAGCGTGAGCACCGCCCGCACCCGCCGCCGGTGCGGCCAGCCGCCCAGCAGGATGAGCCCGGCCGCGGCCAGGCCCAGCACCGGCGAACGGGAGGCGGAGAAGACCAGGCCCACGGCGATCAGCCCCACGCAGAGCCACCAGCGGACCGCCGGCCGGCCCAGTTGCCCGGCGGCGAAGGCGTAGTGCAGCGCGATGGGCAGGATCATGGAGCAGACGACCCCGAACTCGATGGGGTGGCTCGTGGTGGCCGCCACCCGGTTGAGCCCGTTGCGTTCCATGATCGCGGGGGCCTCGCCCCTGATCCGGGTGCCCGGGATGGGGATGTCGGCGGTGATGTCGTAGGTGAAGACGTACTGGATCACCGCGATCACGGAGATGATCGCGCCGCAGACGACGACGGTCTTGAGCACCAGGTCGATGCGTTCGGTGCCGCGCACGCCGTCGCAGGCCAGCAACGCGATGCCGATCATCGCGATGGCGATGATCCCGATGTGGTCGGCCAGCTCCAGCTCGCGCGGTTCGAGGTAGGAGATGGCCGCCTGGGCGTAGCTGGCCAGGTAGGCGACGGCGTAGAGGTAGATGGCGGTGCGGACCGGGTTGCCGCCCTTGGCCGCGCCGAGGGAGAGCGTGAGGTGCGCGCAGAGCCACCACACGAAGGCGAACAGGCCGACCGCCTCGGCCGGGGTGAGCGCGAACGGAAGACCGCGCAGGATCAGCCGGGCGGGCACGACCATCAGGATGACGACGAAGAGCGCAGAGAAGGTGGCGCCGTCGGTCCTGGGCCTGAGGGGCGCGAGAGCCGTCGCGGTCACCGGAGTACCGGCTCCCTGACCGGGGTTTCCGCCGCATCCGCGGCACGTTCCACCTTCCGGCGGTGCAGCCGGGCCAGCCCGCTCTCGGTGATGAAGGAACCGGCCAGCGCCGCCAGCAGGCCCAGCAGCAGCACCGCCGCCGCGAACCGGAGCTTGTCGTTGCGCAGGGCCACGGCCTCGGTCGGCTCCAGGATCTCGGTGAGCACGATGAACGTGGTGGGCGGCGCCTTGAGCTGCACCTGCCGCCGGTCCAGCTCGATCTTCGCCTGCTGGGCGACCCGCTTGACCACCGCGGTCGCCGTCGCCGGATCGGTGCTCGTGCCCTCGATGAGCACGAACGGCTCGCTGAAGAGCAGTTCGGGGTTGGGGTGGCCGTTGTTGACCGCGTAGGTGGTGTCACTGTGCGCGGGGGCGCCCAGCTTGGCCATCATGTTCTCCGAGCCCAGGACCTGGACGAGCACCTCCGCGGTCATGTTCAGGCCGGTGCCGAAGTTGAGCAGCGGGTTGACCTCCATGATCCGGTCCCTGGGGTCGCCCAGGGTGGAGGGGCCGCTGGTGGGCACGGTCAACGAGAGCACGGCGGTCGAGCGGTACTGCGGCGGGATGCCCTGGTAGACGCCGAAGGCCCCGCCGAGGGTCAGCAGCAGGGCGGGCAGGGCGACGTACCAGCGCCGGACGACGACGCCGACGGCCCCCCAGAAGTCCACTGGTCACTCACCCTCTTCGGGCTCGTCCAGGCGTACGGCGGGCAGCGGCATCGTGAGCTCGGCGTCGGGCACCTGGGCCGTGCCGGACCGATCCGGCTTCTCGTCCGCGTCCGGCTTCTTCTCCTCGGTCAGCACCAGGACCTTGCCGTTGGACTTGGCCTCGGAAGCCTCCTCGGCGCTCTTGAGCACCGCCGCGTCCTTCTTCGCGGGGCTCATCCTGGGCGCGGGAACGGTGACCGGCTCAGCGATGACCGGCTCGGCCGGCGCGACGAGCGCCGCTTCCGGGGTACCCGGCCGGCGCCGTGCGATCACGAAGTAGGCGACACCCAGCCCGCCGGCCATGCCGAGCAAGAAACCGCCGAGGACGGCAGTGATCGTGTTGGTCCACACCGGCTTGGGCGGCAGGACGGTCACGCTGTTGATCGCGATGTAGGTGCCCTGCGGAGCGCCGAGGACCTTCTGCTGCCTGAGCAGTTCGGAGCGGATGCGCTTCTCGGCCCGGCTGATCGTGTCCTGCACGACCGCCCCGGAGGGCGCCTCGGCGGCCAGGTGCACGAAGGGGCCGGAGTTGGTCATGCCCATCAGGTCGGCGTTGGAGCGGCCGTCGTCGACGGTGAGCTTGACCGGCCCGTTCTCGACGATGCCGAGCTCACGCTGCACGGCGGGGCTGTTGAGGGTGAGGATGAGGATGCTGGACACCGTCCGCATGCTGTCGTTGTACTGCAGCAGCGGGTTGGTCAGTCCTACGGGCTTGGTGGGGTCGAACGAGAGCGTTCCACCGGAGGGCGGGGCGACGAGGATCATGGATGCGCTGGCGGCGTAGCGAGCGGGTACCAGGAAGAAGCCTCCCGCTGCCAGGGCCAGGGCCAGCACGAAAACGGGCGGACCTACTAATTTCCTCCGTAAGAGACCGAAAACAGTGCCCCAGAAGCCCATACTTACCCTCTCGCCCCCGATTGGTGCATATACCTTTGAAGCGGGTACTGATCTCTATCGAACGATTGCCCAACAACGTTACGGTTCTCCGGCCAACGCGTCCACCCCGCGCGAAATCCCTGCGAATGTGGCGGCTGAGGATATTCTGCACGCGAGTGCAGCGATATCCAGTGACCTCCGGAGGGCGGCAATGACCCAGGAAACTCCTTCGTTAACCGGCCTGGCGGAGCCGGAGATCGGCTTGGGGCTCTGCGTCTACAACGGGGAGCCCTACCTGAGCTCGTCACTCGACTCGATCCTCGCCCAGGAGGGCGACTTCGAGCTGGTCATCGCGGACAATGCCTCCACCGACGGCACGGAGGAGATCTGCCGGGAACGCGCCAGGAACGACCCGCGCGTGCGCTACCTGCGGCGGGAGCGCAACATCGGCGTCACCGCCACCCACAACCAGATCATCCACGAGACGCGCGGCGAGTTCTTCGCCTGGGTCACCTCCGACGACCGCTACCGCGCCGACCGCCTGGTCCTGCTCGCCGACGCGCTGCGCAAGCACCCCGAGGCCGCCATGGCCTTCTCCGGGGCCGAGGAGGTCGACCAGGACGGGCAGACGTTGTCGATCTGGCTGAACACCGCGCCGACCGACGACCCTGACCCCGTCCGGCGGCTGCACGCCAAGCTCTCCCACTACGACGAGACCCTGCACTTCTACGGCCTGATGCGGCGCAGCGTCCTGGAACGCGCGCTGCCGCTCGCGCCGATCGTCGCCTGCGACCGCGTCCTGATCGCCGACCTGGCCCTGCTCGGCCCGCTGATCGCGGTCAACGAGCCGCTGCTGTGGCACCGCAACCACCCGGGCAGCGTCAGCCGGGCCAACCGCTCCCGCGCCTTCCGCAAGCGCGAGGCGCCCGAGGAGAACCTGCGCTGGTTCCTGCCCAACGTGGAGGAGGGCCGGTGCCTGCTGCGTGCCATCGGCAACGCGCCGCTCACCCGCGGCCAGCGGGCCCGCGCCTACGCGGCGATGCGGCCCTGGCTGCGGCGCAACGCGGTGCCGATGCTGAAGAACGTGGCGCACGTGCTGCTGGCCCGCGGGGAGCGGTGAATCAGCTCGCGACCAGGCCGCGCATCTCCCTGAGCCGGGCCGGGGAGATGCCGACCAGCACGTAGACGACCAGTCCGGCCGTGCCGGCCGCGGCCAGCCGTACGAAGGAGAAGGCGCCCGCGGTGGCCTCGGCCACCAGCCACGCGACCAGACCGGCCACCACCCCGCCGAGCAGCGGGCGCACGACGGCCGGGCCGATCGGGGCCAGCTCGATGCCCTGGCGGTGCAGGAGCACCCCGGTCACGGGCAGCGTGACCAGGAGACCCACCACCGCGTGGGCGACGGCGACGCCCTGGATGCCGCCCCACTGCGCGCCGAACCACAACGCCGGGATGAGCGCCACCGCCCAGACGACCTTCACCAGGGCGATCGAGCCCACCGCGCCGATCGAGGTGAGCACGTCGGAGCAGGTGTTCATGAACATCCGCACCGCCATCAGGCCCATCAGGAAGGAGAGCGCGGCGGCGGAGGGCAGCCACCGGTCGCCGTAGAGGAAGGGCACCAGCACCGGGGCCAGCACGGCGACCAGCACCGCGATCGGGGTCAGCACGATCAGCAGCATCGGGATGATCTGCTGCACCTTGGCGGACAGGTCGTCGGGCCGCTCGTCGGCGACCCGGGCGAAACCGGGGAGGGTGACATGGCGCAGCGCCTCGCCGATCAGCCCCGGGACCCAGTTGGAGACGTTCATGGCCAGCAGGTAGAAGCCGAGCGTCGTGGCGCCGAAGAGCTTGCCGACGATGATGGAGTCGGCGTTCAGCAGCAACGCCTCCACGCCGAGCCCGAGCGCCAGCGGCAGGCCGAAGCGGAGCAGGCGCGTCGCGACGTCGCGGCGCAGGCCGAACCTGATCGGCTCACCGGCCCAGATGATCATGAGCACGCCGCCGACCGCGGTCGAGGCCAGCGCGCCGAAGGCGAAGCTGAAGGGCCCGGCGCCGGCCAGGGCGAAGCCGATCGCGACCGGCACCTGCACCGCCACGCCCACCATGGTCGCGATGGCGACCTTGCCCTGCTGGAAGCGGCGCAGCAGGACGGCGCTGCGTACGCCGATGAAGCCGTCGATCACGATCAGCAAGGCCATGGTCCGGACCATGGTGGCGGCGTGCTCGTTGCCCGCGAAACCGGCGAAGGCGGGAGCGAGGAACCAGAAGACCGCGTAGACCAGCACGCTGAAGGTGAGCACCATGGTGGTCGCCGTCGGCAGGACCTCTTCGAGCTTGCCGCGCCACTGCACGATGGCCGAGACGATGCCCGCGTCGTTGATGTGCCACAGGAGTTGCTGCGCGGCCAGGGCGACGGCGAAGACGCCGAAGTCCTCCGGGGCCAGCAGCCTGGCCAGCACCAACCCCATCCCGAAGGAGGCGAGCCTGCTCGCCACCCGGGCGACCAGGCCCCAACGTAACCCTTTGCCCGCCGAACCGGCGCGCTCCGAAGCCTCAGTCTCCACCATGCTGCTCCCTAGCCCTCATCGGTCGGCACCCTCTCCAGCCAGATCTCCCGCCAGTAGGCGAGGTGGCCGCGAGGGCAGTTGAAGCTCCTGCGGCCGGGGCAGACGAAACCGTCGATGACGAGGCTCGGCGTCTTCATCTCGATCATGCGCCCGCTGCTCTCCTCGATCAGCCGGTCGATCCGCCCGCTGATCCGGCCGGTCTTCCCGCAGAACTCGGTCAGGTCGTCGGCGAACGCCATGCCTCGGTTCCGCAGCCCCGCGTCCAGCGTTTCGGCGATCTCGTCCATCGATCTGACGCGCACCAACTCTCCCGTTTCGAGGTCGAGGTTGGCAACGGGCGTGCGGGTGCCGGCCCTGCCCTTGATCACGCGGGCTTCGCCGAGGCCGAGCCTGGCCCGGACCCGGCCGATCAGCGCGGTGACGAAGCCGCGCAGGGTGTCGGCGGCGCCGGTGTTGCCCGTCCGGTAGTCCCACCAGAACTGGCGCACGTCCTTGAGCGGCAGCCGCTCTGGCGCGGCCCGCAACATCTCGGTGGCCTGGCAGGAGTAGCGTGTCGCGCCGTCCTCGTCGGGCTCCTTGGTGGTCGCCCGCTCCAGGAGCGTGACGTCGACCGGGCCGGCGGCGGCCGGCCGGCCTTCGGCGGACACGGGCCTGAGCCAGGCGGTCTTCCAGTAGATCAGGCAGGCGGCCTGGCAGCCGCCGTGCGCGGAGCCGTCGCACCTGGACTCCGCGAGGTGGACGGCGTCCCGCATGCGCCGGATGCCGGTGTACTCGATCGTGTCGCACAGCTTGTGCGCCACCTTGAAGACCGTCATGCGCCGGCCGCAGTACCGCAGCATCTCCGGCATGAACGGCAGGCCGTCGAGCTCGCCACGCTCGTCCAGCGTGGCGAGGATCTCCCCGGCGCTCAGCACCTCAACCTGGTCCCCCACCTTGAGCATCGTTCCCTTCCTCCTTCAGGAGTCCAGCGGTCGACAACGCGCGCGCCGCGGCGGACAGCGCGGGGAAGGGCATCCCCGTCCGCTCGGCGATGTCCAGGAGGCTGTGCTGTCCGTCGGACAGGTTCAGCACCCACAGCAGCGCCAGGTGATCGACGCCTGGAACGCCGTACAGGCCCCGAGGCCCCAGCCAGGGCTCGCCGTACGGTTCGAGGTTGAGATAGGTGGTGTTCTCCTCCAGGACCTGGGCGGTCTCCTCCAGGACGGCGAGCGTGTCGCGCAGCGCGTCCTCGGTCACCAGATCCGGGTTGTCGGCGGAGGTGTGGTACTCGGGGAACTCCCCGTTGGGCGTCCTGGTCAGGAGCCCGACCGGCAGGTTGAAGCCGGGCGAGCAGAACTGCCGCTCGTCGTAGCCGAGCGGGAGGAAGTCGCGCAGCTCGTGCTCTCTGGAGGCGAGCACGAGCGCCAGCGCCCGGTCGATCACCGCGTCGCCTCTGCGGCTGCGCTTGTAGGTGAGCCGTCCGGGGTCGCCCGCGCACGCCAGGACGAGGCCGTGCTTGACCCGCGCCACCCGCTCCCGGTTCATGGCCAGCCAGGTGATCGAGCCGATCGCGGCGGGCGCGAAGACGAAACGGAAGGTGAGCCGGGGCATGGCCCGGCGGGCGAGCCGCCGGGCCAGTTCGGTCGCCACCGCGATGCCCGAGAGGGTCTCGTTGGCCAGGGCCGGATGGCAGGTGTGGCAGAAGATCAGCACCTCGTCGTCGCTGGTGCCGGGCACCACGTGCTCGGCGTAGGTGAGGTGGCCGTCGGTGAGCGTCGAGTCGATGCGGACCTCGTAGTCGCCCGAGGGCAACGCCCGCAGCTCGTTGTCGCTGAGGCAGAAGCCCCAGTCCTGCCGGAAGTAGCCGGTGCGGTAGGGGACCAGGTCCGGCTGGTCGGGCAGGCTGTGCAGGTGCGGGCGGAGCTCGTCCAGGCTCATGGTGCCGGACACCGGCACGCTGTAGCCCATGACGTGCAGGGGTGAACGCCCGAAGTCGATCACCCGCCGGCCGGCGGCGTCCTTGACGTAGGCGTCGCCGATGTTCCACTCCTGCGGCACCACCCAGTCCAGCACCCGGGTTCCGGTGGGCACCTCGTGGACCTGCAGCGGGATGCGCTCGTTGATGATCTCCAGCGTCCGCCGCACGCCGTCGCCCGTCATGCTCCTGCAGATCGGGTGGAGCCGCTCGACCAGCGCTTTCATGGTCTGAGACTCTCGTCGATCGTGCCCGCGGCGCGGCGGGCGGCGAGTCTGGCCAGCCGGGTGAAACGCCCGTCGAAGGCCTCCTGGGTCAGGCCGTGCTCGCGGTAGGCGTCGGCGAGCTCGCGCGCTCCGGCCTTGACCGACCACGCCGCCTCGAACTCCGGCATCGCCGTACGGATGCGGGAGAAGTCCACCCGGTAGGAGCGCGGGTCGCTGCCGGTCTCGCCGGTGACCAGCAGGTCGGCGCCGGGCACGGCCTCCACGACCTCGGCCGCGATCTCCGCCACGGTCACGTTGTTCTGCTCGGTGCCCACGTTGAAGGCCCGGTTGTGTACGGCTTCGCGGGGCGCCTCCAGGGCGAGCACGAAGGCCCGCGCGATGTCCTGGGCGTGCACGAGCGGCCGCCAGGGGGTGCCGTCGGAGAGCACCTTCACCGTGCCGGTCAGGACGGCGTGGCCGACCAGGTTGTTCAGCACGATGTCGGCCCGGAGCCGCGGCGAGAACCCGAAGGCGGTGGCGTTGCGCAGGTAGACCGGGGAGAAGTCGGCGTCGGCGAGTTCGGCCAGGTCGTCCTCGACCCGGACCTTGGACTCGGCGTACGGGGTGACCGGCCGCAGCGGCGCGTCCTCCCCCACGAGGTCGTCTCCGCCGGAGGCGCCGTAGACCGAGCAGGTGGAGGCATACAGGTAGCGGCGCACGCCGGCCTCCCTGGCCAGCCGGGCCAGCCGTACCGAGGCGTGGTGGTTGATGTCGTACGTCAGGTCGGGTGCGAGCGCGCCCAGCGGGTCGTTCGACAGGGCGCCCAGATGGATCACCGCGTCGAAGCCGGCGACGTGCTCAGGCCCGGCGTCTCGCAGGTCTACGGAGAAACCCTCGGGGTCGTCGGGAATGGGGCCCAGAACGCAGTCGGCGAACAGCCCTGAATCGAGGCCCACCACTTCATGACCGGCGGCAGTCAGGAATGGCGCCATAACCGTTCCGAGATACCCCTGATATCCAGTTAAGAGAACGCGCACAAGCTTCTCCTTCAGTTAGCGGAATCGGTAGGCCAAGATGGCCCCATGCGTGCAGAAAAGACCGAGTTTGAGGGTCTGATGCTGTTTGTTCCTACGCCGCACCGCGACGACAGGGGATTCTTCAGCCGGACATTCGACGCAGCAGTGGCCGAAGAGGCGGGTCTCGACCCTTGGGCCTTCGTCCAGGACTCCCAGTCGAGGTCGAGTCACGGCATCCTGCGCGGGCTGCACGGCCGGTCCGGCAAGGGCGAGGCCAAGCTGGTCCGGTGCGCGCGCGGCGCCATCCTCGACGTCGTCGTGGACGCCCGGCCCGGCTCGCCCACCTTCGGCAGGCACCAGAGTTTCCGCCTCGACGACCACAACCTCGCCTGCCTCTACGTCCCGCGCGGCTTCCTGCACGGCTTCCAGGTGCTGACGGAGCTGGCCGACGTCTGCTACCGCATCGACCGCGAGCACGACCCGGCCGAAGACCTCTCGGTCCGCTTCGACGACCCCGATCTGGGCATCGCCTGGCCGTTCCCGCCACGCGGCCTCAGCGCCCGCGACCTGGCCGCGGGCTCGTGGGCGGATCTCCGGCTCTGACCTCACAGGGCGGCTCCACCGATCACCAGTTTGTCGACGTGGAAGCCCTCGGCGTAGCGGCTCCGGCACTGCACCCCCCGCACCCGGGCGAGCCCGGCGAAGCTCTCCCGATCGAACCAGTCCCGGCTCAGCTGGGAGGGGTAGTGCCGGTGCAGCAGCTCGATCTTCTCCTGGAGCACTTGCTCGGGCAACGGCCAGAAGGCGGTCGGCTGGGCCAGGTCGGACTCCCACTTGAGGATCTCGTAGCCGAGGATGAGCCCGCCGCGGAAGACGGTCGGCGTCAGCCGAGCCAGCTCGCGGTGGTCCTGATGGGCGTCGTGCGCGGCCGGCGCGAAGATCAGATCCGGCGCGCAGCGGCCCCGCAGCTCGTGCAACGCGTCCTTGGCACGGTCCCAGTGCTGCGGCAACCGCCCGTCGGGCACGTCGAGCACGGTCACCTCCAGCTCGGCCTTGGGGCAGAAGGCGGCCAGCGCCGCCCGCTCCTCGGTCTCGCGTTCGGTGCCCGCGCCGGACAGCACGAAGGCGCTCACCCGCAGCCCCGGCCGGGCCCGGCACAGGTCGAGCAGCGCGCCGCCCGCCCCGATCGCGATGTCGTCACAGTGCGCGCCCAGGAGCAGGATCTCCCTGCAGTGCTCAGCAAGCAGCCGCGGCAACCGGCGCTCCTTCCCACAGCGCCCACGGACGATCCCCTCGCGAGTACTCCTCGTCCAGTTGCACGCGTTCCTTCACGGTGTCGGTCGGCCGCCAGAACCCGCGGTAGGGATAGCCCAGCAGCCGGCCCCGCTTGGCCAGGGCCGCGCACCCGTCGGCCACCAGGTCCCCGCCGGGGGGGATGTGGTCGAAGACCTCCCGGCGCAGGACGAAGTAGCCGCCGTTGATCCACAGCGGCATCTCGGTGACCGGGGTGATCCCGCCGACCATGCCGTTCTCCCCGAGCTCCACGCAGTGGAACGTGCCGGGCGGCGGCACGACCATCATCGACGCGCCCAGCTCCGAGGCGGCGAAGCGCGCGATCATGTCGTTGAGCGGCGCGTCGGTGAGTACGTCGGCGTAGTTGGCCAGGAACATCTCCTCGCCGTCGAGATGCTCGCGCACCCGGCGGAGCCGCTCGCCGATCGGCGAGTCGGTGCCGGTGTGGATGAAGGTGATCTGCCAGTCGGAGATGTCCGCCGACAGCAGCTCGATCCGGCCGCCGGTCAGGCGGAAGTCGTTGGAGACCGTCTCCTGGTAGGAGAGGAAGAAGTCCTTGATGTACTCGGCCCCGTAGCCCAGGCAGAGGATGAACTCCTTGTGCCCGTGGTAGGCGTAGTAGCGCATGACGTGCCAGATCAGCGGCCTGGGGCCGACGAGCTGCATCGGCTTGGGCAGATCGGTCGGGCCGCTCCGCATCCGCGAGCCGCGTCCCCCGCAGAACAGGACGACTTTCACACGACCTCCAGCCGCGGGATCGGGAAGACCAGCCGGCCGCCCCACTCGTGCACGTACGAGAGCTGCTCGGACAGCTCCTCACGCAGGTTCCACGGCAGGACGAGCACGTAGTCGGGGCGATCCTCGGCGATGCGCTCGGGCGGCAGGATCGGGATCCGGGTGCCGGGGGTGAACCGGCCGTGCTTGTAGGGGTTGCGGTCCACGGTGTAGGCCAGCAGGTCGGGCCGGATGCCGCAGTGGTTGAGCAGGGTGTTGCCCTTGCCCGGCGCGCCGTAGCCGACCACCGTCCTGCCCTCGTCGGCCGCGTCGATGAGGAAGCGCAGCAGGTCGCGCCGGACCTTCGCGACACGGGCCGCGAAGTCGGCGTAGCCGGAGATCTCCAGCAGTCCGGCGGCCTTCTCCCGGGCGATCACGTCCAGCACCCGTTCGGAGGGCGTGCCGTACGGCTTGGCGAGCAACCGGATGGAACCGCCGTGAGTGGGCAGCAACTCGACGTCCACGAGCGTCAGCCCGCCCTCGGCCAGCGCCCGCTGCGCGGAGGCGACGGTGTAGTACTGGAAGTGCTCGTGGTAGATGGTGTCGTACTGGTTCAGCTCCATGAGCGTGAGCAGGTGCTGCACCTCGATGGAGACCAGCCCGTCCTCGGCGACCAGCGCGCGCAGCCCCCGGGTGAAGCCGAGCACGTCGGGGATGTGCGCGTAGACGTTGTTGGCGATCACGACGTCGGCCGGCCCGTTCTCCGCGCGCACCCGGGCGCCGAGCTCGGGGGTGAGGAACTCGGTGAGCGTCGGCACCCCCTTGTCCCGCGCCGCCTGGCCCACGTTCGCCGAGGGCTCGATGCCCAGGCAGCGCACCCCGCGGGCCACCACGTGCTGCAGCAGGTAGCCGTCGTTGCTGGCGACCTCCACCACGAAGGCGTCCTGCCCCAGCTTCAGGCCGTCCACGAAGGTCCTGGCGTGCTCGACCCAGGAGGAGGAGAAGGAGGAGAAGTAGGCGTACTCGGTGAAGGTCTCCTCCGGCGTGATCAACGGCGGGATCTGCGCCAGCCAGCACGACGTGCAGACCCGCAGGTGCAGCGGGTAGGTCGGCTCCGGCAGGTCGAGCTGCTCCGCGGTCAGGAACAGCTCGCACGGAGGCGTCGCCCCGAGGTCCACGACCTCGGCCAGCTCAGCCGACCCGCATAACCGGCAAACACTCATCTAGGCGCTCCAAACACGGGGATTATTCGGGGTAACAGCGACGGTCGTTACAGCTACTCTTCGGATCATGCGGCCCCTCAGCATCGACGGCGCCTGGGTGTACGAACCCCGCGTCCACGCCGATCCACGCGGCAGCTTCGCCGAAGCCTTCCGCGCCGCCGACCTGCCTCACCCCTTCAAGCTCGCGCAGGTCAACTGCTCCGTATCCGGCAGGGGCGTGATCCGCGGCATCCACTTCGCCGACGTGCCGCCGAGCCAGGCGAAGTACGTGATGTGCGTGGCCGGCGCGGTGCTCGACGTGGTGGTCGACGTCCGGGTGGGCTCGCCCACCTTCGGCCGCTGGGAGGCGGTCGAGCTCGACGACCGCACGCGGGCCGCGGTGCTGATCGCCGAAGGGCTCGGGCACGCGTTCATGGCGCTCAGCGAGGAGGCCACGGTGCTGTACCTGTGCTCCCAGCCGTACAACCCGGGACGCGAGCACGGGGTGCACCCGCTGAGCGCCGGCATCGAGTGGCCGGAGCTGGCCCCGGTGCTGTCGGAGAAGGACGCGGCCGCGCCCACGCTGGAGCAGGCCCGGGCCGGCGGGCTCCTGCCCTCCTTCGAGGAGTGCCGGGAGTTCTACACGACGCTGCACTGACGCCTCCCGGTCAGCACCGGCCAGGCGGCGTGCAGCGCCTCGCGCCAGTGCCGGATGCGCGGGCCCCTGGTGTGGGCCAGCACGCTGTTGGCCGGACGCGGCGCGGGACGGGGGAAGGCCGTCGACGGCACCGGCCGGACCCGGTCGGGATCGGCGCCGAGCAGGGTGAAGATCTCCTGCGCGAAGCCGTGCCAGGTCGTCTCGCCGTCGCTGGTGCCGTGGTAGACGGCCGGCGGCAGATCCGACTGGGCCAGCCGTACCAGCAGGTCGGCCAGGTCGGCGCTCCAGGTCGGCTGGCCGCGCTGGTCGTCGACCACGTCCAGGGTCTCGCGCTCGGCCGCCAGCCGGATCATCGTCGTGACGAAGTTCGGGCCGCCCGCGCCGTAGAGCCAGGCGGTGCGGACCACCGAGTGGCCGAGGTCCAGGGCGGCCCGCTCGCCGGCCAGCTTGGTCCGGCCGTAGACGTTGAGCGGGGCCGGCGGATGATCCTCCGGGTACGGCTCGCGCCGCGTGCCGTCGAAGACGTAGTCGGTCGAGACCTGGAGCAACCGGGCCCCCACGCGGTCGCAGTGTTCGGCGAGGGTGCGCACGGCCAGGCCGTTGATCTCCAGCGCCTCCGCCTCGCGGCTCTCCGCGTCGTCGACCGCGGTCCACGCGGCGCAGTTGATCACGACTCGGGGGCGGTAGCCGGCGAGCAGGTCACGGACCGCCCGCCGGTCGCGTAAGTCCAGTTCGGCCCGGCCGGGTGCGAGGACCGGCTCCCCCGTGAGCGCCACCCGGTGCAGCAGGTCGGTGGCGAGCAGGCCCTGGCCGCCGGTGATCAGCCAGCGCACGGGTCCCACCAGTCACGGTGCTCGGCGTACCAGCGGACCGTCTCCTTGAGTCCCTGCTCGAAGGCGATCTCCGGCCGGTAGCCCAGCGCGCGCAGCCGGCTGTCGTCGAGGGAGTAGCGCCGGTCGTGGCCCTTACGGTCGCGGACCTGCTCGACCAGGTCCCAGCCCTTGCCGCACGCCTCCAGGAGCCGTTCGGTCAGCTCCAGGTTGGACAGTTCCTCGGTGCCCGCGATGTGGTAGACCTCGCCGGGCTCGCCCACCTCGGCCACCAGGCGGATGCCCGCGCAGTGGTCCTCGACGTGGATCCAGTCGCGCACGTTGCCGCCGTCGCCGTACAGCGGCACCTTGCGGTTGCGCATGAGGTTGGTGAGGAAGAGCGGGATGATCTTCTCGGGGTACTGGCGCGGGCCGTAGTTGTTGCCGCACCTGGTGATCGAGACGTGCAGGCCGTGGGTGATCGCGTACGAGCGGGCGATCAGGTCGCCGCCCGCCTTGGCCGCGGCGTACGGCGAGCGCGGCGCGAGGGGCGCCGACTCGTCCCACGAGCCGAGATCGATCGAGCCGTAGACCTCGTCGGTGGAGACCTGGACGACCTTGGGCACGCCCGCGTCGAGGCAGGCCGCCATCAGGGCCTGGGTGCCGAGCACGTTGGTGCGGACGAACTCGCCGGCGCCGTCGATCGAGCGGTCCACGTGCGATTCGGCGGCGAAGTTCACCACGAGGTCGTGCCCGGGCACGACCTCGGCCAGGAGCTCCGCGTCGCAGATGTCGCCGTGCACGAAGGTGTGCGGCACCCCGTCGAGGTTGGCGCGGTTGCCGGCGTAGGTGAGCTTGTCGAGCACGGTGACGTCCGCCGGCTGCACGCTGCGGACGAAGTGCGAGCCGATGAAGCCCGCGCCTCCCGTGACCAGGATCTTCTTCATGAGCTGATCTGAACCTTGCTGTGATCGCCCAGCACCAGGCGGTGCGCTCGGGGCGTGGTGGGTGCGGGGGTGACCTCGACGTCGTGGCCGATCAGGGAGGCCTCGATGCGGCCGACGCCGCTGATCGAGGCCCTCGGCAGCAGGATGGAGTACTCGATCTCGCTCTGCCTGATCACGCAGTCCTGGCCGATGGAGGTGAAGGGGCCGACGTAGCTGTCGACGACGCGGGCGCCCGATCCGACGATGGCCGGGCCCACGATGCGGGAGCCCCGCACGACGGCGCCCGGCTCCACGACCACCCGGCCGATCAGCGTGCTGGCCGCGTCCACCTCGCCCTCGACCGAGCCGGGCAACGTTTCCAGCACCAGCCGGTTGACCTCCAGCATGTCGTCGACGTTCCCGGTGTCCTTCCAGTAGCCCGAGACCGTGGTCGAGCGGACCGGATGGCCGTTGTCGATCAGCCACTGGATCGCGTCGGTGATCTCCAGCTCGCCCCGCCAGGACGGCTTCAGCTCGGCCACCGCCTCGTGCACGGCGGGGCTGAACAGGTAGACGCCGACCAGCGCCAGATCGCTCTTGGGGCGGGCCGGCTTCTCCTCCAGCCCGATCACCTGGCCGTGCTCGTCGAGTTCGGCGACGCCGAACTGGCGCGGGTCGCTGACGGTGGTCAGCATGATCTGCGCCGCCGCCCGGGTCTCGGCGAAGCTCCGCACGATGCCGGTGATGCCGCCGACGATGAAGTTGTCGCCGAGGTACATGACGAAGTCGTCGTCACCCAGGAACTCCCTGGCGATCAGTACGGCATGCGCCAGCCCCAGCGGCGCTGCCTGCCGCAGGTAGGTCACCTGCAGCCCGAAGCGCGAGCCGTCGCCGACCGCCGCCTCGATCTCGGCCTGGGTGTCGCCGACGACCAGGCCGATCTCCGTCACGCCCGCGTCGGCGATCGCCCGCAGGCCGTAGAAGAGCACCGGCTGGTTGGCCACCGGAACCAGTTGTTTGGCCGAGGTGTGGGTGATGGGCCGAAGCCGCGTGCCCGACCCTCCGGCGAGCACAAGTGCTTTCACCGCTAGTACGCCCCTTCTCCGCGCACGACCGCGGCGCAGGTTTTCCACAGGATCTGGAGATCGAGGATGAGCGACCAGTTCTCCACGTAACGAAGGTCCAGCCTGACTGATTCCTCCCACGACAGGTCGGATCGGCCGCTGACCTGCCACAACCCGGTCATCCCCGGCTTGACGACCAGGCGCCGGCGGACGTCGGCACCGTACCTGGCGACCTCTTCGGGCAGCGGAGGCCGTGGACCGACGAGCGACATCTCACCGCGCAGCACGTTGATCAACTGCGGGAGCTCGTCGAGCGAGTACCGGCGCAGCAGGCCGCCCACGCGGGTGATGCGTGGATCGTTCCTTATCTTGAAGAGCACCTGGTCGAAGTCGTTCGCTTCGCGAAGCGTGCCCTTGAGCTGCTCGGCGTTGATCACCATGGTGCGGAACTTGTACACCTTGAACTCCCGGCCGCCCTTGCCGACCCGGGTCTGGGTGAACAGCGCGGGACCCTGGCTGGTCAGCCGGATCGCCAGCGCCATGACCAGCAGCGGCAGCGCCAGGCCGATCAGGACCGCGCCGCCCATCACCTTGTCGAACACGCCCTTGATCAGCTGCCTGACGCCGTCGAACTCGGGGTGCTCCACGTGCAGCAGCGGCATCCCGGCGACCGGCCGGATGCTGATCCGCGGCCCGGCCACCTCCAGCAGCGCGGGCGCGACGAACAGGTCGGTGCGCGAGGCCTCCAGGCTCCAGGCGAGCCGGCGCAGCGCCGTCCCGTCCAGTTCGGGGCAGGACAACACCGCCACCGCGTCCGCCTGGACCCGCGCCACTGCGTCGGCCACGTCACCGAACGTGCCGAGAATCGGGACGCCGTCCAGGTCGGCGTGGAGTGCCGAGGGCGGCAGGCACGCGCCCACGATGCGCATGCCGTGATGGGGTTGCCTGCGGAACTGGACCACCAGGTCGAGGACCGAATCCCGGTGCCCGACCGCGACCACCTGCCGCAGGTACTGGCCGGCGATGCGGCGGCGGTGCAGGCGCTTGCGCATCCGGTGCCTGAACAGCAGGGTCAGCCCAATGGCCAGCGGCAGCGTGGCCATCACGAAGCTTCTCGCCACGAGGGTCTGGGTGGCGTACGCGGCTACCGCGACCGCAGCCATTAGCCCGATACCCGCATTGAATACCGACCGGAATTCGTCGGTGCCTTCTCCGTGCACTCTCCGCCGGTACGCGCCCGCCGCCGCCAGGCCCCCCGGCCAGGCAACCGCGAGTCCGGCGCAGAGCGCGATTTCTCCCATGGGGATATACACCCCAGACGATAGCCGGACCCCCAAAACGGAGGCGCTGGCTAACAGCGCGCACACCACATCTCCGCCCAATAAGACTCGAAAATAGGATCGAGTCCAAATGGTGGCGACATGGTGAGCTCGCGTCCCGACAACGAAGACGTCGACGTCTTCCGTTCCGAGCCCCATAGCTTCCCCACCCTGCAGCTTCAGGCACTGTGAATCTACAGACGTCCCATGAACCCCATCGGTTGCCACGAATCACACAGATAACTCAGCGGCTGACCAACTCCCCTAGCGTAAAGATCGAGACAAGGCTGGGGAATAACGACAAATGTCCACAATCGGACGCCGACCGCAACTTGACGGGAACGGTCCAACGGCCTCGTTCGGCCGGGCAACCTAGTGCTACTGCCTGTTTAACGCCCTAGTCGTATTCGAGGTCCGGCAAAGCGGACGGCGGATCAGGACTCCGCCAAACGACCACAAACCCATCAAGAGGCCGCTCCGCCGCCAGATGCAGACGCTCTAGATCAAAATCCGGCAGATAACGCAACCGCGCGAGAAAAGTGGCATCGGTGGCGCTGCGCGGGACCACGCAGCCTTCGCCGTCCCGATCGAGCAGGATGTACAACACCTCGGGCTCGGTCCGCACCCGGACCTCCACGACATCCTCCCACGCGAGCGCCTCCACGCTCCCGTCAGCGTAGTGTCGCGTAACGCCCTCTTCGGTGACGTACACGTAGGAGTCCGGCATCGCGTTGCCGTGCATGGCCGCGATTCTCGCGACAACTACGCACATCCCGCAAGGGCTACGCGGCACCCCAGGAATGGCTGAGGTGCTCGGCCACGGCGGCACGGCCGTCACCAGCGGCTATCGCGTCGAGCAGCGCGTGGTGCTCGACGACGAGCAGATCGCGGTCCTCGTACGTCTCACGCAGCCTGACCAGGCCCAGCCGCGTCTCGGCGGCGAGCACCGCGTACAGCCGTTCGAGGCGCGGGCTGCCGACCGCCTCGATCAGTGCCTCGTGCAGGGCCATGTGCTCGGCGACGAGCTCCGACCACGGGCCGGCGGCCTTTCTCGCCATACGCTCCAGCGCGGCCTCCGCCGCGGGGACCCGGCGGCCGGCCAGCCGCTGCGCCATCAGGTCCTCCAGGGGGCGGCGGACCAGCATGAGGTCGTCGAGGTCCTGGGCCGTGATCACCGGGACGTACGCGCTGCGGTTGCGCTCGCGGCGCAGGATGCCCTCGTGGACCAGCGCGGCGAGCGCCTCGCGGACCGTGGGGCGGGCTACGCCGTACAGGGCGGAGATCTCCTGCTCGGGCAGGGGCGCGCCCGGTTCGATCTCGCCTGACAGCACCCTTTTGCGCAGTGCGTCAACGAGGGCGTCCACCGCCGACACCGGCTTCAGCAAGGGGCTGCTTCCTTTCAGGTACGGCTACCGCCACGAGGCTAGCGCCCAGGAGCAACAGTCCGCCCACGGACAGCGGCGTCAGCGTCTCGTGCAGCACGACCAGGCCGAGCAGCGCCGCCACCGCCGGTTCGGCCAGCGCCAGCGTCGCGGCGGTGGCCACCGGGGTGCTCCTGAGGCCCCTGCCGTACAGGAAGTAGGCCAGCGCCGTCGTCCCCAGGCCCAGGTAGAGCGCGGCCAGCAGGCTCGTCGGCTCGGCCAGCCAGCCGGGCCCCGTCCACAGCAGGACCGGCACCATCGCCACCGCCGCGCCGCCGAACAGCACGCCCATCACCGCGTTCGAGCTCTGGCCCGCCTCGATGTGCCGGGCGGCGGTCACCGCGTAGAAGGCGTACAGCAGGCCGCCGAGCAGCGCCAGCCCGACGCCGAGCGCGACCTCCCCGCCCGCGGCCCGCGCGTCGCCCTCGGCCGGGCCGGCGCCCACGATCAGGGCCGCACATCCGGCGATCGCCGCCGCCGTCGCGCCCGCCCACCTGCGGGTGGGCGCCTTGCCGTGCAGGACCCAGCTCAGCAGGCCGGTGAACACCGGGCCGCTGCCGATCGCGACCACCGTCCCGATCGCCACGCCGGTGCGGCTGACCGCGGCGAAGAAGCACAACTGGTACGCCGCCACCGCCAGCGCCGCCAGCACCAGCCCCGGCGACACCGCTCTGCGCAGTCCCGCCCGTGCCACGACCGCCAGGGCCACACCACCGATGACCAGCCGTGCCGCGGCGACCGAGATCGGGTCGGCCGACGTCAGCAACCCGGCCGTCCCCGCCGTACCCCACAACACGGCCGCACCCACGACAGCCATCGCACCGTTTCGCATGGGTGAGATTGTCTGACAACCAGACAACATTCGTCCAGTGGCTCGCAGAGATCGTCCGGTACGGCATGCGGAGGTTCGTCCCGACTCTTCCCGGGTACGGCAGGCGTCGTGAGAACCCGGGGACTCCTGACAGCCCTTCTAGCGATCTTCGTGTTCCTCGGCGGCTGCGGGGCCGGGACCGTGCCTCGAACCGGCCTCCCGGTGAAGCCGCTCTCCTCCCTCCCCGCCCAGGCCGCCGAGACCTGGCGCCTGATTCAGCAGGGCGGACCCTTCCCCTATCGCAAGGACGGCGTGACCTTCGAGAACCGCGAACGCCTGCTGCCGACCCGCTCCCGCGGGTACTACCGCGAGTACACCGTCCCGACTCCCGGCAGATCCGACCGCGGCGCCCGCCGCCTCGTCACCGGGCGCTCGTCCGAGGTCTACTACACCTCGGACCACTATCGGAGCTTCGTGTCGGTGGATGTGACGAGATGAGCACCAAGCACCTGATCACCGGCGACAGCACCGCCGAGGTGATCGCCGCCATCGCGCGGCAGTTGTCCTTCCCGGACTACTTCGGGGGGACGCTGGACAGCCTGTACGACTGCCTGACCGACCTCGAATGGCTGCCCGACGGGGACTATGTCCTGGTCTGGAACGCTCCTGGGCGGCTGGCCCAGCTCGACCCGGAGGGCTACTCCAAACTCGCCTCCGCCCTCACCGACGCGGTCGCCACCGGCACCTTCGGCGGCCCCCGTCTGTCGATCGTCTTCCGGCCCTAGCCGACCGGGCTTCAGATCACGTCGTCGGCCAGGCGCGCGTGCCGTTCCACGTCATACCGGACCCCGTCGTAGCAGAGCTTCCCCCGCTCGATCCCCTCGGCCCGGAACCCCGCCCGCACAGCCACCCGGCACGAGGCCGGGTTGTTGGTCCGATGCCCGAGCTCCAGCCGGTAGAGCCCCCGCTCACGGAACGCCCACTCCGCCACCAGCAGGGTCGCCTGCGTGGCGACCCCCTTCCCCCGCACCTCGGCGGTCGTCCAGTACGACACCCACCCGTTGTCGTGCCGGTCGATGTTGGTCACCGCCACGTTCCCGACCACCGCCCCGTCGAGCGTCACCGCGAACGCGTGCTGCACCTCCCGCATCGCGGTCACCCACCCGACGGCGTCCTGCAACGACACGATCGGCAGTGACGTCTGCCGCCGCATGTCAGGCTCCTGGAACGCCCGCAGCACCGCCGGCGCGTCCTCGTCCCGCCAGGCTCGCAGCTCGATCCCCACTGGCTTCCCTTCCTTGCGGTCTAGCCCAACACCCAACAGTTCACGCCATTTCCCCATTTAGCGGGAAGCCCGTCACGTCCACCGTCACCAGGGCGGTCAGGAACTCGGCGTGCCGGGGGTGCACCCAGTCTCCCGCCTCGTCCCCGTTGATCACCGTCCAGACGCCCCACTCCAGGAGCATGTACTGCAGGGCGGTCGGCCACAGCCGTCGCTCCTCCTCGGTGAGCTCCACCTCGGCCAGGTAGGCCTCCCGGAACGCCTGCCACTGCTCGGCATCGAACAACCCGGCCGGCTCCCCTGGCAGGTCGTTGTGGAACAGCAGCACCGCCAGGGCGAGATCCAGCAGCCTCGGGACCCGCTCCCCGTTGTCCGGATCCACCAACACCGGTCCCCTGGGCGCGGTGGGGGTGTCCTGGGGGTAGACGAGGTTGACCGCCTTGAAGTCGAGGCACGCGTCCACCACCGGCAGGTCGGCGTCCCGGATCGCGGGGAGGGTGGTGGTCATGA
Source organism: Nonomuraea sp. NPDC050328 (assembly GCF_044459405.1). Taxonomy (NCBI): domain Bacteria; kingdom Bacillati; phylum Actinomycetota; class Actinomycetes; order Streptosporangiales; family Streptosporangiaceae; genus Nonomuraea; species Nonomuraea sp. NPDC050328. Next base: position 297,682 of record NZ_JBITIW010000009.1, on the reverse strand, counting down.
ACGACCGCAGAAGCGGCTCCAGCCGCCCCATGACCTCGGCGTGAAGGTCCGGACGGTGTGCTCGCAGGACGGTGGACAGCCCCATAACGTCCTCGTCGATCGACGCCTGGTCATGGTCAGGCCAGGAGAAGGCCGGCAGACCGCTCCCGCCGGGATCCCCGTCTCGGTCCCCGGCCGCCTTCCCGACCCCCGCCCCGTCCCCTTCTCCGGCCCCCTCCTCAACCCCGGCCCCGTCCCCTTCTCTGGCCTCCTCCTCAACCCCGGCCCCGTCCCCTTCTCCGGCCTCCTCCTCGACCCCGGCCCCGTCCCCTTCTCCGGCCCCCTCCTCGACCCCGGCCCCGTGCGGTGGGATGGTGTGGATGCGGCCGAGCAACGCACCGGCCGCTGCGGCGTCGGCTGGGGTGCCGTTGTAGAGGCGGCCGTCGATCCACGGGTACGCGACCCAGTCCCACGCCCCGATCCGCACAGGCCCGGCCACCGGGGTGACCACGGGCACGCCACGGGCGGCGAGCGAGTGAAGCCACCGCACCATGGCCGCACCGGAGTGGGTGCGCTTCACCGCAACCTGACGACCACCGACCTCGCCCCGGAAGACCGGCGAGTAGGCGTATATCGACTCCTGCGGCTCGATCCCGAACCGCTGGAAGACTTCCCCGTACTCCGCGCTCATTCCGGCGAACCTACGCCACAAACCGGGACGAAGCACTCAAATATCTACAGCTTCAGCGCCCGGCCGCCCGCGCGGCCTCGTGGGCGTCCACGAGTTGCTTGGGCGCGGTCAGGCACCAGGCCTCGTCCACCAGCTCCTCCAGCTCGTCCGCCTCGATCCCGTCGAGCCGCACCACGACCCACCCGAACCGCCCGGCGGTGAACTGCTCCTCGAACACGTGCGGCCGCTCGTTGACCAGAGCCTGCTGCTCCTCGATCGTCGCCTTCAACCCGACCGTGCGCGTCTTCTCCCACAGGTAGCCGAAGCCCTTGCCCCGCACCTTCAGCGAGACCCACTCGCCCCCATCGCCCTGCTTGACCTCAGGCAGCCGCTCCAAGATCTCCAGGAACTCATCGACGCTCACACCCATGCCGCCGATGAAACCAGACGCCTCCGACAGAATCGACGGCATGACGGTCTACGTGGGCAACGCGCACCTCGACGGGGCGGCGGACAGCGGCTGGCTGCTCGGCCACTTCAAACCGGAGGGCGACGCCCGGCACAGCACGGATGTCGAGGTCAAGTGGGGGGTGCACGCGCGTGGGGACAAGCGGGGCGAGTGGGCGGTGAACGAGACCAGGACGGCGTTGCTGTTGCTGGTCAGCGGGCGGTTCCGGGTGGAGTTCACGGATCGGAGCGTGCTGCTGGACTCGCCGGGGGACTACGTGGTGTGGGGGCGGGGGGTGGATCACTCGTGGGTGGCCGAGGAGGACTCGGTGCTCGTCACGGTCCGCTGGCCCTCGATCCCCGGCTACGCCGTACAGAAAGACTGACCAGCCACCCGGCCGCGCCGTACAGAAAGACTGACCAACCACCCGGCTCCGCCGTCCGCCCTACCGGACGGACCCCCGCCACCCACCTGGTGGCCGTGGGTGGGTTTCGCGAACTGGTGTTCACCTGCTTGGATCTCGGGATATGGACTCATCCCGGCTGCTCACCTGCCTGAACGACGACTACGACCGCCTGCGGGCCGCCGTCACCGCCGCCGACCCGGCGGCGCGCGTGCCGTCCTGCCCCGACTGGACCGCGAACGACCTGACCGAGCACGTGGCCAAGGTCTACCTGCACAAGGCCGAGTGCATCCGCCTCCAGGCCTTCCCCGAGGAGTGGCCCGAGGGCGTCCTGGACGAGGCGGACCCGCTGGGCACCCTGGAGCGCACCCACGCCCGGCTCAGCGAGGAGTTCGCCGCGCATGCCCCCACCGACCCGGCGGCCACCTGGCACGAGCCCGACCAGACGGTGAGCTTCTGGATCCGCCGCATGGCCCAGGAGACCGTCATCCACCGCGTCGACGCCGAGCTCGTCGCCGGGCGGCCGCTCTCGCCGATCCCCGACGACCTCGCGCTCGACGGCATCGACGAGATCCTCAAGCTGTTCGTCGGCTACGGGAGCACCGTGTGGCAGGACGAGTTCGGCTCGCTGCTCCACGCCCCGGACGAGCGTCCGGTGCTCGTGACGGCGGGTGGCCGCGGCTGGGTGGTGACCGCGGTCGAGGGCCGCGTCGAGGTGGCCGACGCCGACCCCGCGACCCCGAGCGACGCCCGCGTGACCGGGGAGCCCCAGCCGCTGCTGCTGTGGCTCTGGAACCGTACGGACGACGCCGCGGTCCAGACCTCCGGCGACACCGTCCTGCTCAAGCAGTTCCAGGCCCTCCGGACCGCCGCCACCCAGTAACCCCGTCCGGCACGACATCACCCGGTACGGCAGGCGCTGGGATACTGCAAGCCGTGGACAAGAATGAGGCACGAAACGGTCAAGCGAACCGGGTGTTGCAGTGGCGGTTGCGACCGGCGCGGCACGAGGACGTGGAGGAGATCGCCGAACTCCGGGCGATCGTGCTCCGCGACGACCTCGAACGGCTGGGCCGGTTCGACGAGCACCGGGTGCGGCAGCGGCTCCGGGACACCTTCTCGGCCGAGCACACCTCGGTCATCGAGGTGGACGACTCCTTCGCCGGTTGTGTCACCGTCCGGCCGGAGGAGGACGGGTGCTGGCTGGAGCACTTCTACCTCGACCCCGACCTCCAGGGCCGCGGTCTGGGCACGGTCGTGTTGCGCACGCTGCTGCTCGGGATGGACGCCGAGGGCGTCCCGGTCCGGCTGAACGTCTTGCAGGGCAGCGCCGCCCTCCGCCTGTACGAACGCCACGGCTTCACCGTCGAGTCGGAGGACGAGATCGACGTCTACATGGTCCGTCACGCGGGCTGAGCGGGGCGTTCATCGGGGTGGCCCAACGGGGTGTGGGGATGTTGGCCGGGAGGACAGGTCCGGGGCCTGGGTGGTTCGCGATGCTGGGGCGGTGCGCGAACCAGGGGGACACGGGGGCCGGGCCGGCCTGCCGTACACGATGGTCAGGGATGTGGCGCGGCTGGTCGGCTGCGAGTCGCCGTCCGAGGATCTCGGGGCGGTGGCGCGGAGCGCGGAGGTGGTCGCGGAGGTCGGCGCGCGGTGGCTCGGGGGTGAGCCGGAGCGGATCGTGATCGACGGGTGCACCCATCTGCGGTGGCGGTTCGGGGGCGAGCCGCGGGTGCTGCTCCTGGGACACCACGACACGGTGTGGCCGGTGGGGACGCTGGCCAGGCGGCCGTTCGAGGTGCGGGACGGGGTCCTGCGCGGGCCGGGGTGCTTCGACATGAAGGCCGGGCTGGTCGTGGCGTTCCACGCGCTGGCCGGGCTGAGCGGTCTCGACGGGGTGACGGTGCTGGTCACCGGGGACGAGGAGCCGGGGTCGGCGACGTCGCGGGGGTTGATCGAGGACGAGGCCCGGGGGTGTACGGCGGCGCTGGTGCTGGAGGCGGCCGGCCCTGGCGGGGCGTTGAAGACGGCACGCAAGGGGGTGTCGCGGTACGAGGTGATCGTGCCGGACTCGCCGGGTGCGGCGGTGGAGCTGGCGCGGCTGGTGGTGGCGGTGGCCGGGCTGGGGGACGCGGCGGCGGGGACGACGGTGACGCCGACCCGGATGGAGGCCGGGCCGGGCGGGGCGCGGTTCGAGGTGGACGCGCGGGTGTGGGACCAGGCCGAGCAGGACCGGGTGCACGCTGCGATGACCGGGCTGCCGGGGGCCGAGGTGCGGGGTGGCCCGAATCGGCCGCCGCTGGCCGGGGCGGCGTCGCGGGAGTTGTTCGAGCGGGCGAGCCGGCTGGCCGATCGGCTCGGGGTCGGGCCGCTGGCCGAGGTCGCCGTCGGCGGGGCCTCGGACGGGAACTTCACCGCCGGGGTGGGCACGCCCACGCTCGACGGGCTGGGCGCGGTCGGCGGCGGAGCGCACGCGGAGGACGAGCACGTGCTGGTGGCCGAACTGCCCAGGCGAGCCCGGCTGCTCGCGGCCCTGGTCACCGACCTGCTGACCGACGCCCGGGCGGCCACACAGCCGGAAGAGCGCGCGGGACGGCCCAGCGAGCCAGCCAGCGGAGCCGAACCGGCCGGGCTGGCGGGAGAGGACAGGGCGGGTTGTTCGGATGGACGAACCGGGGTGGCCGGAGCGGTGCGCGTCGACCATCTACAGGGCTGGAGCGGCTGAAACCATGACCGCCGTGACCGATCTCATCCGCGACCGCCGCGAGTCAGGCCCCGTCGAGGCGGCCTACGCCGCGGCCGAGGCAGCCGCGCGCGCCGGGGGCGTGGACATCCGCCCGCTGGACAGCGTCGCCGAGCTGGAGGCCGTCCGCCGCCTGTACGAGCACATCTGGCGCACCGGCGCGAACAACCCGCCGGTGACCGCCGACCTGCTGGTGGCGATGGCCAAGGCGGGCAGCTACGTGAGCGGCGCGTTCGACGGGGGCGAGCTGGTTGGCGCCTGCTTCGGCTTCTTCTCCCCGCCCGCTCGGGAGGCGCTGCACAGTCACATCGCCGGGGTGCTGGCCCGGATGCAGGGGCGGAACGTCGGGTTCGCGCTGAAGCTGCACCAGCGGGCGTGGGCGATGTCGCGCGGGGTGGGCGAGGTGAGCTGGACCTACGACCCGCTGATCCGGCGCAACGCCTACTTCAACCTCGCCAAGCTGGCCGCCGAGCCGGCGGAGTACCTGCCGAACTTCTACGGGCCGATGGACGACGACATCAACCGGAGCGACGACACCGACCGGGTCCTGATCCGGTGGCGGCTGGAGACCCCGGAGGCGGTGGCCGCGTGCGCGGGGCGGCCCAAGGCGGTCTCGGTGCAGGCCGCGGCGGCGTTGCGGGTGGCGGCCGGCGGCGGGCCGGTGGTGGCCCGGGCCGACGAGCGCACGGTGCTCGTGGGGGTGCCGGCCGACATCGAGGCCATGCGGGAGACCGACCCCGGCTGCGCCGCCGAGTGGCGTACGGCGCTGCGGGAGGTGCTGGGCGGGCTGCTCGCCGAGGGCGCCCGCGTGCGCGGCTTCGACCGCACCGGCTGGTACGTCGTGGACCGAGACCCAACGAATCGAAATGACCACAGCCCGGCAGGCAGGGAGATGTCGCAGTGAAGCTGACCGGAGTAGAGCTCCGCACCATCCAGGTCCCCCTGGTCACCCCCTTCCGCACCTCGTTCGGCACGGAGACCGTACGCGAGGCCCTGGTGGTCCGCGCGGTGACGGACGAGGCCGAAGGCTGGGGCGAGTGCGGCGCGGGCACCGCGCCGCTGTACTCGGCGGAGTACACCCACGCCGCAGCCGACGTGCTGACCCGCCACCTGGTCCCCGCCCTGGCCGGCGTGGCCGGCGGGCTGGAGGCCCACCAGGTGGCCCCGGCGCTGGCGGAGTTCAAGGGCCACCGGATGGCGAAGGCCGCCCTGGAGACCGCCGTGCTGGACGCCGGACTGCGGGCCAGGGGCGTCAGCTTCGGCCAGGCGCTCGGCGCGGTCCGGGACCGGGTGCCCTGCGGGGTGTCGGTGGGGATCACCGGCACCCTCCCCGAACTGCTCGACACCGTCGGCGGCTACCTGGGCGACGGCTACCGGCGGATCAAGCTGAAGATCGAGCCCGGCTGGGACATCGAGCCGGTCCGCGCGGTCCGCGAGCGCTTCGGCGACATCCCGCTCCAGGTCGACGCCAACACCGCCTACAGCCGCGCCGACGCCCGGCACCTGGCCGGTCTCGACCCGTTCGGCCTGCTGCTGCTGGAGCAGCCGCTGGCCGAGGACGACCTGCTCGGGCACGCCGAACTGGCCCGGCAGCTCAGCACGCCGATCTGCCTGGACGAGTCGATCGTCTCGGCCCGCGCCGCCGCCGACGCGATCGCGATGGGCGCCTGCCAGGTGGTCAACATCAAGCCGGGCCGGGTGGGCGGGTACCTGGAGGCCAAGCGCATCCACGACGTCTGCGCGGCGCACGACGTGCCGGTCTGGTGCGGCGGCATGCTGGAGACCGGGCTGGGCCGGGCGGCCAACGTCGCGCTCGCCGCGCTGCCCGGTTTCACCCTGCCCGGCGACACCTCGGCCTCCGACCGCTACTACCGGACCGACCTGACCCCGCCGTTCCGGCTGGAGGACGGTCATCTCGCGGTGCCGACAGGTCCCGGGCTCGGCGTCTCCCCCATCGCCGAGGTCCTGGACGAGGTCACCACGGCCACCGCCTGGCTGCCCCTCCCCTGACCAGGTCCCGCCGGACGACCCTGACCTGGTCCCGCCGGAAGCCCCCTCCCTGACCTGGTCCCGCCGGACGAAGCGGGTAGCATCATTTCGTCATGCACAACGAACGACGACAGGTCCGGGCCGCGCTAGCTTCGGGCCTGTGCTTGTCCCGGTGACCAGCCTCCCGCGTGCCGGTCTGGCCCGTGTCCTGGAGGAACTCGGCTCCACGCTCCTCGATGTGGTGTGTGGCGATGTCGAGCGCGCCGGTGACATCGGCGGCGTCGTCATCCACGACCCGCTCGACGAGCCGGAGCTGCCGCCCCGCGCGGTGGTCCTGGGCGTCGGCCTGCACGACCCCGACGAGCTGGTCCGGGTGGTGACCCAGCTCGGCCGGCGCGGCGCCGTCGGGCTGGTGGTCCGCGCCCCGGTCGCCCCCGACGAGCGGCTGGCCGCCGCCGCCCGCGAGGCCGGGGTGACCGTCCTGGCCTTCGCGCGTGGCGCGTCGTGGACGCACCTGTCGGGGATGTTGCGCTCGCTGACCGCCGACAGCGGCCTGCACGACCCGGACGCGCACACCGTGGGCCGGATCCGCTCCGGCGACCTGTTCGCGGTGGCCAACGCCATCGCCGCGCTGCTCGACGCGCCGGTCACCATCGAGGACCGCAACTCGCGCCTGCTGGCCTTCTCCAGCCGCCAGGAGGAGGCCGACCCGTCCCGCGTCCAGACGATCCTGGGCCGCCAGGTGCCCGAGCACTACACCCGCATCCTGGAGGAGCGCGGCGTCTTCCAGGCGATCTACCGCAGCGACCGGCCGGTCTACGTCGCACCGCTGCCCGAGCCGGTGGACCCGACGTTGCCGCCCGAGCTGCCCCGGGCGGCCATCGCCGTACGCGCCGGGGACGAGATCCTCGGCACGATCTGGGTCGTCGTCCCCGAGCCGCTCAGCGACGAGCGCAGCGAGGCGCTCTACGAGGCGTCCAAGCTGGTCGCGATGCACATGGTGTGGCAGCGCGCCGACGAGGACATGGAGCGGCGGCTACGCGCCGAGCTGCTGAGCACCGCGCTGGAGAGCGGGCCCGGCTCGCTGGAGGCGGTGCGCCGGCTGGGGCTGAAGGACGAGCCCGCGGTCGTGCTCGCCCTCACCGTGGTCGGCTCGGGCGCGGAGAACCCGCTGCCCGCGCAGCTCGCCACCGAGCGCAAGCGGCTGGCCGACGCCTTCGGCATGCACCTGTCGGCCGTGCACCCCCGGGCCGCCGCGGCGCTGATCGGCGACGTCGCCTACGGCATCCTCCCGGCCCAGAACCGGCAGGACGCCGAGGAGCGCGCGGTCGTGGTGGCCGAGGAGTTCCTGACCCGGGTCGGCTCGCGGCTCCGGCCGCTGGTCGGCGTCGGACGGCTGGCCAGGGACAGCTCCGCGCTCGCCCGGTCCCGCTCGGGCGCCGAGCGGGCCCTGCGCGTGCTGCGTTCGGGTGTCGCGCCGCAGCAGGTGGCCCGCCTGGACGACGTGCACGTCGAGGCGCTGCTGATCGAGCTCGGCGACCTCGTCCCGCGCGGCGACATCCCCAGCGGGGCGGTCGCGCGGATCGTCGCCTACGACCGGGAGCACCAGACCAGCCTCATCGAGACGTTGCGCACCTGGCTCGACGCCTTCGGCGACGTGGCGGTAGCCTCGGCGTCGATGTACGTGCACCCCAACACCTTCCGGTACCGGCTGCGCCGCGCCGCCGAGGTCGGGCGGCTCGACCTCGGCGACCCGAACGCGCGGCTGTCGGCGATGCTGCAGCTTCGGCTGATGTCCCTCAGGTCCGAGCCGGAGGCGTGAGCCCGAGGGTCTTCGCCAGGAACGCCAGCCACTCCGCGTCCTGCGCCACCGCCACGTCGGGCCCGGTCGCCGCGCCGTGCCCGGCGTTCTCGAAGACGTGCACCAGGATCGGCGCCTCCCCCTGCTGGGCCGCCTGCAGCCGCGCGGCGAACTTGCGCGCGTGCCACGGCCGGCACCGCGGGTCGGCCGCCCCGGCCTGCAGGTAGACCGCGGGGAAGACACCCGGCCGGACGAGCTGGTACGGCGAGAGCCCCAGCAGGCGGCGTACCTCGTCCGGGTCGTCCGGGTCGGCCCACGCCTTGCGGATCACGAAGTCGAGGTAGGGGTCGCGGGTGCCTCCGATGAGGTCCAGCAGGGGCGCCCGGGGCAGCACGGCCCGCCACAGCTCCGGCCGCCGGGTGAGCGCGACGCCGCACATCAGGCCGCCGTCGGAGCCTCCGGTCAGCGCGAGCCGGGCCGGGGTCGTCACCCCTTCGGCGATGAGGTGCTCGGCGACCGCGACGAGGTCGGAGTCGCGCACGCCCTTGCGCTCGCGGTGCGCGGCCAGGTACCAGTCCCGGCCGAACTCGCCGCCGCCGCGCAGGTAGGCCTGCACCAGCACGCCGCCGGCGGCGACGAACGCGGCCAGGTCGGGCTGGTACTGCGGTAGCAGCGGCACGTTGGCCGCGCCGTACGCGGAGATCAGCACCGGCGCCGGCCCGCCGCCGGTCCGTCCCACCACGTGGTACGGCACAGCGACCCCGTCCGGCGCGAGCGCCTGCCCCTCCACCACGTCGGCGTCGAGCGTGACCGCCGGGGCGGCCAGCGTCTCCAGCTCCCCGCCCGGCCGATGCCGGTAGACCCCCCACGAGCTGGTCAGCGTGGAGAAGGCGAAGACGAAGTCGGCCACCGGCGCCCCGACGGCCAGCCCGGTGAGCGCGAAGAACGGCGCGGCCAGCGCGCCCCGCCCCGGCAACGGCACCTCGCCGACCACCGCGCCGGCCCGGTCGAGGATCCGGACCCGCGCGAAGGTCCGGTCGAACTCGCTCAGGTAGAGGTGCTCGCCCACCGGCGTGAGCGAGCGCAACACCGTCTCGCCCTCCGGGACGAGCTCGATCCACTGGCCGGGATCGCCGGGGTCGGCCGCGTCCAGCGGGATCGCGACCACCCGCCCGCGGGCCGCGCCCACGTCGGTCACCGCGACGTAGTGATCGCCGATCACGTGCCCGGCGACGGTCCCGGCGCAATCGGTGACGAAGGGCCGCCAGGGCGCGCCCGCCTCGGACAGGTCGCGCACGGCCACCGGGATCGGGCTGCCCACGCGGTGCGCCGCCACGGCCCACCGGCTGCCGGGCGTCATCTGGACCAGCGTGTACTCGCGCGAGCCGGCCGGCACCGGGATCTCCTCCAGCTTGGTCGGGCCGCCGAGCCGGTGGGTGAAGACCGCCTGCCGGAACTCCTCCGGCGTGCCGGTGAGCGCGAAGAAGGTGAAGCCGCTGCCGTCCGGCAGCCACGAGACGCCTCCGGCCCACGCGCTGTGCAGGACCTGCTCGGGCGCGCCGGGGAGCGGGTCGCCGGTGGCGACGTCGACCAGGCGGATGGTGTTGTGCTCGCTGCCGTCGGTGCACAGGCCGAGCGCCAGCACCCGGCCGTCCGGGCTGGGCGCCAGCCAGGAGACGTAGGCGCCTCCGGTGTCCAGGAGCGGGCGGCCATCACCGAACGGCTCGTCGGCGACCACGACCGAGGCCCCGGCCACCCGGAACCAGCGGCTCGCGGCGTGCTTCGGCAGCGCCGGCCGCGAACCGGCGTCGTAGGCGCGGATCAGGTCGCGGAAGGCCTCCGGGTCCTGGCCCTCGTAGATGACGGAGACGGCCAGCTCGGCCTGCCGCCGCTGCCAGCGGTGCACCTCCGGGCTCTCGTCCTCCAGCCACCGGTAGGGGTCGGCGGCGCGGACGCCGGCGACCTCCTCGAAGACCTCGACCGTGCGGGCGGGCGGGTAGAGCAGGGTCACGTCGGCTCCGATCCGGCGAGTTCCGCCCGGAGCCGCTCGAACGCTCCGGGAACGCGGGTGGCCTCGCGGACGTGCACGAGCGCGTCGAAGGCCGCGGGGAAGTCGTCGACCGGGTCGAGCCCGCCCGAGGCGAGGGTGCCGGCCACGCCGTCGAACAGCTCGGCGGGCGCGGTGCGCAGGTCGACCGCGGACACCGGCGCGCCGAGGCGGTCGAGCCGCGCCTCGATGCTGTCCGGCCTCGGCGTGCGGGCGCCGAGCGAGACGTCGCAGTCGAAGGGGCGCGGCGAGCGCTGGGTGAAGCGCACCTCGGGCCCCGAGCCGTAGGTCATGCCGACGACGGCCAGCTCGTCGCCGAGCGTCTCGGCCAGCAGGCCGCCCAGGGTCGGCCGGCCCAGGAAGGGCGTGCGCCGGACGTGCGAGTTGTGCGCGCTCACCACGACGCGCTCCTCGCGCTCCAGGATCCAGCGCACGGTCTCGGCCATGAACCGCTCCCTCGGGTACGGCCCGGCCGCCTCGGGGTCGAACTCGGCCTCGGCCACGAAGGCGTCCAGCGAGGCGGCGCACCGCCGTACGATCCCGTCCGGGTGGGCGGCCGCGCGCCCGGCCAGCTCGCGCAGCGCGTCCAGCAGCCCGGCCCGCTCGCCGGGCGGCAGGGCCGCGAAGCGGACCGCCGCCTCGGTGCGCCCGCCCAGGTCGCTGAGCCGCAGCAGCTCCTCGTCGCCCGGCATCCGGGCGAGGATCGCGCGGACCGCCGGGCCGGGCGAGGTGGACGAGCCCGGCAGGTCCATGCCGTAGAAGCCGACCTGCGCCTGCCGCATCCAGCTCAGGTGCCGCCACATCGGCTCGCACTCGCCGAAACGGTAGGTGATGCCCTCGCGGGCCACCGTCTCGACCTCGCCGGGCCCGCCGCGCACCCAGGCGTCCACGGCCAGCCCCTCGGGGAAGCCCGACTCCATCACGAACGCGGTGAAGCCGTACTCCTCGACGAGCGTGCGCAGCAGCTCCAGCCGGAGCTCGTAGAACTCGGTGACGTTGTGCGCGCCCTCGCCGACGGCCACCACGCGGGCGCCGCCGGCCAGGTCGCGGGCTAGCTGTGGAAGTACCATTGCTCGGGGCTGTAGAGGTAGCTGAGCAGGGCGTTGAACGACGACTGCGGCCCCGACAGGGTGTCCTTCACCACGACCAGCGTGTGCGGGGTGGGGAAGAAGAGCACCGGCAGGTCCTCGGCCAGCCGCGTCACCTCGGCCGACAACGTCTTCTCGTCCGCGCCGAAGGTCGACTCGTTGATCAGCTTGTCCACCTCGGCGTTGCGGTAGCTGCCCAGGTTGAAGCTGCCGTCGGCGTTGAATACGGTGTTGCTGCTCGGGTAGCCCGCGGCCAGGTAGAGCGGGCCGAAGTCCTGCATCGCCCACTCGTTCTTGGTGGCGGGGGCGAAGGTGTTGCCGTAGTTGGCGTACATGTAGTTCAGCGCCTTGGTCACGATCTTGACCTCGATGCCGAGCTTCTTGGCCGCCGAGGAGAACGCGACGTCCCGGGCGCCGACGTAGGCGGGGGTGTTCGCCGAGGCCAGGGTGAAGCTGATCTTCTGCCCCTTCTCGATGCCCGCGCCGCACTGCCCGGCTCCGGTCCCGGGGTTCTCGCAGGTGGTGACGCCGTTCGGCACGACCTTCCAGCCGTTGCCGGTCAGCAGCTTCTCGGCGGCGGCGGGGTCGTAGGGGTAGGGCGGGGTGTCGCCGAAAGCCGGCGGGTACGGCGAGCCGCTGCCGGCGGTGCTGTAGTTGGGCGAGCCCGCGCCGTTGTAGATGCCGCGGCTGGCGATGTAGCCGTTCTGGTCGATCAGCCGCTGCAGGGCCTGGCGGACGTACGGCTGGGCGATGACCTTGTCGAAGTTGTCGACGGTGTTGGCGAAGTTGATGGTCAGCGCGTCGAACCGGGCCGGGGCCGGGGCACCGTACACGCTGTAGCCCTTGGCCTTGAGCTCGTCGATCTGCGTGACGTAGCTGGAGTCGAGCGTGCCGACGGTCAGCGTCCCGGCCTTGAACTGGTTGAGCACCGCCGCCGCGGAGGTGAAGGCCTTGAAGTCGACCTGGTCCAGGCGCGAGTCGCCGGGTCCGCTGTAGTTCTCGTTGGGCACCAGCGAGAACGAGCCGGTCGTCGGGTCGAAGCTCTTGAGCTTGTACGGGCCGTTGACCACCTGCCAGAGCGGGTTGGTGGCGAAGGTGGACTGCTCGGCCGACTGCTCGGTGAGGTACTTGTAGATCGCCTTGGCGTTCTTCGGGTCCTTGAAGTCGAGGTGCTCGCCGCCGGTCTCGGCGATGTTCCACTCGGCCGAAGGCATGACGTAGAGCAGCGTGAGCATCGACAGCAGGTAGGACGGGTTGTAGGCCGTCTCCAGCTTCAGGGTGAGCGTGTCCGGGGCGGTGGCCTCGGCGCTGACGCCGTCGGGGAACTGGCCGGGGGTGTAGAAGCTCCAGTTGGCCGGGCTCTCCTTGAGCGCGGCCTTCAGCAGCGCCAGGGAGAAGACGACGTCATCGGCGGTGACCGGGGTGCCGGTGGACCACTTGTAGTCCTTCATCTTGATGGTCACGGTCTTGCGGTCCGGGCTGAAGGCCGGCGGCTCGGCCAGGCTGAGCTCCGCGTCGGCCACCTGGTCGCCCTCGCCGCTCGGCCGGTAGAGGGAGCGCCACATCTGCCCGCGCCCGATCACCGTGCCGTTGGCGGCGGCGGGCGGGTAGGGGTAGATGTAGTTCGGGCTCAGCCCGGGGGTCAGCGCCACGGTGATCGTGCCGCCGTCCTTGGGCGCCCCGGTCTGCTGCGGCGTGGCGGTGTAGCCGGTCGCGATCTGCTTCGGCTTGGGCGCACCCCCGCCGGCGCTGCACGCGGTGGCGAGCACGGCGACCGCGGCGGCCAGCGCCACCGATCGGCGCGGCATTCGGGTCATGACAGGCTCCCTGCGGATGAAGTGGAGTGGGTCGGCCGCCCGATGGCGTCCCGGAGGGCGTCGGCGAGCAGGTTGAGCGCCAGCACGGTGAGGATGATGCAGGCGCCCGCGGGATAGATCAGCCACCAGTAGTCGGCGGAGATGTAGGTGACGCCGCTGGCGAGCTGGCTGCCCCAGTCGGCGCTCGGGAAGGTCAGGCCGAAGCCCAGGAAGCCCAGGGCGGCGACGACGAGGATGGCGTCGGCGACCTGGAAGGTGATGTTGACGATGATCACGCCGAGCGCGTTCGGGATCAGGTGGGTGAGGATGATCCGGCGCCGGGAGGCGCCCATCACCTTCGCCGCCAGCACGAACTCCCGCACCCGCAGGGTGAGCACCTCGCCGCGCACCAGCCGGGCCGAGACCAGCCAGGAGAAGCCGCCGATGACCAGGCTCAGCGACACCGCGTCGGCGTGGAAGCGGGCCGACAGGATGAGCACGAAGAACAGGAACGGGATCGACAGCATGATGTCGACCAGCCGCATCATGAACCCGTCCACCACGCCCCCGGCCAGCCCGGCGATCGCCCCGTAGAGGGTGCCGATCGTGGTCGCGAACAGCGCGGCCATCAGGCCGATCTGCAACGAGACCTGGCCGCCGGCCATCAACCGGCCCAGCACGTCGAACCCGTTGGTGTCGGTGCCGAGCGGGAAGCCCTCGCCCGGCGGCAAGGCCGCGTTGACCAGGTCCACGTCGGTCTGGTTGGTCTGGTAGAGCAGCGGGCCGAGGAAGCAGAAGGCGACGATCAGCGCCAGGAGCAGGCCGCCGGCGACGCCGAGCGGGTGCTGCCGCAGGGAGGACCTCATGTGTTCAGCTCGATTCGGCGGTCGGCGGCCGCGACCATGACGTCGGCGAGGAAGTTGCCGGCCACGGTCAGGACGCCGCCGATGAGGGTGTAGGCCAGGAGCACCGGATAGTCCTCGCGCTGCAGGCTGTTGAGGAAGAGCAGGCCCAGGCCGGGATAGTTGAACAGGGACTCGACGATCAGGTTGCCGGCCAGCAGCGTCGGGATGAGCGTGCCGACCAGCATGATCAGCGGCAGGCAGGCGTTGCGCAGCAGGTGGCGGGTGAGGATCAGCCGTTCCGGCAGGCCCTTGGCGCGCGCGACCCGGATGTAGTCCTGGCCGAGCTGGTCCAGCGCGGCCGAGCGCTGGTACTGCGCGAAGATCGCGACGCTGGTGATGGCCAGCGTGATGACCGGCAGCGCCATCGCCTGCGGGTCGGTGAAGACCACCCAGGGCGAGTGCGACTGCGACGCCTCCGCCGGGAAGATCGGCACCGTCTGGCTGAAGACCGCGATGAGGATCAGCCCGAGCAGGAACGACGGCGTCGCGTAGAGCACGTACGACACCGCGGTCGCGACCCGGTCCACGACGCTGTTGCGCTTGACCGCCTGCAGGATGCCCAGCGGGACCGCGATCACCAGCGCGACCACCAGGCCGGCCAGCGACAGCATCGCGCTGCGGCCGGCGTTCTGCTGGAGCAGCGTGGCGACGTTCTCGTTCAGCTTGTAGGAGCGGCCGAGGTCGCCCTGGAAGAGCTGGCCCAGGTAGCTGACGTACTGCACGACCACGGGCCGGTCGAAGCCGTGCTCGTGGTTGAAGGCGGCGATCGCCTCGGGCGAGGCGCGCTGGCCCAGCACCACGCGGCCCGGGCTCTCCGACACCAGGTGCAGCAGCAGGAAGACGACCGCGGTGATGCCGAGCAGGACGAGCAGCGAGATCGCCAGCCGCCGGAGGACGTACCAGGTCATGCGAGCGAGTCCTCTCGGCGCAGGGGGTGGTGGCAGGCGACCTGGTGAGTGCCGGCGAGCGGCTTCATCGGGGGTTCCACCTGGGCGCACAGCTCGGTCGCCAGGGCGCAGCGGGTGCGGAAGCGGCAGCCGCTGGGCGGGTCGATGGGGCTGGGCAGCTCGCCTCGCACCCTGGCGGCGCCTGCCGTACCGGCTTGGGGGATGGCGGCCAGGAGGCCGGCAGTGTAGGGGTGGGCGGCGGCGCCGTACACCTCGTCGGTGCTGCCGGTCTCGACCAGCTTGCCCAGGTACATGACGCCGACGCGGTCGGCGAGGTACCTGACGACGGCGAGGTCGTGCGAGATCACCACGCTGCTCAGGCCGCGCTCGATCTGCA
The DNA here is from genome assembly GCF_044459405.1 of Nonomuraea sp. NPDC050328. Lineage (NCBI taxonomy): Bacteria > Bacillati > Actinomycetota > Actinomycetes > Streptosporangiales > Streptosporangiaceae > Nonomuraea > Nonomuraea sp. NPDC050328. The sequence goes on along the minus strand of NZ_JBITIW010000009.1, from coordinate 282,526 downwards.
GCCGGCGCATCAGGTTGAGGACCTGCGAGCGGATGGAGACGTCCAGCGCGCTGACCGGCTCGTCGGCGACCAGCACCGTCGGGTTCAGGGCGAGCGCCCGGGCCAGGCCGACGCGCTGGCGCTGGCCGCCGGACAGCTCGTAGGGGTAGCGGTCCAGGACCGCGGCCGGCAGGCCCACGTCCGCCAGCAGCTCGTGGGCGCGCTCGGTGCGCTGCGCGCGGTTGCCGATCCCCTGGATCGCGAGCGGCTCGCGCAGGATCGTGCCGATCCGCATCCGCGGGTCGAGCGAGGCGTTGGAGTCCTGGAACATCATCTGCAGGTCGGTACGGCGGAGCCGCTTCGTGCCCGGCGTGACGGGTTCGCCGTCGAAGACCACCTGGCCGGAGGTCGGCCGGTCGAGGGCGACGAGCATCCGGCCCAGCGAGGACTTGCCGCAGCCCGACTCCCCCACCAGCCCGAAGGTCTCGCCGGGCGCCACCTCGAAGCTGACCCCGGACACCGCCTTGACCGTGCGGCGCCCACCGGCCGGGTACTCCCGGACGAGGTCGACCACCCGCAACCGCGGCGCGGCGTCCTCGGTCTTCGCTGCGGGGACGGGGAAGGACGAGCGGGCCCGCACGGTGGGCCCCGAGGCGGGGTGCCAGCACGCGTGCGCGTGCCCGTCCTCGGCCACGGTGAGCGGGGGCTGCTCGGTCCGGCACTGCTCGGTCGCCGCCTCGCAACGCGCCGCGAACGGGCACCCGGCCTGCGCCACCGTCAGGTCCGGCGGCGCTCCGGGGATGCTGAAGAGCTCCTCGCCCCGGTCCTGGGTGAGCGACGGGATCGAGGCGAGCAACGCGTGCGTGTAGCGGTGCCGCGTGCGGTCGAAGAGCGCGGCCGTCGGCCCCGTCTCGGCCAGCCGCCCGCCGTACATCACCCCGACCCGATCCGCATGCCGGGCGATCACCCCCATGTCATGCGTGACCAGGATCATCGACATGCCCAGCCGAGACCGGAGGTCGTCGAGCAGCTCCAGGATCTCGGCTTGGATCGTGACATCCAGGGCCGTGGTCGGCTCGTCGGCGATGACCACGCTCGGCTCGCAGACCAGCGCCATGGCGATCATCACGCGCTGCCGCATGCCGCCGGAGAGCTGGTGCGGGTAGTCGTCCAGGCGCTCGGCCGGGCGCGGCAGCCCGACCAGGGCGAGCATCTCCTCCGCGCGGGCGCGGGCGGCCCGCCTCGACTCGCCCCGGTGCAGCCGGACCGGCTCGGCGACCTGGTCGCCGATGCGCCGGGTGGGGTTCAGGGCGGTCATCGAGTCCTGGAAGATCATCGCGATCTCGTTGCCGCGGACGCCCCGGTACTGCGCGGCCGGCAGGCCGACGAGCTCGCGGTCGCGGAAGTGGATCGAACCGCCGGTCACCCGGCCGCCCGGAGGCAGCATGCCCATGATCGCCAGGCCGGTCATGGACTTGCCGGACCCGGTCTCACCGACGATGCCGAGCGTCTCGCCGCGGTTCAGGACCAGGTTGACGTCCGAGACCGGACGGACGACCCGGTCCCCGCGGCGGATCTCGACCGACAGGTCGCGGATCGTCAGCACACGGTCGGTGCTCACGGCAGTACGTTCCAAATCCACCCGACGATATTGGGATGGGATGGTCTGGTGGTGTTCGTCGCGTCCATCGAACCTTCAGTCCCGCGCTTGTCCGTGCGGACGAACTGATCGCCGGTCGGCTCGGCCGGTGTGCAGGTAGAGCGCGCGGCCCTCGCCGTCGTCGCCCAGGAAGGCGACCGGCGCGTGGGCGCCGCCCTCCGGCTCCAGCGGGATCAGCGAGTCACCACGCCAGGCGACCAGCTCGGAGCGGTAGGGCACCTCGTCCAGCTCGGCGGTCACGCCCAGCGGGACGCGGTCCAGCCACACCCGTCCCTCCCCGTCCACGCTGACGGTGGTGCGACCGGTGCTCGACTCATACACCCCTGCGTAGCGCTCGGGTCTGGTCGGCCGGGCCTGGGGGTCTGGAACCGGGGCTTCGGGAAGGTCATGGAACCGCCCGAATATTTCCCGAAATATCAGCTTAGGTGAGCCGCCATTGGTGAGCACCACCAGCACCAGATCCAGCTCAGGCACCACCCGCAGGAACGCCGACTGCCCGATGGTGTTCCCGTCATGCCCGAACACCGCCCTGTCGGCGCTGCTCTCGAACAGCTCCCAGCCCAGCCCCCAGGCCTCCCCCTGCCAGAGATCCGGCTGCCGGACCTGAACCTCCCGCATCGCCTCGACCCCGGCCCGGCTCAGAACCCGAGCGCCGTCAGCCGCGACGCCACCCGCCAGATGCATCCGCCCGAACGCCAGCAGATCCCGCGCCCGCATCGCCAGCATCGACCCCGCCGGCGCGTTCGACCTCGCCAGCGCCCACACCGGCGTCGGCTCCCCCGCGATGTGCCCCACCGCCACCCGATGCAGCACCGCCTCGTAGGGATCGTTCGCCGCGTGCGTCATCCCCAGCGGCCCGAACAGGTGCTCCCGCAGGCACTCGTCGAACGGCCGGCCCCGCACGCTCTCCACCAGCCGCCCGAGCACGCAGAACCCCGCGTTGTTGTAGGAGAACATCTCCCCCGGCCCGAACACCTGCGGCACCTCGTCCAGCAACGCCACGAACTTCGCCAGGCAGTCGTCCCCCTTGCCGGTGTCGGTGAAGATGTCCCCCTCGAACCCCGCGACGTGGCACAACAACTGCCGGACGGTGCCCTCCCGCCCGAACTCCGGCACGTACCGGCCCGCCGGGGCGTCCAGCTCGACCTTGCCCTCGTCGACGAACTGCATCACCAGCGTCGCCGTCAGCACCTTGGTGACCGACCCGATCTGGAAGATCGAGTCCGTCGTCACCCCCACCCCGGTGGTACGGCTCAGCAACCCGGCCGCGGCCTCCACCACCTCGTCCCCGATGCCGATCGCCACCACCGCCCCGGGCACGTCATGCTCGCCCAGCAACTCCGGCAACCGCCGCTTCAGCCACTCGCCAACCTCGCCCAGCGCCGCCACCCGCACCCCTCCCAGGTCGTCCGGCGCCCCTGAGCCCCGGATTTTCCGGTCGAGCATAGAACTGGGCGGAACATGCCCGTTCGTCCGCTCCGACCAGCCGCACCCGAGGTATTCGTGACGTAGACCAGCCCCGGTCCATGTTTTCCGCCGGTCTGTAGCTCGAAGTTCAGGTTTGGTCATGCATTGGGTATCTCGCGATACCTCCCGGCCACGGCGGGCATCTGTGCAGGTGACCAAGGGGGGATAACCGTGATTAGCCACACGCAGATCGACAACCTGATCGGTATGACGGTCTACGACGCCAACGGTGACCGGGTCGGCGAGGTACAGAATCTCTACCTCGACGACGAATCCGGGCGCCCGGAGTGGATGACCGTCAAGACCGGCTGGTTCGGCATGCACGAGTCCTTCGTGCCACTGAGCGCCGCCACCCGGGTCGAGGACCGGGTGCAGGTCGACTTCGACAAGTCGCGCATCAAGGACGCGCCGCGCGTGGACGCCGCCGGTGGCCAGCACCTGTCCGCAGAGGAGGAGCGCGAGCTCTACCGCTACTACGGCGTCAACTCCGGCACCGGCACCAGCACGACCGGCCGGACCGGCATCCCCGGCCAGGGCGGCCGCGACGGCGTGGACATGTCCCGCCGCGGCACCGCCGCCGCCGCGGCCTCCATCCCGACGCAGGGCTCCACCACCGACGACACCGGCGACCTGACCCTGTCCGAGGAGCGCCTGCGCGTCGGCACCGAGAGCTACGAGACCGGCCGGGTCCGCCTGCGCAAGTACGTCGTCACCGAGCAGCAGCAGGTCACCGTTCCCGTCACCCACGAAGAGGTGCGCGTCGAGCGTGAGCCCATCGCCGACGGCGCCCGCGGCGACGTCGACTTCACCGAAGCCGAGCGCGAGGTGACCCTGCACGCCGAACGCCCCGTCGTCGACACCGAGGCCGTCCCCGTCGAACGGGTCCGCCTGGTGAAGGAGAACGTCACCGAGCAGGAAACCGTCTCGGGCCAGGTGCGCAAGGAGCGCCTGGAGACCGACGGCGCCCTCGACACCTCGGACGACGACATCGACCCGCGCTCCTCCTGATCGATCGGGAGGGCCCCAACTGCACGCCCGGCCCGCCCGGGCGTGCAGTCACGTCCGAGATAGGTTGGATCCTCCCGCCGAGGAACCCACCGTCTTCCTACACGTCGCCCGGATTGAGGACGACCGATGGGGCCGCGCACCCGCCCTGATCTACCACGGAGACGGCCTCCCCATCCGCCCACGCCCCCTGGATGACGGTCAGCTTTCTGTCCACGCCATGCATCCGCTCTCGGCCTTCACTACGAATGAAGCACTATGCCGCCGACCCAGCGAGAGATCATGGCCGCCTTCCCAGATTGGGAGATCATGGATGCGGCCGGAGGCGGTTGGTATGCGCTCCGCCGGATCCCCCTTCCTCAGCAGAACGGCCTTTCCAACGTCGTCTGCAGCCGCACCCTGGAGGGCCTCCGCAAGAGCCTGGAGTCCGAGGAATGCCAGCCCGAACCCTCAGCTCGCTGAGGTGCGCCTAAACCGGTCAGTCGCTGGACGTCAGCCCGACCGGCCGGGGTTCTTGTACAAGTACTGCTAGCGCGTGGAACTCGACTCTCCGCACCAACTCACGTGAGAAGGGTTATAGGTCCATTGTCCGCCCGTCTCTTACGCTCGCATTTCCGCAATATCAGGCGGGATGAGCACGGGGTGCAGGACCAGCACCGCCTCAACCGGGAGACGGCGGAACGGCACAGATGGACGGTCGTCCACAAGGAAAGCCGTCCTGTAGAACGCCCACGCAGGCATGCGCCTCTGCCACCACGTCAGCAGTCCCGCCGCCCTCGGGCGGGCTGGCTCCCAGACGGAGAACAACACCAGCTCGCCCCGTCATCGAGAGCTGGAGAGAACAGATGCTGGGTGATCAGATTGACACGACGGATGAACGCCCATAGTCGTTCGCATGTTGCCCGCACAGCCAAGATGCACGCTCATCTCTCCGCGTGGGCGGTGCTGGCCGCGACCGGCCCTCAGGCCTCAGCGCGGCCTGCGACGGCCCGAGGAGCGGCGGGCCGCCGCAGGCGGCACGCTCTTGACCTTGTAGTGAAGATTGTCGCCGCAACTACTTGCGGCCAGAACTATCCTGGGGCATCGCTGATGACCAGCTCGCCGATTCGGACCAACCGGGCGACGTACGTTCGGCCTTCGCGACGTCGTAGGCGCGGAAGGAGCGCCCGCAAATCACGAGCGGACTCCTTCACAACTCGAAGCTGATCAGCGTCCAACACGCCTCTCTGGCTTCCGACATAGCCGGCCAGAGGGCCTGCCATGCAGAAGTCCAGATACGCGACCGGCTGCTCGTAGATGTCCACGCCGCGCAGGTCGTCGGGGAACGGCACGCCCATGTGCTCCGCCCAGAGCACACAGACCTCGTCGAAGACCGTCTTGTTCACTCACCAGCAGGCGCGACGCCCACGGGGCAAGCGACCCCGGTCCCCCCGATCCCGCAGTAGCCGCCGGGGTTCTTGTACAAGTACTGCTGGTGATACTCCTCGGCATAGAAGAACGGCCCCGCCGGCGCGATCTCCGTGGTGATCTCCCCATACCCCGCCCCCTTGAGCACAGCCTGGTAGGCGTCACGGGAGGCCAGAGCGGACTTCTCCTGCTCGGGTGAGTGGTAGTAGATCGCCGAGCGGTACTGGGTGCCGACGTCGTTGCCCTGGCGCATGCCCTGGGTGGGGTCGTGGGCCTCCCAGAAGACGCGCAGGAGCTCCTCGTACGACACCTTGGCCGGGTCGAAGACGACGCGGACGGCCTCGGTGTGGCCGGTGAGGCCGCTGCAGACCTCTTCGTAGGTGGGGTTGGCGGTGTAGCCGCCCTGATAGCCCACCGCGGTGGTGACGACGCCCGGCGTCTGCCAGAACTTGCGTTCGGCGCCCCAGAAACAGCCCAGGCCGAAGTCGGCGATCTCCAGCCCGTCGGGGTACGGCGGTGCCAGCGGAGCGTCGAGGACAGCGTGGCGCGCGGGGACGGGGATGGGGATGTCCCGCCCGGGAAGCGCGTCGGAAGGAGCGACCATCGAGGTCTTGTGCGTACCGAAAAGCCAGCCCATACCGTCCAGCCTACGTCAACCCCACACTGAAGCTGCGCTTAAGTGTCCGCATACCAAGACTTATTTGTATTTAAGCACGTAAGGCGCAAAAATTGACTACATGCCTGACTCTCGCCGTGGTGTGCTCTATGGGGTGGCCGCCTACGCCATGTGGGGCCTCTTCCCGCTGTACTGGCCCCTGCTGAAGCCGTCCGAGCCGGTCGAGATCCTGGCCCACCGCATGGCGTGGTCCCTGGTCGCCGTCGTAGCGATCCTGGCGATCCGCCGGCACTGGTCGTGGTTCCGCGTCCTGGTCAAGCAGCCCAGGACGATGGGGCTGCTCGCCCTCGCCGCGGTGCTCGTGTCGCTCAACTGGGGCACCTACATCTTCGCCGTCAACAGCGGCCAGGTGGTCGAGAGCGCCCTCGGCTACTTCATCAACCCGCTGGTCAGCGTGCTGTTCGGCGTCGCCGTACTCAAGGAACGCCTGCGCACCCTGCAGTGGGTCGCGGTCGGGTTCGGGACGCTGGCCGTCGTGGTGCTCGCGCTCGGGTACGGCAGGCTGCCCTGGATCGCGCTCACCCTGGCCTTCAGCTTCGGCCTCTACGGCCTGGTGAAGAAGAAGGCGAACGTGGGCGCGGCCGAGAGCCTCACCGTGGAGACCCTCGTGCTCCTCGCGCCCGCGCTCGCCTACCTGGTCTACCTGGAGGCCAACGGCACGGCCACCTTCGGCCACACCACGCCCGGCCACGCCCTGCTGCTGGCGGGGGCCGGACTGATCACCGCGGTGCCGCTGCTGTGCTTCACCTCGGCCGCGATCCGGGTCCCGCTCAGCACGATCGGGCTGCTCCAGTACATCGCGCCGGTCCTGCAGTTCCTGTGCGGCGTGCTGATCGCCAAGGAGACCATGCCGCCCAGCCGCTGGATCGGGTTCGCCATCGTCTGGGCAGCCCTGGCCGTCTTCACCTACGACTCCCTGCGGGAGGCCCACCGCAACGAGAAGGCCCGCCAGGCCGTCCTCGCCGCGGCGGCGACGCGGGAGGCCGGTCAGCCCGAGCGTTCCACCACGTAGTCGCACAGGGCCAGGAAGGCGGCGCGAGCCGGGATGTCCGGCAGGGTGGCCAGGTCGCCCCGAGCCCGGTCGACCCAGGCGTGCAGGTCGGCACGGGCCTGCCGCATGCCCTCGGACGAGCGCAGCAGGTCGAGCGCCTCGTCGAGGTCCTCCTCGGCGACCGGCCCGGCCAGCAGCTCGGACAGCCGGGCGGACTCCCCGGAGCGCAGCGCGTAGAGCATCGGCAGGGTCTGGATGCCCTCCCGCAGGTCGGTGCCCGGGGTCTTGCCCGACTCGGTCGACGTGGACGCCACGTCGAGCAGGTCGTCCCCGAGCTGCCAGGCGACGCCGATGGCCTCGCAGGCCCGGCTGATGCGGTCCTCGATCTCGGAGGAGGCCCCGGACAGCAGGGCGCCGAAGCGGCCGGAGGCCGCGATCAGGGAGCCGGTCTTGTCGGCCAGAACGCGGATGTGGTGCGCGATGCGGTCTTCACCGGGCCGCGGCCCGATGGTCTCGCGGATCTGGCCCTGAACCAGGCGGGAGAAGGTCTGCGCCTGGATGCGGATGAGCTCGGGGCCCAGATCGGCCAGGATGTCGGAGGCCTGGGCGAAGAGGTAGTCGCCGGTGAGGATGGCGACGGTGTTGCCGTAACGCGAGTTCGCCGACTCCGAGCCCCGGCGCACGAGCGCCTCGTCCATGACGTCGTCGTGGTAGAGCGAACCGAGGTGGGTCAGCTCGATGACCACGGCGCCGGGCACGATCCCCGGCGCCGACGGGTCACCGAACTGGGCGGCGAGCAGCACCATCATGGTGCGGAACCGCTTGCCGCCGGCCTCGATGAGGTGCTTGGAGGCCTCGGTGACGAAGGCGTCCTCCGTCTCGACGGACGAACGGAGCAGCTTCTCGACCGAGGCCATCCCGGTGGCCAGATCCTGCGCCAACCTCTCGTCGACGATCGGAAGGTCAACAACGGGTGGCGCAGCCATCTAATCCCCCAATTTCACCGAATGAACAGGCCTGAAGCGGCCTGGCCAGCGATGTCCAGAATAGGCTGCGGGAAAACGCCCACGACGAGCGTGACCGCCAAAGCCATACCAATTACCACCTTCAGCGACACCGAGGGCGCCACGACGGCCGGGCCGTCCGCGGCCGGCTCGCTGAAGAACATCAGCACGATGACGCGGACGTAGAAGAAGGCGGCGATCGCCGAGGCGATCACACCGACGACCACGATCCCGGTCATCCACGCGCCGAGCGAGTCGCCCGCTTCCGCGCCACTGCCCAGCGCCGCGGTGAACACCGCGTACTTCCCGAAGAAGCCGCTGGTCAGCGGGATGCCCGCGAAGGCGAGCAGGAAGAAGGCGAAGATGCCGGCCAGCAGCGGCGAGCGCTTGCCGAGCCCGGCCCAGCGGGACAGGTGCCCCGCCTCGCCGCCGGCGTCGCGCACCATCGTGACGACGGCGAACGCGCCGACCGTGGTGAACCCGTACACCAGCAGGTAGAACAGGATCGCCCCGAGCGACTTCTCGTTGCCCTCGGCCGCGTCGTAGGTGGCCAGGACGCCGACCAGCAGGAAGCCCGCGTGGGCGACCGAGGAGTAGGCCAGCATGCGCTTGATGTCGGTCTGCGTGATCGCGAGGATCGCGCCGACCAGCATGGTGAGCGCGGCCACGCCCCACATGACCGGGCGCCAGTCCCAGTCCATGTTGCCCAGCGCCACCCAGAAGACCCGCAGCACGGCGCCCACGGCGGCGACGAGCACGCCGGAGGCCATGAGGGCGGTGATCGGGGTGGGCGCGCCCTGGTAGACGTCGGGCTTCCACGCCTGGAAGGGCGCGGCGCCGATCTTGAACAGCAGGCCGACGCCGAGCAGCGCCAGCCCGGCCAGCAGCAGCGGGTCGAGCACGCCACCGGTGGCCAGCGCCTTGCTGATGCCCGCCAGCTCCACCGAACCGGCGTAGCCGTAGGTCATGGCGATGCCGTACAGGAAGAACGCCGAGGAGAACGCGCCGAGCAGGAAGTACTTCAGCGCGGCCTCCTGCGAGAGCAGGCGGCGCCGGCGAGCCAGGCCGCACAGCAGGTACAGCGGCAGCGACATGACCTCGAGGGCGACGAACATGACCAGCAGGTCGTTGCTGGCCGGGAAGAGCATCATGCCGCCGACGGCGAAGAGCACCAGCGGGTAGACCTCGGTGTGCGCGTTGCCGGAGGCCTCGGCCTCCTCCTCGTCCCGGCTGCCCGGGACCGCCGCCGCCGAGGCGACGAAGTGACCCTCGTCGTTGATCAGCAGCACGGACACGAAGGACAGGACGAGGATGACGCCCCAGATGAACAGGGACGGGCCGTCCACCGCGACCGCGCCCATGGCGACCGCGGACTTCGGCACTCCTGAGGTCACCGTCTGCACGACGACCAGGACGAACGCGCCCGCCAGCCCCAGCAGGGTCAGCGGCAGGTGGATCGACCTGCGCAGGTATCGGGGCGCGAAGGCCTCGACCAGCACGCCGAGGACGGCCGCACCGAAGACCAGCAGCAGCGGCGCTAGCGTGCCGTACTCGATCGTTGGCGCCGGAATGGTATTCACTGACCCGCACCCTTCTCAGCGACAGCGGGGTTGTCGACCTTGACGCTCTGCAAGGTGTGGTTGACCGCCGGGTTGATGATGTCCAGCAGCGGCTTGGGGAAGAAGCCGAAGCCGATGATCAGGGCCATCAGCGGGGCGACCACCCAGAGCTCGCGCTTGTTGAGGTCCTTCATGCCCGCGACCGACTCGGTGGCCGGGCCGTGCAGGACCCGCTGCACCATCCACAGGATGTAGACGGCGGCGAGGATGACCGCGACGGCCGAGATCACCGCGGCCACACCCAGCGCCCCGCTCCCGAAGGCGGAGCTGGAGTAGGTGCCGATCATGACCATGAACTCGCTGACGAACGACGACAGACCCGGCAGGGACAGCCCGGCCAGACCGGCGATGAAGAACGCCCCGGCCAGCAGCGGCGCCACCTTCTGCACGCCGCCGTAGTCGGCGATGTACGGCGAGCCGCGGCGGGCGATGAGGAAGCCCGCGGCGAGGAAGAGCATGCCGGTCGCGAAGCCGTGGTTGACCATGTAGAGGGTCGCGCCCGACTGCGCGGTCTGCGACATCGCGAACACGCCCATGGCGATGAAGCCGAAGTGCGAGATCGAGGTGTAGGCGATCAGGCGTTTCATGTCCGTCTGGCCGATGGCCACGATGGCGCCGTAGATGATGCCGACCACCGACAGCACGATGACCAGCGGGGTGGCCCACTTGGAGGCCTCCGGGAACAGCTCCAGGCAGAAGCGGAGCATTCCGAAGGTGCCCACCTTGTCGAGCACGCCCACCAGCAGCACCGCGGCGCCCGCCGGGGCCTGGGCCGCCGCGTCGGGCAGCCAGGTGTGGAAGGGCACCAGCGGCGCCTTGATCGCGAAAGCGATGAAGAAGCCGGCGAACAGCCACTTCTGCGTCGTCGGGTCCTGGATCGCGCCGATCAGCTCGGGGAACAGGAAGGTGTTCTTGCCCGCCGCGACGTAGAGGCCGATGACCGCGACCAGCATGAGCAGGCCGCCGAAGAGCGAGTAGAGCAGGAACTTGATGGCCGCGTAGGACCGCTGGGCTCCGCCGTACGACCCGATCATGAAGTACATCGGGATCAGCATGGCTTCGAAGAAGACGTAGAACAGGAAGATGTCGGTGGCCGCGAAGACCCCGATCATCATCGCCTCGAGCACCAGCAGCAGGGCGAAGTAGGTCTTCACCGAGTACTTGGCGTGCGGGGCGTCCGCGTCGTGCCAGGAGGCCGCGATGACGATCGGCGTGAGCACGACCGACAGCGCGATCAGCACCAGCGCGATGCCGTCGACCCCGAGGCCGAAGTGCACGCCGAAGCTCGGGATCCAGTCCTTCTCGAAGACGAACTGGAACCGCTCAGCCTTGGCGCCGGTGTCGAACTGGAAGGCCATGACCAGGGTCAGGACCATCACGACCAGGGAGACGCCGAGCGTGAGCCACTTGGCCAGCGTGTCGCTGCCCTTGGGGAGCAGTGCCACCAGCACGGCGCCCAGTACGGGCACCGCGATGAGGATTGGAAGCCAGAGTGACATCACAGGTTCCCAACGAGGAGCAGGGCGCCGCTGAGCAGCGCGGCACCGATCAGGATGGACAACGCGTAGCTGCGCGCGAAGCCGGTCTGGATCCGGCGCAGCCGGCCCGAGGTGCCGCCGATCGTCGCGGCCAGGCCGTTGACGAGCCCGTCGATGCCGCGGTTGTCGAAGAACACCGCCAGGCGGGTCAGCCACTGGCCGGGGCGCATGAACAGCGACTCGTTGAGCGCGTCCCCGTAGAGGTCACGCCGGGCGAAGGTGGTGAGGAAGCTGCCGCGCGGGGCGACGACCGGGACCTCGGCCTTGCCGTACTTGAGCCAGGCGATGACGACGCCCACCGCGACCAGCGCCAGGGTCGCGAGACCCGGCGTGGTGATCGGGTGGAAGGCCGGCGCGCCGTCACGCGCGCCGCCGACCGCCGGGGCCAGCCACGTGTAGAGGCGGCCACCCAGCACCAGGAAGGCGCCGAGGCCGATCGCGCCGATCGACAGGATGACCAGCGGGAGGGTCATGACCGCGGGCGACTCGTGCGGGTGCGCGTCCTTGTCCCAGCGGGGCTTGCCGAAGAAGGTCATGAAGATCATGCGCGACATGTAGAAGCCGGTCAGACCGGCGCCCAGCACCGCGAGCCAGCCGAGCACCTGGTTGTGGTGCATGGCGGTCTCGATGATGCCGTCCTTGGTGAAGTAGCCGGACAGCAGCGGGAACCCGATGATCGCCAGGTAGCCGATGATGAACGTGATCGCGGTGATCTTCATCTTGGAGAAGAGCCCGCCGTACTTGCGCATGTCGACTTCGTCGTTCATGGCGTGCATGACCGAGCCGGCGCCGAGGAACATGTCGGCCTTGAAGAAGCCGTGCGTGATCAGGTGACCGATCGCGAAGGCGTAGCCGACCGGGCCGAAGCCCGCGCCGAGCATCATGTAGCCGATCTGCGACATCGTCGAGCCGGCCAGGCCCTTCTTGATGTCGTCCTTGGCGCAACCGATGATCGCACCGGCGATCAGCGTGGCGCAGCCGACGATCGCCGCGGCCATCGCCGCCGTGGAGCCGAGCGGGAAGAAGAACGCGCCCGAGCGGACCACGAGGTAGACGCCGGCGGTGACCATGGTCGCCGCGTGGATGAGGGCCGAGACCGGGGTCGGGCCCTCCATCGCGTCGAGCAACCAGGACTGCAGCGGGAGCTGGGCGGACTTGCCGCACGCGCCGAGCAGGAGCAGGAGGCCGATCGCGGTCAGCGTGCCGTTGGAGGCGGTGCCGACCTTGGCGCCGAGGTCGGCGAAGGCCAGCGTGCCGAAGGTGGTCCACATGACGAACATGCCGACCAGCAGGCCGAAGTCACCGACGCGGTTGACGATGAAGGCCTTCTTGGCCGCCACCGCCGCCGAGGGCTTGAAGTACCAGAAGCCGATCAGCAGGTACGAGGCCAGGCCCACGCCCTCCCAGCCGATGAACAGCCCGACGTAGTTGTCGGCCAGCACCAGCAGGAGCATCGCCGCGACGAACAGGTTGAGGTAGGCGAAGAAGCGCCGCCGCTCGGGGTCGTGCGACATGTAGCCGATCGAGTAGATGTGGATCAGCGATCCGACACCCGTGATCAGCAGGGCGAAGCTGATCGACAACTGGTCGACCAGCAGGCCCATGTCCACCATGCCGGGGATGAACTCGTACAGGTGCACGGCCTGGCGGCGCTGCTCGGGGGCGAGCCCCAGCAGTTCGACGAAGGCGAGCACCGCCACGACGAAGGCGCCCAGGGACATGGTGACACCCAGGAGGTGTCCCCACTTGTTGGTCCGCCGGCCTGCGATCAGCAGGATCGCCGCGCCCAGCAGGGGCAGCGCGATCATCAGCCACGAGACGCCGATGACACCGCCGCCCGCGTACTTGAGGATCTCAGCAGGAGATTCCACCAGTCACCTCTTAGTACTTCAGCAGGTTCGCGTCGTCCACAGACGCGGACCTGCGGGTCCGGAAGATCGTCACGATGATCGCCAAGCCGATGACGACCTCGGCCGCGGCCACCACCATCACGAAGAAGGCGATGATCTGGCCGTCGAGGTTGCCCCACTGCCGGGCGAAGGTGACGAACGCGAGGTTGCAGGCGTTGAGCATGAGCTCCACGCACATGAACACCACGATCGCGTTACGGCGGATCAGCACGCCGACGGCGCCGATCACGAACAGGATGCCCGACAGGACAAGGAACTCGGTGGTCACTTGGCCTCCTCCTCAGCGGCGGCGTGCCGGATGGCCTCGGCCAGCTCGGGGTCGGTGGGCAGGTGCCCGTCCTCGACGTCGTGCCGCGCGATGGTGCGGTTGACCGACAGCTCCGAGAGGGTGCCGTCGGGCAGGCGGGCCGGCATGTCGATGGCGTTGTTGCGGGCGTAGGTGCCCGGGCCCGGCAGCGGCGACGGGTCGCCCTGGCGGAAGCGGGCGCGAGCCAGCTCCTTCTGCGAGGGCCGCGGCCGGTCCTTCTCGCGGTGCGCGAGCACCATCGCGCCGAGCGCGGCGGTGATCAGCAGCGCCGAGACGACCTCGAAGGCGAAGACGTGCCGCGTGAAGATCAGCCTCGCCAGCGCGCCGATGTTGCCGCCGCCCTCCTGGTGGATGGCGCCGAGCCCGGCCGGGCTGGTGAAGAAGGCGTTGCCGAAGGCCAGCACGAGCAGGACGCCGAAGCCGAGACCGGCGACGGCCGCCCAGAAGCGCTGCCCCTTGATCGTCTCGACCAGCGAGTCGGAGGAGTCGACGCCCACGAGCATCAGCGTGAACAGGAACAGCATCATGATCGCGCCGGTGTAGACGATGATCTGCACCGCGGCCAGGAAGGGCGCGTCCTGCACGGCGTAGAGCGCCGCGAGGCAGAGCATCACCGTGCCCAGCATGAGCGCGGAGTACACCGCCTTGCGGTTGAACACCATGCCGAGCGCCGCGCCGACGGAGACCACGGCAAGCACCCAGAATGTGACTTGCTCACCCATTGGTTCGTCCCAGCCGGTAGTAGTCCTCTTCGGTCTCGCCGAGCCGCATGGGGTGCGGAGGCTGCTCCATACCCGGCGTGAGGTCCGCCAGGAGCATCTCCTTGGTGTAGATCAGGCTCTCACGCGAGGTGTCGGCGAGCTCGTACTCGTTGGTCATGGTCAGCGCCCGAGTCGGGCAAGCCTCGATGCACAGGCCGCACAGGATGCACCGCAGATAGTTGATCTGGTAGGTGCGCCCGTAGCGCTCACCCGGCGAGAACCGCTCCTCCTCGGTGTTGTCGGCGCCCTCCACGTAAATCGCGTCCGCAGGACACGCCCACGCGCAGAGCTCACAACCCACACACTTCTCGAGCCCGTCCGGCCAGCGGTTGAGCTGGTGCCTACCGTGGAAGCGAGGAGCCGTCGGCTTCTTCTCCTCCGGGTAGTTCGTCGTGACGGGCTTCTTGAACATCGTGTGGAAGGTGACGCCGAAGCCCTTCACGGGGTTCAGCCAATCAGTTGCTCCCACTGGAGACCTCCTTGCGGGAAACCCCGTGATAGTGGGGCAAGTCGAGCGGAGGCACCGGGAAGCCGCCGGCCTCGGGCTCGTTCCTGAGCTCCTCGTACTCGGCTTCGACCTGTGCCTTCTTGGCTTCCTTACGGCGCTGGTTGACCGTGTCGAACCGGGCCCAGATGGCCAGGCCGGCGAGCAGGACCACCGCGGTGACGCCGACGGCCCAGTACCAGTCGCCGGTGCCCATGTCCTGGCCGCGGACGGTCTGGATGCCGGCCACGAGCAGCAGCCAGGCCAGGTTGACCGGGATCAGGACCTTCCAGCCCAGCGCCATGAGCTGGTCGTACCGCACTCGCGGCAGCGAGGCGCGGACCCACACCACGAAGCTGAAGGCCAGCACGAACTTGATGAAGAACCAGAGGAAGCCCCAGTAGCCGTCGTCGGGCAGGAACCCGAACGGCGAGTGCCAGCCGCCCAGGAAGAGCGTGACGGCGATGCCGGCTGCGGTGAAGGTGTGGAGGTACTCGCCCATCATGATCAGCGCGAACTTCAGCGAGGAGGAGTACTCCGTCTGGAAGCCGCCGACCAGCTCGCCCTCACCCTCGGGCAGGTCGAACGGGATGCGGGCGGCCTCGCCGAACATGCAGACCACGTAGACCAGGAACGAGGGCAGCAGCAGCACGACGTACCACATGCCGGTCTGCGAACCCACGATCTCGGAGGTGGACAGCGTGCCCGCGAAGAGGAACACGCCCACGAACGACAGGCCCATGGCGATCTCGTAGGAGACCACCTGCGCCGCCGACCGCAGACCGCCCAGCAGCGCGTACGGCGAGCGGGACGACCAGCCCGCCAGCACCACGCCGTAGACCGAGATGGCGCCCATCGCCAGCATGAACAGCACCGCGACCGGCAGGTCGAGCAGCTGCAGCGGCGTCTCGACACCGAAGAGGTTGACCATGCCGGCGAACGGGGTGATGGAGAAGGCCAGGAAGGCCGGGATCACCATGATGACCGGCGCCAGCAGGTAGAGGACCTTGTCGACGGTGTTCGGGAAGAGGTCTTCCTTCAGTCCCATCTTGAGGCCGTCGGCCACCGACTGCAGCAGACCGAACTTGCCGGCCCGGTTGGGGCCGTAGCGGTGCTGCATCCGGGAGATGAGCTTGCGCTCGTACCAGACGCCGAACAGGATGCCCAGCATCACGATGACGAAGAAGAGCAGCGCCTTGATGATGGTGATCCACAGCGGGTCCTTGCCGAAGTCGGCAAGGGTTGGATCAGTGGCCAGACGGATCATGAAGCGCTCCCGATCGTGACGATGTCACCGGCGGCGGCTCCCAGAACGGAGGAGCCGCCGGAGTTGGCCGGCACCCAGACGACGCGCTCGGGCAGATCGGCGATCCGCACCGGCAGGGTCACAGTCTGACCGAGGCCACCGACAGTTCCGCTGACGACCACCTTGTCACCGTCGGCCACGCCGATCTCCGCCGCGGTCTGCGGCGACAGCAGCGCCTCGGCCGCGCGGGCGGTGCCCGCGAGGTACGGCTCGCCGTCCTGCAGCCGGCCCTGGTCGAGGAGCTGGTGCCAGGAGGCGAGGACCGCCTGGCCGACGCCCGGGGCGGCCTGGCCGGACCCGGACAGGCTCGGGGCGGCGGCGCGGGCGCCCTTCCAGGCGCCGAGCGAGCCGAGCTCGCGGCGGGCGGCCGCGGCGTCGGGCAGGCCCAGGTGGATGTCCATGTGGTCGGCGATGGCCGAGATCACCTGGAGGTCGCTCATCAGGCCGGGCACCTTGATGGCCGTCTCGAAGGAGCGGCCGCGGCCCTCCCAGTTGACGAAGGTGCCGCTCTTCTCCTGCACGGCGGCCACCGGCAGCACCACGTCGGCGCGGTCGGTGACGGCGCTGGCGCGGATCTCCAGGCTGACGATGAACGGGGTGTTCTCCAGCGCCGCGAGCGCGGCGGCCGGGTCCGGCAGGTCGTACGGGTCGACACCCGCGACGACCAGCGCGTCGAGCTCCTCGTTCAGGGCGGCGGTCAGGATGCCCGTGGTGTCGCGGCCGGGCTGCGCGGGCAGCGCGGACACGCCCCAGACCCGGGCCACCTCGGCGCGGGCCGCCTCGTCGTCGACCGGGCGGCCGATCGGCAGGAGGGCGGGCAGCGCCCCGGCCTCGAGCGCGCCGCGCTCACCGGCCCGGCGCGGGATCCAGGCGACGCGGACGTTCGGGCTGTCGGCCAGCCGTACCAGCGCGGAGAGCGCGCCCGGGACGGTGGCCAGCCGCTCGCCGGCGAGCACGATCGTGCCCTCGGCCAGGGAGCCGGCCAGCTCGCCCAGGGCGTCGGCCTCGCCACCCGGCGCGGTGCGGATCAGCGTGCCGTCCATCTTGAGCAGGCCGGGCGAGGCGAACGGCGCGATGGCCGTGACGCGCAGGCCCTTCTTGCGCCACGCCTTGCGCAGGCGCAGGAAGACGATCGGCGACTCCTCCTCGGGCTCGAAGCCGGCCAGCACGACCGCCGGGGCGGCCTCCAGGTCGGCGTAGGAGAGCTCGATGCCCTTGCCGGCCACCGAGTGGGCCAGGAAGGCGGCCTCCTCGGCGGAGTGGGCGCGGGCGCGGAAGTCCACGTCGTTGGTGCCGAGCGCCAGGCGGGCGAACTTGGCGTAGGCGTAGGAGTCCTCGACGGTCAGCCGGCCGCCGGTCAGCACGCCGGTCCGGCCGCGCGCGGCGGACAGGCCCTGGGCGGCCACCGCGAGCGCCTCCTGCCACGAGGTCGGGACGAGCTGGCCCTCCTCGTCGCGGATGAGCGGGGTGCGGAGGCGGTCGGGCTGCGTCGCGTAGGTGAAGGCGAAGCGGCCCTTGTCGCAGTTCCACTCCTCGTTCACCACCGGGTCGTCGCCGGCCAGGCGGCGGGTGACCCGGCCGCGCCGGTGGTCGGTGCGCAGGGCGCAACCGGAGGCGCAGTGCTCGCAGGCGCTCGGCGAGGAGACCAGGTCGAACGGGCGGGCGCGGAAGCGGTAGGCGGCGCTGGTCAGCGCGCCCACCGGGCAGATCTGGATGGTGTTGCCGGAGAAGTAGGAGTCGAACGGCTTGCCGTCGGCCGTGCGGACCTGCTCCTTGGCCCCGCGCTCGAAGAACTCGATGAGCGGGTCGCCCGCGATCTCGTCGGAGAAGCGGATGCACCGGGCGCACTGCACGCAGCGCTCGCGGTCGAGCAGGACCTGCGTCGACAGCGGGAGCGGCTTGGGGAAGGTGCGCTTGTGCTCGTGGAAGCGCGACTCGCCCTGGCCGTTGGACATCGCCTGGTTCTGCAGGGGGCACTCGCCGCCCTTGTCGCAGACCGGGCAGTCCAGCGGGTGGTTGATGAGCAGCAGCTCCATCGCCGCCCGCTGCGCCTTCTCGGCGACCGGCGAGGTCAGCGCGGTCTGCACGACCATGCCCTCGGCGACCTCGATCGCGCAGGACGGCTGCGGCTTGGGGAAGCCGCGGCCGTTGCCGGCGTCGGGGATGTCGACGAGGCACTGGCGGCAGTTGGCCGCCGGGTCGAGCAGCGGGTGGTCGCAGAAGCGCGGGATCTGGATGCCCAGGAGCTCGGCGGCCCGGATGATCAGCGTGCCCTTGGGGACGCTGACCGCGAAACCGTCGATCGTGAGCGTCACGAGGTCAGTCACTGGTCACCCCACAGAGTGGACTTCTTCGGGTCGAACGGGCAGCCGCCGATCTCGAAGTGCTTGAGGTACTCGTCGCGGAAGTACTTCACCGACGAGTGGATCGGGCTGGTCGCGCCGTCGCCCAGAGCGCAGAAGGAGCGGCCCAGGATGTTGTCGGCGATGTCGGTGATCAGCACGAGGTCGTCCTCGGTGCCCTCACCCTTCTCCAGCCGCTTGAGCACCTGCTTGAGCCAGAAGGTGCCCTCCCGGCACGGGGTGCACTTGCCGCAGGACTCATGCGCGTAGAACTCGGTCCAGCGCAGCACGGTGCGGACCACGCAGGTGGTCTCGTCGAAGATCTGCAGCGCGCGGGTGCCGAGCATGGAACCCTTGGCGCCGACCGCCTCGAAGTCGAGCGGCACGTCGAGGTGCTCGTCGGTGAAGATCGGCGTCGAGGAGCCGCCCGGGGTCCAGAACTTGATCTGGTGCCCCTCGCGGATCCCGCCGGCCATGTCGAGCAGCTCGCGCAGCGTGATGCCCAGCGGCGCCTCGTACTGGCCCGGCCGGGTGACGTGGCCGCTCAACGAGAAGATGCCGAAGCCCTTGGACTTCTCGGTGCCCATCCCGGCGAACCAGTCGGCGCCGTTGGCGATGATCGAGGGAACACTGGCGATCGACTCGACGTTGTTCACCACAGTAGGCGAGGCGTACAGGCCCGCCACCGCAGGGAAGGGGGGCTTGAGTCGCGGCTGGCCACGGAAGCCCTCCAGCGAGTCGAGCAGCGCGGTCTCCTCGCCGCAGATGTACGCCCCCGCACCGCTGTGGACGACCAGCTCCAGGTCGTAACCGGAGCCGAAGACGTCTTTGCCGAGGTAGCCCTTGGCGTACGCCTCGCGCACGGCCGCGTGCAGCCGCCTGATCACGTGCGCGACCTCGCCGCGCACGTAGATGAAGGCGTGGTTGGCGCGGATCGCGTAGGAGGTGATGATGACGCCCTCGACCAGCGAGTGCGGGTTGGCCATCATCAGCGGGATGTCCTTGCAGGTGCCCGGCTCCGACTCGTCGGCGTTGACGACGAGGTAGTGGGGCTTGCCGTCGCCCTGCGGGATGAAGCCCCACTTCATGCCGGTGGGGAAGCCCGCACCGCCGCGGCCGCGCAGGCCGGAGTCCTTGACCGCCTGGATGACGGCGTCGGGGTCCATGCCCAGCGCCTTCTTCGCGGCGTCGTAAGGACCGTAGCCCTCGATGGTGAAGGCGTTGGCCTGGTCCCAGTTGGCGGTGAGGACCGGAGTCAGGGTAGTCACGCTTCCGGTGCCTTCCAGTCGTTGGCCTTGGCGACCTTCAGACCCTCCAGCGAGGCGCCCGCGGCGGCGGGGCCCTCACCGGCCAGGCCGTCCTCCAGCCCGGCGAGCACGCGCGAGGTCTGCTTGAAGGTGCAGAGCTTGTTCGGCCCGCGGGTCGGCGCGATCTCCTTGCCGTCCCGCAGGTCGTCGACGAGCTGCTTGGCCGAGGCGGGGGTCTGGTTGTCGAAGAACTCCCAGTTGACCATCATGACCGGCGCGAAGTCGCAGGCCGCGTTGCACTCCAGGCGCTCCAGCGAGATCTTGCCGTCCGCGGTGGTCTCGTCGTGACCGACGCCCACGTGCTCCGACAGCTCGTCCCAGATCTGGTCGCCGCCCATGACGGCGCACAGCGCGTTGATGCAGACGCCGACGTGGTAGTCGCCCATCGGACGGCGCTTGTACATCGTGTAGAAGGTCGCGACGCCGACCACCTCGGCCTTGCTCAGGCCGAGCATCTCGGCGCAGAACTCGTGGCCGTCGTCGGAGACGTAGCCGTCCTCCGACTGCACCAGGTGGAGCAGCGGCAGCAGCGCCGACCGGGTCTTCGGGTAACGCCCGATGATCTCCTTGGCGTCTCGCTCGAGACGCTCACGGACTTCCGGTGCGTAAGTCACCGGTCCACACCTCCCATAACGGGGTCGATCGACGCCACGGCCGAGATCACGTCCGCCACCTGGCCGCCCTCGGACATCGCCGGGAAGGACTGCAGGTTGGTGAAGGACGGGTCGCGGAAGTGCACGCGGTAGGGGCGGGTGCCGCCGTCGCTCACCACGTGGGCGCCGAGCTCGCCACGCGGCGACTCGACCGATGCGTAAGCCTGCCCGGCCGGGACGCGGAAGCCCTCGGTCACCAGCTTGAAGTGGTGGATCAGCGCTTCCATGGACTGGCCCATGATGTGCGCGATGTGGTC
Organism: Nonomuraea sp. NPDC050328; assembly: GCF_044459405.1. Taxonomy (NCBI): domain Bacteria; kingdom Bacillati; phylum Actinomycetota; class Actinomycetes; order Streptosporangiales; family Streptosporangiaceae; genus Nonomuraea; species Nonomuraea sp. NPDC050328. The sequence goes on along the minus strand of NZ_JBITIW010000009.1, from coordinate 261,853 downwards.
GGGCGAGTTGCCGTAGCCGTCGGGGCCCAGCGCGAGCTGCGCCGGCCAGCCGATCTTCTTGTCCTGGATCATCACCGGCTGGCCCTTGAGCGGGCCGGCGATCCGGTCGATCGCCTGCTCGATGATCTTGAGGGACTCTTCCATCTCCTGCATGCGCACCAGGTAGCGGCCGTACACGTCGGCGCTGGTCTGGGTGGCGACGTCGAAGTCGTAGGTCTCGTAGCCGCAGTACGGCTGAGACTTGCGCAGGTCCCACGGCAGGCCGGCCGAACGCAGGATCGGGCCGGTGATGCCGAGCGCCATGCAGCCGGTCAGGTCGAGGTAGCCCACGTCCTTGGTGCGGCGGGTGTAGACCGGGTTCTCGTCGAGCAGCTTGCGCACGCCCTGGATGCGCTTGGGCATCTCCTTGAGGAACTCGCCGACCTTGTCCACGGTGCCCGCCGGCAGGTCGACGCTGACGCCGCCCGGCCGGATGTAGGCCATGTTCATCCGCAGACCGGTGATGTGCTCCAGCAGGTCCATGATCAGCTCGCGGTCGCGGTAGCCGAACAGGAACGGCGTGGTGGCGCCGAGCTCCATGCCGAAGGTGCCCATCGCGACCAGGTGCGAGCTGATGCGGGTCAGCTCCATGGTCAGCACGCGGATGGCCGACGCCCGCTCCGGGATGCGGTCGGTGATGCCGAGCAGCTTCTCGACCGCCAGGCAGTACGCCGTCTCGTTGAAGATCGGCGAGAGGTAGTCCATGCGGGTGACGAACGTGACGCCCTGCGTCCACGTCCGGAACTCCATGTTCTTCTCGATGCCGGTGTGCAGGTAGCCGATGACGCTGCGCGCCTCGGTCACCGTCTCGCCGTCGAGCGTCAGGATGAGGCGGAGCACGCCGTGCGTGGACGGGTGCTGCGGGCCCATGTTGACGATGAGGCGCTCGTCCTCGGAGTCGCGGACGCCGGTGACGAGGTCGTCCCAGTCGCCGCCGTTGACCGAATAGACCTTGCCCTCGGTGGCCTCAGCCGTCATGAGTAGGACCTCCTCTGGTCCGGCGCGGGGATCTCGGCGCCGCGGTACTCGACCGGAATGCCGCCCAGCGGGTAGTCCTTGCGCTGGGGGTGACCGTCCCAGTCGTCCGGCATCATGATCCGGGTCAGCGCGGGGTGACCGTCGAAGACGATGCCGAAGAAGTCGTAGGTCTCCCGCTCGTGCCAGTTGTTCGTCGGGTAGACGCTGACGATCGAGGGGATGTGCGGGTCGGCGTCGGGGCAGCTCACCTCGAGGCGGACCCGGCGGTTGTGCGTGATCGACACGAAGTGGTAGACCGCGTGCAGCTCCTGGCCGGCCAGGTGCGGGTAGTGCACACCCGAGACGCCCATGCACAGCTCGAAGCGGAGCGCGGCGTCGTCGCGCAGCTTGCGCGCGACCTCCAGCAGCGACTCGCGCCGGACGTGCAGCGTCAGCTCGCCGCGGTCGACGACCACGCGCTCGATCGCCTCGTCGAAGCCGAGGGTGTCGACCACCTCGTCGAAGTACTCGCCGTACGGGCGCGGCGTCGACAGCTCGGGCGCCCGCCGGACGACCAGGCCGCCGAAGCCGGAGGTGTCGCCGGAGTCGTGCGCGCCGAACATGCCGTGCCGCACGATCGGAGTCTCCGGCACGGACGGGAGGTTCTCCTCCGTGCTCACTTGACCGCCCCCTGGTCGATCAGCGGAAGCTGGCGCAGCGCGCGCAGTTCGAGCTCGTCGATCTGCTCGGCCCGGTGGGCGCCGAACTTCATGTTCTGGATCTTGTCGTGCAGCTTCACGATCGCGTCGATCAGCATCTCCGGCCGCGGCGGGCAGCCGGGCAGGTAGACGTCGACCGGGACGATGTGGTCCACGCCCTGCACGATGGCGTAGTTGTTGAACATGCCGCCGGAGGAGGCGCACACGCCCATGGCGATGACCCACTTGGGCTCGGCCATCTGGTCGTAGATCTGGCGCAGCACCGGGGCCATCTTCTGCGACACGCGACCGGCGACGATCATCAGGTCGGCCTGGCGCGGCGAAGCCGACGCCCGCTCCATGCCGAAGCGCGCCAGGTCGTAGTGCGAGGCGCCGGTGGCCATCAGCTCGATCGCGCAGCAGGCGAGGCCGAAGGTGGCCGGCCACACCGAGTTCTTGCGCGCCCAGCCCGCCACCTGCTCGACGGTGGTGAGGATGAATCCGCTGGGGAGTTTCTCTTCAAGTCCCATGTCTCAGTCCCAGTCCAGTCCCTTGCGGCGCCACACGTAGGCGTAGGCCACCAGGACGGTCGCAATGAAGAGGATCATCTCGATCAGCGCGAACACCCCGAGTGCCTTGAAGGAGACGGCCCAGGGGTAAAGGAAGATGATCTCGATGTCGAAGACGATGAAGAGCATCGCCGTGATCATGTATTTGAGCGGGAACCGTCCGCCACCGACAGGCTGGGGCGTCGGCTCGATGCCGCATTCGTATGCGTCAAGCTTGGCGCGGTTCCAGCGCTTGGGACCGGTGAAGGGGGCGATGGCGACCGAGAAGATCGCGAACCCCCCGGCGAGTACGGCGAGCACCAGGATGGGCACGTAAAGGTCCATCGCTACGCCTCCTCATTGCAGTCTGAGCTGTGTGTGTGGTGTGGATTCATGCTGGCGGAGCGACCTTCGAGAGTACATTAATGATCTTGTCCGACGCATCGCCTCGCCGGTCGGTGAGATTACCAAGGAGTTTCAGCGCGAAGCGCATCAGCCTCGGGTGTGGCAGGCCGTGCCGTACACCGAAGCTCATCAGACCCGGCTTCCCAATCGCCTCGACAAACAACCTGCCCAAGGTGAAATATCCGCCATAAGCGTCCTTGAGCACCTGCGAGTAGGTCCGCAGCACCCGCTCCTGCTGGGCGGCCGTGTCCTGGCGGAGCGCCTTGGCGATGACCTCCGCGGCGATCTCGCCCGTCTCCATCGCGTACGCGATCCCCTCGCCGTTGAAGGGATTGATCGACCCGCCCGAGTCGCCCACGAGCAGGAGCCCGCGGGTGTAGTGCGGCTGCCGGTTGAAGGCCATCGGCAGCGCCGCGCCCCGGATCGGCGCCGTCATGTGCTCGTCGTCGAACTGCCACTCGGCGGGCATGTTCCTCGTCCACCGCTTCAGCAGGTCGCGGTAGTCGATGGCTTTGAAGGCGTCGCTCGTGTTCAGCAGGCCCAGGCCGACGTTGGCCCGGCCGTCCCCGACGCCGAACACCCAGCCGTAGCCGGGCAGCAGCGTGTCGCCGTCCCACAGCTCCAGCCAGATCTCGAGGTAGTCGTCGTCGTGGCGCGGGGAGTCGTAGTAGGTCCGTACGGCGACGCCCATCGGCCGGTCCTCGCGCTTGTGCAGCCCCATCGCCAGGGCCAGCCGCGTCGAGTTGCCGTCCGCGGCCACCACCACGCGGCTGCGGAAGCTCCGCCCGTCCTTGGTGGTGACGCCCACGATGTGCCCGCTGCGGTCGTCGAGGATCGGGCCGGAGACGTTGACGCCCTCCATCAGGCGCACGCCGCCCTTGACCGCGTTGGCGGCGAGGATCTCGTCGAAGTCCTGCCGGGTGCGCACCAGCCCGAAGTTGGGGAAGCTGTCCAGCTCCGGCCAGTCGAGGTCGAACCGGTGCCCGCCGCCGACCACGCGCAGCCCCTTGTGCCGCGTCCAGCCCGGAGCGTCGATGTCGACACCCATGTTCATGAGCTGTTTGACCGCCCGCGGCGTCAGCCCGTCGCCGCACACCTTCTCCCTGGGGAAGGTCGTCTTCTCCAGCAACAGGACATCGAGTCCGTGCTGGGCGAGGTAATACGCGGTCGCGGAACCTGCGGGACCGGCGCCGACGACGATGACGTCGGCGTCAGCCTGAGAGGCGGCTGGCTCGGTCACTGGCTGTCCTTGCTCGGCGCTTTGTGAAGGTCTTCACAAACTTGTCGCGGGAAGTCTAACGCCTTTCCCGGACAAGGTGTCAGCCGGGGGTCGCCGGGCCCAGAGTAGCCGGTAGGTGATCACTCTGTCCGCAGCGCCGCCTCGTTCCGGACGCCTGCCGTACGGCTCAGCCGCGCGGTTTGAAGCCGCGGTGCAGGGCGACGATGCCGAGCGAGAGGTTGCGCCACGCGACGCGCTCCCACCCGGCCCGCTGCACGATGGCGGCGAGCGCGGGCTGGTCGTGCCAGTCGCGGATGGACTCGGCCAGGTAGTCGTAGGAGTCGTCGTTGGACCCGGCGGCCTTGGCCACCAGGGGCAGCAGGCGCATGAGGTACTGGGAGTAGACGACGTCGAACGACCTGACCCTCGGGTGCGAGAACTCGCAGATCACCAGGCGCCCGCCCGGCTTGGTGACGCGGAGCATCTCGCGCAGCGCGTGCTCGGTGTCGTGCACGTTGCGCAGCGCGAAGGAGATGGTCACCGCGTCCACCGACTCGTCGGCGAAGGGCAGCCGCAGCGCGTCGCCGGCGACGAACGGCACGCCGGGGCCGCTGAGCGCGTTGCCGCCGAGCCGCCGCACGCCCTCGCCGAGCATGCCGAGGGAGAAGTCGGAGGCGATGGCGCGGGCGCCGAGCTCGGTGAAGGAGACGGTGGAGGTGCCCGTGCCGGCGCCGAGGTCGAGGACCACCTCGCCGGGCCCGGCGTCGACCGCGCGCGCGGTGGCCTTGCGCCAGAAGCGGTCCTGGCCGAGCGAGAGTAGGTCGTTGACCAGGTCGTAACGGCGGGCCGTGCGATCGAACATCGCAGCGACCTCGTGCGGCTTCTTGTCGAGCTGGGCGCGCGTCATGGTGCCCAGCCTACTGAGCCGGACCGCCGGTGCCCGACAGGATCGCCCTCGCACGCCGTGGCCGGAACACCGGCCAAAGTGACGGAAAGCGGCTTTCCCCTTACTCTGAGTATGCTAGGACTTGGCGAATGCTTGCCCGTACGGCCTTCGCGGCTTACCTGGCCCTCTCCCCCGTCGCGCACGCGCGCGTGGTCTCGGCCGATCCGGTGGACCACACCCCGCACGTCCTGGACGGCATCGTCAACGCGATCGCGCTGGTCGGCTCGACGGTCGTGGTCGGCGGGTCGTTCAGCGAGGTGAGCGACGCCCGGCGCACCGAGACGCTGACCCGCACGAACCTGTTCGCCTTCGACCTGACCACCGGCCGCATCCTGGAGGACTTCGCGCCCGACCCGGACGGTCCCGTGCTGGCGCTGGCTCCGGGCGCCGGTGGAACGGTCTACGTGGGCGGCGACTTCGACGGCCGGCTGCTCCGGCTGAGCCTGGCCGACGGGCGGGTGTCGGCGAGGTTCCGGCCGGGTGTCGCCGGCGGGAACGTGACGGCGCTGGCCCGGCGCGGCTCGAAGCTGTACGTCGGCGGCGACTTCGCCCATCCGCGCACCGCGCTGGCGAGGCTGGACGCGACGACCGGGGCGGCCGATCCGGCCTTCACCGTCACCCCCGGCCACCCGCGCACGCCCAGGGTGAAGGTGCACGCGCTGGCCGTCTCGAAGGACCGGCTGGTCGTGGACGGCAGCTTCACCACCCTGGACGGCCTGCCGCGCCCGCAGCTCGGCGTGATCGACATCGGCCGGACCAGGGCGAAGGTGGCCGACTGGCACAGCGCCGCCTACGAGCCGGCCTGCATGGAGGCGTTCCCCTCCTATGTCCGCGGACTCGACCTGTCCCCCGACGGCAAGTACTTCGCCGTGGTCACCACCGGCGGGGCGCTCAGCGGGCGCAACCGGCTCTGCGACACCACCGCCCGGTTCGAGACCTACGCCAGGGGGACGCGGATCAAGCCGACCTGGGTGAACCACACCGGCGGAGACTCGCTCTACGCCGTCCAGGTCACCGGGAAGGCGGTGTATGTCGGCGGGCATCAGCGCTGGCTCGACAATCCGCGCGGACGCGATTCAGCCGGGCCCGGAGCAGTGCCGAGGGAGGGCATCGGCGCCATTCATCCGATCACCGGTAAAGCCCTGAGTTGGAACCCCGGGCGCGAGCGCGGGATCGGCGTCAAGGCATTTCTCGCGCATCGGGAAGGACTACTTGTCGGTAGCGACACAACGCGGCTCGGAGGGGAGTACCATGCCCGAATTGGCATGTTCCCCAGGCCTTAGACCTCTTGAGAGGGCTTCGGCCGGTTGAGCCGCTCGCTGACCTTCTGGGTCAGCGCGTCACGCTGCTTCGCCAGCAGGACGTAGCTGGCGATGGCGCTCACCACCAAGGTCAGGGCGAGCCACAGGAGCCCTCGGGCCCCGACGAGGTAGAGCACTCCGGCGGTCACGGCGAACACGCCGACCCGGGCGAGGGTGTAAGTCAGAACTGGACGCACGCGTTCGAGGTTACTCGCCCCCGGCAGTGACCGCTCTTCGCATCCGGCGCTTGCACTGCTACTGTTCCCAGTCAGGTGCTTTCGTAAAGAAACACCCACGAGAGCCCCAAAGAGGCTCTATCATATAACAATCGGGCAGTCAGCCGATAACAACCCGTGATCTTTGTCGAAAACCACGGATAAATCAGGCTTCGCTCGACACACTGGTTACCTGTCCGCCCGCTGGCAGGAAGCGGGATGCGAGGGGGAGAGATTGGTGGAGAGTAGCAGCGAGCGTCTGCTGACCCCGGGTGAGGTTGCCGCCCTCTTCCGGGTTGACCCAAAGACGGTGACGCGCTGGGCCGCGGCAGGCCGCATCAGTAGCATCCGTACCCCCGGAGGGCACCGGCGCTTCCGTGAATCGGAAGTGCATGCCCTTCTCCGTGGCGAGGACGTGCTGACGGCCGACAGGCCCGCAGGCGAGTCCCCGCGCGTATGACGTTCCGTCATAGGTGATCCTGCGCCACAAACCGCAGGGTCACCAGACCGGAAGCCCGAACGGAAGCGGGCCGTCAGGCGTCGTCCTGCCGCGCCTTGAACGCCAGGAACTCCCGCTCCAGCTCGTCGTTCTCGGCCAGCCACCGTTCGCGCCGCTCGGCCACCTCGGCCTCGGTCAGCGCCTCCGCCTCCCACGTGTCGTAGTCGGGATCGCCCGGCTTGAGCTCCACGAAGGCGTTGCCGATGAGCCGGCCGTCCTCGCTGGTGACGCTCTGCGGCACGCGCAGGGTCCCGTCAGCAAGGCGGATGACGTACATCGCTCATCACCTAAATCCCGTAGCGCCTGTTGAAGAAGAGCATGATGTCGAGCGCCAGCCTCGTGTCGCCGCTCAGCATGTCGAGGAGCGCCGGACGCTGGCGGGAGGCGATGGCCGCGAAGGCGTCCGCGAAGAACTCCTTGCGGCCGAGCCCCCCGTCCTGCCGGTGGAAGGCGGAGGCCAGCAAAGGCCGCGCCCGTTCGTAGAGTGCCACGAACTCTGCCGAATCGGAGACCCAATCGCCATAGGGCGAGTCCACATCGTCGATCGCGTGCCCGACTTCGTGCATCATCACGTCCGGTGTCGGCGACGGCCGGTCCCCCACCACGATCTTGCGGTCGCCGTACGCGCCGGCGCAGATGTCCCAGGTCGCCCGGCCGGACGGCAACGGTGCGCCGCGCAGGTACCCCATGTCGTCGAGCTCGGGGACGCCGCCCGTGCCCACGTAGATGCCGTCGATGCGGTCGGCGAGCAGTTCCTTCAGCCGGTCGGGCAGCCGGGCGAGGCTCTCCACCGCGCGCACGGTGTCGGGCGAGGGCGGGCCCTTGCGGGCGTCCCACTGCCGGTGCAGGATGCGCTCCAGCTTGCCGCAGTGTTGTAAGCCGTCGCCCAGCGCGGGCGTCTCCGGCCGGTTGGGCTGAGCCCGCGGGCTCTCGCGCACGAGCTCGAAGTCCTGCCAGGTGTACTGCGGGCGGTCCACCGCGACCGCGGCGGGCAGGCGTTCCGGCGGCTTCTCCGGCCGGTCGAGCCAGATGGAGCGGTCGGAGTCGCGTGGGGCGTCCTTGCGCCGGGAGAGGAAGTAGGAGCCGCGCCGCCACCAGCTGCCCCTACGGTGACGTCCACCGTCGTCCGCACGCGTCCTCACCCGAGTACGGTACGACCCCCGCCGGGTCTCACGCGAGCCCGGAATGGCTTACAGTGCGGACATGGCAGGTGTGCTTGTCAGCCTCGCGGTGCTGGCCCTCTGGATCTACTCCCTCTTCGACGTGATCACGACCCCGGATGAGGAGATCAGGAACCTGCCCAAGGTGCTCTGGGTCCTGGTCATCGTCCTGTTGCCGCTCATCGGCAGCCTCTTCTGGTTCCTGCTCGGCCGCCCGCTGGGCCCCCAGTCGGCGACGCCCAGGCTGCGCCCCCAGCAGCCTCAGCAACGGCAGCAGCCGGCGCCCCCGCCCCCGAAGGGGCCGGACGACGACCCCGACTTCCTGAAGGACCTCGAGCGCCGGATGCGCGGCGACGACTGATCAGACGCCCGCGTAGGAGTGCAGGCCGCCGAGGAAGAGGTTCACCCCGATCAGGTTGAACAGCAGGCAGGCGAAGGCGAGCAGCTGCACGATCGTGGCGGACTTGCCCCGCCAGCCGGCGGTCACCCGGGCGTGCAGGTAGGCCGCGTAGGCGACCCAGGTGATGAACGCCCAGACCTCCTTGGGGTCCCAGCCCCAGTACCGGCCCCACGCCTTGTCCGCCCAGAGCGCGCCGGCGATGACGGCGAAGGTCCAGATCGGGAAGGCCAGCACGATCGCCCGGTGCGCGATGCGCTCCAGGTCGGCCCGGGCCGGCAGGCGGGAGACGCCGTCGCCGCGCACCAGGTAGAGAATGCCGGCCACCGCCGCCACGATGAACAGCCCGCTGGCCACGATCGCCGCGGTGACGTGGATGGCGATCCAGTAGGAGTTGAGCGCCGGCATCACCGGGCCGGCCGCGGTGTAGAAGAACTTCACCGAGGCGCCCAGGCCCAGCGTGGCGGTGACCATCACGAAGGTGCCGAGGACCTTCACGTTGTACCGCAGCTGCGTCACCAGGAACGCGGCCACCGCGGCGAAGGTGATCGCCACGACGAACTCGTAGAGGTTGCCCCACGGCCACCGGCCGACCGCCAGGCCGCGCAGGACCAGCGCGGCGAGGTTGGCCAGGCAGCCGAGCCACGCCAGCAGCACGCCGAGCCGCCCGGCGGTCACGGCCCAGCCGGGCGTGCCCGGCGTCTGCTCCGCGTCGGCCGCCTTCGCCTCCTCGGCCGGGCCGCCGCCGACGGCCACGGGGACGGCGGCGGGCTTCTCGGCGCGGGCCTTGCCGTAGGCGAGCTCCAGCGCGAAGCCGATCATCGCGGCTAGGTAGGCCAGGACGGCGGCGAGGATGAGCGTGTCGCTCAGCTCGGCCATCAGGTCAACGGACATCCCTGTCTCCATCGGATAGGACCTTGACGATGTCTGCGAACTCCGCCTCGAAGCCCGCGGCGGAGCCTTCGGTGCGGGTCAGGCCCCCGGCGACGGCCCGGCCGTCCGCGACGCGCACGAAGACGCGGCGGCGGCGGATCATCAGCGAGAGCACGATGCCCAGGACGGCCAGGGCGGAGGCGACGAACGCGGGCAGGCGGCCGGGGTCGTAGGCGATCTGCAGCGTCATCCACTTCTTGACACCGGTGAACTCGATCTTCCCCGCGCCCTCCGGCAGCTCGTAGGAGCCGCCCACGGCCAGCGGGGCGGGCGCCTTCGCGCCCATGACGATGCCCTTGAGCTTGCGCATGACCTCGGGCGAGGCGATCTGGTACACCGACTGCGGGATGCCCGCCCGTGCGCCCAGGTCGCCGGTGAAGGCGGCCACCACGCGCAGCTTGGGATCGACCGCGGCCGGGAACTGCGAGCCGCCCTGCCCGTCGTCGGTGGGCAGGAAGAGCAGCGCGATGCCGAGCTGCGAGGGCTGCGCGTCGGGCGCCTTCACCACGCACTCCGACAGCAGGGTGCCCTTGTCGGTGATCAGGCAGGGCACCGGCCGGTCGACGACCACGTTGCCCTTGCCGTCGGTGATCTTGATGATCGGGGCGTAGCCGTGGCCGAGCAGGTAGGTCTGGGTGCCGTTGATCTCCAACGGCTCGTTCACCTTCAGCTCGTAGTCGAAGGCGTCGTTGACCCGCAGGAAGGCGGAGTAGTCGAGCTCCTGGCCGTTCTGCGAGTACACGGCCTGGAAGTCCTTCAGGGTGAACCAGAAGGGCTCCAGCGACTCGGCGTTGACCTGGCTGCCCGGGATGAACCGGTCGTAGGTGGCCACCGTGTTGGCGAACCCGTCGCCCTCCACCACCAGGACGTTGCCGCGGTAGCCGTACAGCGAGCCGAGCGCGACGGCGACCAGCAGGCCGAGCAGCGAGACGTGGAACATCAGGTTGCCGGCCTCGCGCAGGTAGCCCTTCTCGGCCGCCACCCAGCCGTCGCCGGTCTGCACCCGGAAGCGCAGCTTGCGCAGCCGCCGTGCGGCCTCCTCCGTCGTCAGCTCGCCGTCCAGCTCCGCGTGGTACGGCAGGCGCGCCAGGTTGCGCGGTGCGGCCGGCGGCTTGCGGCGCAGCTCGCGGGCGAAGGTCAGGGTGCGCGGGATGATGCAGCCGATCAGCGAGGTGAACAGCAGCAGGTAGATCGCGGCGAACCAGGGCGAGCTGAAGACGTCGAAGAGCGAGAAGCGTTCGTACCACTCGGCCAGGCCGGGGTCGTTCTGGTAGATCTGCGCGACCTTCTCCGGCTCGACGCCGCGCTGCGGCACCAGCGAGCCCGGGATGGAGGCCAGCGCGAACAGGAACAGCAGGATCAGCGCGGTCTTCATCGAGGTCAGCGTGCGCCAGCCCCAGCGCAGCCAGCCCACCACGCCCAGCCCCTTGGGCGAGGACGCCTCCCTCTTGGCCATCTCGTCGATCGCCATCAGATCACCGGCTTGAAGCCGCTGATCCACGACTGCATGGTCGCCACCAGCTCTCCCCACAGACCACTCACGAGCAGCACCCCGACCACCACCAGCATGCCCCCGCCGATCCGGGTGATCAGCCGCGAGTGCCGGCGGATCGCCTGGAAGGTGGTGAGCGCCTTGGTGTAGGCGAAGGCCGCGACGACGAAGGGCACGCCCAGGCCGAGCGCGTAGAACACGGCCAGCAGCGCGCCGCGGCCCGCGCTGCCCTCGGTCACGCTGAGCGAGAGCACCACGGCGAGCATCGGGCCGATGCAGGGGGTCCAGCCGAGGCCGAAGACGATGCCGAGCAGCGGCGCCCCGGCCAGCCCCGCGGCGGGGGCGCGATGGATGCGCACGTCGCGCATCAGCCCGGGGATGACGCCGAGGAAGGCGAGGCCCATGATGATCGTCAGGACGCCGATCACCTTGGTGATGACGTCCGCGCTGCCGTACAGCATCGAGCCCAGGCCGCCGAAGAGCAGGCCCTGGGCGACGAAGACGAGCGCGAAGCCGGCGACGAACAGCAGCGTGCCGGCGACCAGCCGGCCGCGCCGCGGGTCGGCGCTCATGCCGGTCACGTAGGACAGGTAGCCCGGCACGAGTGGCAGCACGCACGGGGACAGGAAGGAGACGAGGCCGGCCAGCGCGGCGATCGGGATCGCGAGCAGCAGCGAGCCGGACGCGACGATCTGCCCCCAGGTGGCGACGACGTCATTCATCGCGCACCTTGGTCACGGTGGTCATCAGGTCGGTGTACTTGATCGCGCCGAGCGCGCGGGCGGCGACCCGGCCCTGCTTGTCGATGATCAGCGTCGAGGGGATGGCCGCGGGCGGGACGGTGCCCTGGAAGGCCAGCGCCACCTTGCCGGGCTGGTCGAACAGGCTCGGGTAGCCGGGCTGCTCGGAGCGCTCGAAGGCCAGCGCCTCGGTCTTGGTGTCCTTGAAGTCGACGCCGAGGAACTCCACGCCGCTCGCCTTGGTCTTGGCCGCCACGTCCTTGAGGATCGGCGCCTCGGCGCGGCAGGGGTTGCACCAGGAGGCCCAGAAGTTGAGCACGACGACCTTGCCCTTGTACTGCGACAACGCCACCTGGCCGCCGTCGAGCGTCTCGCCCTTGATGTCGGGGGCGGGCTTGCGGTCGGCCGCGGCGAAGGTCTGCATCTTGCCGTCGCCGGCCACGAACCTGGTGTCGCCCGCCTGCGGCTGGCCGCCCTGGCTCCCGGCGCAGCCCGTGGCGACGACGGCGAGCAGGGCGAGGGTGAGGGACGTCGCGCGCACGGGAGGAAGATCTCCTTGTACTACAAGCGGTAGAGCTTGCAACTCTACCGGCGGGGGTGCCCGCCCGGGACAACCGGGGCCACGATCTCAGGCCCCGGGGATGGTCGGGCCCTTGACCAGCGAGCGCGCCGGCTCGCTGTAGCCGACGCTGATCAGCCGGTCGCCCTCGAAGGTGAAGCTGGTCAGGCTGGCCAGCTCGCACTGCCGCCGCCGCGGGTCGTGCCAGAGGCGGCGGCCCTCGGCGGCCAGGCGGCTGATCCAGATCGGGAGCTGGTGGCTGACCAGCACCGCCTCGTGGCCCTCGGCCGCCTTGCGCGCCGTGATGATCATCTGGCGCATGCGCGCCACCACCTCGATGTACGGCTCGCCCCACGACGGGCGCCTGAGGTTCCAGAAGTAGCGGTAGTTGCCGGGGGTGCGCAGGAAGGCGGCGACCACCTTGCCCTCGAGGAAGTTGGCCGCCTCCAGCAGGCGCTCGTCGAGCTCGACGTCGAGGCCGAGGGTGGCGGCCAGCGGGGCGGCGGTCTCCTGGGCGCGTTCGAGCGGGGAGCTGTACAGGGCGACGATGTCGCGGCCGGCGACCGCCTTGGCGACCGTCTCGGCCATCTGCCGGCCGCGCTCGGACAGGTGGTAGCCGGGCAGCCTGCCGTACAGGACGCCTTGCGGATTGTGCACCTCACCGTGGCGGAGCAGGTGCACGACGGTGGTCTGGGCCATGGTGCGCCCAGCCTATACGCCCCATCGGGCACCCAGGTCTCGGCGGAAAACCCGGCAAAAGGTAAAATCTTCGTTGATTGCGCCTAGGGTTCCGGGCCCGGCCTCCGATCCGGAGCGGCCGGGAGACAGGTCCGAGCGGCGCCGCGGCCCCTGGCGGGCCGTACAGCTTACGGGACAAAAACCTGGAGGCTCTACCTCGTGTGGAGTCCGCAATGAGTCCTCTGGCCCTGGGCCTCGTCCTCGTCGCCGCCGTGGCGCACGCCTCCTGGAACCTGCTGAGCAAGCAGGCCGCCAAGCTCGACGGGCTGGTGTTCGTCTGGATGGTCGGCGCGGCCGGCACCGTCCTGTGGGCGCCGGTCGCGATCGGCTTCATGGTCGTCACCGGCACCTACCCGGGCTGGCCCGACCTCGCCGTCATCGGCGTCTCGTGCCTGCTGCACCTGGCCTACTTCGTGACCCTGCAGCGCGGCTACAGCCGGGGCGACCTGTCGGTGGTCTATCCGGTCGCGCGCGGCACCGGCCCGATGCTGGCCAGCGCGGTCGCGGTGCTCTTCCTGCACGAGCGGCCGGGGCTGCTCGGCGGCCTCGGCATCGCGCTGGTGGGCGTGGGCGTCTTCCTGATGAGCGGCGGCGGCCGGGCCGACCGGCCCGGGCTGTTCTACGGCCTGCTGACCGGGCTGTTCATCGCCGGGTACACGATCTGGGACGCCCAGGTGGTCGGCGCCTTCGCGGTCGCGCCGGTGCTGCTCAGCTTCTTCGGCGAGCTCGGCCGCACGCTGGCGATGGCGCCGGCGATGATCGGGCGGCGCGCCCTGCTCCTGCCCGCCTGGCGCGAGCACCGCGGCAAGATCCTCGGCTCGGCCGTGCTGGTGCCGCTCTCCTACCTGCTGGTGCTCTTCGCCTTCACCATGGCGCCGGTCAGCGTGGTCGCCCCGGCGCGCGAGGTCAGCGTGCTCATCGCGGTGGTGCTGGGCGGGCGGCTGCTCGCCGAGGGCGACCTGCGGTGCCGGCTGCTGGCCGCCGGGGTGATCCTCGGCGGCGTCGTCGCCATCGCCCTGAGCTAGGTCAGCCGATCGTCGGGGAGGCCTCGATCAGGGCCTCCACCGCCGCGCGGATGGCCGGCCGCCGCGCGGCGTCGGCCCGCCACAGCGCGTAGATGCGGCGCGTCTGCCGGGGCCGGATCGGCACCATGCGCACGTTGGCCGGCACGTGGTCGCGGCCCAGCCGCGGCACGATCGCGCAGCCGACCCCCTGGCCGACCAGCGCGAGCTGGGTGGCGTACTCGTTGGCCCAGAAGGCGATCTCCGGCTCCAGCTCCGCGCTGCGCAGCGTGAAGGCCAGCCAGTCGTGGCAGACCGTGCCGGGCGCGGTGCTGATCCAGCGGTCGGCGTGCAGCTCGCGCAGCTCGATCTCGCGCCGCTCGGCCATCGGATGCCCGGCGGGCAGCGCCACGTCGGCGAAGTCGTCGAACAGCGACTTCCTGGCCAGCCCCTCCGGTACGGCCAGCGGCCGGTTGAGCCAGTCCTGGGCCACCGCCAGGTCGAGCTCGCCACGCGCCACCTCGCGCAGGGTCTGCTCGGGCTCGCGCTCGTACATGTGCACGTCGAGCTCGGGGTGGCGTTCCTTCAGCAGGGACAGCGCCTTGGGCAGGAGCCCGCGCGCCGCGGTCGGGAAGGCGCCGACGTTGATGCGCCCGACCACCGCCCCGCGCAGCGCCTCGAAGTCGGCCTCGGCCGTCTCGACCAGGGCCAGGATGCGCTCGGCGTGCTCGGCCAGCAGGCCGGCGGCGTCGGTCAGCCGCACGCCGCGCCCGTTGCGCTCGACCAGCGTGGCGCCGGTCTCGCGCTCCAGCTTGGCGATCTGCTGGGAGACCGCGCTGGGGGTGACCATGAGCGCGTCGGCCGCCGCGCCCACCGAACCGTAGACGTGGACGGCGTGCAGCGCCTTGAGCCGGTTCAGATCCAACATGTAAGCAAGCCTAAAGGGTTTAGCGTAGAAAGTCTCGCTTGTGGTCGAATGTGTAGCGATGGAGAATATATGCATGCGAATGATTAAGCGGACCAAGCAGCAGACCGAGTCTCCCTCCTACCTCCGCGCCCTCGCCGAGCAGGCCCGCGAGCAGCGCATCCGTTACAAGAAGAAGTGAGGCCGCGCCACCTGGCGATGGCCGTCGGCCTCGCCGCCGTGTGGGGCTTCAACTTCGTCGTCATGCAGGTGGGTCTCCGCCACTTCCCGCCCCTGTTGTACGCCGCCCTCCGGTTCTCCCTGGCCGCCTTCCCCGCGTTGTTGTTCGTGGGCCGGCCGGGAGTGGCCTGGCGCTGGGTGGCGGGAGTGGCCGCGTCGATCGGCGTGGCCCAGTTCGGGCTCATGCTGATCGGCATGAAGGCCGGGATGCCGCCCGGCCTTTCCTCCCTCGTCCTCCAGTCCGCCGCCCTGTTCACCGTGCTGTTCGCCGTGCTGTTCCTGCGCGAGCGGCTCACCAGGCGGCGCGTGACCGGGCTGGCCGTGGCCTTCGCCGGCCTTCTGCTCGTCGCCTACGACTTCGGCCTGGGCGCGCCGGTCGGGCCCTTCCTGCTCTGCGTCGGCGCCGCGGTGGCGTGGGGGCTGGGCAACGTCATCCAGCGCAAGGCCGCCCCGCCGGATCCGCTGCGGTTCATGGTGTGGGTGAGCGCGCTGTCGGCGCCGCCACTCCTGCTGCTGTCGGTGCTGGCCGAGGGGCTGCCGTCGCTGTCGGCCCCGGCCGAGGGCTGGCTGTCGCTGGGCTATGTCGCCTTCATCTCGACCCTCGGCGGGTTCGGGGTCTGGGGCTGGCTGTTGCAGCGTTACGACGCGTCGGTGGTCGCTCCCTACGCGTTGCTCGTCCCGGTCTTCGGGCTCAGCTCGGCCGCCCTCTTCACCGGCGAGGACCTGTCCGCCGTGGAGCTGGTCGCCGCCGCGCTCATCGTCTCCGGCGTGCTCTACGCCGGCTCCCGCCCGCGTGCCGTGCCCCGGGAGCGCGTCCTGGCTTGACAGATCCGAGCAGATGTCGGATAGTGCCGCTATCTAGTCATTAGATAGCGTGCCTATCCAATTGGAGCCCTCCATGACGACCGTGGTCCTGCTCGTCGCTCTGCTCGTCTTCCGTGGCCTCGGCGCGCTCGGCGTGCGCCGGTTCGCCCGCTGGGACGTCAGCGCCGCCCATGCGCTGGCCGTGATGCTGGTGATGACGGCCAGCGCGCACTTCGTCCCCGGCGAGGTCACCGTGATGCCCACGCACGACGACCTGGTGGCGATGGTGCCGCCCGTCGTGCCCTTCCCGAGCGCGGTGATCTACCTCACCGGCGTGCTCGAACTGGCGGGAGCGGCCGGGCTGGTGACGACCCGCTGGCGGCGACCGGCCGGGCTCTGCCTCGCCCTGCTGTTCGTGCTGATGCTCCCGGCCAACGTCTACGCGGCCCTCACGGACTCGGCGATGGCCAGCCCGCTCTGGCAGCGGATTCCCGAGCAGGTGCTCTACATCGGCTTCGCGCTGTGGGCCGCCCGCAGCGTGCGCGCCCGCGAGCGCGAGCGCGTGCCGGCCGGCGGCTGAGTCAGGGCCGCGTGGTCAGCTTGGAGATCTGCGTCCGCGAGACCAGGCCGAGCTTGGCCAGGATGTGTTCGAGGTGCGCGTCCACCGTGCGCTTGGAGATGTCCAGCCGCTCGCCGATCTCGCGGTTGGTCAGCCCGTCGGCGACCAGCTCGGCGACCTGCCGCTCGCGCGGCGACAGGTGCCGCCGGTCCTCGCCGGGCTCGACCGGCTCGTCCAGCGCCAGGGCCAGCGCCTGCTCGACGTCGAGCGCACCGCCACGCTGACGGGCGGCGGCGTAGCCGTGCGGCCCCAGGCCGTTCTGGACCACCTGCACCGACTTGTCATGGAACTCCTGCAGCAGCCGCAACCCGAACTGCGGCTCGTTCGACACCCGCTGCCACAGGGTGTCGGCCGCGCCCAGCAGCCGGGCCGCCCGGTCGTGCTCGCGCCGCTCGGCCGCCGCCCAGCCCAGACCCTCCAGGCACTGGGCGAACCCCATGACGTCGCCCAGCCGGTGCTTGAGCAGCACCGCCTCACGCAGGCACCGCGCGCTCGGTCCGTGCTCGCCCTGCGCCCACAACGCCATCGACTTCACCCACAGCGCCCAGCTCCGGGCCCAGCACTCCTCGGGATCGGCGTTGGCGGCCAGCGCCTCGTCGCACGCCTCGACCGCCTGCGCGGGATCGCCCATCGCGGTGTGCATCCAGCCGAGCACCAGGCTGGTGAAGATGACCGCCAGCCGGTCGCCGAGCTCGGCCAGGCGGTGCCGTACGGCGAGGAAGCCGGCCAGGTCGGGCGCGACGGTGGCCTCGAAGAACTGGGTGTGCAGCCGGAAGACCGAGCACCACAGCGCGCCGTTCTCGTCGCCGATCCGGTCGGCGAGCTCCTCACCCTCGCGCAGCAGCCGGTTGGTGTCGCCGCGCACGCCGCCGACGTCCATCAGCCAGACCATCAGCCACAGGCCGCGCACCCGGTCGGTGGTGGGCTCCCCGGCCAGCTCCAGCGCCCGGTGCAGCCAGTGCCGCCCCTCGGCCAGCAGGCCGCACAACCACAGGCCGGCCAGCTTGCCGGCCAGTTCGAGGCCGAGCGGGGCCTGCTCGGGAGCGCTCAGGCAGAACTCCAGCGCCACCCGGATGTTGGGCCGCTCGTGCCGGGCCCACTCCAGCCAGGAGAGCTGGTCGGGACCGAGCCAACCGGCGTCGAAGGCCCGCGTCATGGCCAGGTAGTGATCGCGGTGCCGGGCGCGCAGGATCTCGCTCTCCCCCGAGGCGGCCAGCCGGCCCGCGCCGTAGGACCTGATGGTGTCGAGCAGCCGGAACCGGGCCCCGGGCGCGCCCTCCACCCGCTGCACCACCGACTGATCGACCAGGCTGATCAGCGTGGTGAGCACCGCCTCGGCGGAGAGCTCGCCGAAGGCGCAGATCTTCTCCGCCGCGTCGAGGTCGAACTCCCCGGCGAAGACCGACAGCCGCGCCCAGAGCAGGCGTTCGGCGGGCGAGCAGAGGTCGTGGCTCCAGCCGATCGTCGTCTCCAGCGTCTGGTGCCTGGGGATGACGGTCTTGCTACCGCCGGTCAGGAGCTGGAAGCGGTCGTCGAGGCGGGCGAGGATGGCCTCCAGCGGCAGGGCCCGCAGCCGGACCACCGCCAGCTCGATCGCCAGCGGGATGCCGTCGAGGCGGCGGCAGAGCGCACCGACCTCCTCCCGGTTGTCCTCGGTCACCGTGAAGCCGAGCGCCGCGGCGGCGGCACGGTCGGCGAACAGGCTCAGCGCGCCGCCGGGGTCGGGCGGCCAGGGCGCGCCCGGCTCGGGCACCGGTAACGGGGCGACGGCGCGGGTGTGCTCGGCGGGGATGTCCAGCGGGCGGCGGCTGGTGGCCAGCACGTGCAGGCCCGGAGCGTTGGAGAGCAGCACCTCGGCCAGGGCCGCGCAGGCGTCGACCAGGTGCTCGCAGGTGTCCAGCAGGAGCAGGAAGCGCCGCTCGCGCAGGTGGCCGGCGAGCAGCTCGATCGCCGGCACCGAGGGCCGCTCGGGCAGGTCGAGCGCGGCGGCCACGGTGGTGGCGAGCAGGCCGGGGTCTTCGAGGGAGGAGAGCTCGACCAGGCAGACGCCGTCGGGGAAGGCCGCCTCGACCGCCCGTGCCACGCGGACCGCCAGCCGCGTCTTGCCCACCCCGCCGGGACCGACCAGCGTCACCAGACGGGCGTTGGCCAGCAGGTCGCGCACCGCGTCGAGATCCGCGGCGCGGCCCACGAAGCTCGTCGTCTCCGCGGGGACGTTCTTCATCGTCAGCGGTCCCACAGACTGAGCGTAGGGAAAGCATCGCTGGTTGTCAGCACGATCCGCATACCTAGCGAAGGTTGTTCACCTTTATCGGTATGCGGATGTCCGCCAGCCCCTTCGGGGAGTGACCCATTAACGATTAATCACTCCGGAGAGTGAGTGTTTCCGGCAACTCCCGATTAACGCCTCACTACATTGACTCCTCAGTTGCTCTTGCGAAATGCCGGGAGTCCTCCTTGGTCGTGCACTCGAAGCTCGCCTTCGTCCTCAGCCGCTCGCGAAACCACGGGCTGGAGGCGGCAGCCACCGGCGCGCCCGTTCGCCGGAGGCACCGCTGAGGCCCGGCCCGGCGCGGGGACACCGCGTGGCGGTCGTCGTCGGCGCCCGGTCCGAGGCGGTCAAGCTTGGGGTGGTGGTCCGCGCCCTGCAGGCCCAGCCGTGGGCGGAGGTCGCCGTCATCGGCCCCGGCCGGCGCGGCGAGGCCGTCGAGGAGACCCTGGCCCTGTTCGGCGCGCGGGTGGACCGGCGGCTGGCCGACGTACGGCGCAGCGGCCGGCCCGGCCTGGCCGGGGACCTGGTGACCGGGCTCGGCGAGCACTTCGCCGCCTTGCGCCCCGACCTGGTCGTGGTCCAGGGCGACACCACGTCGGCCCTGGCCAGTGGGCTGGCCGCGCAGCCGGTGAAGATCAGGGTCGTGCACGTCGAGGCGGGTCTGCGCAGCCGCGACGCGCTGCCCTTCCCCGAGGAGATCGACCGGCGACTCGCCGCACCCCCGGCCGACCTGCGCCTGGTCGGCCCGCACCCGGCTGGCCTGCACCCGGCCGCCCTCTACCTGGCTCCCACTCGCTCGGCCAGGGACAGCCTGCTGGCCGAGCGCATCGCCCCCGCGAACGTGATCGTGACCGGCAGCACCGCGATCGACGCGCTCATGCACGTCGTCACGCCGTGCCGCCGCCCGGACCGGCCGCTGGCGCTGGTCATCGCGCACCGGCCGGAGCGAGGCGAGCCGAGGCGGCGCATCGCGAGGGTCGCCGCCCGGCTGGCCACCGAGCGGCCCGGCCTCGACGTGGTGACGACCACCCCGCTCGGTCCCGAGGAGGCCGCCGGCGGACCGGCCAACCTGCGACGCCTGCCGCCGCTGCCGTACCAGGAGTTCGTGAACCTGCTGGCCACGGCCACGCTGGTGATCACCGATTCGGGCGAGGTCGAGGAGGCGGCGGCCTCCCTGCGGCTGCCGCTGCTGGTGATGCGGGAGACGACCGAGCGGCGCGAGGCACTGCTCGGCCGGTGGGCGCACCTGGTCGGCACGGAGGAGGACCTCATCCTCAAGACCGCGGACGCCGTGCTGGCCGCCCGGCCGCCCGGCGGTGGCGTGCCGCGCCCGTGCGTGTTCGGGGACGGCCGGGCCGCCGAGCGCACGGTGGCGGCCTGCGGCTGGCTGCTGGGCCTCGCACCGCGCCCGGCGGACTTCCACCCGCCAGGCTGAGCCCCGGCAGACTGAAGCCGGCAGACTGAGCCCCGGCAAGCTGAGCCCCGGCGGGCTGAGCCCCGGCTCTTCCGGCAGCCGGGCCTCGACCGCACGTCCGCAGTGGCCCACCCGCCTGCCTGGTGTCACACCTGCGTCGAAGCCGCCTTCGCCGCCGCCGGGAGCGCCTGCGCGATGCGCTCCAGCACCTCCTGGTCGTGCGAGGCCGACAGGAACCACGCCTCGTAGGCCGACGGCGGCAGGTACACGCCGGAGTCGAGCATCGAGTGGAAGAACGCCCGGTAGGCCGCGGTGTTCTGCGTCTGGGCCTCGGCGAAGTTACTCACCGGAGCGTCGGTGAAGAAGATCGAGAACAGGTTGCCCGCGCTCTGCAGCCGGTGCGGCACCCCCGCGGCGCTCAGCGCCTCGGAAGCGGCCGCCGAGACCGCGGCCGCCGCCGCGTCCACCTTCGCGTAGGCGCCCGCATCGAGGGCACGCAGCGTCGCCAGGCCGGCGGCGCAGGCCAGCGGGTTCCCGGACAGGGTGCCGGCCTGGTAGACCGGGCCTTCGGGCGCGAGGTGCGCCATGACGTCGGCCCGGCCGCCGAAGGCCGCCGCGGGCAGCCCGCCGCCCATCACCTTGCCGAAGGTCATCAGGTCGGCGTCGACCGGGTCGAGGCCGTACCAGCCGGCCGGCGAGACGCGGAAGCCGGTCAGCACCTCATCGACGATGAGCAGCGCGCCGTTGCTCGCGCAGATCTCCTTGAGGAAGGCGTTGAAGCCGGGCGCGGGCGGGACGACGCCCATGTTGGCCGGGCACGCCTCGGTGATCACGCAGGCGATCTCGAAGGCGGCGAAGGCCTCCCGCACCGCCTCGACCGAGTTGTACGGCAGGACGATCGTGTCGGCCGCCGAGGCGCCGGTGACGCCGGGCGTGTCGGGCAGGCCGAAGGTGACCACGCCCGAGCCCGCCGAGGCGAGCAGCGCGTCGACGTGGCCGTGGTAGCAGCCGGCAAACTTGACCACCTTGGAGCGGCCGGTGAAGCCGCGGGCCAGGCGCACGGCGCTCATCGTGGCCTCGGTGCCGGAGCTGACCAGGCGGACCTTCTCCACCGGCGCCATCCGGACGACGATCTCCTCGGCCAGCTCGACCTCGCCGGGGGTGGCGGTGCCGTACGAGAAGCCGTGGTCGAGCGCGCCGGAGACGGCGGAGACGACCGACGGGTGGCGGTGGCCCAGGATCATCGGGCCCCAGGAGCAGACGAGGTCGACGTAGCGGTTGCCGTCGACGTCGGTGATGTAGGGGCCCTGGCCGGCGGCCATGAAGCGCGGCGTGCCGCCCACGGCGCCGAAGGCGCGCACCGGAGAGTTGACGCCACCTGGGACGACGGCCTTCGCGCGGGCGAACAGGGCCTCGGAGTTATCGGTTCCGCTCACTCGCTCCAGGGTAGTCGGTTGCTTTGCCGTACACTCTACGGTACGTTGTACGGCAACGAGAGGAGCACTATGTACCAGCCGAGTGTTGAGGAACTGAAGAGCATCGAGGCGTGGTTCGCCGACTACGACCGGCTGGCCGACGAGGGCGCGATCGAGCGCCTGGCCGACCTGGCGGTCTTCCCGATGAACCTGGCGACGGACGTGCCGGGCGGGTACGCGGCGGTCAGGCAGTGGAGCCGCGAGGAGTACGTCGAGGCCATGAAGGAGTCGATGGGCGGCGGCACGGCCGGGCTCGACCTCACGTCGAAGCGCACGCCGCGCTTCCTGAGCGAGAACCTCGTGGTCGTCGAGACCGAGGCGGAGATGACGATCGAGGGGCAGCGGCAGCGCATGCACTACGCCGACCTGCTCATCCGCACCGAGCAGGGCTGGGCCTTCCAGACGATGGTCCAGGCCGGATGGGGCTACGGCTGGCAGCCCGCACAGCGGGGCTAGCCGGAAGAGGAAGCGGCGGGGTCAGACCAGGAAGTCCAGGACGCGCAGCGGGTCGGGCAGCGGGCGCCCGTCCGGCTGGCGCAGCCACGAGACGGCCTGGCCGCCCGGCAGCGTCGAGGGCGGCGCGAGCACGAAGCTGTCCCGGCAGTGCCAGCGCAGCCCCGGCGTCTCGGCCACCTCCGAGGGCACGCAGTCGAGGCTGCACGACCACCACTCGTCCTCGTCCTCGGGATTGCCCCGGGTGGCCACATAAAACAGGACCCGGTCGCCGTTGGCGGCGACCGGGCCCGTGAAGACCGCTGCGGCGTCCATGCGCGTGAGCGCGGACAGGCCGAGGGCGGCGGGTACGTCGAAGACGTCGAAGACGCGGCCCGTGGGAAGAATCACATTCGCCTCGGGCTCGCGCTGCCACCAGGCGGTGAGCAGCGCGGTGTCTGTGGTGGCCTGCAGGTTCCAGGCGGGCGAGAGCGGGTGCTGGCCGGGGTTGGGACAGCCGATCCGGTCACAGGAACAGGCGCGGTGGCCCTGACGCATCGGGTGCGCGCCGGGAGCACTGGCCCACCCGAGCGCGGCGTACCCGAGCACAGCGTCGATCCGCGTGGGATGCGCGGCCCGTTTCCTGGTGCGCCGTGCGATGGGTACGCCGACCATGCCTCAACTCCCGTCGAAAAACCTGGGATGGTCCGGCTCCGGGCGAAGACGCACGCAGGAAGCTCTCCAACAGGACACACCCGCACTTGTCATCGCACTCTAACGCACGGGGCGCACGCGTCACCGGGAAACCCCCACTTAGAGCCGGCGCGCCACCTCGGTGGCCCAGTAGGTGAGGATCAGGTCGGCCCCCGCGCGGCGGATCGCGATGAGCGACTCCATGATGGCCCGCTCGCGGTCGATCCAGCCGTTGGCCGCGGCCGCCTCGATCATCGCGTACTCGCCGCTCACCTGGTAGGCGGCCACGGGCACGTCGACCATGGCCTTCACCTGGTGCAGCACGTCGAGGTAGGCGCCGGCCGGCTTGACCATCACCATGTCCGCGCCCTCGGCCACGTCGAGCGCCACCTCGCGCAGCGACTCGCCGACCGGCCCGGCCGGGTCCTGCTGGTAGGCCTTGCGGTCGCCGAAGTTCTTCGGCAGCTCCACCGCGTCGCGGAAGGGGCCGTAGAAGCCGGAGGCGTACTTGGCGGAGTAGGCCAGGATCGGCACCTCGGCGAATCCGGCGCCGTCGAGCGCCCGGCGGATCGCGCGCACCTGGCCGTCCATCATGCCGCTGGGCGAGATGAGCTGGGAGCCGGCCCGCGCCTGCGCCACCGCCATCGAGGCGTAGCGCTCCAGCGTCAGGTCGTTGTCCACGGTTCCGTCGGGCGCCAGCACGCCGCAGTGGCCGTGGTCGGTCACCTCGTCGAGGCAGGTGTCGGCGCCCACCACCAGCGCGTCGCCGAACTCGGCCGTCACCTCGCGCAGGGCCACCTGGGTGATGCCCTCGGGGTCGTCGGCCGCCGAGCCGTAGGCGTCCTTCTCCTCCGGGACGCCGAACAGCATGACGCTGCCGACCCCCGCCTCGGCCGCCTCGTGCACCGCCTTGAGCAGCGAGTCACGGGTGTGCTGCACCACCCCGGGCATGGAGCCGACCGGCTGCTGCTCGCTGATGCCCTCCTTGACGAACAGCGGGAGGATCAGCTCCGCCGGGTGCAGCCGCACCCCGGTGACCATCCGCCGCATGGCGGGAGTACGGCGGAGCCGCCGCGGTCGCGCCGCGGGGAACTGAGCTGTCATGGGAACTCCTACGAACCCGGCGGGCTCGCCGGGAGCGGGGGTGGATGGACTACTTGGCGCGGCGCCGCGCTCCGCGCCGCATCTGCGAGGGACGCTTGGGCACGTCACCCGCGGCGACGGCGGCCTCACGCCGCTTCTGACCGTACTCCGCCAGAGCGGCCGCCAGGGCCGAAGCCGACGGTTTGTCCGCCATGACGTCCACCCGCAGCCCGAACTCCTCGGCCGTCTTGGCCGTCTGGGGCCCGATGACCGCGATCACCGTCGTGGTGTGCGGCTTGCCGGCGATGCCGACCAGGTTGCGCACGGTCGAGGAGGAGGTGAACAGCACCGCGTCGAAGCCGCCGGTCTTGATGGCGACCCGGGTCGGCTCGGGCGGCGGGGCGGCCCGGACGGTGCGGTAGGCGGTGACGTCGTCGCACTCCCAGCCCAGCTCGGTCAGCCCGGCGATGAGCGTGTCGGTGGCGATGTCGGCGCGCGGCAGCAGCACCCGGTTGATCGGGTCGAGCATCGAGTCGTAGGGCGGCCACTCGGCCAGCAGGCCCTCCGACGACTGCTCGCCGACCGGCATGAGGTCGGGCTTGACCCCGAACTCGATCAGCGCCCGCGCGGTCGCCTCGCCCACCGCGGCCACCTTGAGGCCGGCGAAGGCGCGGGCGTCGAGCCCGTACTCCTCGAACTTCTCGCGGATCGCCTTGACCGCATTCGAGCTGGTGAAGGCCACCCACTCGTAGCGGCCGGTGACCAGGCCCTTGATCGCGCGGTCCATCTGCTGCGGGGTGCGGGGCGGCTCGACCGAGATGGTCGGCACCTCCTCGGGCACCGCGCCGTAGGAGCGGAGCTGCTCCGACAGGCCCGCGGACTGCTCCTTGGTGCGGGGCACCAGCACCCGCCAGCCGAACAGCGGCCGGGTCTCGAACCAGGAGAGCTGGTCGCGCATGCCGACCGCGTCGCCGACGACGATCAGCGCGGGCTCGGCGAAGCCGGCGTGCTTGAGGTCGGGCTGCATCCGGCCGAGCGTGGTGACCACGGTGTACTGCTCGGTGGTCGTGCCGCCGCTGGAGACGGCGACCGGCGTGGCGTCGGACCGGCCGTTGGCGACCAGCGCCTTGGCGATCGGCACGGCCTGCTCGATGCCGTTGTAGATGACCAGCGTGCCGGGACAGGCGGCGTGCGAGGCCCAGTCCTGCTCCTGCGCGGCGTCCACCACCCGGAACTCCGGTACGGCGGTCGCCGCCGGGATGCCCGCGTAGGTGAGGACGGCGGTCGCCGGCGGGACACCCGGGACGACCTCGAAGTCCACCTCAGCGGCGGCACAGGCCGCTGCCTCCTCGGCGATCGAGGAGAACAACATCGGGTCGCCCTCGCACAGGCGCACCACGAGCTGGCCGGCCTGGGCGCGCCCGAGGTAATCGCCCTCGAGCACCTCCACGCCCTCGCGGCAGTGCCGCAGCAGCGGACCGTAGGCGTCCTCGTCGAGGACGACCACATCGGCCTTGGCCAGCAGTTCGGCGCCCCGCAGGGTCAGCAGGTCGGGATTACCCGGACCCGCTCCCACGAAGGCGACGAACGCTGAGGTCGGACTATCGGCGGTCAATGGGAATGCTCCCCCATCAATCTGTCGGCTCCTTCGGCCAGCATCTCCGCCGCCAGGAGGCGGCCGAGACGCTCGGCGTCCGAAGGGGAACCGGCGGCGGACTTGCGTACCGCCTGCGAGCCGTCCAGGGAGACGACCGCGGCGGTCAGGTTCAGCGTGTGCCCGTCGTCGAGGGCGTAGGCGCCGACCGGCGCCGAGCACCCCGCTTCGAGCGCGTTGAGCACGACCCGCTCCGCCGTGACGGCGGAACGTGTCCTTCCATCATCGAGCACGCTGAGGAACTCGACGAGAGGTGACTTCTCGGCCAGGCACTCCACGGCGAGCGCGCCCTGCCCGGGGGCCGGCAGCAGCTCCTCGACCTCGAAGACCTGGGCGATCTCCGCGGCCCGGCCGATGCGGTTGAGTCCGGCGCTGGCCAGCACGACCGCGTCGAGCTCACCCGAGGTGACCTTCCCGATCCGGGTGTCGGCGTTGCCGCGGATCGGCACGTACTCCAGGTCGGGGCGGAGCGCACGCAACATGGCGATGCGCCGCGGCGAGCCGGTGCCCACCCTGGCGCCGGCCGGCAGCTCGACCAGCCTGGCGGTGCCGACCAGCGCGTCGCGGTGGTCGTGGCGGGCCGGGAGGGCGGCGAGCACGAAGCGCTCGTCCGGCTTGGTCGGCAGGTCCTTCAGCGAGTGCACCGCGAAGTCGACCTCCTCCTCGACCAGCTTGTCGCGCAGCGCGCTGACGAACACGCCGGTGCCGCCGAGCTGGGCCAGGTGGGCCTTGGTGACGTCACCGAAGGTGGTGATGCCGACCAGCTCCACGGGGCGGCCGGTGGCTGCGGTGTAGGCGTCGGCGACCATCTGGGACTGCGTGGTCGCCATGAGGCTGCGCCGGGTGCCCAGTCGTAGTGCTCTCACAGCTCCACCTCCCTGACGGCTTGGGGCATCTTCGGGTCCAAATCGAACAGCTCGCGCAGAGCCTCCGCATAATGATCGCCCCCCGGGGAGGTGGCGAGCCGCTTGACACGCACAGTCGGCTCGTGAAGGAGTTTGTCCACGACCCGCCGCACGGTCTGCGTCACCTCCTCGCGGGCGTGCTCGTCGAGCTCGGGCAGGCGCATCAGCAGCCGGCCCAGTTCGGCCTCGACGACACCGGCGGCCTTGCTGCGCAGCGCCACCACCGTCGGGGTGACCCGGGCGGCGCGCTCGGCGTGGAGGAAAGCCTCCAGCTCCTCGGCGACCAGGGCGCGGACGGCCGCGACGGCCTCCTCACCGCGTACGGCGATGCCGGAGTCCCTGATCGTCTCGAGGTCGGCCAGGGTGACGCCGGGCAGCTCGCGCACGGCCGGGTCGACGTCGTGCGGCATCGCCAGGTCGAGGATGAAGACCGGCTTGGTGACCAGGTCGGGCGTGATCACGTGGTGGCCCGCGCCGACGCACGAGACGACCAGATCCACCTCGGACAGGTCGATCTCGCCCAGGCCGATCGCCCGGCCGCCCACCGACTCGGCCAGCCGCGCGGCCCGCTCGAAGGTGCGGTTGGCGACGACGATCTCCCCCAGACCGGCGCGCGCCAGCGTGGCCACCGCCAGGCCGCTCATCGAGCCGGCGCCCACGACCAGGGCCCGCTTGCCCGCCACCGGCCCGGCGAGCTGCAGGCCCGCGCCGACCAGGGAGGCTCCGGCCAGGTCGAGCTCGGTGTCGGCGTGCGCCCGCTTGCCCACCCGCAGCGCCTGCTGCACCAGCTCGTTCAGGACCGCGCCCGCGGTGCCGTGCTCCTGCGCCAGCTTGAGCGCCTGCCGTACCTGGCCGAGGATCTGGCCCTCGCCCACGACCATGGAGTCGAGGCCGCAGGCGACCGAGAACAGGTGCTCGACCGCGCGGTCCTCGTAGTGCACGTAGAGGTTCTTGGTCAGGTCGTCCACGCCGCTGTGCACCGAGAGCAGATCGGTGATCGCGGTCAGCGCGGGGTGGAAGCGGTCGACCGCCGCGTACACCTCGACCCGGTTGCAGGTGGAGACGACCATGGCCTCCGCCACGCTCACGTCCTGCTGCACGTCGAACAGCAGCTTCTCCAGCCGCTCCCCGGCGACCGCGACGCGCTCCAGCAGGGCCACCGGAGCGGTCCGGTGGCTCAGCCCGACGACGAGAACGCTCATTGACTATCCACGGCCATCAGTGGCCCCCCACTTTCGCGATCCGCTTTGCGCTGCTCGTGGAACGCAAGGATCTGCAGCTCGATCGATAGGTCGACCTTACGGACTTCGACGGTGTCCGGCACGGAAAGCACGACGGGGGCGAAGTTCAGGATGCTGGTGACGCCCGCGTTGACCACCCGGTCGCACACCGCCTGGGCCGCGGCCGCCGGTGTCGCCAGGACCACGATCGACACCCCGCGCCGTTTGATCACGGTTTCCAGTTCGTCGATGTGTACGACATTCAACCCCGCGATGGTGTCGCCCACCACTTCGGGGTCCGCGTCGAGCAACGCGGCCACCCGGAAGCCCCTGGAGACGAAACCGCCGTAATTGGCCAGCGCGCGGCCCAGGTTACCCACTCCGACGATGGCGACGGCCCAGTCCTGGGTGAGGCCGAGCTCCCTGGAGATCTGGTAGACGAGGTACTCCACCTCGTAGCCGACGCCGCGCGTGCCGTACGAGCCGAGGTGGGACAGGTCCTTGCGCAGCTTCGCGCCGTTCACCCCGGCGGCGGTCGCCAGGTCTTCGGAACTGACCGTGGCTATCCCCCGCTCGGCCATGCCGTTCAGCGCCCTGAGGTACAGCGGCAGCCTGGCCACCGTCGCCTCGGGAATGCCGCGGTCACGGGTTGGGGACGGGCGACGGGACACGGAGCTCCAGGTCGTGCGGGCGATCCGGGTTCCCGGCATCGCGTCAATGAAATCGAACCATCCTTCAGGTTAATCCCTTTGTGAACCGATGCACAAAGTCACTGGGTAGTGTTGGCCCCATGCATCGCGTCACCTTGCTCGGCAAGCCCGGCTGTCACCTGTGCGACGACGCGCGCGAAGTGATCGCGCGCGTGAGCGGCGAGCTCGGTGTGTCGTGGACGGAAGTCGACATCAATTCCTCGCCCGAGCTGCAGGAGAAGTACTGGGAGCTGATCCCCGTGACGCTCGTCGACGGGGTGCAGCACGACTTCTGGCGCGTCTCGGAGGAGCGGCTGCGAGCGGCGCTCGCCTAGAAGCCGCTCCCCTGGAAGAGCCCTAGAAGAGCGCGGTCGGGAGCGGCATCACCTTCGCCGCGTTGACCGTGAGCTCGATCACGTTGGTGGCCAGCACCATCGGCTGGCGTTCGCCGATGAACCGCTCGACGTGCGGCTGGCGCTGGTGGTCGGCGTAGGCGACGTCGTCGCGGTAGAGCTCGTAGACGATGCGCTGGAGCGGCGCGGACTTCACCCCGTGGCAGACGTAGAGCAGCGTGTCGGGCTCGTTGCGGCGCACCGCCTCGACGGCCTCCTCGGCCAGCCGGTCGAAGGCCTCGCCGTAGCCGTCCATCAGGGTGAAGACGGTGAGCAGGCCGAAGATCTTGGGCGAGGGGCGGTTGCCGGCCGCGGGGGCGGAGGCGCCGAAGACGTCCGCGCCGGGGTACATGATGCCGGTCGCGGGCATGCTCGGCTCCTGCGGGCGGCCGTAGCCCGGCGGGATCGGCTGCGGGCCGGTCTGCGGGTAGTTCTGGGGGGCGCCGTGCCTGCCGTACTCGGGGGCCGGGGGCTGCTGCGGCGCAGCCCCGTTCGGCAGGAACAGCCCGGTGGCCGGGCCGGAGTCGAAGGCCGGCTCGGGACGGTACTCGGCCGCCAGGGTGCCGCCGCGGAACTCGGGTGCCGAGTCGCCGGCGCGGTACTCGGCCACCAGCTCGCCCAGCCCGGAGCTGTGCCGGGGCCGCACGGGCGCGGGGGCCTGCTGCTGGGGCGGCGGCTCGGCGAAGGACTTCTGGTGCGCGCGGTCGCGGTCGGCGGTGATGGCGTCCTCCTCGTCGTCCTCGTACGGCGCCAGCGGGCGCAGCACGCAGTACCACAGGCCCGCCGCGGCGACGAGCAGCAACGCGGTGGTGAAGACCCCCGGCACGGTGAAGCGCAGGGCGCCCAGCAGGGCCAGCCCGGAAGGCGCGACCACCAGGGTGGCGTGCAGGTTGTCCAGGTCGTACTCGTCGCCCCTGCGCCAGCGCAGCACGGCCAGGACGATGCCGCCGACCATGAGCAGCGCGGTAATTATGTGCACGCCGAAAAGGGCGTACCCGGCGAAGATCGGCGACCAGTGCGTCGCGGCGAGAGGCAGCGACTTGCCCATGGAGCCGGCCTTGGCGACCGGGTCGAACAGGATCACCACGGCCACGACCACCGTCACCGCGATGCCGCCCAGCCACGCCGCGAAGCGCGGCGGCACCCGGTCGGCCAGCAGCTGCACCAGCCCGATGCCCATCCACAGCGGCGCCAGCAACGAGCCGCCGAGCTGGTAGATCTTGAAGGTCCAGGTGCCGAAGCCCACCAGGTGCCCGAAGCCGATGCCGCCCAGCGCCAGCGCGAGACCGGCCGCTGCAACGGTCCAGGCGATCAGCCACCCCTCCGGCTCCTCCCGGAGGCGACTGGCCAGGGCTCCCGCGGCGACCGCGGCGAGAAGCGCTCCGGCGAACGCAAGGACGGCAACGAGGATCTCCATGATGACTCCAATGCTGCCTGACAATGCTGCTCGGCGGATAGCCGAAAGAGGGGAAACGTGTGGCCACACGGTATCCGGGAGGGATGACTACCTGTGCCACGCGGGGTAAGGCATTGACGAAAGCAGCCGCAATCCGCACTATCCCAAGTCGGGAAGTAGCTCTTAGAGTGTTCCGAGCACGCCGAACCCCCAGGGAAACCGGATGCCAGAGCCTGCCCCCCAGTCATGGTCGCTCGCCGGGATCATGACCGCGACCGCACCCCGGCCGAGCGAGCTCGCCGTGCGCGAGGACGACCTCCGCACGCTGGTGCTGCGCGCCAAGACCGGCGACAGCGACGCCTTCGGAACGCTCTACGACCGCTACCTGGACCTGGTCTACCGCTACATCTACTTCCGCGTCGGCTCCCACGCCCTGGCCGAGGACCTGACCAGCGAGACCTTCCTCCGCGCTCTGCGCCGCATCGCCGACTTCACCTGGCAGGGCCGCGACTTCGGCGCCTGGCTCGTGACCATCGCCCGGAACCTGGTCACCGACCATTACAAGTCCGGGCGCTACCGGCTGGAGATCCCGACCGGGGAGGTGCTCGACGTCCCGCTGGACGGGGCGCACATCCCCGAGAACGCCGTGGTCACCGCGCTGGTCAACGACCGCCTGCTGCGTGCCGTACGGGATCTCAACCCCGAGCAGCAGGAGTGTGTGGTGCTGCGGTTCCTGCACGGGCTGTCCCTGGCGGAGACCGCGCTGATCATGGGGAAGAAGAGTGGAGCGATCAAAGCGCTGCAGTTCCGGGCGGTCCGCGCGCTGGCGCGGGCACTCAAGCACGACCTCACCCCCGACTCGGCGTAACCTCGCCACGCGGGCCCTCGTTAGGCCCTGTACACGGGTGGATCACGCTCTAAGAAGGTCTCATGCGTAAGTCGCGGCGCGAAGCGGGAGAGCGCCTCATGGCTCAGCTCGCGGAGTTGCAGCACGCTCCGCTGGGCGGCGGGCCCGACGCGACGTTCCGTGCCAAGCTGCGCGAGCAGCTCATGACCGCCGGTCCCGCCCCCGCCGAGCCGCTCGCCCGGCCGGTCCGCCCGGTGCGCCGGCTGTCGTGGTTCACCCAGCTCGCCACGGTCGGGCTGACCGCCTCGATGATGGTCTGGGCCGCGCTGACCTACCACTCGCTGCCCGGCGACGCCCTCTACCCGCTCAAGCGGGCCGCGGAGGACACGCTGGTACGGCTGAGCGCCGACCCGGTCGACCGCGCCGAGCGCGAGCTCGTCTCCGCCAAGACCCGCGCCGAGGAGCTCAACGCGCTGCTCGACTCCCCCGACGGCGGGCAGCACGTCGCGGCCACCCTCGACGACATGGCGACCAGCACCCGCTCCGGCATCAGCAAGCTGCCCCGCTCGACGACGGTCAAGGAGTTCGCCGAGGACCAGCGCGACATGGTCGAACCCATGCTGGAGCGGGTCGCCGGGGCCGACCAGGACAAGGTCAACGGTTACCTGCAGTACATCGACGGTCTCGTTGCCCCGCAATGAGACCCCTTAAGCTGACTTCATGATGCGGCTTCTACGACGACGACGGCATCAGGGGGAAGCGGAGATCGCCGGCGAGGTGGCGGCGGCGGCCGCCGTCGCGGCCGAGCCCGAGGCCGCTCCACCTGACCCCGAGGCGGCCGCCTTCTTCGACGTCGACAACACGATGATGCGCGGCGCGTCGATCTACCACTTCGCCCGGGGCCTGGCCACCCGCGGCATGTTCAGCACCTCCGACCTGGTGCGCTTCGCCCTCGGCCAGGCCGCCTTCCGGCTGCGCGGCAGCGAGAACCCCGAGCACATCGCGGTCGCCCGCGAGACCGCCCTGGCCTTCGTGGCCGGGAGCAAGGTCGAGGACGTGGTACGGCTCGGCGAGGAGATCTACGACGAGGCGATGGCCGACCGCATCTGGGCCGGCACCCGCGCGCTGGCCCAGTCGCACCTCGACGCCGGCCAGCGGGTCTGGCTGGTCACCGCGACCCCGGTCGAGCTGGCCCGGGTGATCGCGCAGCGGCTCGGCCTGACCGGCGCCCTGGGCACGGTCGCCGAGACCGCGGACGGCGTCTACACCGGCCGCCTGGTCGGCGACCTGCTGCACGGGCCGGCCAAGGCCGAGGCCGTCCGGGCGCTCGCCCGGCGCGAGGGCCTCGACCTCACCCGCTGCACCGCCTACAGCGACTCGGCCAACGACCTGCCGCTGCTGTCGCTCGTCGGCCGGGCGGTGGCCATCAACCCCGACTCCGAGCTGCGCGAGCACGCCCGCGCGCACGACTGGGTGATCAAGGACTTCCGCACCGGCCGCAAGGCCACGCTCACCGCGCTGCCGATCGCCGCCGGCCTCGGGGCCGTGGCGGGCGGCGTCGCGGCGGCCATCGCGCTACGCCGCCTCTACCGTCGAGGCTGACCGTCACTCCAGCCGGCGGAACAGCGCGCGCGCTTCCTCCGTGACCAGGAGCACCCGGTCCGGATCCCCGGGTGCGGCCTTGACCGGCACGGAGCCGTAGTCGATCCGGGTGTCGGCCAGCCCCAGGGCCAGCGCCTGCATGGCCTCCGGGTCGAAGTCGTCGTCGGTCCTGACCCAGGAGCCGGCGGCCCGGAGGAACTCGGCGAGCCTGCCGGCATCCGTCAGGTGCCGCCGGGCACTGGTACCGAGCGCGCGCAGGACGGTCAACTGGCGGGTCACCTCGCCACCCGAAGGCAGGCGCAGGTAACCGACCGCCTGAGCCCCGGTGAGCACCTGCCGCCCGGCCTTGAGGTGCAGTTTGGCTCGGGCGTCGTCGATCGGCTCCGCGAGGGTCACCTCGATGCCGCCGACCGCGTCGACCATCGACGCCAGGCCGGCGAAACCGAGCTCGACCGCGTGGTCGACGCGCACGTCCACCGCCTTCTCGACGGTCTCCCGGGTGCAGCGCAGGCCGCCCGCGGCGTAGGCGGCGGTGATCAGGCCCTGCTTCCCGCCCCCGCAGGAGGGCAGCGTGACCGTGGTGTCGTCCGGGATGGTGACGACCTGGGCCCGCTTGCGGTCGGCGGTGATCTGCACGACCAGCAGCAGGCCGCTGCGCTCGCCGTCGCTGCCGACGACCAGGATGTTCAGCGCCCCCGGCGCCGCCGCCGGACGCGGGCTCGTCAGGACGTCGATGGTGTTGGACTGCGAGTTCACCAGCACGGAAGGCACCGCGATGGCCAGGGCCGTAACCGCCGCGGCCAGCGAGAAGGTGAACCAGCCCGTCCGGCGGCGTCGCGGCCTGCCGTACATGGTCTCGCGCCGGCGGGCCAGCGTGGCGGGCGGCTCGCTCTCCAGCTCCTGCCCGAGGTCTCGCAGGATCCGCAGGTCGTCCATCACGCCTCCTCCAGGGGGTTGGTGTCGCCGAGCGCGGCGCGCACCTTGCGCCGGGCCCGATTGAGCCGCGAGCGCACGGTGCCGATCGGGATGTCGAGGGCCCGGGCGATCTCCTCGTAGGCGAGGTCGCCCCAGGCGAACAGGAGCAGCACGTCACGGTCCCTCTTCTGCAGGACGGCCAGCGCCCGGGCGAGCTCGCCCCGCGCGGCGCGGGCGCTCACCCCGGCGGCGACGTCGTCGGCGGGGAACGCGGCGGGCCCGTCCACCGGGCTGCGCAGCAGGGCGCGGTAGCGGGCCTGCTCGGTGCGGTGGTGGCGGGCCAGGAGCTTGGTGGCGATGCCGAACAGCCAGGGCCGGGCGTCGAGGTAGGACTGGTCGTAGCGGTGCCGCCGGGCGAAGGCCACGGCGAAGGTCTCACCGACGAGGTCCTCGGCGCCCTCCGGCCCGATCCGGCGCGACACGTAGCGGTAGATCATGCCGGAGTAGCGGTCGAACAGCGCCGCGAAGGACTCCGGCCGGTCCAGGGACTCGCGAACCACGTCGCTGTCCAGAACCCCGGGGAGCGGGGGTGCGGTCATAGAGCCGTGTCTTCCGTCGGGGAATCGGTCGAAGGGTTCTCTCCACTTCGCCCCGGCCGGGTTCACAGGAAGGCGTGACCGCGCTTCAGCCGCAACTCGTTCAGCATCGTCTGGATCGCCTCGCGGACGTGGTCGGTGAGGTTGAAGACCACCATGGGGTCGTCGGCCGCCGCCGGCTCGAACTCGTCGGTGCGGATCGGCTCGCCGAACTCGATCATCCACTTGGACGGCAGCGGCACCAGCCCGAGCGGCCCCAGCCACGGGAAGAGCGGGGTGATCGGCAGGTACGGCAGGCCCAGCAGCCGGGCGAGCGTCTTGAGGTCGCCGATCTTGGGATAGATCTCCTCCGCCCCCACGATCGCGGTGGGCACGATCGGCACGCCGGCCCGGATCGCCGAGGCGACGAAGCCGCCCCGGCCGAAGCGCTGCAGCTTGTAGCGCTCGGAGAAGGGCTTGCCGATGCCCTTGAAGCCCTCGGGGAAGACGCCGACGAGCTCGCCCTTGCGCAGCAGCCGGTCGGCGTCCTCGCGGCAGGCCAGGGTGTGGCCGGACTTGCGGGACAGGTGGCCGAGCAGCGGGAGCCGGTAGACCAGGTCGGCGCCGAGCAGGCGGCAGGGCCGACCGGCCTCGTCGTGCAGGGCGACCTGCATCATCAGCGCGTCGATGGGGAGCGTGCCGGAGTGGTTGGCCACGACCAGCGCGCCGCTGTCGTCCGGCAGCCGGTCGAGGCCGAGCGTCTCGACCCGGAACCAGTGCCGGTAGATCGGCCTGGCCAGCTCCATCAGCAGGTTGTCGGTCAGGTCGGGGTCGTAGCCGAACTCGTCGACCTCGTACTCCCCCGTCAGCCGGCGCCGCACGAAGGCGAGCGCCTTGGCCAGCGGGTCGGGCTCGCCCTCCTTCGCGTAGGAGGGCGCCTCGGTGATCGGGATCACCCGGGCGTGGTCGTGGTCGTGGCCGTTGGCGGGGTCGGAACTCACCGGTGGGACCTCAGGAAGTCGTCGAAGGCGGCGGCGGTGCTGAACTTCAGCGGCCGGCCCAGTTCGTCCGCCACGCGCTGGCTGTCCACCGCGCGGCCGTGGCTCATCAGGCGGAGCTGCTCGGGCGAGAAGTCGACCAGGCCCGCCCGCCGGGCGACGTCACCGATCAGGCTGAAGGCCGGGGAGGGCAGCGGCAGCGGCACCCGGCCGGCCCGCCGCAGGCACTGCGACAGCAGAAGCACGCCTGCCCCGGCCACGTTGAACGTGCCGGGGTGGTCGTCGTTCGCCATGGCCCGAAGGACCTCGACCGCGTCGTCCTCGTGGACGAACTGCAGCCGGGGGTCGAAGCCGAACACGGTCGGCACGACGGGCTGGGCGAAGTAGCGGGTCAGCGGCGAGTCGACGCCGGGGCCCATGAAGTTGGCGAAGCGCAGCGTGGAGACGCAGATGTCGGGCCGCCGCCGCGCGAAGCCGCGGACATAGCCCTCCACCTCGACCGCGTCCTTGGCGTAGCCGTGCGAGGGCCCGTCATGCGGCTCGTAGTCCTCGGTGAAGACCGCGGGGTCTCGTGGCGAGGAGCCGTAGACCGCCGTGGTGGAGCGGACCACCACGCGGCGCACGGTCTCGGAGCGCTGGCAGGCGCCCAGCAACTGCATGGTGCCGATCACGTTGTGCTCTTTCATGGCCGCCCGGCCGGACTCCCGCGAGGGAGCGCTGACCAGGCTCATGTGCACGACCGTGTCGATGTCGGCGGCCGCGATCACCTGCGCGATGTCGGGACTGCGCAGGTCCACGCGGACGAACTCGGTCTTCCCCAGGGACATGCCGCCGTCTCGCGTGAGCGAGGGGGGCGGCACGGTGTCCACTCCGATGACACGAGTGATCCCGGGGTCGGCGGCGAGCACGCTCGCCACCCGGGCGCCGATGTGGCGCGAGACCCCTGTGACGAGCACGGTGCGGGTCATCGGCGCCTCACAGCTACGTCCGCTACTTCTTGTTACGTCGCTGGATGCGCGTCTTCTTGAGCAGCTTGCGGTGCTTCTTCTTGGCCATCCGCTTGCGGCGCTTCTTGATGACAGAGCCCATGGGACCCCCAGGGTGATGGTTATCTACAAGTGAAACCGGTGCGCGGAGCGCACACCGGGTCACAGACTACCGGCGATCCGTGGTAGATCGCCCCCTGGGGGGTGAAGCCCGGCCACCGGAGCGGCCGGGCGTCTCACCTGGATCATGTATTCACGCCCGGTCTCGGACGAGCGCTACCCGAAGGGTCGGGGCTTTCGCCTCAACCCGCCTCGATGTAGGCCTCCCGCAGATAGTCGTGCACCGCCTGCTCCGGCACACGGAACGAGCGGCCGACCCGGATGGCCGGCAGTTCGCCCGAGTGCACCAGCCGGTACACCGTCATCTTGGACACCCTCATGACAGTGGCCACTTCTGCCACGGTCAGGAACTTCACCTCGCTGAGAGGTCTTTCGCCTGCACCCATCGGACGCCTCTTCCGCACGTGTTTCCGGGTTATCCCCACTGGTGCCATTGCTCACGCACGTGTACTGCCGTCAGCGTAAGTCGGGACTCCGAGTGCGCAAACCCCCTATTTTCCCAGTTATCGGAGCCACCTGTCAGCCGAACCAGCAAACATGCTGGCCAGCAGCCGGGCCGTGCCCCTCGCCTAAAGGTTGGAACTGTCCAACTTCGTACACATAAGAGTCGCCCGAGCCCGCCCATGAGTTGGCAAAGGGGCGACGAGCCTCTCGAAATGCAGGCGCGAAAAGACGGTATAGGGAGGACCGAATTCGACTCAACTGGCCCGTGAGGCACGTGTGACGAGGCGCTCCGCCAACGGCGCGTAATAGCGCGGCAGCACGTTGTCGTCGAGCGGGACGACCACCTCGACCTTGCCTTCGGCCTCGCCGAGGAACAGCGCGGGGTCGTTGCTGTCGGCGAAGCCCACGGTCGCCAGCCCGGCCTCGCCGGCCGCTCCGGCCCAGCCGTGGTCGGCGACGACCAGATCCGGCCGCTCGTCCCCGAGCTCGGCCAGCATGGCCTGCATGGGGGCCGGGTCGTGGGTGTGCACGAAACCGCCGCGGTCGTCGAGCATGGCCACGTCACCGAGGTAGCGGATGACCCGCCGGCGACCGAAACCCTGTCCCCAATAGCTCCAGCCCTCGGCCGGGGTCAGCAGCGTGGCACCGCGGGCCGCGGCGAACCGGGCCAGCTCCAGGTGGACGGCGAGCAGCCCGGTCGGGTGGCCGGTGGCGAACAGCAGCTTCGGGTTCGGCTTGGCCAGCGCGGCGGCCAGGCGGTCGGCCATCGCGTCGAGCGCGTCGATGGTCCGGTCGGGGTCGATGGTGTCCTGGCCGTGCCGGTGCTTGGGATCGGCGTTCACGCCGGCCGACTTGGCCATCAGCGCGAGGATGTCGCGGAAGGACCACGCCTGCTCGACGCTCAGGCCGAAGGTGTAGTGCGGGTCGCGGTTGGCCAGCGACGCGTAGTGGTCGAGGTTGTTCTCCCGCGGAGTCGCGACCTCGCCGGCGATCCGGGTGCGGATCAGGTGCTCGCGGAGTTCGTCGCGGCTGAGCACGGGTGTCCTCTCCTTCTTCGACTCTCGACTCTCGACGACCTGGGCGGCCTAGGGCTGCGGGTCGAGCCCGTGGAAGGGGAAGACGGCGGTCCGGGTCGCCATGATCGCCCGGTCGATGGGATCCGCTGGATCATAACCATCGGCGAAGTCCTGAAATTCCGGGACACGGCCGTCGGTCATGGTCAACGGGGGCGCCTCCCGGGTGCGCTCACGGACCATCGCCTGCCACCCGGCCCCGGTCGGCGTGCGCGGATCGAGCGGGTGCCCGGACGCCTCGGCGATGAGGTGCGTCCACGCCCGCGGCACGACCTGGACCAGCTCGTACCCGCCGCCGCCGGTGACCACCCAGCGCCCGCCGGCCGTCTCGTGCGCCAGCCGGTGCAGCTCCGCGTAGGCCGTGCGCTGGCCGTCGAGGCTGAGCATCAGGTGCGCCAGCGGGTCGAGGGCGTGGCTGTCGCAGCCGTGCTGGGTCACCAGGACGTCCGGCCGGAACTCGCGCAGCAGCGGCGGCACCACGGCGTGGAAGGCCCGCAGCCAGCCGGAGTCGCCGCAGCCGGCCGGGAGCGCCACGTTGACCGCCGAACCCTCGGCGCCCGTCTCGGCGGCCCACCCGGTGCCCGGGAAGAGCGTGCGGGGCGACTCGTGCAGGCTGATCGTCAGCACCCGCGGGTCGTCGTAGAACAGCGCCTGCACGCCGTCGCCGTGGTGGACGTCGACGTCCACGTAGGCCACCTTCTCCACGCCCTGCGCCAGCAGCCAGGCGATCGCCACGGCCGGGTCGTTGTAGACGCAGAAGCCGCTGGCCTGGCCGGCCATCGCGTGGTGGAGGCCGCCGGCGACGTTGACGGCGTGCTCCGCCGTACCCTCGAGGACCGTGCGGGCGGCGGCCAGCGAGGCGCCGGCGATCAGCGCGGAGGCCTCGTGCACGCCGGCGAAGGCGGGGTTGTCCGAGGTGCCGAGGCCCGCCGACAGGTCGGCCGCGCCGGTGGCCGAGACCCGCTTGACCGCCTCGATGTAGCCGCGCTTGTGCACCAGGGCCAGCTCGTCGTCGGTGGCGGGGGCGCAGCCGACGACCTCGACGTGGTCGAGGACGCCCAGCTCGCGGGAGAGTGCCATGGTCAGCTCGACCCGGATGGGGGCGAGAGGGTGCCCCGGTCCGAAGTCGTAGGACGTCAGGGCGTCGTCCCAGATCACCCGCGCCGGTCCGGACATGAGTCTCCCTCCTCGGTTGCTGGCGACGTTACCGCAGGCGCGACGCCTGGTGTTCACACGGGCCCGCGCATCGTGGCCGGGGGTTCACCTGAGGGAAACATCCGGGTTTCTTACGCCGTGATCTAGGCTCGGAACGTGCGCTTATGGCGATTCGCCGGCCGCGCCCGCGTGGTGGACGGCGCGCTGGCCGGGGTCCTGGTGCTGATCCCCGGGCTCGGCCTGCTGTCCGCCGCCCTGCTGGGCCCCCTCGACACCGCCCCCGGCGCCGCGTTGTTCCTGCTGGCCGCCCTCCCCCTGCTGGTACGGCGGAGCCGCCCGGTGTACACGGCGACGACTGCCGTGGCACTCGACGTCGCGGGCACGCTCACCGTCACCCCCGCGGTGATCGTCGTGGCGGTCGTCGCGCTGTACAGCCTGGCCCGCTACGCCGCCGGCCGGACCGCGCTGCTGACCGGATCGGCCCTCGCCGCCGCGTACGGCGCCGCGCAGGTCGCCGAGCACGGCCTGAACGGCCTGTCCGTCGTGCTGATCTACCTGCTCGCGCTCGGCGCGGGCTTCCTCGTCCGCAACCTGGCCGAGCTGCGCGAGCGCCGCGAGCGCGAGGAGGCCGAGGCGGCGGTGCACGCCGAGCGCCGGCGCATCGCCCGCGAGCTGCACGACGTGGTCGCCCACCATCTGAGCGTCCTGCTCGTCCTGGTCGGCGGCGCCCGCGCGGTGTGGCCGGCGGAGCAGCCCGAGGCGCTCGACGCGCTGCGGGCCGCCGAGCAGACCTCGCGCCAGGCGCTGGCCGAGATGCGCAAGCTGCTGCACGTGCTGCGGGCCGATGAGAACGGGCCCCCCGCCGGCGCCGCCGGGCTCGGTACGCTGGTCGAGCAGGCGCGGGCGGCCGGGCTGAGCGCCGGCGTGGAGGTCCGCGGCGAGCCGGTGCCGCTGCCCGCCCCGGTGGACCTGGCGGTCTACCGCATCGTGCAGGAGGCGCTCACCAACACGCGCAAGCACGCCCCCGGCGCCCGCGCGCGGGTGCGGCTGAGCTACCTGGAGGACGCGGTGGAGGTCGAGGTGCTCGACGACGGGCGCGGAGCCGAGCCGGGCGTGTCCGGCTACGGGCTGCGCGGCATGGCCGAGCGGGTGGCGCTGTGCGGCGGCAGCCTCGAGACCGGCTCTCCGGCGTCGGGCGGCTTCCGGGTGCTCGCTAGGCTGCCCCTGACATGATCAGAGTACTGCTGGCCGACGACCACGCCCTGGTGCGCACGGGCTACCGGCTGATGCTGAACGCCCAGCCGGACATCACCGTGGTGGGCGAGGCGGGCGACGGCGAGGAGGCCCACGCGCTCTGCGGCGAGCTGCGCCCGACCATCGTGATCATGGACTTGCACATGCCGCGACTGGACGGCGTCGCCGCCACCGAGCGCATCACCGCGGACTTCCCCGAGATCCGGGTGCTCGCGCTGAGCACCTTCGACCTCGACGAGAACGTGGTCGCCGCGCTGCGCGCCGGGGCCGACGGCTTCCTGCCCAAGGACATCTCCCCCGAGGAGCTCATCGAGGCGGTCCGCATCGTGCACCGCGGTGAGGCCGCCGTCGCGCCGCGGTTGCTCACCCGGCTGATCGGCACCTACGTGCGCGGCAGCCGCCCGCGCGCCGACGTGCACGGCCTCACCGGCCGGGAGCAGGAGGTGCTCGTGCTGATCGGGCGCGGCCTGTCCAACACCGAGATCGCCGGCGCGCTCGACGTCTCCCCCAGCACCGTCAAGAACCACGTGACCAGCCTGTTCGCCAAGATCGAAGTGCGGGACCGGGCGCAGGCCGTGATCGTGGCCTACGAGGCGGGACTGATCAGCCCTGGCGATTGACCGCAGGATCCAGGACGCCGTCCTCACCGGCCTGCTCGTGGCCATGGCGGTGGGGCTGGGCGTGGTCGGCTCGCAGGTGGGCGTGCGCGACGCGGTGCCGATCGCCGCGATGATGGCCGCGGCCTCGATCCCGCTGCTGGTACGGCGCAGCCACCCGCTCGTGGTGCTCGCCCTCAGCGTCGCCCTCGACCTGGCCGCGCAGGTGTGGCTGGGCACCGGCGCGACCAGCATCCAGCTCCTCATCGCGCTCTACAGCGTGGGCCGCTACACCTCCGGCCGGACCACGCTGATCGCCACCGTGCTGACCGCGGTGGTGCAGTTCATCGTCATCCTCAGGGTCGAGGACCTGCTGAGCGTGATCGTCCTGTTCGCGCTGACCGGCCTGGGGCAGCTCGTCCGGGTACGGGCCGAGCTCACCGCCCGGCGCAAGCGCGAACTCCTCGACAACGCGGTGCGCACCGAGCGCAGGCGGATCGCGCGGGAGCTGCACGACGTCGTGGCGCACCACATCAGCGTCATCAACGCGCTCGTGGGCGGGGCGCGGGCCGTCCTGCCGCCCGACCCCGGCGAGGCGCGTGAGGCACTCCTGGCGGCCGAGCAGACCTCGC
Source organism: Nonomuraea sp. NPDC050328 (assembly GCF_044459405.1). Lineage (NCBI taxonomy): Bacteria > Bacillati > Actinomycetota > Actinomycetes > Streptosporangiales > Streptosporangiaceae > Nonomuraea > Nonomuraea sp. NPDC050328. Next base: position 220,617 of record NZ_JBITIW010000009.1, on the reverse strand, counting down.
GGCAGGCGCTGGCCGAGATGCGCAAGCTGCTGCACGTCCTGCGCGCCGACGGGCAGACCGAGTCGGACCTGTCCGGCATCGGGGCCGGCGACCTGCCCGCGCTGGTCGCCCAGTCCGGCAACGCCTCGCTGGAACAGCACGGCGAACCGGTGCCGCTGCCGGCCGAGGTCGACCACGCGGTCTACCGGATCGTGCAGGAGGCGCTCACCAACACGCGCAAGCACGCGCCCGGCGCGCGGGTCAGCGTGCGGCTGGAGTACCGCGCCGGCGAGGTCGAGGTCGAGGTGCTCGACGACGGCCCGGGCAGCAGCCCGGGAGCGGAGGGCTACGGGCTGGACGGCATGGCCGAGCGGGTCAGCCTGTGCGGGGGCCGCCTGGAGGCGGGGCCGCGCGCGTCCAAAGGCGGCTTCCGCGTGCACGCGCTCCTGCCCCTGGAGTAGGAGCAGGGTCCCAGGAATCGGCGCGCGGAACAGTTCCCCGGCAGGAGTCGCGAACGCCGCGAAACCGCGAACCTGGTGCCATGACGTCGATCCAGGCAACCAACCTGACCAAAAGGTACGGTCAGACCACCGCGGTGAACGGCCTGTCGTTCAGCGTCGAACCCGGTCAGGTCACCGGGTTCCTCGGACCGAACGGCGCGGGCAAGTCCACCACCATGCGCATGATCCTCGGCCTCGACCGCCCCAGCGAGGGCTCCGTCGTGGTCGACGGCCGGCCGTACGAGAAGCTGAGGCACCCGCTGCGCAAGGTGGGCGCGCTCCTGGACGCCAAGGCGGTGCACGGCGGCCGGACCGCCCGCAACCACCTGCTGGCGCTGGCCCAGAGCAACGGCCTGCCGAGGCAGCGGGTCGAGGAGGTGCTGGGCGTCGTCGGCCTCACCGAGGTCGCCAAGCGGCGCGTGGGCGGCTTCTCGCTGGGCATGTCGCAGCGGCTCGGCATCGCCGCCGCGCTGCTGGGCGACCCGGAGATCCTCATCTTCGACGAGCCGGTCAACGGGCTCGACCCCGACGGCATCCTGTGGATCCGCACGCTGATGCGGAAGCTGGCCGCCGAGGGGCGGGCGGTGTTCGTCTCCTCGCACCTGATGAGCGAGATGGCGCAGACCGCCGACCATCTGATCGTGATCGGCCGCGGGTCGCTGATCGCCGACACCAGCGTCGAGGAGTTCATCGGGCGCAGCTCGCAGGGGTACGTGCGGGTGCGGTCGCCCCGGCTGGCGGAGTTCGCCGCGTTGCTGCCGCAGGCCGAGCCGTACCACGACCACCTGCGGGTGACCGGCACGCCGGCGCTGGAGATCGGCCGCCTGGCCGCGCAACGCGGCTTGGAGCTGGAGGAGCTGACCTTCGTGCAGCCCACGCTGGAGGCGGCCTACATGGAGCTGACCAAGGACAGTCTGGAGTTCACGTCATGATCGACATCCTGCGTTCCGAATGGACCAAGCTGCGCTCGGTGCGCTCCACCATGTGGACCTTCATCGTGGCGGCCGTGCTCATGATCGGGTTCTGCGTGCTGATCTCCATCGCCGCGCTGTCCACGAACGAGCCCCTGGACGGCTTCGACGCCTTCGACTCCAGCATGGGCGGCTCGGTGTTCGCCTCGATCGCGCTGGCGACGCTGGGCGTGCTGAGCGTCTCCAGCGAGTACCGCACCGGGATGATCCGCACCTCGCTCCAGGCGGTGCCGCAGCGGCTCAGCCTGCTGGCGGGCAAGGTGCTCGTGTTCACCGCGGTCACCCTGGTCTACAGCGTGATCCTCAGCTTCGCCAGCTTCTTCACCGGCATGGCGATCCTGGCGCGGGAGAACATGGAGACCACGCTCGGCGCTCCAGGCGTGCTGCGCGCGCTGATCGGCACGGCCCTGCTGCTCACCGCCAGCGGCCTGTTCGGGCTGGCGCTCGGCTCGCTCATCCGGCACAGCCCCGGTGCCATCGTCACCGCGATCAGCATGATCCTCATCGTGCCGCAGCTCACCAACCTGCTGCCCGGCGAGTGGGGGCGCACGGTCAACGAGTACATGACGACCAACGCCGGCAACCTGGTCGCGCTCGTGGAGCCGCGGGCCGGCGCGATGGGGCCGTGGGAGGGGTTCGCCGTCTACCTGGCCTGGATCGCGGCGGTCGCCATCGCCGGGGCGGTCCTGCTCAAGAAGCGCGACGCGTGAGCCTCAGGTGGATCACGGGCGTCACTCGGCCCTGAGCGCGACCACGGGGTCGAGGCGGCCGGCGCGGCGGGCGGGGGCGACCCCGAAGAAGACGCCGACCGCCGCCGACACCCCGAAGGCGAGCACGATCGACCACCAGGTGATCGAGGCGGGCACCGGGGTGAGCGCCTGGATGGCCAGCGAGCCGCCCACCCCGAGCGCGATCCCCGCCAGCCCGCCGATCGTGGTCAGCAACACCGCCTCGATCAGGAACTGCGCCAGGATGTCACGCTGCCGGGCGCCCAGCGCCTTGCGCAACCCGATCTCGCGGGTGCGCTCCCGGACGCTGACCAGCATGATGTTCGACACCCCGACCCCGCCCACCAGCAGGGAGATCCCGGCGATGGCGGCCAGCACCCCGGTGAGCATGCCGAGGATGCTGCCGATGGTGCCGAGCAACTGGGTCTGGGTGACCGCCGAGAACTGCTCGCCCGGATGCCGCTCGCGCAGCGCGCTCAAAACCCGCTCCTGCAGCGGCGCGATCTCGTCCGGGCCGCTGGCGCCGACCGCCATGCCGTTGATCCTGGACAGCCCCAGCAGCCGCTGGGCGGTGGTCACCGGCATGTGCACCTCGGCGTCGCGGGCCACCCCGAAGGTCGCGCCGACGGTGGCGTAGACGCCCACCACGCGAAAGCGCGCCCCCGAGATCGAGACCTGGCGGCCGATCGGGTCGAGGTCGCCGAAGAGTCTGTCGGCCACCTCCGAGCCGAGGACGGTCACCCGCCGCCTGGTGTCCACGTCGGTCCCGCTCAGGTGGCGGCCACGGGCGAGCGGGCGGTCGAAGATGTTCGGCAGGTTCTCGTCGGTGCCCACCACGGTGGCGAACCGCTCGGCGCGGCCGGCCCGCACGGTCTCCCCGGACTGCAGGGAGACGGTGACCTTGGCCGGATTGCCCACGACGCGGCGCACGTAGGCCACGTCGGTCAGGTCGAGCCGGCTCTGCGTGGGCGCGGCGCCGGTGGTGAGCTGGCCGGGCACGACCAGGATGATGTTGCTGCCCAGCCCGGCGATCTCCCGCTCGACGGCGTTCTTCGCGCCCGTGCCGATGGAGACCAGGATCACCACCGACAACACGCCGATGATCACGCCGAGCATGGTCAGCAGCGAGCGCATCCGGTTGACCCGCAGCGCCTCCAGCGCCATCAGGAACGCCTCGCGCGACCTCACGCCGGCTCCCCGGTGTCGAGCTCGATCAGCCCGTCGCGCACGTGGATCTGGCGGCGGGCGTGCGCGGCCACCTCGGCCTCGTGCGTCACCAGGACGACGGCGACGCCGCGCTCGCCGTTGAGCTCGTCGAGGATGCGCATCACCTCGGCGCCGTTGCGGGTGTCCAGGTTGCCGGTCGGTTCGTCGGCCAGCAGGACGGCGGGCTCCCCCACCAGGGCGCGGGCGATGGCCACGCGCTGTTGCTCGCCGCCGGACATCTGCGAGGGGCGGTGCTCCAGCCGGTGTCCCAGCCCCACCGACTCCAGCGCCGCCCGTGAGCGCCGCAGCCGCTCGGCCTTGGGGACGCCTCGGTAGACCAGTGGCAGGGCCACGTTCTCCAGGGCGGAGGTACGGCCCAGCAGATGGAAGGACTGGAAGACGAAGCCGATGGTCCGGTTGCGGAGCTCGGCCATCTCGGTGTCGGTCAGGGCGGCCACCTCGACCCCGTTGATCCGCAGCGAGCCCGTGGTCGGGCGGTCCAGGCAGCCCAGCAGGTGCATCAGGGTGGATTTGCCCGAGCCCGAGGGGCCGACGATCGCCACGAACTCGCCCCGGGCGATGCGCAGGCTCACCCCGCGCAGGGCCTCCACCGAGACGCCGTCCAGTTGGTAGGAGCGGGCGAGATCCACCGCCTCGATCGCCGCCAGACCGGCCTCGTCAGGTGCCGGAACCGCGGGCGCCGGGGTGGGCTCGGGGTCGGGGGTCATGAGAGGGTCTGGCCTTGCCGTACCGAGTCCGCGCCCTTGACCACCACGCGCTCGCCCGCGGTCAGCCCGCTGATCACCTCGACCAGGGTGTCCCCCTGCGCGCCCAGCTTGACGACCCGGCGCTCGGCCCGGCCGTCGCGCACGGCCCAGACCACGCTGTCCCGCCCGCTGGTGACGATCGCGGAGGCCGGGACGGCGACCGCGCCGCGCGCCTCCCGCACCGGGATCTGCGTCACCGCGCTCATCCCCGGCTTGGGGACCGGCGCGGCCGAGCCGTCGTCGAAGACGCCCTCACCCAGGGCGAGCCGGACCGGGTAGCTCACCCCGCCGGTGGTGTTCTGCTCGGGCGTGACCCCCACGGCCTGCACCTGCGCGGTGTAGGTCGCCCCCTGCACCGCGTCGAGCTCGACCTCGGCCCGCACGCCCGGCTTCACCAGCAGCACGTCGGTCTCGTCGATGTCGGCGGCCAGGGTCAGCTCGGAGATGTCGGTGACCGTGACGATCGTGTCGCCCGCCGACACCGGGACCCCGGTCGCCACCGGCACCCCGCCGCCCCCGCTGGACGGTACGGCGGGCAGTTGCTGGCCGAGCAGGCTGCTGAGCGCGCTCGGCGCCCCCGACGAGCCACCGGAGCTGCTGCCCAGCGTGACCACGCCGGAGAAGGGCGCCTTGATGGTCAGCCCCGCGACGGTCTGCTCGGCCAGCTTCACCGCGGACCTGGCCTGCGCGGTCGAGGCGGCCTGCAACGAGCGCATCGAGGTGGCGAACCCGCCGCTGACCTGGGTGACGAGGCCGCCGATGCTGCGGTTGAGATCGGCCATGATGCGGTCGAGCGCCCGGGTCTGGGCCCGGTGCTGCGCCTCGGCCAGCCGGATCGCGGCCAGGAGCTGGCGGCGCACCCGGGTGTCCTTGATCTTGCCCGCCTCGGCGCGGGCCTTGGCGAAGTGCCGGGAGACGTGCCCGCCGAAGGAAGGCACCTTGATCGCCGCGGGTGCGGCCACGGACGGCACGCGGGGCGGCCTGGCCGCGCGGCGGGCCTGCTTGAGCTCCTCGGTGGCCTGCGGAGAGCTGATCTTCGCCAGGATCTGGCCCTTGCGGACGCGGTCGCCCTCCTGGACGTACAGCTTGGTGAGCGTGCCCTGCGCCGGCGAGCGTAAGGCCGCCGTCGCCCGGGCGCCGATGGTGGCCGGCGCCTCGACCACCTCCAGCACGTCGCCCCGGCCCACCTCCGCCACCTGGATCTGCGGCTGCTCCTCCGCGGAGCAACCGGCCAGCGCGGCTAACAACACGGCGGTCAACACCCGGCGTCGGATCACGACCTCATCGTAGGAGCCCGGTTCGCCGGTCGCCCGTTCAGGCGGGCACTCGCGCCAGCCGCCGGATCTGCGGTACGGCCAGCAGCACCACGCACCCCACGAGCGCCACGGCCGAGGAGAAGGCCATGACCTGCGCGGCCCCGAAGATCCCGCCCACCGGACCCGCCAGCGCCTGCCCGATCGGCATCGACACGATCGAGCCGGCGATCTCGAAGGCGCTGACCCGGTTGAGCGCCTCAGGCGGCACCTGCGTCTGGATGCTGGTCGCCCACATCACCGACCAGAACGCCCAGCCCACCCCGCCGAGCACGTGCCCGGCCATGATGACCCACAGCGGCGCCTGCACGGCCATGCTCAGCGGTTGCAGCGCGAACAGCAACATCCCGGCGGCCCCCGCCGCCAGGGGCCGGGCCGGCCGCACCCGGAGCGCGATCAGGCCGCCGATGATCGTCCCGGCGCCGCCCGCGGACAGCACCAGGCCATAGGCCGTCTGCCCGTAGGCGCCCTTGACCAGCTCGACGCCGAGCGGGATGAGCGGGCCGAACAGGGTGATCCCGAAGATCGCCCAGATCAGGATGACGGCCCACATCCAGGTGCGTGACTTGAACTCCTGCCAGCCCTCGCGCAGCCGTACCAGCACCGGCTCCTCGCCGGTGACCCGCACGCGGGCGCGCATGAGCAGCAGGCACAGCGCGCTGGCCGCGAACCCGGCCGCCTCGATGCCGAACACCACGCCCGCGCCCGCCAGGCTCACCAGCAACCCGGCCAGACCCGGTCCGGCGAGCTGCATGATCGACTCGGCGACCTTGAGCGCGGCGTTGGCGCGTTGCACGTCGCCGGTGATGCGCGGGATCGTTCCAGCCACGCCCGGGGTGAACATCGCGGCGGCGGCTCCCGAGATCGCGGTGAGCACCAGGACCTGCCACAGCACCGGGTGGCCGGTCAGGAACAGGGTGGCGATCGCCGCCTGGGTCAGCGTCCGGGCCACGTCCGCGCCGACCATCATCCTGCGCGGGGTGAACCGGTCGGCGAAGACCCCGCCGAACAGGATCAGCCCGGCCACCGGCAGCATCCACGCCGCCAGCGCCAGCCCCACCCCGGTCGCGCCGTACCCCGCCGCGTCCATCCCCAGCGCCGTCGCCACCGGGACCATCGCACTGCCCAGCATGGAGACGGTCCGGGCGGCGAAGAACAGCCGGAAATCCCTGGTCCACATGGGGACTGATAGTAAACCTTACTAAAAGTCCCGCCCCTACCAGCGGCTAGCGGGAGCCACGGTGGACAGCGCCCCCCTCACCATGCGACGAGCACCCCCTACGGCGGACCATGCCTCTGCCCAGACGCCGGCTCACCCGCTGGCGAGCTCCCGCCCCCGATCCCGAGCCGCCTCGATGGCCGCCAGAAACGCCGCCCGAACGCTGTGCCGCTCAAGCTCGGCAATGGCCGCGATGGTCGTCCCCCCAGGCGAGGTGACCGCCTCCCGAAGGATGACCGGATGCTCCCCCGAGTCCCGAAGCATAATCGCCGCCCCCACGATCGACTGCGTGACCATGTCCAACGCCGCCGCCCGCGGCATCCCCAACAGGATCCCCGCGTCGACCATGGCCTCGACCAGGTAGAAGAAGTACGCCGGCCCACTCCCCGACAACGCCGTCGCCGCGTCCTGCTGCGACTCGGGGATCCGCAGCACCTTGCCCACCGGCTTGAGCAGCGCCTCGGTGAGCCGCAGGTGCTCCTCCCCGGCGTGCGCCCCCGCCGAGATGACGCTCATCGCCTCGTCGAAGCGGATCGGCGTGTTCGACATGACCCGCACCACCGGCACCTCCGCGCCGAGCGCCTGCTCGACGAAGGCGGTGGTGATGCCCGCCGCCGCGGAGACGACCAGCCGGCCGGCGGGGACGTAGGGCGCGATCTCGGCCAGCAGGGCCGCCATGTCCTGCGGCTTGACCGCCAGGATCAGCGTGTCGGCGCTCTTGGCCGCCTCGGTGTTGGGCACCACGCGCACGCCGTACGTCTCGTGCAGCGCCTGCGCCCGTTCCTGCCGGCGGGCCGTGGCCAGGATGTCGCCCGGCTTGAACCCCGCGCGCAGCAGACCGGAGAGCAGGGCCTCGCCCATCTTGCCGGTTCCGAGGATCGCAATCATGTCCGCAGCATAGCGGCGGCGTGTGCGGCGCTCAGCCGCGCGTCAGCAGGGAGCGGAGGAAGAAGCGCAGGTTGGCGGGGCGTTCGGCGATCCTGCGCATGAGGTAGGCGTACCAGTCGTCGCCGTAGGGGACGTAGACGCGCATCTTCGCGCCCTGGCGCGCGAGCCGTACCTGCTCGTCGGGACGCACGCCGTACAACATCTGGTACTCGAAGCCGGTCTGGTCGCGGCCGTGCAGGACGGCGAGCGTCGCGGCCAGTTCGATGAGGCGCGGGTCGTGCGTGGCGATCATGGGGTAGCCGGACCCGGCCATGAGCACGCGCATGCAGCGCACGAAGGAGCGGTCGATGTCGGCGGGCCTGCGGAGGCCGCCGGGGGCCTCGTAGGCGCCCTTGCAGAGCCGTACCCGCGCCCCTTCGACCCGCGCGCACAGCTCGGCCGCGCCCGGCAGGTACGCCTGGACGACGATGCCGACCGACGGGTGCTCCTTGCGCAGGGTCGAGTGCACCGACGCCTGGGCCTCGATGGTGTCGTGCTCCTCGGCGTCGAGGGTGACGGTGATGCCGTGCGCGGCGGCGGCCTCGCAGACGGAGGCGGCGTTGTCGAGCGCGAGCTGCTCGGACAGCCGCAGGCCGAGGGCGGTGAGCTTGACCGACACGTCGGAGCCGGGCTCCAGCCGCTCCAGCAGGGTCAGGTAGGCGCGGACCTCGCGCTCGGCCTCGACCCGGTCGCGCACCTCCTCGCCCAGGTGGTCGACGGTGACCTCCAGGCCGCGGTCCATCAGCTCGCGCACCACGGCGCCGACGTCGTCGGCCACGTAGCGGCGCACCACGCCGCGGGTCAGGGGCGAGCTCTTGAGCATCCGCTCGGCCCGCTCGTCGCGCGAGACGGCCAGCAGGACCTGCCGCAGCACAGAGGACACAGGCTCACCATAACCGGCGGTTCTGGCCGATGAACCGGGCGACATCCGGATCCGTCCTAGGAGATATGCGCAGAGCAACGCTTCTCGCCGGATGTCTGATGCTGGCCGTCGGATGCGGCACGACGCCCGGGGGCGCCTCCTCCGCGGCGCCGGCCACCTCCGCCGCCGACACCGGATCGCCCACCTCGCCCGACACCGCGGTGAGCACCACCGCCGGGGCCAGCGGCCAGGTCCCGACCGGCAAACCGGAACCGGTCAAGCCCGTGGGCGACACGATCAACCCCCGCAAGATCCCCTTCACCACCGCCAAGCCCGTCTCGGGCGGCAAGGCGGTGCGGCTGGTGTGGTGGTCGGGCGTCGCGCCCTGTTCCGTGCTCGACCGGGTGACGGTCAAGGAGACGGCCAAGCGGGTGACGATCACCCTCTACGAGGGACCGGCCCGCAAGGCGAAGAACACGAGCTGCATCATGATCGCGGTGGAGAAGACCTACACCGTGAAGCTCAAGAAGCCGCTCGGGAACCGGAAGATCGTGGACGGCGCCAAGCCCTGAGCCCCGTCACGGCCGGGCTTCGTTGACGCAGCGCAGGACCGGGTGGCCGATCAGGGCGGCCGCGTCCAGCTCGCGTTCTGTGACCACGTGGAAGGTGACCGACTCGCCGGGCAGCAGCGTGACGAGCTGCTCGTCCACGGTGGCCGCCGGGTCGAGCCGGTCGGGGAAGAGCGCCAGCTCCCGCAGCAGGGTCCGGGCGGTGACGGTGACCGCCACCCCGCCCGGCTCCGCCGTCACGCGCGTGTCGTAGGCGGCGACCGGCAGGCCCGCCTGGGGGTCCTCGGCGAGGAAGTGCAACCGGCGGTGCTCACCCAGGGTGATCGCCACCAGGCCGGCGTCCGGCCCGTCGAGCAGCGGGACGACGGCCGTGGAGCGCGCCGGCACCTCGACGGCCACCCTGTCCTCGGCCAGCGTCTCGCCGTCGACGGTCAGCCTTCGCTGCTCCAGCTCGCCGGACCACACCTCGGGCGAGTCGTTGACCACGACGACCTCGCCCTCACGCACGGTGAGCAGCCGCTCGGCGTAGACGCGGCGCAACGCGTACCACAGCGGCTTGCGCCGCCCGCCGCCGTCCACCGCCGCCCACGACACGACCGGCCAGCAGTCGTTGAGCTGCCACACGATCGTGCCCGTGCAGGCGGGCGACTGGGCGCGGAAGTGCTCGATGCCGAAGGCGACCGCGCGCGCCTGGTTGACCTGGGTGAGGTAGTGCCAGTCGTCGAAGTCGCGCGGCTGCGGCAGGTGCTCGCCCAGGCCGCGCAGCAACTTCTGCTCGCCGTCGACCGCCTTCTGGTGTCCTACCGGCGGCTCCTGCGAGCTGCCCTCGCGCAGGGTCGCGTGCGTGGGCGGGCCCTGGAAGCCGAACTCGGCGACGAAGCGCGGCCGGTAGGCGGCGTAGCGGGTGTAGTCCTCGCAGTTCCAGACGTCCCAGATGTGGATCGTTCCGCGCGCCGGGTCGTTCGGCGGCAGGTCCGGCGCACCCGAGTAGGGGCTGCCCGGCCAGTACGGGCGGGTCGGGTCGAGCTCGGCGACCACCTTGGGCAGCAGGTCGAAGTAGAAGCCTGCGCCCCAGGACCGCTCGCCCAGCGTCTCCTTCCAGCCCCAGTCCGCGTGGCCCTCGATGTTCTCGTTGTTGCCGCACCACAGCACCAGGCTGGGCCGGGCGCTGAGCCGCGCCACCTGCTCGCGCGCCTCGGCCTCGACCTCGCTCGCGAACGGCTCCTCCTCCGGGTAGGCCGCGCAGGCGAACGGGAAGTCCTGCCAGACCAGCAGGCCGAGCTCGTCGGTCAGGTCGTAGAAGTCGTCGCTCTCGTAACGGCCGCCGCCCCAGACGCGCACCAGGTTGACGTTGGCCTCGGTGGCCTGGGACAGCCGGGTCGCCAGCCGCTCGCGGGTCAGCCGGGAGGGGAAGCAGTCGTCGGGGATCCAGTTGACGCCGCGCACCGCGACCGGCGTGCCGTTGACCACGATCGTGAACGCGCCGCCGGTCTGGTCGACGCGCACGTCGCGGAAGCCGATCCGCCGGTGCTCGACCTGCTCGCCCAGGCGCACGGTCAGGTCGTAGCGGTACGGCTCGCCGTACCCGCGGGGCCACCACAGCCGCGGCTCGGGCACCTGGAGCCGGAGCACGCCCTCCCCCGCGACCTCGGCGGCGACCGTGACCCCGGCCACCTCGGCGGTGACCGTGCCCGTGCCCGCCACGACGACGTGCACCTCGACCCGGCCGTCGCCGTGCACCAGCGGCCGGACCTGCGCCAGCCGCGCCCCGCTCCAGCTCTCCAGCCCGATCGGCTGCCAGATGCCCGAGGTGACCAGCGTGGGTCCCCAGTCCCAGCCGAAGTTGCAGGCCATCTTCCTGATGAACTGGTACGGCTCGGCATACGCACCCGGCCGCTCGCCCAGCTCGGCCCGCCTCGCCTCGGCATAGCCGTACGGCGAGGCGAACCGCACCTCAAGCGTGTTGACCCCCTCGGCGAGCAGGTGCCGCACCGGGAAGCGGTAGGAGCGGTGCTGGTTGGCCGTGCCGCCCACCTCGACGCCGTTGAGCGTGATCGTGGCCACGGTGTCGAGCCCGGCGCAGACCAGGTCGGTGTGCTCGTGCTCGTCGCCGGTCCAGGTGAACTCGGTCCGGTAGAGCCAGTCCGTGCGGCCGATCCAGCCCAGCCGGCTCTCGTTGTCGTCGAGGTAGGGGTCCTCGATCAGCCCCGCGGCCAGCAGGTCGGTGTGCACGCAGCCGGGTACGGCGGCGGGCACGCCGGTGATCCGGACGTCCTCCGAGACGGCCGAGAGGGTCCAGCCGTCGTGCAGCGGACGGTGAGTGCTCAACGTGGCTCTCCTACGTTACTTAACCGGATAAGCGAGTAGCCCCTACGATAAGGCCACGCTCGACTCGACGGAGGGGCCAGGTGAAGCGACCCACGATCGCCGACATCGCCCGGCACGCCGGCGTGTCCAAGGTGGCGGTCTCCTACGCGCTCAACGGGCGGCCGGGCGTCTCCGCGTCGACCCGCGCCCGCATCCTCGCCATCGCCGGCGAGATCGGCTGGCGGCCCAACAGCGCCGCCCGCGCGCTCAACGACAACCGCGCCGGCGCCCTCGGCCTGGTCCTGCGCCGCCCGGCGCGCACGCTCGGCGTGGAGCCGTTCTTCATGGAGCTGATCAGCGGCATCGAGGACGAGCTCTCCGCCCGCTCCCACGCGCTGCTCCTCCAGGTCGCCCGCGACCACGACGAGGAGATCGAGCTGTATCGCCGCTGGTGGGGCGAGGGCCGCATCGACGGCGCGATCCTCGTCGACCTCAGCGCGGACGACCCGCGCGTCCCGGTCGTCGAGGCGCTGCACCTGCCCGCGGTCGTCATCGGCCACCCGTCGGCCTCCGGCTCCCTCACCGCCGTCTGGTCCGACGACCGCGCCGCCATCCGCGAGACCGTCCACCATCTCGCCGCCCTCGGCCATCGCCGCCTCGGCCGGGTGGCCGGGCTGCCCCTGCTCGTCCACACCCGGCAGCGCGACCGCGCCTTCGCCGAGACCTGCGCGGCGCTGGGCCTCGACGAGCCCGTCGTCGTCCACACCGACTACACCGGCGAGGAAGGCGCGCGCGCCACCCGCCGCCTGCTCACCACGCCCCGGCGGCCGACCGCGATCGTGTACGACAACGACATCATGGCCGTCGCCGGGCTCTCCGTGGCCCAGGAGATCCCGCTCGACGTGCCCGGCGAGCTGTCCCTCGTCGCCTGGGACGACTCGCCGCTGTGCCGGGTCGTCCGCCCTCCGCTGACCGCCCTCAGCCGCGACATCCCCGCGTACGGCATGCAAGCCGCCCGCACCCTCCTGGCCCTCGTCTCCGGCGAGCACGCCACGCACGTCGAGGCCCCCGCCGCCCGCCTGACCTCCCGCGGAAGCACCGCCCGCCCCGCCTGATCCCGTGTCAGGCCCCGTATCAGGCGCCGTGTCAGCCCGGCGACGGCCCGGTGTCAGGACGGGCGGCGACAGTAGTCGACATGCAGCACCGGCCGGCGACGAAGCGGCCGGCGAACCGACTACTCAGGAGCTTTCCTCATGCGACAGAACGTGAACGACTTCACCGGCAACGGCCTCGACAAGGTGTACGACGTGCTGGCCCGCGCCGTCGACTCCGGCAAGATCCCCGGAGTGGTCGCCCTGGTCGGCCGCGGCGACCAGACCCACGTGGCCGCGCTCGGCACCATGCGCCACGAGGGCGGCGCCCCGATGAGCCGCGACACCATCTTCCGTATGGCCTCGACCTCCAAGCCGGTGACGATGGCGGCGGGGATGATCCTGCTCGACGAGTGCCGGCTGCGCCTGGACGACCCGGTCGACCCGTGGCTGCCCGAGCTCGCCGACCGCCAGGTGCTGCGCCGGATCGACAGCCCGCTGGACGACACCGTCCCGGCCCGCCGGCCGATCACCGTCCGGGACGTGCTGACCTCCACCTTCGGCCTCGGCATGGACATCACCTCGCTGGGCGCCCCGATCATGGGCGCGATCTTCGAGCGCGGCCTCACCCCCGACGGGCCGACGCCGATGCCCGAGCCCGACGAGTGGATGCGCCGCCTCGGCGAGCTGCCGCTGATGGCCCAGCCGGGCGAGCGCTGGCAGTACCACATCAGCAACGACCTGCTCGGCGTGCTGGTCGCCCGGGTGACCGGGCAGTCGTTCGAGTCCTTCCTGCGCGAGCGCCTCTTCGAGCCGCTGGGCATGCGGGACACCGGCTTCGACGTGCCCGCCGACAAGATCGACCGGCTGCCCCCGCTCTACGCCCCCGACGCCGCGACCGGCGAGTTCCACATCTGGGACGAGGCCGAGGGCGGACGGCACAGCAAGCCCCCGGCGTTCCAGGGCGGTGGCGGCGGACTGGTCTCGACCGTGGACGACTTCAACGCCTACTTCCGCATGCTGCTCAACGGCGGGGTGCACCAGGGCGAGCGGATCCTGTCCCGGCCGGCCGTCGAGCTCATGACCACCAACCGCCTCACCCCCGAGCAGAACGCCGCCCGCAACGCCATGGCCACCCAGAACGTTCACCTGTCCTTCGGCCAGGGCCAGCACGGCGGCTGGGGCCTGGGCATGGCCGTCCGCACCTACCGCGGCGACTACGCCCCGGTCGGCCAGTTCGGCTGGGACGGCGGCAGCGGCACCACCGCCCACGCCGACCCCGCCAACCAGCTCACCGGTTTCCTGCTCACCCAGGTCGGCATGACCGTGCCGGACTCGACCCGCCTGATCCACGACTTCTGGACCACCGTCTACCAGTCCCTCCACGCCTGACCCCCACTCCCTCCAGACCCCTGTAACTCGCCCCCTCCTATTCAGACCCCCTTGAACCCGACAGGAGCCACCACCATGTCCGTCACCCTCGCCCTCACCGCCCAGGACAAGAGCACCCTCCGCAGCGCCGCCTACGGCGCCGTCTCCCTGATCGCCGCCGCGGACGCCGTGGGCAAGCCGCACAAGGCCGCCACCCGCGGCTCGCTCACCCTGGCCGCCGCCACCGGCCCGATCGGGCACGTGCTCGCCGCGAAGACCAACGACCTCGACCTGTCCGGCCGATCGGCCGCCGCCCTCGCCGACCACGTCCTGCCCGCCCTCACCCAGGCCGTCCGCCTCCTCGACACCCAGGACCCGACCCTGGCCGCCGACTACCGGGCCACCGTCCTGACCGCCGTCGAGGCCGCCGCCGGCACCCACCACGACCGCCCCGGCCCCGTCGTGGCCGACATGATCCGCAAGATCACCGGAGCGCTCGACGCCGCGTGAACCCGCCGACGAGACTCCACCGTGTCACCGAGGTCCACCCCGGACCTCGGTGACACACCCATGTGCGGACCTCTCGAAGGAGCGCCACGCCCGACGCCGCCCACCCCGGCGGTCTCCACGCAGTCGCTCGCGCGGAGCCGGGAATGCTCCCCGAGCAAAGAAGGTTGAGTGGGGTAGGCTCAAGACGTTTGACAAAGACGCCAGGCATTCATAGGTTGAGTCAAGCCAACTCAACTTTGACCACAAGGACGAACTCATGGCACGTGCGGTAGGTATCGACCTGGGGACGACCAACTCTGTCGTCTCGATTCTCGAGGGCGGCGAGCCCACGGTCATCGCCAACGCGCAGGGCTCGCGGACGACCCCGTCCGTGGTGGCCTTCGCGAAGAACGGCGAGGTTCTCGTCGGTGAGGTCGCCAAGCGGCAGGCCGTCACCAACGTGGACCGGACGATCCGCTCGGTCAAGCGCGAGATGGGCACCAACTGGTCGCAGGAGATCGACGGCAAGAAGTTCTCGCCGCAGCAGATCAGCGCCTTCGTCCTGCAGAAGCTCAAGCAGGACGCCGAGGCGTACCTGGGTGAGAAGATCACCGACGCGGTGATCACCGTCCCGGCCTACTTCAACGACGCCCAGCGTCAGGCCACCAAGGAAGCCGGCACCATCGCGGGCCTCAACGTGCTCCGGATCATCAACGAGCCGACCGCGGCCGCCCTGGCCTACGGCCTCGACAAGGACAAGGACCAGACGATCCTGGTCTTCGACCTCGGCGGCGGCACCTTCGACGTGTCCCTGCTCGACGTCGGCCAGGAGGACGGCCACGGCTTCGTCGAGGTCAAGGCGACCTCCGGTGACAACCACCTCGGCGGCGACGACTGGGACCAGCGCGTCGTGGACGAGCTGGTCAAGCGCTTCCAGAACGCGCACGGCGTGGACCTGGCCAAGGACAAGATGGCCCTGCAGCGCCTGCGCGAGGCGGCCGAGAAGGCCAAGATCGAGCTCTCCAGCCAGATGGAGACCTCCATCAACCTGCCCTACATCACCGCCTCCTCCGAGGGCCCGCTCCACCTGGACGAGAAGCTCACCCGCAGCGAGTTCCAGCGGCTGACCGCCGACCTGCTCGAGCGGACCAAGGGCCCGTTCAACCAGGTCATCAAGGACGCCGGCATCAAGGTCTCCGACATCGCCCACGTGGTGCTCGTCGGCGGCTCGACCCGGATGCCCGCCGTCTCCGAGCTGGTCAAGGAGCTCACCGGCGGCCAGGAGCCCAACAAGGGCGTGAACCCGGACGAGGTCGTCGCCATCGGCGCGGCGCTCCAGGCCGGCGTGCTCAAGGGCGAGGTCAAGGACGTCCTGCTGCTCGACGTGACCCCGCTGTCGCTGGGCATCGAGACCAAGGGCGGCATCTTCACCAAGATCATCGAGCGCAACACCACGATCCCGACCAAGCGCTCCGAGGTCTTCACCACGGCCGAGGACAACCAGCCGTCGGTGCAGATCCAGGTCTACCAGGGCGAGCGCGAGATCGCGGCCTACAACAAGAAGCTGGCCACCTTCGAGCTGACCGGCATCGCGCCGGCGCCGCGCGGCATCCCGCAGATCGAGGTCACCTTCGACATCGACGCCAACGGCATCGTCAACGTCTCCGCCAAGGACCTCGGCACCGGCAAGGAGCAGACGATGACCATCACCGGCGGCTCCGCGCTGGGCAAGGACGACATCGAGCGCATGATGCGCGAGGCCGAGTCCTACGCCGAGGAGGACCGCAAGCGCCGCGACGAGGCCGAGGTCCGCAACAACGCCGACGGCCTGGTGTACCAGACCGAGAAGTTCGTCCGCGAGAACGAGGACAAGATCCCGGACGACATCAAGCAGCAGGTCAACGACGCGGTCGCCGACGTGCGCAAGGCCCTGGAGGGCACCGACACCGACGCCATCCGCAACAGCGCGGAGAAGCTCGCCACGGTCAGCCAGCAGATGGGTTCCGCGATCTACGCCCAGTCGCAGGGCGCGGCCCAGCAGCCGGAGGACGGCGGCCCCGCGGGTGACGGCCAGCAGCAGGCCAAGGCGGACGACGACGTCGTCGAGGCCGAGATCGTGGACGACGAGCAGCCGAAGAAGGACTCCTGACCGTGGCGGAAAACGCTGAGGAACCAGTGATCCGAGACAACCGCAAGATCGACCCGGAGACGGGCGAGGTCCGGCGCCCCGAGCCGGAGGAGCCGCAGCAGGAGCAGGCGCAGGAGGAGCAGGAGCAGGTGAGCCAGATCCTCAGCGGCGCCGAGGCGGACCTCCTGCTGGAGCGGACCGCCGACCTGCAGCGGGTCCAGGCGGAGTACACCAACTACCGGCGGCGCGTCGAGCGTGACCGGGTGGTGGTGAAGGAGCAGGCCGTGGCCGGCGCGCTCACCGAACTGCTGCCCGTGCTCGACGACATCGGCCGCGCCCGCGACCACGGCGAGCTGACCGGCGGTTTCGCCAAGGTCGCCGAGTCGCTGGAGGCCGCCGTCGCCAAGCTGGGGCTGAGCTCCTTCGGGCAGAAGGGCGACCCCTTCGACCCGACCGTCCACGAGGCGCTGATGCACAGCTACTCGCCGGACGTCACCGAGCCGACCTGCATCGAGGTCCTCCAGCCGGGCTACCGGATGGGCGAGCGCGTGCTGCGCCCGGCGCGGGTCGCCGTGGCAGAGCCAGAAACCGAGGAATGAGGTTATGAGCACCAAGGACTACCTGGAAAAGGACTACTACAAGGTCCTTGGTGTGCCCAAGTCCGCCACCGCCGAAGAGATCAAGAAGGCCTACCGGAAGCTGGCCCGGGAGAACCACCCCGACGCCAACCAGGGCAGCACGGAGAAAGAGGCCAAGTTCAAGGAGATCTCCGAGGCGTACGACGTGCTCTCCGACACCAAGCGGCGCAAGGAGTACGACGAGGCTCGCACGTTGTTCGGCTCGGGCGTGGGTGGCGCCCGGCCGGGCGGTGCGGCCGGCGGGGGCTTCCCCTTCGACCTCGGTGACCTGTTCGGCGGCTCGGGACAGCAGCAGGGCGGCAGCGCCTCCGACCGGTTCGGCGACCTGTTCGGCGGGTTGTTCAACCGGGGCGGCGGCGCCGGCCGTACCACGGGCACGGGCACGACCCGCGCGCGGCGCGGGCAGGACATCGAGTCCGAGGTGAGCCTGTCCTTCACCGAGGCGGTGCTGGGCACCACGGTCTCGCTCCGGCTGACCAGTTCCAACGCCTGCGGGGCCTGCTCGGGCACCGGGGCGAAGGCCGGCACCACGCCGCGGGTCTGCCCCACGTGCGAGGGGACCGGCGCGGCCAGCCGCAACCTGGGCAACTTCGCCTTCTCCGAGCCGTGCCGCGACTGCAAGGGCCGCGGGCTGCTGGTGGACGACCCGTGCCCGGTGTGCGAGGGCAGCGGGCGGGCCAAGAGCACCCGGACGATCCAGGCGCGCATCCCGGCCGGGGTCGACGACGGCAAGCGGGTCAAGCTGAAGGCCAAGGGCGCGCCGGGCGAGAACGGCGGGCCGGCCGGCGATCTGTACATCCTGACCCACGTCAAGCCGCACCCGGTGTTCGGCCGGTCGGGTGACAACCTGACGATCACCGTCCCCGTCACCTTCACCGAGGCGGCGCTGGGCGCGGAGATCAAGGTGCCGACGCTCAAGGGCATGCCGGTGACCGTGCGCATCGCGCCGGGCACGCGCAACGGCCAGGTCCAGCGGGCGCGCGGGCGGGGTGTGGCACGCAAGGACGGCACCAAGGGCGACCTGCTGGTCACCTTCGAGGTCGTCGTGCCGAAGCAACTGGACGACAAGGCTCGCGAGCTCCTGACCGAGTTCCGCGAGGCGACCGCGGGCGACGACCCGCGGGCAGATCTCATCGAGAAGGCCAGAAGCGAGTAAGTGCAGGCCCGCCTGCCTGCCAACCGAAGGAACCCAGAGCCATGGACGCCAGATACTTCGATCTCTCCGACGACACACCCGTCTACGTGATCTCGGTGGCGGCCCAGCTCTCCGGTCTGCACCCGCAGACGCTGCGGCAGTACGACCGCCTGGGGCTGGTCAGCCCCGGGCGGGCCGCAGGCCGCGGGCGCCTGTACTCCACTCGCGACATCCTCCAGCTCCGCGAGGTGCAGCGCCTGTCCCAGGAGGAGGGCATCAATCTCGCCGGGATCAAGCGCATCCTGGAGCTGGAGAACGAGGGGTTGCGCCTGCGCGAGGAGGTGCATCGCCTGCGCGCCGAGATCTCGATGATCAAGGCTTTGATCAGATACGAGCTGCCTCCGGGGGCATAGACATATGGACTACAAGCTCACCCAGAAGAGCCAGGAAGCCCTGTCCGGCGCGATGCGCCGGGCCGCGGCCGAGGGCAATCCCGAGATCTCACCGGCGCACCTGCTCTCCACGCTGCTGACCCAGACCGGCGGTACGGCGGTGCCCCTGCTCGACGCGGTGGGCGCCGACTGGAAGGCCGTCCGCTCCCGCAGCGAGCAGCTCCTGGCCGCGCTGCCGAAGGCGCAGGGCGCCACCGTCGCCGCGCCGAGCAGCTCCCGCCAGCTCCTGACGGTGCTCAACACCGCGGCCCACACCGCCAAGCGCCTGGAGGACGAGTACGTCTCCACCGAGCACCTGCTGGTCGGCCTGGCCACCGACGGCGGCCAGGTGGCCGACCTGCTGAAGGGCGTCGGCGCCACCCGTGACGCGCTGCTCGACGCCTTCGAGAAGGTCCGCGGCAACGCCCGGGTGACCAGCGAGACCCCCGAGGACACCTACAAGGCGCTGGAGAAGTTCGCCGTCGACCTGACCGAGCGGGCCAGGTCCGGCAAGCTCGACCCGGTGATCGGCCGGGACGGCGAGATCCGCCGCGTGGTGCAGGTTCTGTCCCGCCGTACCAAGAACAACCCGGTCCTGATCGGTGAGCCCGGCGTGGGCAAGACCGCCGTGGTCGAGGGCCTGGCCCAGCGGATCGTGGCCGGTGACGTGCCCGAGTCGCTGCGCGGCAAGCGGCTGATGTCGCTCGACCTGGGCGCGATGGTCGCGGGCGCGAAATACCGCGGCGAGTTCGAGGAGCGGCTCAAGGCGGTGCTCTCCGAGATCAAGGAGAGCAACGGCCAGATCGTCACCTTCATCGACGAGCTCCACACCGTCGTGGGCGCCGGCGCGGCCGAGGGCGCGATGGACGCGGGCAACATGCTCAAGCCGATGCTGGCCCGCGGCGAGCTGCGCATGATCGGCGCGACCACGCTCGACGAGTACCGCGAGCGCATCGAGAAGGACCCGGCGCTGGAGCGCCGCTTCCAGCAGGTGTACGTGGGCGAGCCGACGGTCGAGGACACCATCGCGATCCTGCGTGGCCTCAAGGGCCGCTACGAGGCGCACCACCAGGTCCAGATCGCCGACAGCGCGCTGGTGGCCGCCGCGGCGCTGTCCGACCGCTACATCACCAACCGCTTCCTGCCGGACAAGGCCATCGACCTCGTCGACGAGGCGGCCAGCCGGCTGCGCATGGAGATCGACTCCCGCCCGGTCGAGATCGACCAGCTCCAGCGGAACGTCGACCGGCTCAAGATGGAGGAGCTCGCGCTCGCTAAGGAGACCGACGAGGGCTCCCTGCACCGGCTGGAGCGCCTGCGCAAGGAGCTGGCCGACCGCCAGGAGGAGCTCAACGGCCTGGTCGGCCGCTGGGAGCGGGAGAAGGCCGGCCTCAACCGGGTCGGCGACCTGAAGAAGCAGCTCGACGAGGCGCGCAGCACCGCCGAGCGCTTCCAGCGCGACGGCAACTACGGCGAGGCCTCCCGGCTGCTCTACGACGAGGTCCCGCGCCTGGAGAAGGAGCTGGAGGCGGCCACCCGCGCCGCCCAGGAGGCCGAGTCCGCGCCGATGGTCAAGGAGGAGGTCGGCGCCGACGACATCGCCGAGGTCATCTCCTCCTGGACCGGCATCCCGGCCGGCCGGCTGCTGGAGGCCGAGACGACCAAGCTGCTCCGCATGGAGGACGAGCTCGGCCGCCGCCTCATCGGGCAGCGCGAGGCCGTGCGCGCGGTCTCCGACGCGGTACGGCGCAGCCGCGCCGGCATCGCCGACCCCGACCGTCCCACCGGCTCGTTCCTGTTCCTCGGCCCCACCGGTGTCGGCAAGACCGAGCTGGCCAAGGCGCTGGCGGAGTTCCTGTTCGACGACGAGCGGGCGATGACCCGCATCGACATGAGCGAGTACTCCGAGAAGCACAGCGTCGCCCGGCTGGTCGGCGCGCCTCCCGGCTACGTCGGCTACGAGGAGGGCGGCCAGCTCACCGAGGCCGTGCGCCGCCGGCCGTACACCGTGGTGCTGCTGGACGAGGTGGAGAAGGCCCATCCTGAGGTCTTCGACATCCTGCTCCAGGTGCTCGACGACGGGCGGCTGACCGACGGGCAGGGCCGTACGGTCGACTTCCGCAACACGATCCTGATCCTCACCTCCAACCTGGGCTCGCAGCTCCTGCCCGACCGCGACGCGGTGATGGGCGTGGTGCGCAAGACCTTCAAGCCCGAGTTCCTCAACCGGCTCGACGACGTGCTGATCTTCGACGCGCTCGGCACCGAGGAGCTCACCAGGATCGTCGACCTGCAGGTGGAGCGGCTGGCCAAGCGGCTGGCCGACCGGCGGCTCACGATGGAGGTCACCCCGGCCGCCCGCGACTGGCTCGTGCTCACCGGCTACGACCCGCTCTACGGCGCGCGCCCGCTGCGGCGGCTCGTGCAGTCGGCGATCGGCGACCAGTTGGCCCGCGCGGTGCTCTCCGGCGAGATCATCGACGGCGACCGCATTCTGGTCGATCTGGGTGATGACGAGTTGACCGTCCGGCCTGTTCGGTAAGGACTCGCCCAGCCTTCGGGCAAGGCGGCCCCGCACCCCGTGTGTCGTCACTAGCTTCAACGTTCGTCAGATCGCCGAACACGATCAGGGGGACGTGCAGTGAAGATCCGTAGCATTCTCGCAGTTGCCACGTTGACGGCGGGAGTGACGTGCATGGTCACGGGCGCCGCCTTCGCCACCGACGAGTGCAAGCCCGGCCGCGCGGCCCTGCTGCAGGCGCCCACCACGGTCGTCTCGCTCTGCGAGGACGTCACCGACGTCCGCGCGGCGGGCACCTACGGCGGGAAGATGTCGGCGCCCGCCAACAGCCCCGTGTTCCGTACGGCCGAGGTGCTGGCGCAGCGGGCGGGCCTGCCCGGCCTGGCGCGCAGCAGCGCGGTGCTGAGCGTGGCCGACCTGGGCGGCGTGGCCGCGGGCGCCGGCGCGCCGGCCCTGCCGTCCGAGGTGCCGACCAGCCTGGCGAACGCCGCCCGCGTGCCCAGCGGCCTGGCCGACGTCTCCCAGCTGGCCGAGTTCCCCGACGTGCCGGGCCTGCCGGGCAACCCCGGCGAGCGGCTGCCGGAGGCGGCGCGGATGGTGCCGCAGTTGCCCGACCTGGCCGAGACCACCGGCGCGGACAAGCTGCCTGAGCGGGTGGCCGAGGTCGAGGACAAGGTCGCCCCGCTGCTGCCGGAGCAGGCTCCCGGCCTGGTGCAGAGCCTGCCGCTGACCGAGCAGGCGGCGGTCGAGGACCTGGCCGAGCTGCTGGAGAACCTCGAGCTCGACTGACCGCCCGAACGGCGTGAGGGGGGCCACCGGTGCGGTGGCCCCCCTTCGCGCGTTCAGGAGATCAGCGCGTCGAGGTCGTCCTCGGGCAGGCCGAGGTCGAGCCGGATGCGGTAGCGGGTGCGCAGCATCGCCACGTGCTCGGGGTCGTCGCTGGCGCACGCCAGGACGGCCTGGGTGGCCCACTCGTGGCCGGTGGCCAGGTCGCCGTAGGCCACGAGGGTCTCGGCGATGCTGTGCGCGGTCGTCGCGTCCACCTCGCCCTCGGCGCTGAGCGCCGCGATGAGCTGCCTGGCCTCGTCCGGCCGGTCGAGCTCGAAGAGCGTGTCGGCGATGCCGGCGCGCGGGTCGATGCCCGGATCGCCGCCGTCGTCGGCCGCCCGCTGGTAGCAGTCGAGCGCGCGGGCGGGCTGTCCGGCCGCGCGCCACTCCTCTGCCGCCAGGACCAGGATGGCCGCCCTGGAAACGTCGCCGGAGGTGTATCCCCCGGCGAGATCGTCGAGTTTCCTGGCCAGCGAGCCGTGGTCGTCGGCCAGAAGTGCCTGCTCCAGCAGGCGATCAAGGTGCTCACGGGTCACATGCGCCACACCGCGAGACTACCGAGCGACCTGCGCTCATGCCGGGCCAATGACGATGTCGGCCTGGCTACAGGTTTGGCAACGTTTCGTGCAACCCTGCGTACTCTCCGCGTGTTATCCCTGCTTGTCGGGCATATCTCCGTCGCATGACCGCGACCGAAGGGAGCTGTGATGGGCAAGCAGTTGACCTTCTCCCTCGCCTGTGCCGCTGTGATGTCCGCGCTCCTCCCCGGAGCGGCCGGATATCTCTCGGCCCGCATGGAGGCGATCGAGGCGGCAGAACTGAGGCTGCAGACGATGGAGATCCGGCTGCAGCGCGGCAGTACCCAGCAGGTCAGACCGGTCTCCTTCCCGAGACCCTGCGAGATGGCCTCGCCGTTGCCCACCGAGCCCCCGGCCGCGGCGGCCTTCGTGCCCGCGCCGGAGTTCAAGGTGAAGAAACGTCTCAGCCCCGGAAGGGACTGAGCTGGCGGGGCAGGAACCCGCGGATGAGCTGCTTGGCGGCCGAGATGATCTCGGTGTCGCCGTCGGGGTCGCGGCGGAAGGCCAGTTTGAGCACGGCGTCGCCGGCCTCGACCGCGACCAGGACGGCCACGTCGAGCTCATGGCTGTCGGCCAGGCCGTACTCCTTGAGCAGCAGGCCGCGCAGCCGGCCGGCGATGACGGTGTTGTTGTCGCTGTCGCTGTCCAGCAGGTTGAGGTCGACCACGTCGCCGAAGTGCAGGCTCTTGAAGCCGGGGACGGTGCGGTGCATGTCGACGTACTCGTCGATGATCGCGTCGACCGCCTCCCACCAGCCGCGGTAGTCCTCCTCCAGGAAGCGGGCGCCGACCCGGGAGACGAACTGCTCCACGTTGCGCCTGGTCACCTCCTGGGTGATGGCCCGCTTGTCGGGGAAGAACTGGTAGACCGAGCCGATCGCGACGCCGGCGCGGTCGGCGATGCGGGTGGTGGACAGAGCCTCGTAGCCGATCTCGTCCAGCAGGTCGGCGCAGGCGTCGAGCATGCGCTCGACCCTGCGGGCACTACGGCGCTGAGTGGGTTGACGACGGAGCGGAGTCGGCTCGCTGCAGTCGCCGGTGTCGGTCTGCGGGGTAGGCACGAGTGACATCTTCCCCCCATCTGGTCGCCAACTACCCGTCAATCGCGGGATTTCTGAGGACTCGGGCGACGGCACGGGTGGCGGCCGGGGACAGCCGGGAGAGCACGTAGCCGAGCCGGCCCTCGGCGTTGACCGGCACGAGCGCCTGGTTGCGGTGGACGGCCCGCAGAATGTGCGCGGCGACCCGCTCGGGCGGATACGCGCGGCGCTCCAGCGCGGTGATGGCGGCTTCGCGCACGTCGGGGCCGACGAAGGTGGCGTTCCGCGCGATGGCCGTGGACACGAAACCGGGGCAGATCGTGCTCACGCCGATGCCGTGCCCGGCGAGTTCGGCCCGCAGGCAGTCGCTCAGCGACTTCACCGCCGCCTTGGACACCGAGTAGGCCGGCAGCGACCGCGACGGCAGGAACGCCGCCACCGAGGCGACGTTCACGATGTGCCCGCCCTCGCCGCGCTCCACCATCTGCCGGGCGAACAGCCGGCAGCCGTGGATCACGCCCCACAGGTTCACGTCCAGCACCCGCTGCCAGTCGCCCAGCGAGTGCTCCAGGAACGGGCCGGAGACAGCGACCCCGGCATTGTTGACCACCACGTCCGGCACCCCGTGCTGGTCGGCCACCCACTCCGCGAACGCCGCCATCTGCCCCGCGTCCGCGACATCCACCTCGTACGGCACGCCGCCGAACGAGCCGGCGGTCTCCTCCGCGGCCTTGAGGTCGAGGTCGGCGCAGATCACCTCCGCCCCGTGCGCGGCGAAGGCCCGGGCCGTGGCCCGCCCGATGCCGCTGCCCGCGCCGGTGACCACGACCAGCGTGTGCCGGAACGGCCGCCGATCGGCCGCGCGGCGCAACTCCCGTGTGGGCCGGTCACGGCCGGCGAACTCGGCGATCATCCGGGCCACCTGCCCGGGATGGGTGCGTTGCATCCAGTGCCCGGCGACGATCTTGCGGTGGGCGAGCTCCGGCACCCACCGCCCGAGCGAGGCCAGCAGGTGCGGCGAGACGTACGGGTCGCGGGTGCCCTCGATGAGCTGCACCGGCGCGTCCACCCGCGCCTCGGCGTCGCGCCACTGCCCGGCGTCGTTGACGCGATAGAGCTGCAACCCGTTCCGCGCGTCCCGCGCCAGCGTCTCGGCCGGGTGCCCCAGCCTGGGCGGCACGCCGGGCCCGAGCTCCGACCGTCCGGTGCGCAACCGCTCGGCCAGCACCCGCCAGCCCAGTTCCGGCAGCACCGGGAGCCTGAACAGCCCGATGTACCACGACCGGGCCCTCTGCCCCAGCACGTGGCGGCGCTTGCCGTCGCTCATGAACCGGGCGATCTGCCGGTAGCCGGGCACGCCGAGCGTGGTGAAGGTGGCGATGCGCTCGCGCAGGCCGGGCCGGGCCAGCGCCTCCCAGCACTGGATCGCACCCCAGTCGTGCCCGACCAGGTGCACCTCGGGCTTGCCCACCGCATCCAGCACCGCGGCGAGGTCGGCGGTCAGCTCGTCGAAGCCGTACGCGCGCCGGTCGCGCGGCGCGGTCGACGCCCCGGCGCCGCGCACGTCGTAGCGCACCACGTGGAACCGGTCGCGGAGCAACGCGGCCACCTCGTCCCACACCGCGTGCGTGTCGGGATAGCCGTGCACCAGGACGATCGTCGGGTTGGCGGCGTCACCCTCCTCGAAGAGCGCCAGCCGTACGCCACTCTTCCCGTCACCGGACGTTATTGGACGCATGATCCAACGTTATGACTCGCCCGGCTTCGCCGATAGACCCGCGCACGAGCGCAACTGCTTCCAGCTCGCGACCGCCTGTGTCGCCGCCGGGCCGGTCAGCGGCACGGGCAGGCCGGGCGACTGGATGGTCGCCGGGGTCCAGCGGTCCTTGAGCACCTTGCGGCCGTTGATCGTCAGCGTCAGCACGCCGGTCTTGCCGGTGACCGGGCCCCAGTTGTAGAAGATGAAATTGCCCAGGCCGTAGTTGACGTAGGCGTTGCCCAGGTAGCCGCTGCCCAGCAGCTGGTGGGCGTGCCCGCCCACGATCACGTCCGCGCCCGCCTTGATCAGCTTGGGCGTCAGCGAGCGTTGCGCCTCGTTCGGGCAGGGCTGCAGCTCGGTGCCCCAGTGCAGGAACACGATGACCGTGTCGGAGTTCTTGCGGGCCTGCCGTACCGCCTGGATCAGCCGCGGCTCGTTCTTCGCCGAGGCCAGCCCGCCCTGGCCGGGCGTCGCCGACCACGACTGGATGAACTCCGCGTCCAGCACCTGCGTGGCGCCGATGATCGACACCTTGTTGCCGTTCAGCGTGGTGCGGAACGGCTTGTACGCCTCCGCGTCGTCCTCGCCGATGCCGATCACCGGGAAGCGGCTCTTCTTGATCGCCGCCAGCGAGTCCTCGAGTCCCGTGCTCCCGTAGTCCATGCCGTGGTTGTTCGCCATGCTCACCACGTCCACGCCGCCCGCCTTCAGCGCGGTGAACGCGCTGGCCGGGGCCCGGAAGGTGAACTGCTTGTTCACCGGCGCCCCGCCCGTGGTGATCGCCGTCTCCAGGTTGATCACCGCCAGGTCCGCCCGGCCCAGCACCCGTGCGATCGGCCCCAGCGCCGTCTTCGGACTGTCCAGCCGCGCCCGTAGCGCCCCTTCGAAGTGCACGTCACCCCCGAAGGCGATCGTGTACGGCTCGCGTTCCGGCTCCCTCTGCTGCTCGATCGGCCCGATCGTCGACTTCGACCCGGTCGTCGTCTCCGGCTTGGCCGTGGCAGTGCTGCAGGCAGACACGGCAACGGCTAGGGCAACCAACGCAAAAGCACGCGAGCGTCTCATCTTGGGCACAGTCCCAGAGCATGCCATGAGCAGGCAATGAACGGGACATGTCCGTATCTATCAGAGAAGATCCACAGGCACCCTCGCTAACCGGAAACCTTCCCCGGGCAAACAGAAAGCCCGCGCGATTCCTCGCGCGGGCCTTCCGGGCCGGCTAGCGAGCTCAGGCCACGCTCGCGGTGAGCGCCACGTCGAACTCGCCGTCACGGACGCCGGCCGTGAAGGCCGACCACTCCTCAGGGGTGAACACGAGCACGGGACTGTCCTCCCGCTTGCTGTCCCTGATCGCCACGTTGCCGTCGGCGAGCTCGGCGAATTCGACACATGAGGAAGAGCCGCTGCACCGCGCGCTCTTCCTCCACGCCAGGTGGTTCATCGTTTGCTTTGTCCTAATCGGTGAAAAGCGTCGCCCGCAACCCCGTCGGTGCAGGTCAACGCCAATGCGAGAGCGTGCGCTGGATGAGAATCCGGGATTCGTCCTCAGGAAGGGCCACTGCCCGAAGCCGCTCGAAGGCCGCTTCGTAGTTGGGCACCAACTGAAGATCGTCGACGAAGCGACCGCCATAGAGTGACTCCAGGTAGACCGCATCGTCAAGATCCACGAATTTCAGGTGGGTGAATTCGCCCGTTTGGACGGGTTGTGACCCATTCGCCAACGGGAGAATCTGCACACTCACGTGATCCAACGCGGACATGTCCAGCAGGTGTCCGAGTTGGTCGCGCATCACGGAGGGCTCTCCGAGGCGCCGCAACAAGACGGATTCGTCGAGCACCACGGAGATCTCAGGAGGAGCGCTCCGGTTGAGGAGCTCTTCCTGACGCTTGAGCCGGACGTCGAGCCGCATCTGGATGACGCTGTGCGTGATGCGGGCGACGCCACTGCCTTCCAGGATCAGTTCCCTGGCGTAATCCTCGGTCTGCAGAAGGCCGTGCACGATCTGGGGTCCCCAGACGCGGTGCGCGACCGCCTCCGCCTCCAGGCCGAGAAGCGTGATCAGCTCTGCGGCCAGGGCGTTCTCGTAGGACTCCCACCAGCCTCGCCGATCAGCTTCCTTGAGGAGGACCAGGAGTTCGTCCACCTTCTCCTGGTCGAGACCTAAGTAGGCGCCGAAGGCCATGATGTCCTCAGGGCTCGGCAGGTTCTTGGCCGCCTCGATCCGGCTGACCTTCGACGCCGACCACTTCAATGCCGCTGCCAGCGTTTTCGCGTTGATCATCTGGCGTTCGCGGAGCAGCTTCAGCTCCTGCCCCAACCGCAGCCGGCGCACCGTGGGACTGATCTGCTCTCGTGGCACCGCACTCCAAAGGCATGAAGATGTGGCCGAAAGGGTCCGTTTGACGCCTCAAATTCGCGGACAGTGCACAACATCTTAACGCGCAACTTGCACGACGAGTGCCATCAGCTTGGCGCATGTTCCGGATTTGGAGAAGGCCCTACCTGGGTCGTGCAAGTTGCACAGCAACCCGCAGCGCAGCTCGCACGGAAACATTCAAGAAAATTTCCCCGATCTGCCTATTGCCGCAAAGAAAGCTCCGGCGCACCATCAACGCAGGAGGGCATACAGGGGACGAGGAGGCCGTCATGACGAAGCGGCCGTTGACCCCCGGCCTCCCCAGAAGCCGCGGCCGTGACGGCCGCCACACCGGCAACGGCGCCGTCCCGGACATCCGCGAGACCACCTGGGAGGCAACCAGCCCGACGCACCCAGAAAAAGGCCGAGCCGCAGATTGAGCGCCTGGCGCCGATGCAAGGGCTGCCACCCTCGGCGATCAGGCCATCAATCCACGGCCCGGCAGAAGTCCACCTTAAGTAATGCCGCGAAAGGGGTCTTCTATGTACTCACAAGGTACCAAGGGGCTCAGCCGAATCAAGTCCCGGATCCGGGAACTCATCGCCTGGGCGGATCGAGAGCTGTGCGCGGAAGAGGACGAGTTCGCCTACCGGCGCGGCTGGACCGTCGCCAGGGCGGGCTTCGGCGTCCGCACCTACCGTGACCCGCGCTTCGACCAGCGCCGGGTGCGGATCCCCGAGGAGGTGGCGTGATGTCCTCCCGCAACCCGCGCAACCAGATGTACCCGGGCGTCGAGGACTTGCCGCCGGCCCGGCGGAGCGGTCTGGTGACGGTTCTGTGGCGGTTCCGCACGGAGCTGGGGCTCCTGGCCGCGCTGGTCCTGACCGTCGCGCAGCTCGCCGGCGAGTGGGGCGCGTTCCTGGCGCTGACCGGGGCGGTCTCCGTCCCGGCCGCGACCAGGTTCGGACGCAACTGGCTGGTCGCGCACGCCTGGTGCGTGATCTCCCGGCACCGCGTCCAGCGGACCTGCCTGGAGACGACCATGCACACCCGCGCCGGGCGCATCCCGCTGGTGTTGTGGATCACCCCCACCCGCACCGGCGAGAAGGCGCTGCTGTGGACCAGGGCGGGGATCTCGGCCGAGGAGTTCGTGGCGTACGCGCCCGAGCTGGCCGCGGCCTGCTTCGCCCGCGAGGCGCGGGTCTACCGGCACCGCGACCGGGCCTGCTGGGTCGTCCTGGAGATCGTCCGCTGCGACGAGCGGCCCGGGGCGTTCTCGCCCGGGCTGGAGCGCCTGTACGGCACAGCATGGGTTCCGACGGCCGCCGAGGAGCCCCCCGATCGGGATCTGGCCCTGCTGAGCCGGTGAGATCCCGCTGAAAGGCGAGCCCCGGGACCACGGGGGCCCGGGGCTTGCCCCGCGGAAGATCAGCCGATCCGCGGCGAGGGCTTCCCCACGGCCCGGCCGCGCGCCAAGATGAGTTCATCTGACGAACTCAGGAGTGAGTGGCGATGACGACCGTCCACCGGACCTGCCCCCTCTGCGAGGCCGTTTGCGGCCTGACCCTCACCCTCGACGACGGCGGCCACGTCACGAGTGTCCGCGGCGACAAGGACGACCCGTTCAGCAAGGGCTTCATCTGCCCCAAGGGCGCCAGCCTCGGCAAGCTCGACGAGGACCCGGACCGGCTGTCGAGGCCGGTCGTGCGCGAGGGCGAGACCTGGCGCGAGGCCACCTGGGACGAGGCCTTCGACCTGGTACGGCAGGCGTTCGCCCGGCACGCCGACCGCCAGTCGATCGCCCTCTACCTCGGCAACCCGAGCGCCCACACCATGGCCGGCGCGCTGTACGCAGGCCCGCTGGCCAAGTCGCTCGGCACCAAGCACATCTACTCGGCCAGCACCGCCGACCAGATGCCCAAGCACGTCGCCTGCGGCCTGATGTTCGGCGACCCGCTCAGCATCCCGGTGCCCGACCTCGACCGCACCGGCTACCTGCTGATGCTCGGCGCCAACCCGCTCGACTCCAACGGCTCCCTCTGCACCGCCCCCGACTTCCCCGGCCGGCTCAAGGCGTTGCGCCGGCGCGGCGGCCGGCTGGTCGTGGTGGACCCGCGGGTCACGCGCACCGCCAAGAAGGCCGACGAGCACGTCTTCATCCGCCCGGGCACCGACGCCTACCTGCTGTTCGGCCTGGTGCGCACGCTGTTCGCCGAGGGGCTGACCCGGGTCTCCCTGGAGGTCGAGGGGCTGGAGGAGGTCCGGGAGCAGGCCAAGCACTTCCCGCCCGAGCTGGTGGCCCGCCGTACCGGCATCCCGGCCGAGGTGATCGTCCGGCTGGCCCGCGAGCTGGCCGCGGCCGAGCACGCGGCGGTCTACGCCAGGATCGGCACCTGCACCCAGGAGTTCGGCACCCTCGCCCAGTGGCTGGTCGAGGTGCTCAACGTGCTCACCGGCAACCTCGACCGGCCCGGCGGGGCGATGTTCCCGATGGCGGCCACCGAGTCGCGGCCGCGGCGCAAGCCGTACCGGACGGGAAGGTGGGCCAGTCGCGTGCGCGGGCTGCCCGAGGTGAACGGCGAGCTGCCGGTGGCGACGCTGGCCGACGAGATCGAGACGCCGGGCGAGGGGCAGATCCGCTTCCTGATCACGGTGGCGGGCAACCCGGTCATGTCGGCGCCGAACGGGGCCCGGCTGGACGCGGCGTTCGGCTCGCTGGACTTCATGGTGAGCGTCGACCCCTACCTCAACGAGACCACGCGGCACGCGAACGTGATCCTGCCGCCGCCGCGGGTGCTGCAGACCGGGCACTTCGACTTCGCGCTGCTGGGGCTGGCCGTACGCAACTACGCCCGCTACTCGCGTCCGGCGCTGCCGCTCGGCGAGCGGCCGACAGAGGGGCAGATCCTGGCCCGGCTGGCGATGCTGGCCACCGGCCTGGAGGGCGATTTCGACGAGTTCATCATCAGCCAGACGCCCGGCGCGGCCGAGCTGACGCTGGAAGGCGAGAACGGCGCCGAACGGCGGCTGGACATGATGCTCAAGCTGGGCCCCTACGACGGGTTGTCGCTGGGCAAGCTGCTCAACCACCCGCACGGCCTCGACCTGGGCCCGCTGGAGCCGCGGCTGCCCGGCCTGCTCAAGACCGCCTCCGGCCGGGTCGAGCTGGCCCCGCCGCAGCTCCTGGCGGACGTGGACCGGCTGCGGGCCGGGCTCGACACGGAACCGCCCGAGCTGGTGCTGATCGGGCGGCGCCACCTGCGCTCGAACAACAGCTGGATGCACCTGACCGGCGGCAGCAACACCGCGACGCTGCAGATCAACCCGGCCGACGTGGCCCGGCTGGGCCTGGACGGCGAGGCCACGGTCAGCTCGGCCGCCGGGCGGCTGACCGTCGCGCTCGAACCGACCGACACGATCATGCCCGGCGTGGTCAGCCTGCCGCACGGCTGGGCGGAGGCCAACGCGAACGTGCTCACCAACGAGAGCGCGATCGACGTGCCTTCCGGAAACGCGGTCTTCAACGGGGTGCCGGTCACGATCAACGCCCGTTAGGGTGTCGCGCGTGACTATCGCCCCGGAACAGGACCGCCTGAACGCTCAGATCGCCTTCGCCATCGAGATCGACAAGTTGAAGCGCGTGATCCGCCGCAACAACCTGATGGACGACTCCCGGCGCGAGAACGACGCTGAGCATTCGTGGTACGTGAGCCTGCTGGCCATGGTGCTGGGCGAGCACGCCCCGCCCGGCACCGATCTTCAGCGCGTGGTCGCGATGCTGCTCGTGCACGACCTGGTGGAGATCGACGCCGGGGACACCTTCATCTACGACGCGGACGCGGTGGCCGCGCAGGCCGACGCCGAGCGCGCCGCCGCCGACCGCATCTTCGCCCTGCTCCCGGAGCCGCAGGGGCCGCAGCTCCGTGCGCTCTGGGAGGAGTTCGAGGACCGGGTGACCCCCGAGGCCCGGTTCGCCAAGGCGCTCGACCGCTTCGCGCCGATCCTCGCCAACCATCAGAACGAGGGCGGCACGTGGCGCCTGCACTCGGTCACCTCCGGCCAGGTGCTGGAGAAGGTCGAGATCATCGAGGCGGGTTGCCCCTCGCTGGGCGCCTATGCGCGTGAGTTGGTGGAGCTCTCGGTGAAGAGAGGGCATCTTGCGCCATAACCGTGGGTAGGGGGAGGGCGTGGAGGAGACAGTTAAGGCACGAAGGCGGCATTCGCGGCGCTTTGTCGGGCCGGTCGACCTCGCGGATCGGCTGGAGCGGACCAGGGCGCTCGACAAACCCATCCAGCTCCTGGCCAAAGCCGTACGAGACCGGCTGGGCCCAGGGCGGCTGCGCGACCTGCTGCACGGCGTGCCCACCGGAAAACCGCTGCACCCGCCCCTCGCCTCGGTGGCGCTGGGCTGCTTCACCTCGGCCACCGCGCTCGACTTCACCAGCGTCGATCCGCGCGCCTCGCGCGTGTTGATCGGCACCGGCCTGGTCTCCGCGCTGCCCACCGCCGCGGCCGGCCTGACCGACTGGTCCTCGCTCCACCGCGAGCAGCAACGCGTCGGTTTCGTGCACCTGATGGCCAACCTCGCCGCGCTCGGCCTCTACTCGGCCTCCCTGCTGGTACGGCTCCGCGGCCGTGAAGGCGGCGGGCGGCTGCTCGGCCTGGCCGGGCTGAGCCTGGCCGGACTCGGCGGCTACCTCGGCGGCCACATGGCCTACCGGCAGGCCGCCGGGGCCAACCACGCCGAGCAGGTGGCCCACCTCGTCCCGCTCGGCTGGCACGACCTGTGCCCGATCAAGGACCTGCCCGACGGGCGGCCGGTGGCGCGCCGGCTCGGCTACATCCAGCTCTTCGTCCTGCGGCACGGCGACAGCGTGTCCGTGCTCGCCGACCGCTGCTCGCACCTGGCCGGACCGCTGCACCAGGGCCGGCTCACCCTCGAGGACGGCGAAGCGTGCGTGGTCTGCCCCTGGCACGGCAGCACCTTCCGGCTGGCCGACGGCAGCGTCAAACACGGGCCCGCGACGGCTCCGCAACCCTGCTTCCAGACTCGGGTGCGCGGGGACGGGGTGATCCAGGTCCGTCCCGGGGTTGACCTCAACAAAGGTTGAGGTCGTAGCGTCGGTGACATGATTCTTGTCACCGGTGCCACCGGAAATGTCGGTCGTCATGTCGTCACCCAGCTCGCCGAAGCCGGGGTGCCCGTCCGTGCCCTCGTGCGTGACCCTTCCCGAACGGCCTTCCCGGCCGGGGTCGAGGTGGTGCGCGGCGACCTCACCGATCCCGCCTCACTCGAACCGGCGCTCGACGGGGTGGAGGACGTGTTCCTCGTCTGGCCGGGCTTCGCGGCCGAGACCGCGGCGGCGGTCGTCGACGTGATCAAGCGGCGGGCTCGGCGGGTGGTCTACCTGTCGGCCAACGTGGTGCCGGGCTCGACCATGTTCCACGTGACCGTCGAGCAGCTCATCCGGGACTCCGGGCTCGCCTGGACCTTCCTGCGGCCCGGCGGCTTCGCCACCAACACCTTGGGGTGGATCGACGAGGTTCGGGGGTCGGGGGTGGTGTCCTGGGTGTACGGCGAGGCGGCCCGGTCGTTGATCCACGAAGCGGACATCGCTGCTGTGGCCACGCACGTGCTGGTTTCTGCCGGGCACGCTCGGCAGGCGTATGTCCTGACCGGGCCTGAGGCGATCACCCAGGCTGAGCAGGTTCGGATCATCGGGGAGGAGCTGGGGGTGGAGGCTCGGTGGGAGGAGCTCGACCCTGCGGCCGGGTTTGCGGTGGCCAAGGGGATCTTCGGGACCGATGAGGGGGCTCGGGAGGCCATGGAGGGGTGGGGGTCGTTTGTCGCCTCGCCTGAGGTGGTTACCGACACGGTTTCCCGGCTGCTGGGGCGGGCGCCTTTGAGTTATCGACAGTGGGTTCGCGACCGGCTGGCCATGTAGCCCCAGCCGGTCCGCCGGCGGCCGGCCGTACTCCCCCGAGGATCTCCAAAGTCCACCCCAGCCCGAGAGGTGGGGTGGACGGGGACGGGCGGGTGGGGTCACGGGGAGGAGCCGACTGGGCCGGCAGAAAACTCAGTCCGCTTCCCCGTCCGCCGGGTGTTCGACGAGGGCGAGGATGCGGCTGGACATGAAGCGGGCGGTGCGGACCGGGCTGCCGGTCCTGGTGACTTCGCTGACCTCGATGAGCCCGCGGCGGTTGCTGACCTCGACCC
The DNA here is from genome assembly GCF_044459405.1 of Nonomuraea sp. NPDC050328. Lineage (NCBI taxonomy): Bacteria > Bacillati > Actinomycetota > Actinomycetes > Streptosporangiales > Streptosporangiaceae > Nonomuraea > Nonomuraea sp. NPDC050328. The sequence goes on along the minus strand of NZ_JBITIW010000009.1, from coordinate 186,687 downwards.
GGCGGCCGGCTCTGGTGGCGACGACTTCGTAGGTACGCGGAGCGCCTTCCCCGGCGTCAATGACGATTTCGACCCGGTCACCCTTCATGTCCGGATATCTACCCGAATACTAGTTTGATAATCGCCAAAATCCCGACACAAACGATGATCCCGCGCAGCACCGGAGCAGGGATCCTACGCCCGATCTTGGCCCCCAAGAACCCCCCGATCGTCGACCCCACCGCGATCGCCAGCACCGCCCACCAGTCGATCTCCGCGATGACGATGAACAACGCCGCAGCCGTGAAGTTGACGATCAGCGACAGCACGTTCTTGGCCGCGTTGACCCGCTGCAACCCCTCGCTGAGCATCGCCCCGAGGATCCCGATCAGCAGCACGCCCTGGGCCGCCCCGAAATACCCGCCGTACACCCCGGCCCCGAAGACGCCGAGCCACAACCACGGTCCGCCGTTGGGGTGCGCCTTCTCCCGCCACCCGGCCGTCCACCGGTTGAGCTGCGGCTGGATGACCACCAGCACGCAGGCCACCCCGATCAGCACCGGCACGACCACCTGGAACACACCCGGATCCAGGTTGATCAGCAGCAACCCGCCCAGCGCCGAGCCGAGCAACGACCCGACCCCCAGCCGGACGAGCCGGTCACGCTGCCCCTTGAGCTCGGCGCGGTAGCCGTACGCCCCGGTGAAGGACCCGGGCACCAGGCCGATGTTGTTGGACACGTTCGCGACCACCGGGGGCACCCCGATCGCGACCAGCGTGGGGAAGGTGATCAACGAGCCGGAGCCGACGACGGCGTTGATCGCGCCCGCTCCGATGCCCGCGGCGACCACGGCGACGACTTCCAGGGGTGTCATGGGGTGAGCCTAGAGCCGTCCGCATCGTGGACTCAGGTGGGGTCGCCCTCCCGCCTGAGCAGGCCGAGAGTCGCCTGGTCGGGTGGCACGACCCACACCGCGTTGCCCTGCCCCTTGGCGATCTCGGGCAGGGTCATCAGGTACTGGTAGGCCAGCAGCCGCTGGTCGGCGTGGTTCTCCTCCAGCGCGCGGGCGAGCAGGCCGATCGCGTCGGCCTGGCCCTTGGCCCGCATGCCCTCGGCCCGCGCCTCGGCCTGGGCCCGCAACACGATCGCCTCGGCCTCGCCCTCGGCCCGCAGCAGCGCCGCGCGCTTCTCCCCCTCGGCCGACAGGATGGCCGCGCGCTTCTCGCCCTCGGCGGCGGCGATGGCCGCCTCCTTGTCGCGTTCGGCGCGCTTGTGGCGTTCCATCGACTCCTGGATGGAGGCGGGCGGGTCGATCGCCTTGAGCTCGACGCGCTTGACGCGCACGCCCCACGCCTCGGTGGTCTCGGTGAGCGCGCCGCGCAGCTTGGCGGCGATCTCCTCGCGGGAGGCGAGCGCGGTGTCGACGTCCATGCCGCCGATCACGTTGCGCAGGGTGGTCGCGGTGAGCTGCTCCATGGCGCCGAGGTAGTTGGCGATCTCGTACGTCGCCGACTTGGGGTTGGTCACCTGGTAGAAGAGGACCACGTCGACCGAGACGATCAGGTTGTCGGCGGTGGTGACCGACTGCGGCGGGAAGGGCTGGGCGCGCTCGCGCATGTCGATCGTGTCGCGCACCCGGTCGATGAACGGCACGACCAGGTTGGTGCCGGGGTTGAGCGTGCGGTGGTAGCCGCCGAGCCGCTCGACGATGGCCGCCGTGCCCTGCGGGATGACCCGGATCGACCGGATCACCACGAACCCCACGACGCCGATCGCGACGACTGCCACTGCCAGAAGTTCGACGTTCATGGCGACGCTCCGGGGGAGATGGAGGCTGACCACCGAAATGATATTCGCTGATCCCCCGCGAGGACCGCTAACCCCACAATTACGATCTAGTACGCCCTGGCGTACCAACGCCCCTCGGGACTGCGTTCGAGCACGAGCGGCACGCCGAAGGTCTTGGACAGGTTGTCGGCGGTCATGACCTGGTCGAGCGGCCCCTGCGCCACGACGGAGCCGTGCCGCAGCAGCAGGCCGTGGGTGAACCCGCTGGGCACCTCCTCCACGTGGTGGGTGACCAGCACCATGGTCGGCGCGCGGTGGTCGTGGGCCAGCAGCGACAGCCGGCGCATCAAATCCTCGCGACCGCCCAGGTCGAGCCCGGCGGCGGGCTCGTCGAGCAGCAGCAGTTCGGGGTCGGGCATGAGCGCCCGGGCGATCTGGACCCGCTTGCGCTCGCCCTCCGACAGCGTGCCGAAGCGCCGCCGGATCAGGTGGGCCGCGCCCATCATGTCGATCAGCTCGACCGCGCGGGTGACGTCGTTGGAGTCGTACTCCTCCGAGTAGCGCCCGATGATCGCGTACGAGGCGGTCAGCACGAGGTCGATGACCTTCTCGTCCGGCGGGATGCGCTCGGCCAGCGCCGCGCTGGCCAGCCCGATCCGCGGCCGCAGGTCGAACACGTCCGTCTGGCCGAGCTGCTCGCCGAGCACCTCGACCACGCCCTCGCTCGGGTAGAGCAACGTCGCCGCGACCTGCAGCAGCGTGGTCTTCCCCGCCCCGTTCGGCCCGATCACGACCCAGCGTTCGTCCTCGTTGACGGCCCAGTCGATGCCACGCAGCAGGGCCGCTCCGTCCCGCCGCACGGCGACGTCCTGGAGCCGCAGCACCTGACCACCCATCCCGCACCCTTCCCTTCGACCAAGAGGTCTGGGACAAACCTATCGCCGCATATCGTGGATCCGTGCATGCTGAATCGCCGGTGTCTACGGCACTTGTCGCCTGGGGCAACGCGTGGCTGGCCGGGCACGTCGGCCTGGACGAGGCGGCCGACCAGGTGGAGCAGGCCCACGGGCCGGTCATGGTGGCGGCGCGGTCGCTCCGCGCGCACCTGGCAGACCTGCGGCTCTCCGGGCTCAGCGAGTTCAGGCTGGCGTTGCCCGCGCCTGGCGACCCGCTCGGCCTGTCCGGTCCGCCGCCCTTCAACGCCGCGGCCATCGACGCCGGTCAGGCGGTGATCGCCGTGCTGCCCGAGGGCAACCAGGGCCTGGTCCCCCAGCCCGATCTGCGGGGCTCGTCCTACCGGGGGGTGGCCTTCACGGTCCACCCGGCCGGTCCGGTGCGGGTCGACCTGGCCGGGGTCGCCGAGGCCGAACGGGAGCTGGCGGGCGTGATGCGGACCGCGACCCAGGCCTTCGACGGCGTCGACGGGCCGGTGGCCGCGCGGCCAGAGCGGCTGCCCGCCGCCGAGCTCGCCCCCGGCTACCCGGCCCGCGCGCACCGGGTGCAGGCGCTGGCCGGCCGGCTGGCCGTCGTGCTGCGCCTGGCCGAGCAGCGCGGTCTCACCGCGGGCCAGCTCGCCACCCGCGACCTGGCCCTGCGCGAGCTCGACCGGGCGGTACGGCGAGCCCAGGTCGCCGCCCACCACGCGATCCTCGAACCCCAGGGCCTGTAGCGGTCAGGACGCGGGGGTGGACAGCTTCCAGAACCGGATCTGCTTGTCCTTCCCCGCGGAGATCACCGTCGGCTGGTCGTCGACGGGCACCACCGCAACGGCGTAGACCGGCGAGCGGTTGCCCTTGATGATCGGGCCGGTGGCCTTGCGCGCCGTCGCGTCCCACAGCCGGATCGTGCCGTCAGTCCCGCCGGAGACCAGCAGCGCGTCCTGGCCGCCGCGGGCGAAGGCGAGCGAGTAGACGATCTTCTTGTGCCCGGTGAGCGGCTTGCCGAGCTGCTTGCCGGACTTGGGGTCCCAGAAGCGGATCGTGCCGTCCTCGCTGCCGGAGGCGACCATGGTCCTGTCGCCGACGGCCCCGATGGCGACGGAGTAGACGCCCTTCTTGTGGCCGCGGTAGTAGTTCTTGCTGTAGGCCTTGCGCTTGTCGAGGTCCCAGGCGCGCAGCGTCCGGTCCTCGCTGGCCGAGATGACGACCGTGCGGCCGTCGATCTGGCCGACGCTGAGCCAGTTCACGCCCTGGCGGTGGGCGCGCAGGCTGTTGCCGATCTGCTTGCGCTTGGCGAGGTCCCAGAAGCGCAGGTAGCCCTTGGCGTCGCCGGTGACGGCGATCATGCGCCCGCGCACCTTGCCGACCGCGGCGGCGAAGATCGAGTCGCCGTGCGTGCCGAGGGCCCGGCCGGTGCCCTTGTCCAGGTTCCAGAGCCGGATCGTGCCGTCGTAGCCGCCGGAGATCGCGCCCGGCTTGCCGTTCATGGTGAAGCACGCGACCGCGTACACCTCGCCGCGGTGCCCGCGCAGGCGCTTGCTCAGCGAGCGCTTCTCGGCGTTCCACAGCCGCAGCGTGCCGTCCTGGCCGCCGGACAGCAGCATCGGGCGGCCGTCGACGGTGACGGCGGAGAAGGACTGGATCGCCTTGGTGTGGCCCTTGAGCGCCTTGCCGTCCTGCTTGCCGAGTTCCAGGGCGGCGACGAGCGTCTGCTGCTCCGGCGTGACCGTGGGCGTCGGGGTCGGCGTCACGGTCGGGGTGGGTGTCGGGGTGGGCGTGGGCGTCGGGGTGGGCGGCGCCGAGCTGACCACGTTGCTCGTGGCGCCCGCGTTGGTGGTCTGCGGGTCCTTGGCGAACAGGCCGGGCGCGACGAACAGCACGCCGGCGGCGAGCACCAGCGCCACCGCGAGGGTGCCGCCGACCAGCGCGGCCCGCTTGCGGCGGCCGCCGGCCTGGCGGTCCTCCTGGCCGGCCTCGCGGAAGAAGGCGTCGTTGTCGTTGGGCTGCCCGGGACCCATCGGGTACGGCGGAGCCGCCTGCCGGGGTGGTGAGCCGGCCGGGTGGGTGGGCGGTTGCGGCCCGGACGGGCTGGTCCAGCCCGAGGGGTTGGGGTGGGCCTGCGGGTAGGCCGGGTGGCCGTAGCCGTCGGGGCGTGCGAAGCCGGGGGCGCCCTGCGGTCCGGACGGCTGGTTGTAGGGGCTGACCGGGTGCCCGGGAGGCGGGCCGTAGGGGCCGCCCTGCTGCGGGACGCCGTAGGGCCCGTGCGGCTGACCAGGCTGCGGCTGAGCGGGGTGGGGTTGAGCGGAGTGGGGTTGAGCGGGGTGCGGCTGGCCGGGGTAGAGGGGCGGGCCCGGCTGCGGCGGCACGTACGGCTCGGCCGGGGCGTCGGCCGCCGCGACCTGGGTGCCGGTCGTGAGCGCGAGGTCGGAGTCCCCCATCGGCGTCGAGCCCTGGTTCTCCAGCAACGCGAAGAGCGCCTCGGCCGCGGTGGGCCGCTCCTCGGCCCGCTTGCTGAGGCAGGCCTGCACCAGCGGCCGCAGGTTGTCCGGCAACGCCGACAGGTCGGCCTGCTCGTTCATCACCCGGTAGATGACCGCCGGCAGGCTGTCCTGCCCGAAGGCGGGCCGCCCGGTCGCGGCGAAGGTCATGGTCAGCGCCCAGCTGAACATGTCGCTGGGCGGCCCCACCCGCTCCCCGGCGATCTGCTCGGGCGACATGTACGCGGGCGTGCCGACCACGCCGCTGGAGATGGTCATCGCCGAGTCGAGCGCCCGGGCGATGCCGAAGTCGATGACGCGCGGCCCGTCGGGGCCCATGAGCACGTTGCTGGGCTTGAGGTCGCGGTGCACGATGCCGGCGCGATGGATGGCGGCCAGCGCGGTGACGGTGCCGACGGCCAGCCGGTAGAGCACGCCGCCGCGGCGCGGTCCCTCGTTCTGCACGACGAGCTGCAGGGAGACGCCCTCGACCAGCTCGCTGACGATGTACGGGTTCTCGCCCTCCATGCTGGCGTCCAGCACCTGGGCGGTGCAGAACTGGGCGACCCGGCGGGCCGCCTCGACCTCGCGCATGAAGCGTTCGGCGTCGACACCGGGCTTGTCCAGCCGGGTGTTGAGCAGCTTGATCGCTACCAGTTCCCCGTTCTGGCTCTCCCCCTTGAAGACGATCCCCTGGGCCCCCTTGCCCAGCCGTCCGAGCAGCCGATACGGCCCCAAGGTGGCTGGATCGCCCGGTTGCAAGGGGTGCGTGTCAGGCACCTTGAACCCTCCCCGTCCTGCGTGTCCCCCGTCGCAAGAGTGACCGCCGTGAACAATGCTGTGCAAGCTACAGCCCATCACGATAGATCATCACTTTTTGCGAAATATTTGCCCTAGGTAATAATCCCCTAGAGAATCGGCGTTTTCTACACCGTACGGGGAGCCATCACCATGCGCAGAACTCTCGGCACGCTATTGGGCGTCAGCCTGATCGCGGCGCCGCTGGCCGTCTTCACACCGGCCGCGCAGGCGGAGGCCGCTTCTGGCCGCCCGCCGTACTCCAAGTTCAAGATCTCCGTGAAGTACGACACACAGACCAAGCGTGGCGGAAAGATCACTTATCTGCTGAAGGCCAAGAACCTCGGGCCTTACTACGCGAACTGGTACTGGGTCGGGGCCAAGGTTCCGAAGGGCGTCGAGCCGCGCCTGACGTGGACCGGCCCGAAGAGCAGCAAGTGCACCTGGGAAGGTGAATGGTTCTGGTGCTGGGGACCGTACGCCCTTGACGTCGGCGACACCGACTGGCTGCAGTTCCAGCTCAAGCTGAAGAAGACCACCAAGGGCGTGGCGACCGCCCGGGTGGGCGTGCTCTCGTTCGACGTGCCCAACGGCGCGGAGAACGTGGACAAGGAGGAGCTCGACCGCATCGGCGAGAGCTTCGACCGGCACTACGACCTGAAGACCACGCACACCAAGATCATCTGGCCGCGGCCCAACCGGCCGCAGCAGAACTGGACTCCTCCGGTCACCAAGAGCTGGAACCCGCCGACCACCAAGACCGAGGAGAACAAGAAGAAGGGCACCTGACCCCGGCCGGCCCCACCGGGTCCGCTAGGCCAGACCGTGCCGGACCGCATACAGCGCAGCCTGCGTGCGGTCCTGTACCCCCAGCTTCATCAGCACGTTCGAGACGTGCGTCTTGACGGTCTTCTCGGCCACGTCGAGGGCGCGGGCGATTTCCCTGTTCGACCGCCCCTCGGCGATCAGCCTGAGCACCTCCCGCTCCCGGTCGGTGAGCGGGACCGGCTTGACCAGCGGAGCCGGGACCGGCGCCGCCGCCGGGCGCTGACCGGCCATCACCGCCTCGGCCGCCTCCGGCGCCAGCAGGACCTGCCCGCCGTGGACCGCCCGCACGCCCTGCACCAGCGCGGCCGGGTCGATGTCCTTGTAGAGGAAACCCGCCGCCCCCGCGCGCATCGCGGGCCCGACGTCCGACCGGTCGCTCATCGAGGTCAGCACCACGATCCGGACGGCGGCGCCGGTCAGCTCGGCCAGCGCGCCCAGCCCGTCGAGCCTCGGCATCTTGAGGTCGAGCAGCAACACGTCCGGCTCGAGCTCGGCCACCAGCTCGACCGCCTCGCGCCCGTCCTTCGCCTCGCCCACCACGGTCATGTCGTCCTGCAGGTCGAGCAGGGTGCGCAGTCCTTGTCGGACGACCGGGTGGTCGTCGGCGATCAGCACGCGGATCAAGCGGGCACCTCCAGCAGCACGGTCGTCCCCCCGCCGGAGGACACGACCAGCTTGCCACCCATCGCCTCGGCCCGGTCGCGCATGGAGGCCAGGCCCAGGCCACGCGAGGCGGCCGGCTCCTCGAACCCGGCGCCGTCGTCGCGCACCGAAAGGGCGAGGCGGCCGTTGTCGTAGGCCAGCCGTACCTCGACGTGCTCGGCCCCGGAGTGACGCAGGGAGTTGTGCAGCGCCTCCTGGGCGACGCGCAGCACGGCGACCTCGGTCTCGGGCGGCAGCTCGGGCAGCTCGTCGCAGGTGAAGGTGACGCGGGCCGGGTGCAGCCGGTCGAGGAGCTGGGCGTGCTTGCGGAGCGTGGTGGCCAGGCCGTGCCGGTCGAGCTCGGCGGGCCGCAGCTCGACGATCACCGCGCGCAGCTCGGCCAGCGCCTCGCCGGCCAGGCGTTGCACCCGGTCGAGCTCGGCCGCGGCCTTGCCGGGGTCGGTGGGCAGCAGGTGCGCGGCGGCCTGCGCGGTCAACCGGAGCGAGAACAACTTCTGGGTCACCGCGTCGTGCAGCTCGCGGGCCATCCGGTTGCGTTCCTCCAGCATGGCCAGCTCGCGGCCCCGCTCGTACAGGCGCGCGTTGGTCAGCGCGATGGCGGCGTGCGCGGCGAAGAGCGTGAGCAGGTCCTCGTCCTCGCGGGTGAAGCCGCCGGGCGCCTGCTTGTTGGCCAGGAAGATGATGCCGAGCACCTGCTCGGCGTTCTTGATCGGCACGCCGATGAAGTCGCGCATCACCGGGTGCGCCTTCGGCCACCACTCGAAGCGCGGGTCTTGGCGCAGGTCGGGCAGGCGCACCGGGGCGCCCTCGCGCAACATCGCGCCCAGCATGCCGTGCTGGCGCGGCAGCGGGCCGATCGCCTCCCACTGCCGGTCGGTCAGGCCCTCCGCCACGAACTCGGCGAACGAGCCCTCCTCGTCGGGCACGCCGAGCGCGGCGTAGCGGGCGTCGAGCAGCCGCTGCGCGGAGCGGACGATGACCTGCAGCACCTCGCGCACCGAGAGGTGGCGGGTCACGGCCAGCACGGCTGAGCTGACGGCCTGCAGGATCGCGTCGCGGTCGGGAGTGCTCACGCCCTTCACCCTATGGTCCTAGGACCAAGGCCCGATGTGCCGCGACCGGGGGAAACCTACCGTCGAGCCATGACGAACACCGCACTCATCACCGGCGCCTCCCGGGGACTCGGCCTCGCCCTGGCCCGGTCGCTGGCCGCCGCCGGCTGGACACTCGTCCTCACCGCCCGCGGCGAGGAGGACCTGCGGGCGGTCGCGGGCGAGCTCGGCGCGCTCGCGCTGCCCGGCGACGTCGCCGACCCGGCGCACCGCGCCGAGCTGGCACTCGCCGTCCCCGAACTGGACCTGCTGGTGAACAACGCCAGCGGGCTCGGCGGCATCCGGCCGCTGGCCGGCTACCCGCTGGACGGCTTCCGCGAGCTGCTGGAGACGAACCTCACCGCGCCGCTGGCGCTCACCCAAGAGGTACTGCCCGCACTCCGGGCCCGGCGCGGAGCCGTGGTCAACGTGACCTCCGACGCGGCGACCGGCGGCTATCCCGGCTGGGGCGGTTACGGCGCGACCAAGGCGGCGCTGGAGCAGCTCTCGAACGTCCTGGCCGCCGAGGAGCCCGCCCTCGCGGTCTGGTGGGTCGATCCCGGCGAGATGAACACCCGCATGCTGGCCGAAGCGGTCGGCGCCGAGGAGGCGGCGGGCGCGACCGACCCGGAGAAGGTCGCCGCGACCCTGCACGACCTGATCAGGAGCCGGCCGGCCAGCGGCCGGGTGAGCCTGCAATGAGCATCGGCTTCGCCGTGCCGTCCGCGCTGGAGGCGCACGAGCCGCCCGAGGCCCGCGGCCTGGCCCGCGACGGCGTGCGCCTGCTGGTCTCGCGCGGACCCGACCTCGCCCACCACCGCTTCCACGACCTGCCCGCCCTGCTCGACCCCGGCGACCTGCTGGTGGTCAACAACTCCGCCACCCTGCCCGCCGCGGTCCGCCTCGACCGGCTGTCGGTGCACTTCTCCACCCCGCGCGAGGACGGCACGTGGCTGGTCGAGCTGCGCCGCCCCGCCCCCGGCGGGGCCACCGAGCCGTACGGCGGCGCCGAACCGGGCGAGTGGCTGCCGCTGCCCGGCCGCGCGACCCTGCGCCTGCTGGAGCGCGAGACCCCGCGCCTGTGGCGGGCCCTGCTCGACCGCGACGTCCCCGCCTACCTCGCCCGGTACGGCAAGCCGATCCGCTACTCCTACGTGGCCGAGGACTGGCCGCTCGACGCCTACCAGACGGTCTTCGCGACCGTGCCCGGCAGCGCCGAGATGCCCAGCGCCGGCCGGCCGTTCACCGCCGAGGTGGTCACCGCGCTGGTCTCGCGCGGCATCGCGGTGGCGCCGATCACCCTGCACACCGGCGTCGCCTCGCCGGAGCGCGACGAGCCGCCCTACGCCGAGCGGTTCGAGGTGCCCGAGGCGACCGCCCGCCTGGTCGAGCTCACGCGGAAGGCCGGCGGCCGGGTGGTCGCGGTCGGCACCACGGTGGTGCGCGCGCTGGAAACGACCGCCTGGACCGGCGCCACCTCCGGGTGGACGACGCACGTGGTGACCCCCGAGAACGGGGTCCGGGTAGTCAACGGATTGATCACGGGATTGCACGAGCCGCGGTCGAGCCATCTGCGCCTGCTGACCGCGCTCGCCGGGTCTGATCAGCTCGAACGCGCGTATGAGGCGGCTTTGGACGCCGGATATCTGTGGCACGAATTCGGCGACACCCACCTCATCCTGCACAAATAGGCTTTGCAAACATTTGACCTCCATGATAGGAAAAGCCGGTATTTACGGGGGGTCACACTTCGCGACGACCTCGTTTCCTCTTCCTCACGGAGACGTTGTAATGCGCAACTCGCTGTCGAAGGCCGGGGCCTTCGCGCTGCTCGCTCCGCTCGCGGGCGGCCTGCTCTTCACGGCGGCTCCGGCCGCCGCCGCGGCGCCCGTCACCACCACCGCAGTCGTCGCCAAGACCGCCGACGACCCGTACTCCGTCTTCGACGTCAAGGTGCGCGCGCCCAAGGCGGTCAAGGCCGGCGGCACCATCAAGTACCGGATCTCCGCGGTCAACACCGGCCCGCACCACGCGGACTACTACTACATCGGCGGCCAGCTCCCCAAGGGCCTCACCGGCAAGATCAAGGCCTGGGGCCCGGACGGCACCGCCTGCACCTCCGACTCCACCGGCTTCTGGTGCTGGGGCCCGTACGCCCTGGACAAGGGCTACGAGGACTGGCTGATCATCGAGATCAAGCTCAGCAAGCGGGTCAAGGGCGTGGCGACGGCCAAGCTCGGCGCGCTGGTCTACGACATTCCCACCGGCATGGAGAAGCTCAACAAGGAGGAGATCGACCGGCTCGGCGGCGTCAACTCCTGGTTCTACGGCAAGTCCGTCAAGACCAAGATCGTCCGCTAAGCAAGCCACCGGAGACCCCTCGATGCGTTCTCTCCTGGCCAAGGCCGCGGCCTTCGCCATCGCCGCTCCCCTCGCGGGCGCGCTCTTCCTGACCCCGGCGGCCTCGGCCGCCACCACCGCTGCCCCGGTGGCCGCGCAGACGGCGGCGGACGAGCCGTACGCCGCCTTCGACACCACCGTGAGCGGTTCCAAGACGGTCCGCCGCGGCGGCACCCTCCGCCTGTCCATCAAGGGTGTCAACGCCGGGCCGCACAACGCCGACGTCTGGTTCGTCTACGCGGCCCTGCCGCCGGCGGCCGACCTCGGCAAGCGCGTCTACTTCCGGAGCAGCGTCAAGGGCTCCGCCTGCGTGCCGAACGAGGACATCGACGGCAACAAGGGCGTGCTGTGCATCCTGCCCCGTGACCTGAAGAAGGGTCAGGGCTTCAGCCTCTCCGTCGACGTGCGCGTCAAGAAGACGGCCAAGGGCACCCTGAAGTCCGGGATGTACGTCATCAGCTACAACGTCGACACCGGCATGGAAGACCTCAGCCAGGCGGAACTGGAGCGGCTGGGCGTGCCCGGCTACCTGTTCGGCAAGGAGATCAAGACCAAGGTCGTCCGCTAGGACGTTCCCGCCAGGGCGGGTCGCCGGTTCTCCGGCGGCCCGCTCACGCGTTCCCGGGCCGCTGCCGGGCTCAGCGTCCTGGTGGAGCCCGTGTGCTCCAGAGCGGGCAGGCCGGTCACCGACAGCACGGCGGCCTCGGCCACGCGGGCCAGCCGCCGCCGGTCGGCCGCGGTCACCGGCGGCAGCACCGTGACCTCGACGGACAGCCGGCGCGTCCCCACGATCCGCCACAGCGACGCCAGCAGGCTGTCCTCCCCCACGTAGGCCGCCGCGGTCGAACCCGGCCGCCCCGACTCCTGGTAGCTCAGCGCCACCGGCCGCACCGGCACCCCGGCGTCCAGCGCCGCCTGGAAGAGCGCCGGCCGGAACCGGCCCACGCCCCGGCCGCACCACGTCGTGCCCTCGGGGAAGGCCGCCACGCTCCGGCCGCCACGCAACGTCTCGGCGATGCCGTCCACGGTGCCGGGCAGGGCGTGCAGGGAGTCGCGATCGATGAGCAGCGCGCCGGACCCCGCCACCAAGCCGCCGACCACCGGCCAGGCCGCCACCTCGCGCTTGGCCAGCGGCACGCTGTCCAGGGCGGCGGCGATCACCAGGGGGTCGAGCCAGGAGACGTGGTTGGCGACGATCAGCGTGGTGGGGGCCACCCGGACCGGCCTGGGGGAGCCGGCTCCGCCGTACGCGGCGAAGCCTCGCCGTACGTGCACGCGGAGGCCCAGCGACCGCAGCAGCAACCGCGACCAGGCCGCGGTCACCCGGCGGCGGCGAGCCGTACCGCGGACCAGGCGGGCGGCGACGACGCCGCCCAGCACCACGGCGACGGCGGCCAGCACGCGCGCCAGGCGCAGCCACCACGCCGCGCGCCGGGCCGTCGAGTGCACGCACAACTCGGGCGTGCAGGGCGAGGACGGGAACCAGGGACTCACCGCTCCCCCAGGAAGTGCCGAAGGTAACGGTGGTCGATCCGGGACATCGACAGCAGCACCAGGAAGTCGGCGGTGCCGAAGTCGGGATCGTAGGCGGGCGGCCCGCACACCCAGGCGCCCAGCCGCAGGTAGCCGCGCAGCAGCGCCGGCAGCCTGGCCCCGGGCCGGCGCGGCACCCCGGCATCCGACCAGGCGTTGAGCGGCTTGACCCGGTACTCATCCGGCCCCAGCGGCACCCGGTCCACCACGTCGGCGGCCTCGGCGACCGGCACCGAACAGCAGCCGACCAGCCAGGAGTGGCCGCCGTCGACCATGTACCGGGCGATGCCCGCCCACATCAGGCCGATGACCGTGCCGTTGCGATGATCGGGATGCACGCAGGACCGGCCGGTCTCGACCAGGGCCAGGTGCCTGAGCGGAGCGAGATCGAACTCGCCCTCGGCGTAGAGCCGGTCGCGCCGGCCCGGCGGCAGCAGCCGGTAGGTGCCCACGACCTGGTCACCGGCCCGGACGAGAAGGTGGTCGCAGTAGGCGTCGAAGGAGTCGACGTCGAGCCCGCTCACAGGGGAGTCGAGCCTCGCGCCGAACTCCTCGGCGAAGACGTGGTGGCGAAGGCGCTGCGCGGCCATGAGGTCCGCCGCGGTGCGCGCGAGCCCGACGGTGTACATGGTCCAATGAACGCACCCTTGGATGGCCGGACGCCCAAGGTCACGCGTCCGTATGGTGAACCTCCCGTCCACCACCCGGCGCCCTGCTTGTAGCGTGAGGGCTGTGGACCAGCGCACCCTCCTGATCACTCTGACCGGCCCCGACCGACCGGGCGTGACCTCGCGCCTGTTCTCGGTCCTGTCCGGCTTCCCGGTGACCGTCGCCGACATCGAGCAGGTCGTCATCCGCGGCCGGCTCACCCTCGGCGTGCTCGTGGCCTACGCCGGCGGGCCCTCCACCGGCACCGGCAGCACCATCGGCGCCCTGTGGACAGCGGTCGAGCAGGTCGCTGAGGACCTCGGCATGGAGGTCGAACTGTCCACCGGCACCCAGCCCAAGGAGAAGCGCCGCCGCGGCCGGCTGTCGGTCAGCGTCCTCGGCCAGCCGCTCCAGCCCGCCGCGGTCGCCGGGATCGCCGGGCGCATCGCCGCCGCCGGCGCCAACATCGACCGCATCGACCGGCTCGCCCAGTGGCCGGTCACCTGCGTCGAACTCCAGGTCTCCGGCGCCGACCCCGACACCCTGCGCATCGAACTGGCCGCCGAGGCCGCGGTGCAGCAGGTGGACGTCGCGGTGCAGCGGATCAGCCTCTCGCGCCGGGCCAAGCGCCTGATCGTCATGGACGTCGACTCGACGCTCATCCAGGGCGAGGTCATCGAACTGCTCGCCGCCCACGCGGGCTGTCTCGACGAGGTCGCCCGGGTCACCGAGGAGGCCATGCGCGGCGAACTCGACTTCGCCGAGTCGCTGCGCCGCCGGGTGGCCCTGCTCGAAGGGCTGCCCGCCGAGGTCTTCGACAAGGTCCGCCGCGAGGTGGTCCTCACGCCCGGCGCGCGCACCCTGGTCCGTACGCTCAAGCGGCTCGACTACCGCTTCGCGATCGTCAGCGGCGGGTTCACCCAGATCACCGACGGGCTGGTCAGCGACCTCGGCATCGACTACTCCGCGGCCAACGTGCTGGAGGTCGTGGACGGCAAGCTCACCGGCCGCGTCGTCGGCGAGATCGTCGACCGCCCCGGCAAGGCCCGTGCGCTCGAACGTTTCGCCCGTGCCGCCGGCATCCCCATCAGCCAGACCGTCGCCATCGGCGACGGCGCCAACGACCTCGACATGATCGCCACCGCCGGGCTGGGCATCGCCTTCAACGCCAAGCCGGTGGTACGGCAGGCCGCCGACACCACGGTGAACACGCCTTACCTGGACTCGATCCTCTACCTGCTGGGCATCTCCCGCGACGAAATCGAAGCCGCCGACGCCGAAGACCCCACCCCGAACTAGCTTCTTCTTACGGCGACCCATTCGAGGCAGCCGGGTTGAGCGGCCGAGGTTGAGCGGCCGGGTTGGCGGCCGTGGTTTGGGGGGGCGGGTTGGCGGCCGGTTTGGGCGACCTGCGTGCGCCACCTTAACGCCACCCACGCGCGCCCTAGTTCACCAATGCGGCGAGCACCCCCACCCCAGGGAAATGCTCCTGCACGCCGCCCCACCCCTGACTACCCGACAAGCTGCCCAGAAAGCTCCCCCACGTGCCGCCAGAGCGCCTTCTGCGCCCGCCCGGCCCGCTCATCCACCTCCCCGGGAAACTCCGGCGGATCCCGCCGATCCCGCACCGCCTCCGCCAGCTCCTCAAGCTGATCCGCACAAGCGTCCAACACCCCCACCCCCACCCCCCGCCCGGTCCCCCGCATCAAGGCCCCCACCACCATCGCGTCATCCCGAATCCGCCGAGCCGTGGTCACCACCTCCCGAAGATGAGCCGAGGCCCGATACCCCCGCCCAGGCTCCAGCTCGACCCGATCCAGCGACTCCGCCAGCCGATCCCCCGCACTCCCCGCCTCGAACAACCGCTCCGGCACCGAGTCGAGGTCCTGATCCGCCAGACACCGCAGCAGCCGCGCATGCTCCTTCAGCACCTCGACCACGAGCCCCCGGATCTTCCCCGCCTCCCCCCGAGGCCACAGCACCCGGGCCGCCAGCAACACCAGCACCCCACCCGCCGCGGTGAGCCCGAGCCGCACCGCCGCCGTGACCCAGTCGATGGTGACCGAGAAGTCGCTCATCATCAGCATCAGCGGCGTCGCCAGCGCCGACCAGAACCCGTAGCTCACCTCCCGCAGGGCGAACCCCAGCGCCCCGAACACCAGGATGATCACCACGATCGTCCACCGCCCCGGCACCGCCGCCAGCAGCAGCGCCGCGACCGTGGCCCCCGCCATCGTGCCGACCACCCGCAGCACCACCCGCTCCACGGTGTCCCCGTAGGTCGAGCGCAACGCGATCAGCACGGTGACCACGAACCACCGCCCGATATCGGCGTGCAGCCCGACCATCAACGCCATCGCCGCCGCGGTCGTGACCCCGAGCCGCAGCGCGTGCCGCGGCTCCTTGAGGTCGGGCCAGGAGAAACTCGGCAGGGTCTCGGGCGCCTGCACCCCGCGCTTGGACAACGTCGCGACGGTCCTGGCTCCCGCGGTGATGCGGTCGAGGCACCGCTTGACCTGCGGGTCGCGGTCGTGTTTCTCGGCCCAGCGGCCGAAGGCCCGGTCGGCCTCGATGGCGTGCTTCACCCGGGCGTCGCTGCCGTCCGCCGCTCCGCGCAGCGCCCCGACCAGCGCGGTGACCGCCTCGCGCGCTTCGGGGGGCGGGCAGAGTGCCCGCAGGGCCACCACCTCGTGCAGGGTGCGCTGCAGGGTCCGGACGAAGGCGTCGGGGGTCTCGTCGTGCTCCTCCGAGCTGCGGTAGGCCGCCGAGGCGGTCGCCGCCTCGTCCACCGCGTCGAAGGCGTAGCCGCGCAGCCGTACCCACTCCTCGCCGTCGGCCTCGACCGCCTCCAGCAGGTCCGCGACAGCCGTACAGGCGCTTCCCAAAGCTTCCTGCAGCGAGTCGAACCGCCGCCACGGCCACGAGCCGAGCGCCAGCACGCAGTAGAGCACGCCGCCCGCGCCCATCAGCAGCGACGGGCCCCAGGTCAGCGGGAGGGCGTCGTAGTAGCCCATGACCATGGTCAGCGCGGGCACGATCCCGAACGCGGGCCACTGGCCGCCCGCCGCCGCCAGCAGGCCGACGGTGGCCACGGCCGTCCACGGGTGGGGCGACAGCAGCGAGCCGAGCGCGAAGCTCGCCGGGACCAGTAGCAACTGGCCGGCCAGGCGTTTGGCCCGCTCGCCGTACGGCTTGCCGTACCGGTCGCCGAACGCGGTGAAGTAGGCGCCGAGGGCGGCCAGGCTGCCCTCGCGCGGGTGGCCGGCGAGGGTGCCGATGATCAACGGGAGGGACAACGCGACCGCGCAGAGCACGCCGTAGCCCCACGGCGGGCGCGCGGACACCGCGAAGCCCTCACGCAACGCCTTGGTGGCCGCCCCCCGCATACGGTGTGTCCCCGGTCAGTGCTCCTTGGGATCCCAGCGCTCGACCAGGCGTCCCTCCCCTGGCCAGAGGTCTACCCAGGACGAATCCACCTCGATCACGGCGAACGCCCCCGGTCGCATGTGATGCTCGGCGCCGGCCAGTTCCTCGATCGCCGGGTTGTGCCCGCACAGCACCAGCGTGCGCACCTCGTCGCCGGTGCGGCGGATCACCGCGACCAGGTCGTCGGGGTAGGCCTCGTAGATCTCGCGCTCGAAACTGATCTCCGCGTCGGGGAAGGCCAGCTCGGCGGTGCGGCGGGTGCGGACCGCCGGGGAACACACGACCAGGTCGGGCCCCAGGCCGCGGGACCTGATCGCCTCGCCCGCCCGTTGCGCGTCGGCCTCGCCCCGGTCGGTCAGCGGGCGTTCGCGGTCGGCCAGGCCCAGGACCTGCGCGGCCTTCGCGTGCCGCAGGAGGATGAGCGTGCGCTTGTCAGCCGCCATTGGAGGCCCAGATCGACAATCCGGCGATCGCGCCGAGGATCACCAGCATGGCCAGCAGGATGAGGCCCAGCGTCTTCCCACCGGAGGGCCGTTGCTCGTTCATCCCCCCAGTTTCCCACGCCACCCCCACGCCTCCCTGGCCCAGGACGGCTTTTCCGACCAGGCACGAGTCCTTGTTCCGGCCAGGCGGTCCCTCTGGTTCTGCCCAGGCATGGGTACGGCCCGCGTCCCCCAGCCGTTCAGGGGACGCGGGCCGTACCGTCGAACTCTCGCGACTCGGAAGGTCAGGAACCCACCGGCTCCTTCTCCCGGTCGCTGTTGCTGGTGCTCGGCTCGATCTTCACCGACCGCCGCTTCGACGCGATGATCGCGCCGACCACGACCGCGAGCGCGACCACCGTCACACCCACCCGCAGCGCGACGTTGTCGGCCCACAGCACGACCGCCGGAGCGACCAGCAGCGCGACCAGGTTCATCACCTTGATCAGCGGGTTGATCGCCGGTCCCGCGGTGTCCTTGAACGGGTCGCCGACGGTGTCGCCGATGACCGTGGCCGCGTGGGCCTCGGAGCCCTTGCCGCCGTGGTGACCGTCCTCGACCAGCTTCTTGGCGTTGTCCCAGGCGCCGCCCGAGTTCGACAGGAAGACCGCCATCAGCGTGCCGCACGCGATCGCACCGGCCAGGAACGCACCGAGCGGCGCGTACCCGAGGGCGAAACCGACCGCGATCGGCGTCATGACCGCCAGCAGACCAGGCGTGGCCAGCTCGCGCAGCGAGTCGCGGGTGCAGATGTCCACGACCCTGCTGTACTCGGGCTGCTCGGTGCCGTCCATGATCCCGGGGTGCTTGCGGAACTGGTCACGCACCTCGAAGACCACGCGCATCGCCGCGCGCCCCACCGCCATGATCGCCAGACCCGAGAACAGGAAGACGACCGAGGCGCCGATGATCAGGCCGACCAGCACGTTCGGCTGGTCGATGTCGAGCCCGAAGACCGCGCCGGACGGCAACTCGCCGACCACCGCCGTCTTGAACGCGCCGAACAACGCCGTCGCCGCGAGCACGGCGGTCGCGATCGCGATGCCCTTGGTGATCGCCTTGGTGGTGTTGCCGACCGCGTCGAGGCTGGTGAGCACCTGCGCGCCCTCGCCGTCGACGTCGCCGGACATCTCCGCGATGCCCTGCGCGTTGTCGGAGACCGGGCCGAAGGTGTCCATCGACACGATGACGCCCACGGTGGTCAGCAGGCCGGTGCCGGCCAGCGCCACCGCGAACAGCGCGACGGTCGGGTCGCCGAAGCCGAGCAGGAACGCCCCGTACACCGCGCCGCCGATGACCAGCGCCGAGTAGACCGCCGACTCCAGGCCGACGCTGATGCCGGCCAGGATGACGGTGGCCGCGCCGGTCAGCGAGGCCTCGCCGATCTCCTTCACCGGGCGCCGGTTGGTCTCGGTGAAGTAGCCGGTGAGGAGCTGGATGGCGCTGGCCAGGACCAGGCCGATGAGCACCGCGCCGATCGCGATGATCCGCGGGTCGGCGTCGAGCTGCACCTGCGTGCCGGTGAGCTGGTCGAAGCTGCTGGGCAGGTACCAGAACGCCGCCGCCGCCACGAGCACGGCCGAGATCGCGGCCGAGATGAAGAAGCTGCGGTTGATCGCCGCCATGCCGTTGCGGTCGCGGTCGCGCATCCCGGTGATGAAGATGCCGATGATCGCGGTGAGCACACCGATCATCGGGACGATCAGCGGGAAGATCAGGCCCTCCTCGCCGAAGGCCACCCGGCCCAGGATGAGGCTGGCCACCAGCATGACCGCGTACGACTCGAACAGGTCGGCCGCCATGCCGGCGCAGTCACCCACGTTGTCGCCCACGTTGTCGGCGATCGTCGCCGGGTTGCGCGGGTCGTCCTCGGGGATGCCCTGCTCGACCTTGCCCACCAGGTCGGCGCCGACGTCGGCCGCCTTGGTGAAGATGCCGCCGCCGACCCGCATGAACATCGCCAGCAGCGCCGCGCCGAAGCCGAAGCCCTCCAGCACGCCGGGCGCGTTGCCCTTGTAGATCAGCACGACCACGGCCGCGCCCAGCAGGCCGAGGCCCACCGTGAACATGCCCGCCACGCCACCGGTGCGGAAGGCGATGCGCATCGCCTTCTTCTCCCCGCTGGTCCTGGCCGCCGCCGCCACGCGCACATTCCCGCGTACGGCAAGCCACATGCCCATGAAACCGGTCAGCGCGGAGAAGCCCGCACCGACCACGAAGAAGATCGATCGACCGATCTTGACGTCCCACCCGCCCGGGAGCAGCAGCAGGAGGAACGGGATCAGCACAACGAAGACGGCGAGAGTCTTGAACTGCCGGTTGAGGTACGCCGCCGCGCCCTCCTGGACGGCACGTGCGATGTTCTGCATCCGCTCGGTGCCCTGATCGGCCTTGAGCACCTCGCGCACGAGGCCGCCGGCGACGGCCAGCGCGATGAGCGCCACCGCGGCGACCACGACGACGATCGTGATGTTGCTTCCGGATAGTGTGAGCGTTGATTCTGGCTCGGCGGCCAGATAGAGCCTGGACATCGTTCTCCTCGGCAAGACGGGTACGTCCTGCCCGGATGGCGAGCCATCATTCGGCGGGCGGTGCGGCGGCCATCCGGGTTATGGGCAGCCGCTTCCGGTTGAGTCCGCAGTTACGCGTCGGATCACCTTGGCCGGTGCCGGGAGTCTACGCAGCGGTTCAACAGATATGAAGGCTCTTTCGTCGGCGAATTGCTCGGGCGTCTGCTAACGCCCTGGGAGTGGGCGGGTTTGCGGTTATTGCGCTCCGATTTCGGGCGTTACTCGAACTAAAAAAGTCCTACCCGAAACTATGTGATCTTTTTCTCCTTCCCCGGTCACCCCACCCCCTGGGACCCCCACCCCTCCTCACAGCCCCCCGTAACCGAGGGCTGCCGCCTCACCCCGGCACCCGACCAACGGACTTCCCGCCGCGGGCGCCACTTCGAACCCCCGCCACTTCAAACCCCCGCCACTTCGAACCCCCGCCACTTCGAACCCCCGCCACTTCGAACCCCCGCCACTTCGAACCCCCGCCACTTCGAACCCCCGCCACTTCGAACCCCCGCCACTTCGA
>NZ_JBITIW010000009.1:0-166454 GCF_044459405.1 Nonomuraea sp. NPDC050328 | reverse complement strand
CGAACCCTCGCCACCGCCGACAGCCGACACGCCGATCTCGCCTACCGCTGAGAGCCCCCACACCCTCCCCAGGCAGTCCGAGGCGGCCCACGTACATCCCCCTCCAAAACGGAAAAAGCGCCCCGAAGGACGCCTCCACCGCACCAAAGGAAAAGCGCCCGTCAGAACCCCCACCGCACAACCCACGGCAAAGCCCTAGCGGACGCCCCACCAAAACCCGAAAACCGGGCTACCCAGCCGCATGCCCATTCAGCCCGGCCGGCCAACTCATCCGAATCCGCATCCCCTTAGGGCTCGGAAAAACCTCGACATCATCAGCCAGCCCGGCGATCACGGCAATCCCGAACCCACTCGTGTACGAGTCGGAGAGCATGCTCAAATCCAGCGGCCGCTCCTGCTCATGCTCGTCACTGGGAGCGAGATCGCTCACAGTGACCTCGAAGCGGCCAGAGTCGTCACGGAGCTCGATGCGGATCGGCTCTCCCGGGCAGTGGGCGCGATGCGCCTCGACCGCCCGGGAGCAGGCTTCTCCGACGGCGAGCCTGACCTCGTCCAGCAGCGACTCCTCCACGCCTGTGCGGCGGGCGATCGCCGTGGCCACCAGCCGCGCCGTCCTCACGTGCGCGGGGAGGGCGCTGAACGTCAGCTCGACGGTTGCCATGACTACTTGTCTCGGCCGTGAGCTTCCTTGGCCTCGTCGACCGAAGCGTAGATCCCGAAAACCTTGGTGAGCCCGGTGATCCGGAAGATCTTCAGGATGCGCTCCTGGGTGCACACCAGCTCCAGGGAGCCGTCGTGCGCGCGCACCCGCTTGAGCCCGCCGACCAGGACACCCAGGCCGGTGGAGTCGAGGAAGTCGACCTTCTCCATGTTGACGAGAAGGTGGAAGTTGCCCTTGTTGACGAGGTCGATCAGAAGCTCACGCAACCTGGGCGCCGTGTAGACATCGATCTCACCCTCCACCTCCACGATGGTGAGTCGATCTTCGTTGTGGTGATCCAACTTCAGATCCACAGATCCTCCAGCGCCTCGCCTGCGAAGTACTCTCTTGGGCCTGGCAAGCTTGAAGCTGCCCGACCCCGACGCGCGGCATTCAACCACGGGTCTTGCTTACGTCTATACGAAATCACGATTCCCGGCGACTTTGCCCATGGATGCCAGACTGGAAACCAGTGACTTCCTCGACTTCCTCCCCACGCCGAGCCGGTCCACTCCTCCAGCACCTGCTCGGTGTTCCCGCACGTCATGAGCGTGTCACCCATGTGGAGCATGTTCCAGCACGTCAGGCGGGTCAAGTCGGATGGCCGAACTGGACCCCGGAAGTGCTGGTTACGCGCTTGGCGAACCACGGCATCACGGGGCTTTGGTCCCACCAGTACGAGGCCGCCGACCTCGCCCACCGGGGCGTAAACGTGATCATCGCCACAGGCACCGCCTCGGGCAAGTCCCTCGCCTACCTCACGCCGGCCCTCTCCTCCGTGATCGAGGGCGGGACCGTGCTGTATCTCACACCCACCAAGGCCCTGGCCGCCGACCAGCTCCGCTCCCTGCGTGACCTGCGCCTCACCCAGCTCCGTGCCGCCACCTTCGACGGCGACACCCCCTTCGACGAGCGCACCTGGATCCGTCAGCACGCCAACTACGTCCTCACGAACCCCGACATGCTGCACCGCAGCCTCCTCCCCCGGCACTCGCAGTGGTCCACCTTCTTCCGCCGCCTCCGCCTCGTCATCGTCGACGAGTGCCACGGCTACCGCGGCGTCTTCGGCTCCCATGTCGCGCAGATCCTCCGTCGTCTGCGTCGAGTCGCGTCCCGGTACGGCTCCTCCCCCGTCTTCTTCCTCGCTTCCGCCACCGCCAGCGACCCCGCCCAGTCCGGCACCCGCCTGACCGGTCTGGAGATGGCCGAGGTCACCGTTGACGCCTCCCCCCGGGGCTCCACGACCTTCGCCCTCTGGGAGCCCCCACTGACCGACCTGCGTGGCGAGGGCGGTGCTCCCGTCCGCCGTACCGCCACCGCCGAGGCCGCCGACCTCCTCGCCGACCTCGTCCTGGCCGACGTCCGTACCCTCGCCTTCGTCCGCTCCCGCCGCGGCGCCGAGACCGTCGCTCTGTCCGCCCGCGCCAAACTCACCGACGTCGCCCACTCCCTAGCCGCCACCCCCCACCACCACGCCACCCCCTCCCCCCACCCCGCCACCAGCTCTCTCCACCCCGCCACTGACCCTGCCCACCCCGCCCCTGCCCACCCCGCCACTGACCCTGCCCACCTCGCCACTGACCCTGCCCACCTCGCCACTGACCCTCTGCTCTCCTGGGACGACCTCCTCCCCTCTCGCCCCGCCGTGCCGACCGACTCTTCCGAGTCACCCCCCGCAAAGGCCGCCTCTCCACAACCTGGGGACGAGGCACCTTCCGCACCCCCCGCCCCTCCACAACCTGGGGACGAGACACCCGCCACAACCCCCGCCCGGTCCCAACCTGGGGACAGCGCCCTCTCCGACGCAGAACCCCTGTGTGACGACAAGCGCGTCAAGCCTGTAGATGCTGACGAAAGCACCGCCGAAGAGCCCGCAGACGTAGCCCTAACTGCCCCCAAGGACGGGCCCTCGGTTCCGTTCCCGCGGTCGACCTCGGACGACCTAGCAGAACCCGCCACCTCAGGCGCCTCCAAGGCTCCAAGTAGCTCAGGTGCCGGAGCTCCAGCAACCTCCGGCTCCGACGCCGCCACCAACGGAGCAAGCGAAGCCGACGAGCTGGCAAGCCTCCCGGACAAGGTGGCCGCTTACCGGGCCGGCTACCTGGCCGAAGACCGCCGGGTCCTCGAACGCGCGCTCCGGTCCGGCACTCTCCTGGGGCTGGCCTCCACCAACGCCCTGGAACTCGGCGTGGACGTCTCCGGGCTGGACGCCGTGCTGATCACCGGCTGGCCCGGCACGCGCGCCTCCCTCTGGCAGCAAGCCGGCCGGGCAGGCCGCGACGGCCAGGACGCGCTTGCCGTACTGATCGCTCGCGACGACCCCCTGGACACCTACCTCGTCCACCACCCCGACGCCCTCTTCGGCCAGCCGGTTGAGGCGATCGTGCTCGACCCGGACAACCCATACGTCCTCGGACCTCACCTCTGCGCAGCGGCCGCCGAGATCCCGCTGACCGAGGCCGACCTATCCACCTTCGGTCCGACCGCTCCAGAGGTCCTGGAAGATCTGGTACGGCAGGGCCTGCTCCGCAAGCGCCCGGCCGGCTGGTTCTGGACCCAGCGCGAGCGTGCCACCGACCTGGCCGACATCCGCGGCTCGGGCGGCGCGCCCGTCCAGGTCGTCGAAGCCGCCACCGGCCGCCTGCTCGGCACGGTCGACGAGCCCTCCGCCCACACCACGGTCCACACCGGCGCCGTCTACATCCACCAAGGCGAAACCTTCCTCGTCGACGAGCTCGACCTGGACGCCGGAGTCGCCCTCGTCTCCAGCGCTCAGCCCGACTACTCCACCTTCGCCCGCGACATCACCGACATCACGGTCCTGTCCACCCTGCGCTCCCATGCGCTGGGCGCAGCCAACCTGCACTTCGGCGAGGTCGAGGTCACCCGCCAGGTGGTCTCCTACCTCAAGCGCCGCATGCAGACCGGCGAACTGCTGGGCGACGAGCCCCTTGACCTGCCGCCCCGGACCCTCCGCACCCGTGCCGTCTGGTGGACTCTCCCGCCCGAGGTCGTCGCCCCGCTGGCCGAGGCCGGCTTCGACCTGGGCGGATCCGCTCACGCGGCCGAGCATGCCTCCATCGGCCTCCTCCCGCTCTTCGCCACTTGTGATCGCTGGGACATCGGCGGGGTCTCGACCGAGGTGCACCCTGACACCGGCCAGCTCACCGTCTTCGTGTACGACGGGCATGAGGGTGGGGCCGGCTTCGCCGAACGTGGCTACTCCCGTGCTGCCGACTGGTTGACGGCCACTCGGGAGGCGATTGCCTCGTGCGAGTGCGACCGCGGGTGCCCGTCGTGCATTCAGTCGCCGAAGTGCGGAAACGGGAACGAACCACTCGACAAGGCCGGCGCCCTCCGACTCCTCGACACTCTGCTGAATGAGAACTGATCGCGCCTGGGTCACGTAGGGCATTTGGCTGCGGGCTCCTGCACGGAGCCCGGGCTTGAGGACACGAGTCCGGACTTGAGGACCCGCCGACCCGCCTGGTGCTCGCCACCCACTTGCCCAGACTGTGCCGCGGAGGCTGCGGTCCCTCGGCCACGTGACCGTCAAGATCCGCGAAGTGGTCGAAGACCCGGCCGATCAGGAATGAGTCAGGGGTGATGGTCGGGA
Source organism: Nonomuraea sp. NPDC050328 (assembly GCF_044459405.1). Taxonomy (NCBI): domain Bacteria; kingdom Bacillati; phylum Actinomycetota; class Actinomycetes; order Streptosporangiales; family Streptosporangiaceae; genus Nonomuraea; species Nonomuraea sp. NPDC050328. The sequence continues at coordinate 162,138 of NZ_JBITIW010000009.1, read as the reverse complement.
ACCGGGGCGGAGGCTGGGCTCAAGACAGCGGGGAGCCTCGAGACAGCGGGGAGCCTCGAGACAGCGGGGAGAGGAGTGGTACGGACCGGGCCGAGGCGGGTCGGGCCGGCGCGGGCGTGGACGACCACGGTCCGGGTGCCGGCTATCGGCAGTTCGGCGCGTACCGAGACGTCCACGTCCACCACGAGATCGGTGACAGCGCACCGTTGAAGGGCGCTCGAGTTCAGGGTGGCGACGCGGGCTGCGGCGCGGCAGGCGCCTTCCGGGTCAGTCAGGACGAGCTGTGCAGCGGCGAGTGCGCTGAGGTCGGCTCCGGCTTGTGCACGGTGCCGGGCTACCCGGGCTGCGCCGATGGTGGCGACGGCTGTGGACACGATCAGCAGCATCGCCATGGCGGCCACGCCCCACAGGGTGCCTGACCCGCGATCTCGCCTTGCCGAATTTGAGCGGACGGGGTGGGAGGGGGCTGCGATAGACGGCACGTTGGGGTCCTTCAGGGCTCGGTGATGGTGGTGGAGCTGGCAGAGACGATGACCGGCGGTAGGGGCAGGCCCCAGGTCGGGCGCATTCGGAGGGAGACCTCGGCACGGGTGGTTTCCAAGGTGACGTGGAGTTCGACCGAAGCGCCTGGGCGTACGGCGGAGCGGGCGATTTGGCGGACGCGGTCGGGGGGCTCGCCGCGTGCCGCTGCTCTTGCTGCGGCTCGTGCGGCGTCTACGCATTCGAGTTGGGCGCCGACCACCTGGACCGTCCACACGCCTGCGGCCAAGACGATCATCAGGGCGGGGAGCATCGCTGCCGTCTCCGCGGTCACCGCACCTCGGCTGCTTGTGGTGCGGCTCTTGGATCCCGTTGCTGGGTCTTGGTGTGGTCGGCGCCTCAGCCTCGGTCGGGGTGGTCTCGCTGGGTGTGAGCGCACAACTGGTTCCTTCGCGAGGCTGAGGCGGGGGTTGGTGGTCAGTGGCCGGAGGGGTGCGGCGTGCCGTACTGGGTGGCAGGAAGTCAGTGCAGACGTGCACAGGTGGCGGGACGGAGGCTGGGCTCGCGTGATGAGGTAGAGGCTGGGCTCGCCTGATGCGGGGGGGGCCGGGCTCGGTGTGGGGCGCCCGGGGAAACTCAGCCGGTGGTGTTGAGGGCGCGGTCGATGAGGCTCGACAGCATCTGCTGGACCTCGGGGCTGCTGACAACCTTGAACAGCAGTGCTGCGAATGCGCAGGCTGCGATCGTTCCTACGGCGTACTCGGCGGTGGACATCCCGCGGTCTCGGCGTGGGACGGATACGTGGGCGGCGAGCTTGGTCTTCAGGTGGGTCAAGCGATGGTGCGCCTTGGATGCGCTGTGAGTGACGGGGTCTGAAGTGGTGGGGTGCGGGGTTGTGGGGTCCGGGGTGGGGGTGTCGCTCATGGTGCCTCCTCCTCGTGGGCCAGAGCTTGCCTCCGGCGCGGTGGCTTCAGGGTGCTCGATGGCGGTGTCGGGGCGGAGGCGCCGAGCGCGGTTCTGTGGATGAAGTGGCGAGCTGGAGTGGGGTGTGGATAACGGATAGCCCTGAGGGAGCTGCTGGGCACAGGAAGCGTCGGCGCGGCACTTTGCTCGGCCGGGGGCGGCACGTAGGGCCCGGGATGGCGCACGGCGGACGGACACCGATGTGGGAGGGGCCCGTCGAGGTCAGGGCCCTACCGAGATCAGAGGCGCTGTGTAGGTCAGGGGCACCGCAGAGATCAGGGGCGCCGCAAGATCAGAGGTGCCATGGAGTCCAAGGGGCCGTGGAGCCGGGGTGCCGCGGAGCCGGGAGTGCCGCGGAGCCGGGAGTGCCTCGGAGCCGGAGGTGTCGTGGCCCTGAAGGGGCGCGGGGAGGTGGGACCCCCGCAAATGTCAGGAAGTGGGGGTGCGGAGGGAGTTCAGGAGGCGGGTGAGGGCGGCTTGGGTGGCGTCGAGGGCGTCTGGGGTGGTGGTGCTGGCTAGCCAGAGGGCGGCCTCGTTCATGGCGCCGGAGAGGAGGTGGGTGAGGGGGGCGATGGGTTGCGGGGGGATGAGGTTGGCGTCGATCAGGGCGGTGAGGGCCTCGGCGAGGTGGCGGGCGGAGGTGGCTTCGTCGAGGGTGCGCCACTCGTTCCAGCCCAGTACGGCGGGGCCGTCGATGAGCATGATGCGCTGGACGGCTGGGGCGGTGCTGGCGGCGAGGAAGGCATGGCAGCCGGCGACGAACTGGGACCAGGGATCGGGCTGGGCGTCGGCGGTCTGGGCGACCTCGCGGGCGACTTCGGCCTGGACCTCCGCCAAGACGGCGCGGAAGAGATCGGCCTTGCTGGCGAAGTGGTGGTAGAGCGCGCCCTTGGTGACGCCGGCGGCGGTGACGATCTGGGCCAGGCTGACTGCCGCGTAGCCCTCCGCGGTGAACAGGCGTCGGCCCTCACGCAGCAGGGAGTGGCGGGTCTGGTCGCGCTGGTCGGCTCGGCTGATCATTCACTCTCCTCGTTGACATACCGATGGTACGCCAATAGATTTCACATACCAACGGTATGCGAAGGAGGAGTCATGAAGCTGACCAGCTTCTATCCGGTTATCTGCAGCTCACGGGTCCAGGAGGCTCGGGAGTTCTACGTGAAGCACTTCGGGTTCGAGGTGACCTTCGAGGCGGACTGGTACGTCAGCCTGCGGCGGGGCGGCGCTCAGCCGTACGAGCTGGCTCTGCTCGACCACAGCCACCCGACGTTGCCCGAGGCGTACCGCCAGCCGGTGCGGGGGCTGCTGTTGAACTTCGAGGTCGAGGATGTGGACGCGGAGTACCAGCGGCTCGTGGTCGAGGGCGGGCTGACGGCCGAGCTGGAGCTGCGGAGTGAGGCCTTCGGACAGCGGCACTTCATCGTGGCGGACCCGGATGGGGTGCTCATCGATGTCATCACGGAGATCCCGCCCGGGGAGGAGTTCGCCGGCAACTTCGTCGAGGCCTAAGGGAACATCGGGAGGACGATGCTGCTGGCCAGGCCCGCGATAACCGGGATGATGCCGAGCAGGACGAACGCCGGCAGGAAGCACAGGCCCAGGGGGGCGACTGCCATGACGCCGACGCGTCTGGCTCGGGCCATGGCGGCGGCGTGCGAGGCGGCGCGGGCGTCGTCGGCCAGGCGGGAGAGGACGTCGGCCACCGGGGCACCGCTCTGAGCGGCTCGGACCATGGCTCGGGCGAGCTGCTTCGTGGCGCGGTCGTCGCCGAGGCTGGCCCAGGTGGGGTCGGGGTCGGCGCCGAGGCGTAGCTGGCCGCTGACCCAGGTGAGGCGTTCGCCCAGGGGGCCGCCCACGGTGGTGCCGGCTATGGCGGTGGCCTCGCTCACCGGCTGGCCGCCCTGGAGGCAGGCGACCATCAGGTCTGCGGCGAAGGGCAGGTCTGTTGTGAGGCGGAGGCGGTCTTTGGCTCGTTCTGGGGGCTCGCGTTTGGCCAGGATGATGGCGGCTGTCACGGCGATGAGTGGGCCGGTCAGGAGGCCGGCGATGCCGCCGATGGCGAGGGCGGCTAGTAGGCCGGCGGTTGCGGCCAGGGTGAGGGTTCGGCGGCGGCTGGCTGGCTTGGGGGCCCAGCCGGGGGTTGTTGGGTCCGGGGTCTGAGTGTTTTGCGGGCGTTGGTGGAGTTTCGCCAGGCGGTCGACTGGGGTTCGGGGGGGCAGCCAGAGCCAGGTGGCGGTGCAGGCGGCCAGGACGGCCAGGACTTCGAACATGGGGTGCTCCGCGGGCTTGGGCGGACGGGGCTCCATTGCGCCGGACTTGGCCCCAGGGCTGCAGTGCTCAGGGCACCGGCTTAAGTCCCCCGGGCTCGCGCCCCGCACGACAGGGCCCCGCGGGCTGGTGCAGCTCGCGGCCTCGCCGTCGTCGCTGGCCAAGACCATCGGGATTCTGGTGCGCGGAGCTCAGGTGAACGGGGCTTCGGTGCGCGGGAGTCGGCCTTGTCGGGGCCGAGCTTTGAGGGTTGGTGACAGGACCTGTTCGTTGTGAGGGTCGGTCCGAGGTGGGTTAGGTCTCTGCTTGTACGGCCATGCGGTGGGTCCACCAGAGGCCGCAGGCGTCCAGGGCCAAGCCCAGGAGGAGGCAGGCCAGGCCGGGGAGGCTGCCGAGCAGGAAGCCGAAGGGGTCCATGCCGAGGGCTAAGGCCATGAGCAGGCCGAGGGCCGGCAGGGCGGCGAGCATGCGTGCGGTGGCGCGCGGGCCGGCCAGTTGGGCGGCGACGTCCTGGCGGTGGGCCTGGGCGGTGCGGAGGGAGCGGGCTACGCGTTCCACCAGGGCGGACAGGCCTGAGCCGACGGTGACGCTCACCTCCCAGCAGGCGGCCAGGCGGTGGAAGCCCTCGCCGCCGGTGCGGGGGGCGATCTCGCGGAGGGTGCGGGCTACCTCGCCGCCGTCTCGGGCGGCTGCGGTCAGGAGGCGGGGCGCTTCGGGGGTGGGGAACGCGGTTGCGGCGACTGCGCGGGTGAGGGCGTCGCCGGGTGGGAGGCCAGCGGACAACTCTGCGCACAGGCCTTGGCATAGCTCCAGGGATGCGGTGCGCCAGGCGTCGGCTCGGCGGGCCGGGCTTGGGCGGGTCAGACGGGCTTGTACGGCCTGCCAGTTGAGGGGGGTGGTGGGAAGGAGGAGGTGGGTTAGGCGGGTGCTGGCTTGGGTGGGGCCGGTCCAGAGCCAAACGGCCAGGGCGGTGGCGATGGCGGCGATGAGGACGGTGGTGGTCATGGGGGCCTTCAGTGGTGCGTCCGGCGCGGGCGGTGGGCGTGGCGGGGTTAGCCGTGTCGGGGTTGGGGGTGGAGGGCGGGGGCTCTTTGGGTGAGGGGGGTGAAGGCTGGGCCGATGTTGGTGGTGCCGGCGGCGGTGAAGGTGAGCGCCGGTTCGGAGACGACCAGGCCTGAGGGGGTGCGGGTGAGGAGGCAGATCTCGGAGACGCGGCGGCGACCGGTCGAGCGGTCGCGAGTGAGGTGGACGACGACGTCCAGGGCGGCGGCGAGTTGGCTGTGGACGGCCTCGCGGGACAGGCCGGCGGCGCAGGCCAGGGCTTCGAGACGGGCGGGGACATCGGCTGCGGCGTTGGCGTGGAGGGTGCCGCAACCGCCCTCGTGACCGGTGTTCAAGGCGGCCAGGAGGTCGATGACTTCGTTGCCGCGTACTTCGCCGACCACGAGGCGGTCGGGGCGCATGCGCAGCGCTTGCCGTACAAGATCTCGGAGGGTTACGCCACCGGCGCCTTCGAGGTTGGCGGGGCGGGTTTCGAGGCGGACGACGTGGGGGTGGAGGGGGCGGAGTTCGGCGGAGTCCTCGGCCAGGAGGAGGCGTTCGCCGGGGTCGGCTTGGGAGAGCAGGGCGCTGAGCAGGGTGGTCTTGCCGGTGCCAGTGCCGCCCGTCACGAGGAAGGCGAGGCGGGCGGAGACGACTGCGGTGAGGACGGGCAGGGCATTCGCGGGGACCGTGCCGGCAGCGACCAGGTCGGGGAGGGTGAAGGTACGGCGGGGCGGCAGGCGGAGGGAGATGCAGGTGCCGTCCGAGGCCACGGGCGGGAGGACGGCATGCAGGCGGACTCCACCGGCCAGGCGGGCATCGACGTACGGCGAGGCGTCGTCGAGGCGGCGACTGGCTGCGGCGGCCAGGCGCTGGGCCAGGCGGCGGACTGCCGCATCGTCGGGGAAGGTCACGGTGGTACGGCGGAGGCCGCGGCCGTCGTCGATCCACACCTCGCGCGGGCCGTTGACGAGGACGTCGGTGACTTCCGGGATGGCCAGGAGAGGTTCGAGGGGACCGGCGCCGATGAGGTCTGCGCACAGGGCTCGGGCGACCTGGAGGATCTCGGCGTCGCCGTACATGGACTTTTCGGCGCGCAGGGCTACGGCGACCTGGGCGGCGGTGGGCTCGACCCCCGTTCGGGCCAGGCGGAGGCGGACGGCTTCGACCAACTCGGCCGGGACCGGCGGGTGGGTGGGGGCGGGCGTGGTCATGGGAGGAGGTCGCGGATCAGGTCGCCGCAGGCTCGGCCGAGGGGGCTGCGTGGGGTCAGGGGTGGGAGTTCGCCGCGGTTGAGGATCGTGGTGAGCTTGGGCTGGTCGGGGAAGGTGGCGGCCAGCGGGACGTCGAGGGACGCGGACACGATCTCGTCGTTGATGGCGCCTGGCCGGGCTACGAGGGCCAGGTCGGCGGTGTGTTGCTGGACCTCGCCGATGACCTGGGAGGCGGCCAGGATGCCTCGGACGTTCGCGGAGACCACGGCGTAGGTGATCGTTGCGCGGGTGAGGGCCTCGATGGCTGCCGCGTCGAGGTGGCGAGGGAGGTCGACGACGACCAGGTCGAAGCCTCGGCGCCCGGCTTCCAGGACTGAGCGCATGGCCTCCGGCGGGATGAGCTGGGGGCCGCCTCGGCAGAACGACAGGATGGACAGGTCGCCGAAGCTTGGCAGGGCTTCGCGGAGGGCGGTGGCGGAGACGCGGCCTTCTCGGGCTACGAGGTCGCCCCATCTGGAGCCCTTGGCGTCTTCCTTGCCCAGGAGGGAGTCGATGCCGCCGCCCATGGGGTCGGCGTCGATGAGCAGGGTGGACAGCTTTTGGCTTGAGGCGTGGAGGGCGAGGCAGCCGGCCAGGACCGTGGCGCCTGCGCCGCCGCTGCCGCCTACTACGCAGAGGACTGCGCCGTTTCGGTGGGTTGGTTCGATGAGGTCGGCCAGTTCTTCGACCAGGTGGCGTTCGGCGGTGGGGAGGTCTAGGACGGCTCGGGCGCCTACGGCTACGCAGCGGCGCCAGGTGTCGGGGTCCTCGGGGGTGCGGGTTACCAGGAGGACTCGGTCGCGTGGGGGTGGGGCGGTGGCTGCGACCGCGTCGGCCAGGTCTGGGCCGATCAGGACCACTGGGGCGAGGTTCCAGTGGGGGCGGGCGTGGGCTGGGGCGTGGGCGACGTCCAGTTGGGCGCCGGCGGCGGCGGCTATGCGGACGAGGTCGTCTAGGAGGTCGCGGTCTTCGGTTATGACCAGCGGGCGGTTCATGGGGATGAGGGTGTCGGTGCGGGTGGGGGTTGGGTTGGGGGTGAATGGGGTTCTGGGGATAAGTGGGGATGGTGGGGCGGGGCTGTGGATAACCGGTGGCCTGGGGGCTGCGGAAGGCCCGTGTGGGTCGGGTGGGGGTGGGGCGGTTGGCAGCGGGGCGGAGGTTGGGCCGAGACGGCGAGGTGGCACGGTGGACAGCGCGGGGTCGGCTCGGTTGGGGCCTCGTTGCAGGTCTGCTGTGGGCCGGGCTTGCCGGGGAAGCGGGTTGGGCTGAGTGGGTCAGGCCGGAGCGGGCGCCGAGCGAGGGCGTGAGCAACGCCAGGTGAGGGCGTGGGCAAGCCGGATGGAGGCCGAGCCTGGAGGTAGGCCTAGCGGGGGCGCGCGTGGAGCCGGGGAGGCGTCGTGGCGGGGGCGGGCGCAGGACTGGCCTGGCCTAGGGCGGACGTGGACCGGGGGACGGCGCGCGCCCCGTACGGGGCGCGGGGCGGGGCCGGGGCGTGGCCCGAGGACGGGCCGAGGACGGTGGATGGTTGAGCCGGGTGTTGGCTTGGCGCGCGGGCGGCCTTGGGGGTCGCGGGGGGTGGCCGGCCGATGAGGCGGGTTGCCCGGAGGCAAGTTGTAAAGGGGGAGAAAAGCGGCGACCCCCGCCGGGGGGGAGAGCGGGGGTCGCCTGACCGGTCCGGCTCCGGGGGGGTAGAGCCGGTCCCGTTTCAGAAGAAAGCTTTCATCACTTGACCGGAGCATGGCAAGGGACTTGCAAAGCAAACCCGTGCGCGGTCGCTCCAGTTTCGGGAGATACCACCGTATGCTGCCCGATCCGAACGAGTTTCGTCGAGGAGCAATCTCGCATTTTCGCTAAGTTTTTTCGGGGGTGGCAGGAGGCGATCACGGTGGGTGATCAAGGGGTGGGGGCATGGGTGGGTAAAGGTCTTGGTTTCGGGGGTTCCCAAGTGACCGGATCCGTCGTAGAAAGGTGACACGGACCACTTGTCCGGGTGCGTCTACCAGGCACCCACGCGCGACCAGCCGCGGGAGGCGCGTCGAGACGGGCTTGACCCGCTCCGACGAATTTAGGTGCACGCTTGGTAACCAGGTATGGCGCACGGCAGACGGCGTCTCATCACTGAGACGCCGTCAGCTATTTGGGGCGGGTGGCGGCAAGCACTCCGGCGGGCCCCTCAGACGATCTTCAACCACTGGGCCTGCAGCCTGGACCATTGGACCGGGGACGCGGCCTGGACCCTTGAGCTACAGCTTTCAGCGCCCGTGCTGTCCTGTGCCTGAACTCTCCGCCCGGCACGTGCGGTGTTCGAGCCGGCCACCTGCGGCCGTCGAGCTCTGCCCGCCTTCGCACGTTCGCGGCCTCCTGCCGGCCGAGGATCCGGAACGCCCTCTCGCAGCCGTCCCGCACGCACGGCTTGCAGAGCTCTGGAAGCCTCTCGGTCGCTACGAGGGAGCACGTCACCCCAAGAGTCCGTCCAGTCAGCCCCACAGGCCTCACAGGGACCCCTGAGTGCGGGCGGGCATCCCAAGCCCGCCCCACGGCCACCCGCCCGCTACAGACCCGCTCAGCGACGCACACAACGCAGTGAGCAACGACGCCCACCCAAATCACCCAGAGCTTCACCCAGCCCCACCTCAGCCCGCGTGTCTGAGGGATCCAGGCAGGGGTACTGGACGAGGCTGCGGTGCTGGGCTGACGGCTCCACGGCTTGGGTTTCGGCCTGGATGCGCAGGCTGAGAGGCCCGGGGGGCAATGCCGCCGCGAGGTCCGGGCGAAGGTGCGGCTGGGTCAGCTCGCGAGGGTCGCAGGGCTGGCCGGGGGTGGCCGTCCCAGGGGTGCCTGACCAGGAGTGGTTGCTCAGGGTGGCTGGTCAGGGATGTCTGGCCAGGGTGGTTGGGCTCTGGGGTGCTGGCCGGGGGGGTTAGCCGCGTTGCATGGCTTCGCAGATGGCGGTGGTTTCGCGGACGCCGAGGATGACGGCTTCGGCGCAGTGGCGGAGCCAGGTGGCTACGCCGGTGGGGGTGCCGGTGGTGTAGCTCTTGAGGGCGGCCGAGTAGTCCAAGGACAGGTGGCCGATCTCGGAGGGGACCAGGGACTTGGGGTCCAGGCCGAACTCGACGAGGGTGAGGCGCTCGGCGGCACGGGCGACGACGCCGTCGGCGGTGCCGAAGAGGTCGAGTACGGCCAGCTCGGCGTGGACGACGGAGGCCAGGACCAACGCCGGGGTCTTGGTGCCGGTGGTGATGAGGGAGACCAGGCCGTCCAGGCGGGTGGCCAGGGCTTCGTCCTGACGGGGGCGGCCCAGGGAGGACTCCGGGGCCAGGCCGTGGGCGGCGACGGTGTGGAGGCGGGCCAACACCTGGCGGGGGGCTGTGCGCCAGGTGGAGCCGAGGCGTCCGATCTCTGCGGAAGCTCTGAGGGCGCCCTGGACTGTGGGGTCGTCGATCTCGCCTGCGCGGAGGGGGGTGAGGTCGACGTCCACGCCGGAGAGGGCGGCTGAGGCTCTGGCGCCTCGGAGGGCGGTCTCGGCGGAGACCTCTGGGCTGCGGCGGCGCAGTACACGGTGGCGGTACAGGCGGTCCACGGCCTTGCGGGCCTCCTCGACGGCCTCTGGGACGCCTGGGAGCTGCGCGATCACTGCCAACGGGTCGGTCACAGGGACGACCTTACCGGCGGGTAGGGGTAGAGCGCGGGAGTGGTGCTGGCCCGGTGGTGCACTGACTGGGAAGGGCCAGCGAGAAGGAGGTCAGCCCCGGAAGGGTCGGCGCGAGAAGGGGGGCGGGCGCGAGAAGGGGGCGGCGAAGGTGAACTGGGCGACGGGTGGAGGAATGGCGGGCCACACCCGGCACCCCGGCCCGCAAAGAGCCCTGACCCCCGAAAGCCGCCCCGAAAGCCCACCCCCGAATCAGGACCAAACCACCCCACAAATGATCAAGAAAACCCACCCCCCAAAACCCACCCCCGCATTTACCCCACCCCACCATTCTTGATTTCAAGATGACAACGGTTTAATTGCAGTTGTCACCACCCTTGACAACCCCGAATAGGTACAGACCTGTCTAGACCTCTTGTCTTCACCACCCCCCACCTGGTGAAGTGGGACCCGACCTATGCCTTCGAAGGAGTACGAAGTGGCCGATAACGCCCCAGAGACCCAGGAGACGCTGTCCAATCTCCTGCAGGAGACCCGTCGGTTCGCGCCGCCGGCCGAGCTCGCTGCGGCGGCCAACGTCACCGCCGCCGCCTACGAGGAGGCCGCCGCCGACCGTCTGGGCTTCTGGGAGCAGGCCGCCGACCGGCTGACCTGGGCGAAGAAGTGGGACACCACGCTGGAGTGGAACCCCCCGTTCGCCAAGTGGTTCGTGGGCGGCGAGTTGAACGTGGCCTACAACTGCGTCGACCGCCACGTGGAGGCCGGGCGCGGCGAGAAGGTCGCCTTCCACTGGGAGGGCGAGCCGGAGGGCGACAGCCGTACCATCACCTACCGCGACCTGCAGCGGGAGGTCAACAAGGCGGCGAACGCGCTGATCGAGCTGGGCGTCGGCAAGGGCGACCGCGTGGCGATCTACATGCCGATGATCCCCGAGCTGCCGATCTCGCTGCTGGCGTGCGCCCGCATCGGGGCGATCCACAGCGTGGTGTTCGGCGGGTTCAGCGCGAGCGCGCTGCAGAGCCGGATCGAGGACGCGGACGCCAAGCTGGTGATCACCGCCGACGGCGGTTACCGCCGCGGCGCGCCGAGCGCGCTGAAGCCGACCGTGGACGAGGCCGTGGCGAACACGCCGAACGTCCAGAAGGTCCTCGTCGTCCGCCGGACAAATCAGGAAATCGCGGTGAACGACCGGGACGTCTTCTGGGACGACGTCGTCGCCAAGCAGTCCGAGGACCACGAGGCCCAGCCCCACGACGCCGAGCACCCGCTGTACATCCTGTACACCAGCGGCACCACCGGCAAGCCCAAGGGCATCCTGCACACCACCGGCGGCTACCTGACCCAGTCGGCCTACACCCACCACGCCGTCTTCGACCTCAAGCCGGAGACCGACGTCTACTGGTGCACCGCCGACATCGGCTGGGTGACCGGCCACTCCTACATCGTCTACGGCCCGCTCGCCAACGGCGCGACCAGCGTGCTGTACGAGGGCACCCCGGACACCCCGCACCGCGGCCGGTTCTGGGAGATCGTGCAGAAGTACAAGGTCACGATCCTCTACACCGCCCCCACCGCGATCCGGACCTTCATGAAGTGGGGCGACGACATCCCCGCGAAGTACGACATGTCCAGCCTGCGGGTCCTGGGCAGCGTGGGCGAGCCGATCAACCCCGAGGCCTACGTCTGGTACCGCGAGCACATCGGCGGCGGCCGTACCCCGGTCGTGGACACCTGGTGGCAGACCGAGACCGGCGCGATCATGATCAGCCCGCTGCCCGGCCTGTCCCACGGCAAGCCCGGCGCCGCGATGCGCCCGCTGCCCGGCATCGTCGCCGACGTCGTCGACGACCAGGGCAACAGCGTGCCCAACGGCGGCGGCGGCTTCCTCGTGGTCAAGGAGCCGTGGCCGTCGATGCTCCGCACCATCTGGGGCGACGACCAGCGCTACGTCGACACCTACTGGAGCCGCTTCGAGGGCATGTACTTCCCCGGCGACGGCGCCAAGAAGGACGAGGACGGCGACCTGTGGCTGCTCGGCCGCGTGGACGACGTCATGCTCGTCTCCGGCCACAACATCTCCACCACCGAGGTGGAGAGCGCGCTCGTCTCGCACCCGAAGGTCGCCGAGGCGGCCGTCGTGGGCGCCACCGACCCGCTGACCACGCAGGCCATCGTCGCCTTCGTGATCCTGCGCGGCGGCGCCGAGGAGGGCGCGGACATCGCCAAGGACCTGCGCGACCACGTCTCCAAGACGCTCGGCCCGATCGCCAAGCCGCGGCAGATCCTGGTCGTCCCCGAGCTGCCGAAGACCCGCTCGGGCAAGATCATGCGCCGCCTCCTGCGTGACGTGGCCGAGAACCGCAGCATCGGCGACGTCACCACGCTGGCCGACAGCACCGTGATGAACCTCATCTCGGAGAAGCTGCCCAGCGCCAAGTCCGAGGACTAGCGACACCAGGGGGGGTACGGCATGCGGGCCGTACCCCCACATATAGGCTGATCACCAGGTGTGCCGGGAAGTCTGGTCGGCGTTTCGGGGGAACCGATTCAGCGATCCGAGCCATCGAGGGAGATCACGTGCGCCGCGCCGCGGAGAAATGGCCACTACGCCCGACCGTCCACTACGCGAAGACCCTGGCCGAGGCGCTGCGCCTGGAAACCATCGGCGGCATCATCATGCTCGTCGCCACGGTCACCGCGCTGGTCTGGGCGAACGTCTCCAACGACACATACACCGCACTCCAGCACATCCGGCTCGGACCGCTGGAGCTCTACCACTGGGCCCAGAACGGCCTCCTGGCGATCTTCTTCTTCGTCGCCGGCCTGGAGGTCAAGGAGGAGTTCATCCACGGCGAGCTCGCCAACCTGCGCAAGGCCGCCCTGCCGATCATCGCCGCCATCGCGGGCATGATCGTCCCCGCGGTCGTCTACCTCGCGGTGAGCTGGGGCGCCCCGGACGCCGCCCGCGGCTGGGCCATCCCGACCGCCACCGACATCGCCTTCGCCCTCGCCGTGCTCGCCGTCACCGCCAGCGCGATGCCCGCGGCGTTGCGCGCCTTCCTGCTGACCTGCGCGGTCGTCGACGACCTGGGCGCGATCAGCATCATCGCCATCTTCTACACCGAGCACGTCGACCTGCTCATGCTCGGCGGCGGCGTGCTCGCCATCGCGCTGTACGGCGTGCTCCAGGCCAAGCGGGCCGGCAGCCTGTGGATCTACCTCCCGCTCGGCCTGATCGCCTGGGGCTGCCTGGAGGCCAGCGGCGTGCACGCGACCGTCGCGGGCGTCGCACTGGGCCTGCTGACCAACATCGCCAACATCGAGAAGGCCGATCACTACACCCGCCCGATCTCCGCCGGATTCGCCGTTCCGGTGTTCGCGTTCCTGTCGGCCGGTGTGTCGCTTGCCGGATTCAGCACGATCTTCGACGATCGGGTAGTCATGGGAGTGATTGCTGGGCTCGTGATCGGGAAGTTCGTCGGCGTGTTCGGCGGGGCCTGGCTGTCGGTACGGCTCGGCCTGGCCAGACTGTCGGAGGAGTTGCACTGGCGCGACATGGCTGCGGTCTCGTTGCTGGGCGGTATCGGGTTCACCGTCTCGCTGCTCATCGGGAACCTCGCCTACGGCGACGATCCCGCGCGGTCGGCGGCCGTCACGACCGGAGTGCTCACCGCTAGCCTGATCGCCTCGGTACTCGCCGCCGTGCTGCTGCACGTCCGGGTTCGCAAGCGCCGCGAGGCAAGATAGGAGACCTCATGTCCCAAACCTCCGACATGCCGCAAGCTCCGGAAGTCGAGGAGAGCCTCGGCTCGCTGGTCGCCCAGGCCACCGACCAGATCTCCACGCTGGTCCGCTCCGAGATCGAGCTGGCCAAGTCGGAGCTCAGCTTCAACCTCAAGAAGGTCGGCACGGCCGCCGGAGCCTTCGCCGGCGCGGCGTTCATGCTGCACCTCTGCCTGATCCTGATCTCCTTCGCCCTGGCCTTCCTGCTCGCGCTCTGGCTGCCCGTCTGGGCCTCCTTCCTCATCGTGACCGCCGTCTACCTGCTGGTGGCCGCGGGCGCGATCTGGTTCGGCGTGCGCAAGCTCAAGGGCATGGACGGCATGAAGCGCACCACCCGCTCGCTCAAAGGCCTGAAAGAGATCGCGGAGCCGGCCGATGGCACACCCTGACGAGTCCTTCGTCGAGATCGAGGGCCCCTGGACCCACCGCGCGGTCCACGCCGGCGGCACGCGCTTCCACGTGGTCGAGGCCGGCGAGGGCCCGCTGGTGCTGCTCCTGCACGGCTTCCCGCAGTTCTGGTGGACCTGGCGGCGCCAGCTCGTCAGCCTCGCCCAGAACGGCTACCGCGCCGTCGCGGTGGACCTGCGCGGGTACGGCGGCAGCGACAAGCCGCCGCGCGGCTACGACCTGCCGACCCTGGCCAGCGACGCCACCGGCCTGATCCGCGCGCTCGGCGAGACCGGCGCGATCGTGGTCGGCCACGACTGGGGCGGCCTGCTCGGCTGGACCATGGCCGCGCTCTCCCCCAAGTCGGTGCACCGCCTGGTCGCCGTCAGCGCCCCGCACCCGCTGCGGCTGCGCAGCGCCCTGCGGACCGACCCGTTCGGCCAGCTCCGCGCCAGCGCCCACTTCTTCGGCTTCCAGCTACCCTTCCTGCCGGAGCGCCGACTGGCCAAGCACCTGGTCGGCCGCCTGCTCGACACCTGGTCGGGGCCCGGCTGGCCGGACGAGGAGAGCGCTCAGACCTACCAGCGAGCCTTCCGGATCCCCGCCGTGGCGCACTGCGCGCTGGAGTACCACCGCTGGTTCGGCCGCTCCCAGCTCCGCCCCGACGGCCTGCGCTACGCCCGCGCGATGCAGGCCGAGGTCGAGGCGCCCACGCTGCACCTGCACGGCGCGCTCGACCGCTGCATGCTGCCCCGCACCGCGCAGGGCTCCGGCCGCTACGTGGCCGCGCCGTACCGCTGGCGGCTGCTGGAGGGCGCCGGGCACTTCCCGCACGAGGAGCGGCCCGAGGCGTTCGACACCGAGCTGCTCGGCTGGCTCGCCGACGAGGAGCCCGACCGGTGAGCCGCGACCGCGACACGCAGGGGCGCCCGCGCAACGCCCGGCCGCGTGACGAGTACGGCAGGCCGCTCCCCTACGGCACGCCCGGCGTCGACCGCGTGCCCGACGACTACGCGCCCACCGCCGAGCAGGCGCTGGACGACGCGCGGCAGTTGCTGGCCGAGGGCCGGCCCTTCCACGCGCACGAGGTCTTCGAGGGCCGCTGGAAGTGTGCCCCGGAGCCCGAACGCGAGCTGTGGCAGGGCCTGGCGCAGATCTGTGTGGGCCTCACGCACCTGCAGCGCGGCAACCGCACCGGCGCAGGCCAGCTCCTGGCCCGTGGCGCGGCCAAGGTGCAGGCCTACGGCCCGCCGTACGAACCGGCCGGCCGGGCGGCGGCCAGCCTCGACGCCGGCGCCGACTCCGCCGAGGAGGCCATCCAGGCGGTACGGCAGGCGCTCCCCTGACCCGCGGCTAGTCGCACGACTGGGTGCCCTGCGGCGTGGTGTCGTCGCGCCCCTGCTCGATGTCGCTGCGGACCTCGTTGGCGGTCAGCGCGTACCCGGTCTCGGCCTGGTTCGTCGCCGCGGCGAAGATCACGCCGTAGACCCGCCCATCGGTGGTCAGCAGCGGCCCGCCGGAGTTGCCGGGCAGCACCCGCCCGCGGATCTGGTAGACCTCGCGCGTCACGTTCGAGCTGCGGTAGATGTCGGGCCCCTTGGCCATCTGGGTGCGCGCGATGCGGGCCGCCTCGGGCGTGAAGCCCTTGCCCTTCGGGTAGCCCGCGATGATCGCGTTGGCGCCCCGCTCGGCGGTGCCGTCGAACTCCAGCGGCCGCTGGTTCAGCCCCGGCACGTGCAGCACCGCGATGTCACGCCGCGGGTTGTACCGCACCACGGTGGCCAGGTGGACCTTGGAGTTGTGGTCGACCACCCGCAGCTCGGCGGTGACCCCGGCGACCACGTGCGCGTTGGTCATGACGTGGTCGTTGGAGAAGACGAACCCGGTGCCCTCGATGACCTTGCCGCAGCTCTCGGCGGTGCCCTTGACCTTCACGATCGCCTCGCGGGCCCGCTCCAGGCGCGGGTTGCCGCGCAGCACGCCGGTGTCGGGCGGGGGCACGTCGGTGAGCTGGGTGCCGCCGATCGCGTCGAAGACCGGCGGGAACTCCGAACGGTCGATGAACTCCTTGAACGGCTTCTGCCAGTCCTTGGCCGCCTCGGGCACGGCGTTGTCGACCGTGTTGAGCAGCAGCGAGTTGCGGATCTGGTCGACGATCGGGGCGAAGGAGCTGGCCACCAGGAGGCTTCCGACCAGCCAGGCGAACACCAGCACCGACAGCCCGCTGGCCAGCGTGCCGCCCAGCGCGTCGACCATCTTGGCCGGCTCCCACGTCACGTGGCTGCGGATCACCGCGCCGATCGTGGAGGAGGCGAACTGCCCGATGGTGGCGGTCAGGAAGACGATCACGATGGCCAGCAGCGCCTGCTCGATGTCGCCGTCGACGACCCCCTTGGCGAGCGGCGGCGCGATGAAGACGCCGAGCACCACCCCTCCGGCGAACCCGACGAAGCTCATCGCACCGATGATGAAACCCTGCCGGTAGCCCGAGATGCCGAAGGCGATCACGAGGCCGATCAAAATGAGGTCAAGCAGATCGCCGCGCACGCTTCAAAGGTATCCAGCGGAACAGTCAATTGTGCAGGTGTTCGGCGAGGAACGGTTGACCACCGGAAATACCTTCCCGGTATGGAAGCCTTCATCGTGGCCCGCCGTCTGTGCGCCGGCGACACGCTCGCCGAGCGGCTGCGCGGGGTGGACCTGATGCGCTCGGTGGCCGAGAAGGACCGCGCCAGGCTGGTCCTGCGTTACCTCAGGGCCAGCGAGACCGACGAGACCCTGCTCTGGGCCATCGACGGCGCCCTAGCCGCGTGCGGCGAGGTTGAGGACGTCGGGCGGTAGGTCCTCCACCCGTTCGCGGTCCCAGGGCCGCTCGAAGCCGCTCCAGCGCAGCACGTTGTCGAGGATGCCCGCGGTGAAGCCCCACACCAGCAGGCCGCGCACCCGGAAGGCCGGGCCCGCGTAGCCGCTCGGGTGGCGCAGCTTGAGGCGGTTGGCCGGGTCGGCCAGCTCGGCGACCGGCACCCGCTCGACCGACTCGACCTCGTCGGGCGCCGCCGGATGCACCGCGCAGGGCGTGTGCCACCAGCCGACCACCGGGGTCACCCGGTTGTCGCTGCGCCAGACGTAGAGCTCAGGCATCGTCCCGATCACCTCGACGCCGGCCGGGTCGAGCCCGGTCTCCTCCTGCGCCTCGCGCAACGCCGCCCCGACCGGGCCGCCGTCCTCCGGGTCGACGCCGCCACCGGGGAAGGCCGGCTGGCCCGCGTGCCGCCGCCCGCGCGAGCTGCGCTGGATCAGCAACACGTCCGGGCCCTCGCCGAACAGCAGGAGCACCGCCGCGGGCCGCCCGCTCCCGTCGGCCGGCGGGCGCACGCTCAGCGGCACGGGGGCCTGCGCGGCCTGTGACACGAGGGTGTGGAGCCATTCGGGGGCCATGGACGCTCCAACATCGGTCCGGGCGGAAATATTCACGAGAACGGGCCGGACCTGACGAGCTTGGTCGCCGTGGCCGCGTCCGTGGGGCCGGTGCCGTACGCGGGGCACAGGGCCGCCAACGGGCAGACCCCGCAGGCCGGACGCCGGGCATGACAGATCCGGCGCCCGTGCCAGATCACCCGATGGGAGAACCACGTCCACTCCCGCCTGGGGATGAGCTCGGCGACCGCGTGCTCGATCTTGACCGGGTCCGTCTCCTCAGTCCAGCCGAAGCGCCGCACCAGCCGCTGGAAGTGCGTGTCGACGGTCAGGCCCGGCACGTCGAAGGCGTTGCCCAGCACCACGTTGGCGGTCTTCCGGCCGACGCCGGGCAGGGTGACCAGGTCCTTCAGCTTGTTGGGCACCACGCCCCGATAACGCTCGCAGACCGCCTGGGCCATGCCGATGATGCTGTTGGTCTTGGCGCGGAAGAAGCCGGTGGACCTGATGATCTCTTCCATCTCGGCGCGGTCGGCGGCCGCGTAGTCCTCCACCGTGGGGTATTTCGCAAAAAGAACCGGGGTGACCATGTTGACGCGCTTGTCGGTGCACTGCGCCGACAGAATGGTGGCGACCAGCAACTCCAGCGGACTGCCGAAGTCGAGCTCGCAGTGGGCATCGGGGTAGGTCTCGGCCAGGATGCGGTCCATGCGCCGTGCCCGCCGTACCAGCCCCAGCCGGGTCTCCGGCTTCCGCGTGTTCAAGGCCATGATGCCAGCCTATGGGTGGGGTGCGTCACAATGAGAACAGAGGAGGCAAGAGTCAACGATCCGGGACTGAGGCCCCGGACTTGCTCTCACGGTCCCGTCTGGCGGAAGGGAGGCCGGTAGCGTGTGGGGAGTTGACTGTCCCCCAGCTCGCGACAGCGCGTCGAGCGATGTTGCGGGCCGCGATGTGGTCGGCGTGCCCAGCGAGGCCGCACCTGGTGCACTTGAACCTGTTCCGCACGGGACGGTTGGCTCTGGACACCCACCCGCACTCCGGGCATGCCTGCGAGGTGTAGGCGGGATCGACCAGCACGAAGGCGATCCCGGCCCGCTCGGATTTGTACCGGGTGAAGGCGGTCTGCTGGGCGAACGCCCAGGTGTCAAGGGTGCGCCACTGGAGCCGGTGAGCCCTTACCCGGCCGCGGACACCCCGGAGGTCTTCCAGGGCGACGCCACGGCCGGTGCGTTCGGCCTCACGCACCACGAACCTGCTGATCTGATGGTTGACGTCGCTCATCATCCGGCTTTCCCTGCCGGCCAGCCGGCGCAGCACGCGGCGGGCCGACGAGGTGCGCCTGCGTTGCAGACGGCGGCGCTGGCGATGACGCCGCTCGCGCAGGCCGCGCACCTGTCCGTTGCCGGCGATCGGGCCGGACAGTGCCTTGCCGGGCAGCACGGCGCCGTCAGAAGTGACCGCCAGGTTCACGATCCCCTGATCGACGCCGAGGAACCCGTGGAGCGGCTCCACCGGGACGGGCTCGGGCAGCGTGACGGTGATCTGCAGCAACCACACCCCGGCCCGGCACACCAGATCCGCCTCCCCGCGTGGCGGGGTCTCCACAGCCCGCAGGTCCGCCTCGCGACCGGCGTAGGGCACGGCCACGCGGCCCCGCGGAGTCCACAGCGACACCGTGTGGGCGCCGTGACTGAAGCTCATCATCCGCGCGTCGAAGGGCACCGCCCCGAGCGGCCGGAAGACGTGGGCCCGCTTCCGGGAGGAGCGCCGGTCGGCGTACGTAGCCGCCACGCGGGCCACAGCCAGGTTCGCGGCTTTGGCACCCAGACCGGGGATCTCCAAGCGGGCCGCCCGATACGCCAGGCGGTGCAGCGCGAACCGGCCGAACACCTTCGCCGACCAGGCCAGGCGGGAAATGAGGGTCGCCGCCTGGTTGGCCAGCTCGGTGCCGGCCACCAGGGCGGCCTCCTGCTCAGGGGTGGGGAAAAGCCGAAGCTTGACCACCGAGACCAGCCCAGCCTGGCCGCCCACGTTCACCCCCAGTCGAACTGGCGTTCCCAAGTTGACGGCGATATTACTCTTGGTATCCAACGCACCACAAGTCTCAGGAGAACAGGCATGCAGCACGGTTCCGCGCATCTTCTCGGTCCCGTGGGACCGGGCTTCCACGCTGTAGGTGATCTGTGAACACCGAAGACGTGCTGGGCAAGGCCCCCCTGTTCGCCGCGCTCGACCGTGAGAGCGCCGCGGCGCTGCGGACGAGCATCACCGAGGTCCAGTTGTCCAAGGGGCAGACGCTCTTCAGCGAGGGCGAGACGGGTGACCGGCTCTATGTCGTGCTCGAAGGCAAGATCAAACTCTCGCGCACCTCGACCGACGGGCGGGAGAACCTGCTCAGCGTGCTGGGGCCGAGCGAGATGTTCGGCGAGCTCTCCCTGTTCGACCCGCGGCCGCGCACGGCCACCGCGACGGCGCTGACCGACGTACGGCTGGCCGGGCTGGGCCACGACGACCTGCGCCCCTGGCTGACCGGACGGCCCGAGGTGGCGCTCCACCTGCTGCGCGCCCTGGCCCAGCGGCTCAGGCGCACCAACGACGTGCTGGCCGACCTGGTCTTCACCGACGTGCCGGGGCGGGTCGCCAAGCAGTTGCTCGACCTGGCCGAGCGCTTCGGCACCAAGACCGAGGAGGGCGTGCGCGTCCACCACGACCTCACCCAGGAGGAACTGGCCCAGTTGGTCGGCGCCTCCCGCGAGACGGTCAACAAGGCGCTGGCCGACTTCGCACAGCGCGGGTGGCTCCGGATCGAGGCCAAGGCGGTCACGATCCTCGACCTCGACCGACTCTACAACCGTTCCAGATAGTCGAGCTGGGCCCGCACCGACCATTCGGCCGCGGGCCACAGGCTCGGGTCCACCTCGGCGTAGACGATCTCCACGATCTCGCGCGGCGTGCGCGCGCCCTGCCGCAGGGCGGCTCTGATCTGGTCGAGCCGCTCCTGCCGGTGCGCGCGGTAGGCCTCCAGCACCGCCAGCGGGTCCGGGAGCACCGGGCCGTGTCCGGGCAGCAGCGCTCGCGCGCCCAGCGTCTCGGCGCCGCGCACCAGGCGGTCGAGGCTGCGCAGGTAGTCGCCCAGGTCGCCGTCGTGCGCGATCACCGTCGTGCCGCGGCCCAGGATGGTGTCGCCGGTGAGCATCGCCCGGTCGGCCTCGATCCAGAAGCACAGCGAGTCGAACGAATGGCCCGGCGTGCCGTACACCCGGATCTCCAGCCCGTCCACGTCGATCACGTCGCCGTCGGCCAGGCCCTCCTCGCCCAGCCGGTGCTGCGGGTCCAGGGCCCGCACCGGGGCGCCGGTCAGCTCCGCGAAGCGCCGCGCGCCGCCGCTGTGGTCGTGGTGGCCGTGCGTGAGCAGGATCTGCGTGACCTGCCCGCCGTCCAGGTGCTTCACCACGCGCTGGAGGTGGGCCTCGTCGTCGGGACCTGGGTCCACGACCACCACGCGCCGCCCGGTCCCGATCACCCAGGTGTTGGTGCCGTCGAGGGTCATCGGGCCGGGGTTGGGGGCGAGCAGGTTGCGGGCGTGGGCGGTGCTGGAGCCGTCGGGGCTGCCCACGGGGATGTAGAGGCCGCTCATACGTCCAGTCTGACCTGTCCGTCGATCTCGACCACGCGCGGCTGCACCCGGACGATCTCCCGCTCGGCGGCGAGCACCGCGGCGCTCTCGCCGTACTCGGCCAGTTCCCCGAGGGTCACGTAGGTCGGCGGCATGAGGAAGATGTCCCCGCGCTCGGCCCGGTCCAGGGCCTCCCGTGGGCGGGTCCAGCACACCTGGTCGGCCTCGCCGCCGACGTCCCTGGTCCGCTGTCCGTACGGCAGAGCCGCGGCGAAGAAGCGGGTGTCGAACCGCTTCGTCTCCACGTCGGGCGTCACCCAGTGCGCCCAGGCGGTGAGCAGGTCGGTGCGGAGGACGAGCTCGCGGCGGTCGAGGAAGTCGGCGAAGGCGAGGCCGCGGTCGATCAGGGCCAGCCGGTCGGCCTCCCAGTCCTCCCCCGTGGTGTCCGCGACCACCTCGTCGGGGCCAGGACCGGCCAGCAGCACCCCGGACTCCTCGAACGTCTCCCGCACCGCCGCGCACACCAGGCCGCGCGCGGTGCTCTCGTCCGACTGCAGGATCTTGGCCCACTCGGCGGGGCTCGGCCCGGCCCAGGCGAGGGCGTGGTCGGTGTCGCGCGGATCCACCGAACCGCCGGGGAACACGTACGCGCCGGCCGCGAACGCCATCGTCGCCTTCCGCCGCAGCAGGTAGACCTCCAGGCCGCCCGGGCGGTCACGCAACAGTGCCACCGTGGCCGAGTCCCGTGCGGGAACCGGGTCGATGCGGCCGGCGGCGATGGCCCTCGCCCGCTCCAGCAGCTCCTGCGGCAGTTCCACCCAGCCTCCCTAGAACATCACTCGGTCATATTACGATCAGGCCTTTCGCGTGGAAAGGGTGCCTACCTGTGCGCAAGCTCCCCCTGGGCTGGTTAGCGGCGTCCCTCAACCTGGCGGTCGTTTTGATCGCCGTCGCCATCAGCTTGGTGCGGGGCTCGCTCGACCCGGCCTGGACCGTCGTCCAGTGGTACCCGGCGCCGTTCTCGGAAGTCTCCATCCCGCTCGTCCTGATCGGGCTGCTCCTGGTCGGGCTGGCCAACTCGTGGATGTTCTGGCAGGTGCTCAAGGGCCCGGCCGAGCGCTTGCCGCTGTCCCCTCGGGCGCGCGGGCTGCGGTGGCTGCTGTACGTCTACGTCGTCTGGCGACTGCTGCCGCTTCCGCTCGCCGAAGGGCCGGCAACCGCGGTGGACGCCGCTCTGTGGGTGTCGATCGTGGTCCTGTTCGCGGGGGTGGTGACCGGGTCCGAGCGGGGGTTCCGGCTCGCCATGATCGCCTTCAGCCTGCTGGCCGCCGGGGGCGGCCTGCTCATCGAGACCGGCGTCCTGGTCCGTGTCGCCCAGGCCACCCCGATGCTGGTCCTCGCCGTGGCGCTGGCCCTGGGGGCGGCGGCGCTGACCGGGCTGATCATGATGCTGATCGCGCAACGCCGCGACGGACGCTGGAGCCGGGCGACCCTGGTGCTGGGGGCGCTGCAGTTCCTTTCCTTCCTCCCTTCCGTCGTCGGCGGCCTGTTCGGCGAGCCGGTGCGCGGCCTCCTGGAGGTGGTGGCGCTCTTCGAGGTCGTCTGGCTGGCGCGGACGGCCCACGAGCTCAGCGCCCCCACCACCGGGTCGGAACCCGCCCCACTCCGGCCACCCGCCTGGCTCCTCGTGCCGGCGCTCCTGCTGATCGCACCCGAGGCGCTGCCGCACGACACCGCCACCTGGCGGGACGCGGACTGCTCCTCGATCCCCCGGTACGCCGACGCCTCCCCGCAGGAACGGCGACGGGCCTATCTCTGCCTGGCGGCGAACGAGGGGTACGGCTTCCTCCGCGACGAAGCGGTCACCGATCGGCACCTGCTGTCCGAGGGCTGGAAGCGGTGCGCGGCCGGAGAGATCAGGAAGGGGCGGGCGGAGATCCTGGTCTACCTGTGCCCGGACGCCGTCGCGCGGGAGCACCCCGACCTGCTGCTCTCCTCAGCGCAGCTCCGGGAGCGGCAGACCGCGGAGCAGGCCGAGCGGCGCACGGCACTGGCCGCTGAAGCCGCCGAGTACGCCGGGAGCTGCCGCGACCCCTGGCCTACGCTGCGGGCCGTACACGAGGTCACCGCGGCCCATCTGCCCACCGACTGGGACGGCTACCGCGTCTACGACGGGCGGGCGGCGAGCCTGGACGCGCTGCAAGCCGAGCAGCTCGACTACGACCGGCCGCTTGTGGCCGCCGGTGGCGCGGCCGTGGTGACCACCACGATCGAGTACGGCGGCATCTGCGTGACGGTGAAGCTGGTGAACACGCCCCCGTCCCTGCGCCGCCGGGGCTGGGACGCCGTGGCCGAGGCGGACCTCCGGCTCACCACCGGCCGCCTGCATCTCAGGGGCCGGGGCCTGAAGGTCGCCCTGCCCCTGCCCAAGGCGGGAAGGTACCGGGTCCGGCTGCACACCAGGACGCTCGACGAAGGCGTGGGCGAGGACCTGATCGTGGTGTACCCGGAGCCGCGTGACCGCAGCCGGACCCGAGAGCTCAGCGCACCTCGGCGATGAGTTCGACCTCGACCGGGACGTTGCGCGGGAGCACGGACACCCCGACGGCGCTGCGCGCGTGGACGCCGGCGTCGCCGAAGATCTCGCGCAGCAGGTCGCTGGCGCCGTTGCCGACGGCGGGCTGGTCGTAGAACTCCGACCAGCTGGCCACGAAGACGACGACCTTGACGATGCGCACCACGTCGTCCAGCGACGAGAGCTGGGTGCGGAGGGCGGCGACGGCGTTGAGGGCGCAGATGCGGGCCAGCTCGACGCCCTGCTCCAGGGTGATCTCCGCGCCGAGCTTGCCGGTGGCCACGACCTGGCCGTCGACGATGGGCACCTGGCCGGAGGTGTAGACGTAGCTGCCGGAGCGTACGGCAGGCGTGTAGGCGGCCAGCGGCGGGACGACCTCGGGCAGCGTGACGCCCAGCTTGGCCAGGCGCTCCTCGTGCCCGCTCACGCCTTCTCCCGCTTGAAGTAGGCGACCAGGTTCTCCGGGTTGAGGCCGGGCACGACCTGGACGAGTTCCCAGCCGTCGGCGCCGAAGTTGTCGAGGATCATCTTGGTGTTGTGCACCAGCAGCGGCGCGGTGAGGTACTCCCATTTCTTCATGGGGCTCAGCGTAGTGTGACGGAGGTCAAAGGCCCGTGCGAGGTTTCAGCAAGTGACCGTTCGGTAGCCTCTCAAGCGTGGACCGGGACACGGATTGGGACGGCGTGCGGCTGCACGTGGTGACGGGCAAAGGTGGCACGGGCAAGACGACCGCCGCTGCCGCGCTGGCCCTTGCCCTGGCCTCAGGCGGGCGGAAGGTGCTGCTCGTGGAGGTCGAAGGCCGCCAGGGCATCGCGCAGATCTTCGACCTGCCGCCGCTGCCGTACGAGGAGCGGCGGATCGCCGTCGCACCCGGCGGGGGCGACGTGCACGCGCTGGCCATCGATCCAGAAGAGGCCATGCTCGAGTACATGGAGATGTTTTACGGCATGCGGCGCGCGGGCAAGGCGCTGACCCGGATGGGCATCGTCGACTTCGCGACCACCGTGGCGCCGGGCTTCCGCGACGTGCTGGTGACGGGCAAGACGACCGAAGCGGTCCGCCGGCGCGACAAGCGCGGCAAGCGGGTCTACGACGCGGTCGTGCTGGACGCGCCGCCCACCGGGCGGATCACCCGCTTCCTCAACGTGACCAAGGAAGTCGCGGGGCTGGCGAAGGTCGGGCCGATCAAGAACCACTCCGACCTGGTGTCCGGGGTCGTGAAAAGTCCGGAAACGGCCGTGCACTTTGTGACTTTGCTTGAGGAGATGCCGGTCCAGGAGACCCTCGACGGCATCGCGGAATTGCGTTCGGCCGGGCTCCGCCCGGGTGGCGTTTTCGTCAACATGGTGCGCGAATCACAGCTCCCGCAGGCCGCTCTTGACTCGGCTGTCAAGGGTCGCTTCGATGTCGGCGAGCTCGCGCTGGGGTTGAAGGCGGCCGGACTGACCGACGGGCCGGCGGACGCCTCCAAGGCGGCCGAGGCGCTGCTGGAGGAGATCGTCGAGCACGCCAAGCGCACCGAGCTGGAGGCGGCCGAGCGGGCCACGCTGGCCGAGGCCGGGCTGCCCCGCTACGAGCTGCCGCTGCTGGCCGACGGGGTGGACCTGACCGGGCTGTACGAGCTGGCCGAGAGCATGCGAAACCAGGGAGCGGCGTGAGCACGGTTTTCGACGGTCGGGTGGGATGGGAGTCGGCGTGAGCAGGAAAGCCCCGGTGCTGGACGTCGACGCGATCCTCGACGACCGCAACACCCGGATCATCGTCTGCTGCGGCTCCGGCGGCGTGGGCAAGACCACCACTGCCGCCGCCCTGGGCCTGCGGGCCGCCGAGCGCGGCCGGTGCGCGGTGGTGCTGACCGTCGACCCGGCCCGCCGCCTGGCGCAGTCGATGGGCCTCACCGAGCTGGACAACACCCCGCGCAAGGTCACCGAGACCGAGACCGGCGGCCAGTTGTTCGCGATGATGCTCGACATGAAGCGGACCTTCGACGAGATCATCGAAGCGCACGCGGATCCGGAACGAGCCCGACAGATCCTGACCAACCCGTTTTATCAGTCTTTGTCGTCATCCTTCGCGGGCACGCAGGAGTACATGGCGATGGAGAAGCTGGGCCAGCTCCGCCGCTCCGACGAGTGGGACCTGATCATCGTCGACACCCCGCCCTCCCGCTCGGCACTCGACTTCCTCGACGCCCCCGAGCGGCTGGGCCGCTTCCTCGACGGCCGCTTCATCAAGCTGCTCACCGCTCCCGCCAAGGCCGGCGGGCGCAGCGCCTTCAAGCTGCTCAACGCCGGGTTCGGACTCGTCGCCGGCGCGATGACCAAGCTGCTCGGCGCCCAGGTGATCAAGGACCTGCAGACCTTCGTCTCCGCGCTCGACGCCGTCTTCGGCGGCTTCCGGCAGCGCGCCGAGATGACCTACAAGCTGCTCCAGGCCAGCGGGACCGCCTTCGTGGTCGTCGCCGTGCCCGAGCGCGACGCCATGCGCGAGGCGGCCTACTTCGTCGAGCGCCTGGCCGAGGAGCGCATGCCGCTGGCCGGGCTGGTGGTCAACCGGGTGCACCTGTCCCCCGCCTCCGGGCTCACCGCGGCTCGCAGTACGGCTGCCGCGGAAGAGCTGGAGACGCGCGGCGAGCACGAGCTGACCGCCGCCGTGCTGCGGCTGCACGCCGGCCGGATGCAGCTCGCCGCCCGCGAGGGACGGGAGCAGGAGCACTTCACCTCGGCGCACCCGACCGTCCCCGTGGTGCAGGTGCCGGCCATGTCGCAGGACGTGCACGACCTCGACGGACTGCGCGAGATCGGCCGGCTGCTGGCCTCGTGAGGCGCCTCAGAACGCGCTGACATGCCGGTACGGCAGGCGGCTTGCCTGCCGTACTGGCATGTCAGGCTGGCTGGGTCAGCCGGCGATCAGCTCGTTCGTCCGCTCGTACTCCTCCTTGGCGGCCTCGAGCAGCTCGCGCCAGGAGTCGACGTCTGGACGCCGCCGCAGCAGCGCTCGACGTTCCCGTTCCGTCATACCGCCCCACACCCCGAACTCGATGCGGTTGTCAAGCGCATCGGCGAGGCATTCGGTACGGACCGGGCATCCTCGGCAGATTAGTTTCGCCCTGTTCTGGGCAGCTCCCTGGACGAACAGAGCGTCCGGGTCCGCACCCCGACAGGCGGCTCGGGAGGTCCAATCCGTGATCCACATGTTCGACCCCACTCCCCTTAGGTGGTCAGTCGTCAGTTGGGGCCGACGGGCGCGGGCGCCGAGCCTCCGTATTCAGTTGCCGCAGAGGAGAACGTACGCAACGAGCCGTTCGGGCCGACAGACCCCAGCGGACCAATTTTTCGACGGAGTGTTGACCGGGAATGACTAGTCACCCCCACCAGTCAAGGCGAAATGGGGTTCAGTTACCGATAAGGACACCCTTTCGACGTAACCTAGGTTCCGTGCAAGCTCAGGGCAAAGATCGTGCGAACCCCGTCGTCAGCGTCGCGCGGCTGCTTCTCGCCGGCGGCATCGCCGGCGTGCTCGCCGCCGCGGTCGCCCTGCCCGCCGTCGGCGGCGCCGGGCTCACGGTCAAAACCGGCACCGAGGCGCTCAACCTCAAGCCGGAGAACCTCGACGAGCCGCCGCTCAAGATGCTGGCCGTACTGAACGATGTGAACGGCAAGCAGATCGGTCAGTTCTACGACGAGTACCGCATTCCGGTACGGCTCGACCAGATCGCCCCGGTCATGCAGGACGCGATCATCGCGATCGAGGACTACCGCTTCTACGAGCACGGCCCGATCGACATCGAGGGCACCGCCCGAGCCCTGCTCAAGAACATCGGCGGCGGCGGCGTCGTGCAGGGTGGTTCGTCGATCACCCAGCAGTACGTCAAGCAGGTGCTGGTCAACAAGGCCACCACCGACGCCGAGCACCAGGCCGCCATCGCGCCGACGCTCTCCCGCAAGCTCAACGAGCTGCGCTACGCCATGGCGATCGAGGAGAAGTACACCAAGGACCAGATCCTGGAGAAGTACCTCAACATCGCCTACTTCGGCGCGGGCGCGCACGGCATCGAGGCCGCCGCCAAGCGCTTCTTCGGCACCACCGCGGCCAAGCTCACCCTCGTGCAGGCGGCCACACTGGCCGCCGCCGTGCAGAAGCCGGTCTCCACCGACCCGACCCTCGGCAACGACGCCAAGGCCCGCCTGCTGGAGCGGCGCAACCTCGTGCTCGACACGATGGTCCTGCGCGCGAAGTCCCTGAAGGCGGCGGTCACCCAGCCCCAGGCGGACGAGGCCAAGAAGCTCCCGCTGGGCTACAAGAACACCCGCATCCCGGGCGGCTGCGAGGAGAGCAAGTACCCGTACTTCTGCTTCTACGTCAAGAACGAGATCGTCGACAACGAGGACTTCGGCAAGACGGAGAAGGAGCGCCTCGACTTCCTGAACGCCGGCGGCATCACCATCCACAGCACGCTCGACCCGGCGATGCAGAAGGCGTCGGAGAAGGCCATCCGCCGGTACGTCTCGACCAAGGACAAGCCGGTCGCCTCCCAGGCGATGATCGTCCCGGGAACCGGCGAGATCCGCGCCATGGCCGCCTCCCGCCGCTTCGGCCGCAGCGCGAAGAAGAACGAGATCAGCTACAACGTCGTCGCCGACAAGAAGCACGGCGGCGGCCGCGGCTTCCAGCAGGGCTCCACCGCCAAGGCCTACACCCTGGCCGCGGCCCTGGAAGCCGGCATGAAGATGGGCGACGGCAACAACACCGGACGCACCTACACGGTCGACCCGTACCCGAACAACAAGCTCAAGACCTGCGCCGGCAAGCCCACCGGCGCGGGCGAGCCGCACCAGGTCTTCAACTCCAGCGAGGGCGGCGGCGGCTTCAAGACCCTCGAAACGGGCACCTGGGGCTCGGTCAACACCTTCTTCATGAAGCTCGAGGAGCAGGTCGGGCTCTGCGAGACCGTCGAGATGGCCAAGAAGCTCGGCGTCAAGCGCGCCGACGGCGCCAAGCTCGACGAGGTGCCGACCTTCACCCTCGGCGTCAACGAGATGGACCCGGTCACCGTGGCCAACTCCTACGCCGTCTTCGCCGCCCGCGGCCGCTACTGCCGGCCCAAGGCCATCGCCTCGATCACCGACCGCGACGGCAAGGTCAAGAAGTTCGGCAACAAGTGCAAGGACGTCCTCGACGAGGAGGTCGCCGACGCGGTGAACGCGGTGCTGTCCGGGGTGTTCACCAAGGGCACCATGTCCCAGGTCGGCGGCATCGGCCGCGACGCAGCCGGCAAGACCGGCACCACCGACGCCTACACCGCCGCCTGGTTCGCCGGGTACACCCCCGACCTCGCCTCCGCGATCAGCGTCGGCGACCCCCGGGGCGCCTTCCAGCACGACCTCATCGGGGTGACCATCGGCGGGCAGCACTACCCGTACGTGTACGGCTCCTCGATCGCCGGGCCGATCTGGCGGGACTCCATGGCGGCGGCGCTCAAGAACACCGACAAGACGTCGTTCTTCCCGGTCAACACCGAGCGGTTCGGCGGGTGCAGCGACTTCTGTGCGCCGAAGAAGCCCAAGAAGGACAGGAACGACCGTGGCGACGGGGACGGCGGTGACGGCGGTCCCGGGGGCGACGACGGGGACGGGCCTTGGGGGGACATCTTCGAGGACCCGGACGGTGACGGCGGCGGCGACGCCGGCCCCATCACCCCGGGCCGCTAGCCGGTTCTCCCGGTAGCCCTCGGCTGCCGGGAGCCCCTGACCTCTCGGGGCTCCGGCCCGTTGGGGCCCCGGCCCGTTGGGGCCCCGGCCCGTTGGGGCCCCGAGCCTCTCGGGGCCCTTGGCCTCTTGGGGGCCACCCGGCCTCCAGGTTGGCCGCTCCAGGCCCCCGCCCTGTCGCCGGGGCGGAGGCCGCGTCCTCCGGTGACCGGCGCGCTTGGCTGTGCGCCTGTGGTCAGCCGGCCAGGCGGGTGCGGACGGCCTGGGCCACCCGGCCCCCCTCGGCCCGTCCGGCCACCTTCGGGTTGACCACCTTCATGACCTGCCCCATGGCCTGCGGCCCTGCGGCCCCCGACTCCGCGATCGCCTCGTCCACGAGCCGGTACAGCTCCTCGTCCGAGAGCTGCGCCGGCAGGTACTCCTCCAGCACCGCCTGCTCGTCGAGCTCCGCCTGCGCCTGCTCGGTCCGCCCGGCGTTGGAGAACGCCTCAGCGGCCTCCCGCCGCTTCTTCGCCTCCTTGGTCAGCACCTTGAGGATCTCGTCGTCCGACAGCTCCCTGGCCGTCTTCCCGGCGACCTCCTCCACGTTCACCGCCGCCAGGGCCATCCGGATCGTCCGGAGACGGACTTCGTCCCGGTTCTTCATCGAAGCCGACAGGTCGGCCTTCAGCTTGTCCTTCAATGCGCTCATGCGCTCCATCTTGCCGTCTCCACTTCGGGCATGATGAACAGGTGAGGAAAGCTGTGGCTGTGCCCCTGTCCCTGCTCGGTCTCGGCGTGGCCGGACTGGGCTACGCGTCCGTCATCGAGCGCAACGCCTTCCGGCTGCGCCGGTTCGACGTCCCGGTGCTCGAGCCGCGCCAGCGCCCGGTGCGCATCCTGCACATCTCGGACCTCCACCTGACGCCTCGCCGTACCATGTTGATCAACTGGGTCCGGTCCCTCGGCGCCCTGGAGCCCGACCTCGTCGTCAACACCGGCGACTCCCTCGCCCACCCCGACGCCGTCCCGTCGCTCCTGTACGCCCTGGAGCCCCTCCTGACGCGTCCTGGGCTCTTCGTGTACGGATCCAACGATCTGTACGCTCCCAAGCCCAAGAACCCGTTGCGCTACCTCTGGCGTACTTCGCGCACCGACAAGCGCCAGCACGTCCCCAGCCTTCCCTGGCGCGAGCTCGGCGCCGGCATGTCCGCCGAGGGCTGGCTCGACATGAACAACACCACCGCCCGTCTCAAGGTCGGTGACCTCGACGTCGCCGTCGCCGGCATCCACGACTCGCACATCGACCGTGACCGCTACGACCTCGTCGCCGGCCCGGCCCCCGCCGACGCCGACCTCCGCCTGGGCGTCATGCACTCCCCCGAGCCCCGCAACATGACCCGTTTCGCCGACGACGGCTACCAATTGCTCCTCGCCGGCCACACCCACGGCGGCCAGCTCTGCATCCCCTTCTACGGCGCCCTTGTCACCAACTGTGGCATCGACCGTGCTCGCGTCAAGGGCCTGAGCAGGCACGACTCCGCCTTCCTCCACGTCTCCGCCGGCCTTGGCACCTCCCCCTACGCCCCGGCCCGCTTCGCCTGCTTCCCCGAGGCCTCCCTCCTCACCCTCGTCCCCCGCCGCTGACGGTCACAAGCACCTGGGAAGTCCGCTAGACTTTTCCAAGCACGCCGCAAGCGGAGTGCACCGGGGTGTAGCGCAGCTTGGCAGCGCGCTTCGTTCGGGACGAAGAGGCCGGAGGTTCAAATCCTCTCACCCCGACTGGGTTTTCCCAGTCAAGGGCACTTTCGAGAAATCGAAGGTGCCCTTTTTGGTTGCCTGAGTGACTAACTGCGTGACCAGGACCGTCAGGCCAGGGCTGAGATGGTAGGGGACGCGCCTCTTGGACGAAGAGGCGGCAGGTTCAAAGCAGTCACGGCACCACAGGCGAGGGCTCTCCCCACCGTTGATCCACCAGCCGTGCCACCGGAAGAATGGCCCGCTAGATAGCGATGTGACCGGCATGCTGTCTTGGGGAGGGTTCAGGTGGCATCGATGAGGGCGCTCACGGCTGCGCTCATATTGGTTGCGACCGCCTGCAGCGCTGATCTTCAAGGTGCATCTAGGCCGTCGCCCTCGCCCACGATCGCGGAGATCACCGAGTATCCGGCACCAGCGCCTGGTCGTCAGCTTGGGCCTGCAATGTACGGCCACAGCGACCGGTTCGTATTCCCGGCGATTGGCACTGTGAACGACAAGCCGGTGATCGTCACTGGCGGAAGTGACGGCCTGCTGCGCATCTGGGACTTCGCCACGCACAAGCTGATCGGGGAACCAATCCGCACAGGCCAGGGTCGAGTGAACCACGTCGAGTTGCACCACTGGGACGGCAAGGACATCGCGGTCGTGAGCGGTGGCACGTTGCGCGCGTGGGATCTCGGCGCGCGCCGCCCGTTGACCCCGCCCATGACGACCAAGACGCTCGACACCAACCTGCTGGCCGTCGGCATGCTGGACGGCGCGCGTGTCGCACTCACCGAAGGTGAATACTCCGACATCCAACTCTGGAATCTGGCGTCCGGCCAGGCCGTAGGCGCCCCATTGGAGGGGCAAGGGGCCGAACCTTGGGACGGGGCAATCGGCAACGTAGGCGGACGCACCGTAGCCATCACCGGGGACGACGACGGGGGTCTCCACTCCTGGGACCTCGGAACTGGCAAAGCCCTGGCCTCCGGCAAGGTTGCATCGATCGAATACATCTCCAGCATCGGCATCCAGGACGGCGTCGCCGTGATCACCGGTTCGGACGGCGACTTCAACGGCCGGATGGAACGCTGGGACCTAACCACCGGCGTCGTCACCGAGGTGCAGCACGAGGGCAAGTTCGCGCCCATCGAATTGCGCGAACTTGGCGGGCGAACTGTCACGATCTTGGGCGGAAACAGCACTCTACGAGTCACCGACCTGGCCACCGGCGAAATCATCGGCCACGGCTGGGACAGCGACGACCTTCTGGACCACGTCATGGCCGTAGGCATGAACGGCACGACACCGATCCTGGTGATCAGCGATGACGACGCGACAGTGACGGTCTGGAACCTGCACACAGGCAAGCAACTCGGGAAGCCGATCTTTGGCGGCGGCGGGAGTGTAGCTTCCCTGGCGGTAGCCAGGGTTCAGGGCAAGACCATCGTTGTAACCGCTGGCCACGACGACACGATCAACATGTGGGACTTAGCCACCCACAAGCCATTCCGGACGCCGATCTCCTGCGCGTGCGTCGAGGACGCGCCCGTGGCTACGGCCACGCGCAATGGAAAGTCGGTCATCGTCTACGCCGACATCGACGGCCTTACAGTCCGCGACACGGCGACAGGCAAGCGAGTGGCCATATCCGAGACCATCGCCCTGCCTCCTGGCGGAGGTGCTCAACTCGCCACGGAGCGATCCCTCGTCGCCGCCCCGATCGAGGGCGACCAGACCATGCTCTGGGACCTCTCGGGGGATGGTTTTCCCCGCCCGATCAACGGCGCGAGCGGAGCGAAGACCGTCGCAATCGGGAGCCCGCCCGGCGGCCAGGTCATCGCGACCGCCACCGGCAAGCACGTACGACTGTGGAACGCGGCCAGCGGCCAACCGATCGGCAATCCGATCACCATCGACGGCGAGGCCGAATCCCTGGCGATCGGTCATGTCGACGGCAGG
Organism: Nonomuraea sp. NPDC050328; assembly: GCF_044459405.1. Taxonomy (NCBI): domain Bacteria; kingdom Bacillati; phylum Actinomycetota; class Actinomycetes; order Streptosporangiales; family Streptosporangiaceae; genus Nonomuraea; species Nonomuraea sp. NPDC050328. The sequence continues at coordinate 129,308 of NZ_JBITIW010000009.1, read as the reverse complement.
ACCATCATCTTCTCCCGGCGTAGGTACGCCCCTGACTGGGGCAGCATCCGGCTATGGGACGCCACGACAGGCATGCTGTACGGCAAGGCCCTGCGAATCCGCTCCACGGCCATGATCGTCACAAGGGTGGGGTCCCGTACAGTGCTGGCGACCGGGCACGACGATGGAACGGTGATCGTGTGGGATCCGCGGACGATGGAACCGCTCCTGCCACCTTTTTCCGGTCATCACGGTGCCGTCACCGGGCTCGCCATAACCATGCTCAAAGGTAAGCCAATCGCTGTCTCCGGCGGCAGCGACGGCAGCGTCCGGGTCTGGGATCTCACGGACCTGTCCCACTGACCCATTCTGGAAGACATCCCAGAAGTGGGTTCAGCGATTGATCTCTCTCCCCCTCCCTCCGAAGATTCGGTCCATCACCACGGCCCCGCCTTGGAGCACAGGACGGATCTGCTTGCGGTAGACCGCTTCGGCCGCGGCGGCGCTGCTGTGGCCGACCAGGCGGGAGATTGCCTCCAGCGGGGTCCCGCTGTCCGAGAGCAGTGAGACGAAGCTGTGGCGGAGTTCCCTGGGCGTCCACTCAGCCGGGTTGACGCCCTTCGCATCCTTGATGGGGTTTCGGAAGTCGCGCCGGACGTGGGACGGGTCGAGAGGCGTCCCGGCTTGCTGGCGAAGACCAGGCCGTGTTCTTGCCGGTGCTCACCCGTTTCGGATGGCAACCGGATATCCCGTCCCTGTGACGCAGACCGTCACGGGCTACGCGGAACGTCAGCGCACTCCTACGAGGACGTCCGTCTGGAGTCGATATCTACATCGGCGAGAAGGACTGCTGGGGCAAGGGCTACGGCACGGAGGCAACGCGTCTGATCTGCCGTCATGGCTTCGACAAGATGCGGCTCCACAGGATCAGCCTGTGGGCGGCCGACGGGAATGCCGCCGCGATCCAGGTCTACGAGCAGCTCGGCTTCGTCGAGGAAGGCCGCACCCGGACACATTCCGGCGCCACGGAAAGTGGGCACGACATGATCCTCATGAGCCTCCCAGAGGGCGAACTCAAGGACTGAGCGAGGACACCTTCCCGCATCGGAAGGCGCCCCCCAGCGTGAGGTCTGCGCAGGTCGGACGACCCCCGAGTGTTTCAGGACGGCAGCGGACTCCAGATGCAGGTCAGGGCCAGCGCCACAAGATTAGAATGTGTATTCGATTCCTTCGGGACGAAGGGCCGGAGGTTCAAATCCTCTCACCCGACCAGGTTCCACCTGGTGAAGGGCCAGATTCTCTGGATTGAGAGTCTGGCCCTTGTTCATTTTCCGGCCTTCTGCTGGTTCACGCTGACGCTCGGATTCGCCTGCGCCGGACGACGGAGTTCCGTCTCCACACCAGCGGGCGGATCTCCGCCGGTCCGCCTGGCAGATGACCCGTGGCCAGCACCTCGCGGCGCGACACCTTGGCCACGGATACGCGCTGCCGGTAGTCGGTGAACGTCTGCACCTCGCCGTCGGAGCGACACGGCCCCCAGCGAGGTCCGTCCAGTTCGGTGTAGGACATGCCGTCATGCACGTAGTCGCCCATCGTGGCCACGTACACGGCCCAGCAGCGGAGCAGGGAGGCGGATGCCCGGAAGGTGAGGAGGCCGCCGACGGGCTCCACCGCTGCGTGCCGTACGTCAGGGGCAGGGCGCCAGGTCCGCCACCGCGAGCCGTCCGCGCGTCCGGTCCGCCACTCGTGCACGGCCTGGTCGAGGCCCCAGGTGTGCCACCGCACGGTCCCTTCGGACCTCGGTCGAGGTACGGCAAGCCGTCTGGCCGCCGCAGCCGTGAGACGGGTGAGGTCGGCGGGGATGAGCGCGATGGGGCGCCCGGGTTCGGCGTCGAAAGGGTTGGGGTCGACGAAGCGGCGGTCGAGAAGGACCAGGCTGCCGTGGTGACGCTGGAAGGACAGACCCCAGAGCATGCGTTGGATGGCCGAGGTGGCAGCCCTATGAAAGCGGGCTGAACGCTCCCCCATCAAAGCGTTTATGGCGGCCGGGAAAGGTGTTGCGGGTGATCCAGTCGTTCGCGCATGCTCGGTGCAGCACCGGGCGGGTGAGGACGCTGGTGTGTCCGGCGGTTTCATAAGCCGCTTGAGGCGGGTTCGATTCCCGCACCCGCTACAAGCGCTTTAGGCCAAAATACTCCCTCATGTTGTCGCGGGTTTTATCTGCCAAGTGGCTGTTGGCCCTTCTTGGGGCCGTTCTGGTTGGGCTGGGGGCGTGGGTTGTGCTCCACGGGCGGCCTGCTCCGGTGGAGGACGGCCGATACGTCGTGATGGGGTCCGCGTTTCCGGTGGTCGTGGATCTGGTCACGGGCAAGACGGTGGGTGGGGTTCCTACGCCGGATGGGGCGTTCGTGGCGTACACGACGGTGGCGCGGGGGGCGGAGGCCGGCACGTATCTGGCGGCCACGGAGGTGCGGCAAAGGGCACAGGAGGGGCGGGCCGGGCCGCGCGGGGCACGGGCGAGGATCTATCGGCTGGAGATGGATGACAAGGGGCGCCTGGAGGTTGCGGGTGCGGTGTCGGAGCAGGTTGAGGGGGTGATTCGCAGCATCGCGGTATCGCCGGCGGGTGAGATCGCTTATGCGCGGACGATGGTGGATGAGGATGACCGGTTCTTCTCGTTCGCCGGGGTTGTCGGGAGGGGCGAGGAGTGGCCGGTGGAGGATCCGTATCGGCTGTTCTGGGCGGACGAGACGACGCTGGTGTTTCCCTCGCGAGCGGAACCGCCGTGGACGTTGGGGACGAAGGATGACGGGGAGAAGTTCATCGCGGGTGGTGGGTTTCTGCCGACGTTGGATGTCGCCACGGGGGTGCGGGGGAAGGTGGCGGTTCCTCCTGATCTGACGTCCTACGGGATGGTACGGCTGGCCGGTGGGCGGGCGGTCTGGGCGACGGAGGAGGAGCAGGGCGCCGAGAGGGTGGTGTCGCTGGTGCTCTACGACGGGCCTACGGCGATCGGGACGATCTATCGCGCCACGGTGGGGAAGGTCGTCGTGATGCGGCTGGATGCGGGCGGGGAGCGGTTGTTGGTGGGGCATGAGGTGACGAAGGCGACCGGGGACGGGATGTCCGACGTGCAGGTCGATCAGCAGCTTGTGCGGCTTGATCTTCGGCCGGTTCTGCGGCTGCCGGTTCCTGAGCGGGGTGAGCGGCGGGGGCTTGAGGTGCCGCAACAGCGGGTCTGGCAGGGAGATGGGGAGCTGGGTATGGAGGAGATTGCCTGGTGAGCCCGCCCTCAGGCTCGTCCGGGCTTCGATGAGGGGCCGGCGTGCAGGGACTCGTGGGTCCAGTGGGCTCGGGGTTGGGTGTGCAGGTGCCAGTAGTGTTCGGCGATGTCGTCCGGGTCGAAGTCGGTGCCGGGGGCGACCGGGCCGGCGACGGTGACGCTCGCCACATGCACCCCGGCCGCGCCGTACTCCTGGTCGAGCAGGGTGACCAGCGTCCGGACGGCGGCTTTGCCCAGGGAAAGGCTGACGTACTGGGGTTTGGGCTCGGGCATGCCGCCGGTGATGAGGAACGTTCCACCCCCACGGGCGGCCATCGCGGGGGCGATGTGGGCGGCGGCGTTGAGGGCGCCGATGACGTTCACGGCCCAGGCGTCCATGTGGCCGGCGACGGAGAGTTCGCCCGGGGCGTCGGCCTGGATGATCGCGGCGTTGTAGACGACGACGTCCGGCGTGCCGTACTGGCGGGTGGCCTCGTCGAGGGCGGCGATCAGGGCGGTTTGGTCGGTGCTGTCGGCCTGCAAGGTGGTGATCGGTACACCGCTGGAGGCGAGGGCCGGGTCGGGTGTGCGCAGGGTTCGGGCGATCAGGGTGATCGGCAGACCTTCCCGGGCGAATCGGCGGGCGACAGCCTGCCCGATGCCCGGACCTGCACCGATGATCACAGCGCCTGACATGGTCATACCCCTTATTTCTGGATCGGTGATACTCGTGACGGTAAGGGGTCACATCGATGTGAAGGTCAAGGGGAGGACCGGCATGCGGATCGGCGACCTGGCCCACGCGACCGGAGTGAACCGGCGGCTGCTGCGCTACTACGAGGAGCAGGGGCTGCTCGGGCCGGTCCGGCTCAGTAACGGCTACCGCGAGTACGGCGAAGCGGACATCGCGACCGTGCGGCACATCCGGGCCCTGCTCGCCGCGGGGGTTTCCACGGCGGTCATCGCCAGGGTGCTGCACTGCCTGCGCAAGGAGGACGTCCTGCCGGCTCCGGCCAGATGCCCGGCCTTCATCGAGGATCTACGCCGCGAACGCGCCCAGATCGCCGAGCGGATCAGCGAGCTGCAGACCTCGCAGCGGGCGCTGGACTCGATCCTCGATGCGGCCGTGAGGGGAAGTTAGCCCGGTCAGCAGATCTTGAAGGCGGCGCGAGAGTTGTACGAGCAGGAGTCGCGCAGTTTGCCGGTGGTGTCGCGCAGGTAGGCGGTGTCGCTCCTTTGGTTCCAGATGTAGGAGAAGGTGCCTTCGCCGCCCCGGCCCCAGTACAGGGTGGTTGCGGTGTCCTTGCCCTTGCCGGTGCGGAGGCTCACGGTCCGGCCGGGCTTGAGGGTGAAGGTGTCGAAGGTGTAGACGTGCTCGTCGTCCTTGGTCCTGTCGTGGAGCGTCCAGCCGGTGAGGTCGATCTTCGCCTTGCTGACGTTCTTGAGCTGCACGTACTCGCCGTTCAGGCTGGCCTGGCTGCCGGAGTCCGGGGAGCCTGGGGAGTTGTAGTAGATCTTGGTGATGCGGAGGGGCTCGGCGACCGCGGCCTGGGCGGGATGGGCGACGAGGGTCAGCAGGGCGGCCGTGGTCAGCAGGGCGCGAATAGCCATAGAACGCTCCAATTCGGGGTGGAGCGATCTTAGACATTCGGGGCAGTCCCGAGCTACAGCACGAAGCTCGCGATCATGTGGCCGAGCTGGAGGATGTCGGAGCTGCCCTTGAACTCGAAGCGGACCCGGCCCAGGCCGCTGTACCAGAGCTCCAGCTCGGCATCGAGGTCGAACGATCCCGCGGTCTCGATCGACCAGGCTTGGATCTTGGAGTACGGGAGCGAGCTGAAGTCGCGTTTCTTACCGGTGAGACCTTGGACGTTGACCGCGATGATGCGCTTGTCGGTGAAGACGACGAAGTCCCGGACCGCCTTGAAGGCGGCGACGATCTGCTCGCCGTACAGCATGAGCGGGGCCACGGCGGGGCCGACTTCGTCCGGGCTGCAGGGGTTGAGCTTGAACACGGAGCCGTTGGCGAAATCAATCACCCGGACCAGGCTACCCAGGGGTCGAGGGCCTTGCGGGGGCTTCGGTAATCGCGTTGTCGGCGGGGCGGGGCGGCGGGCAGAGTGTCGGCATGATCCGTCATCGTCGCGCCCTCGCCCTGACCGTCCGCTCTGCTGAGGATCACGATGACCTACACCGTTCGTGGCTATACGTCCGCTGATGAGACCGGCTGGCTTCGCTGCCGGGCCCTCTCCTTTCTGTCCACCGCTTACTACGACGACGTCCGTATGGCAAAGCCAGAAATTTCCGGATTTGAGCTGGTCGCCGTCGACCCCACGGGCCACGTCGCAGCCCTCCTGGACGTCGAGCTCGACCACGACCAGGCGACCATCGACACCATCGCCGTCCACCCCGACCACCAGCGCCGCGGCCTGGCCACCCGCCTGCTCACCGAGGCCCGGACCCGCCTGGCGGCCCACGGGATCACCACCCTGGACGCTTGGACCAGGGACGACCCGCCGGCCCTGACCTGGTATCGCAGCCGCGGCTTCACCGAGGACAGCCACTACCTGCACGTCTACGCCAACTACTACACCGACCCGGCCGAACCTATCCGAGCGATAGCCACACCTCGGCCGCCCCTGCGCCCCATCACGGCCTTCCTCCACGCGCCCCTCACCGAGGAGCCCGCCCTGCGGGAGCAGTTCGCCCGCGTGCACGTCTGCCGCCGCTTCAGCCTGACGGTGTGAGCACGGCACACTTGGAGGAGGGCCCCGTCAGCGCAGGTAGAGCCGGTCGGTGAAGCCGCCTCGCTCTTCGCGCTTGGCCAGCGACACCCGCTCGATGTCGGCCCAGCCATGCCCGTGGACCGCCGCCAGGGCGCGCAGGACCTCGAGGACGTCCGCGATCTCCCCGGCGACCTCCTCAGGCGTCGCCTCGGCCAGCTCGCCGGCCTCCTCGAACAACTTGTCCCGCAATGCCGCGCGGTACTCGGTCTCGCCCAGCACGGTGACGGCCGGGTCGCCGCCGCTGCGGCGGATGATCTCCGGGATCCTGTCGCGAACCAGCTTGCCCATGGCCTGCGCCCCTTCGTCGTCCCAGCGGACCCGTAATCTCCGCGGAGCCTATCGAGTCCGGGCTTCGGGGTGTCGGTGATCGCGACTAGCCTTGTCTAGGCATGTCCGGGTCGAGACAGGCGGCTGCGCATGGCTTCGGAGTTCTTCCGCGAGGAACCGACCGCGCGGGCGTCCTGGCGGATGGCGGTGCTGATGGGCGCCAACTCCCGGACCTACAAGTTCGCCCTCGGCGACGCCCTCCTGGCGGCCGCCGCCTCCGGACGCACCGAGATCCCGCTGGACGAGCTGGCTGTGCCGTACAGCATGAGCCTGGCCACCCACCTCAAGCTCGCCCCGCAGGCGCCCGCCACCGCGGTGGCGGGCGAGTCCGACTTCCTCAGCGTCGCCGAGCGCGAGGCCGAGGAGTCGGTACGGCAGGGCAGCCCGACCGAGCTGCTGCTCGCGGCGGCGATCCGGTCCATGCCGGCGATGGTGATGCGGAAGTTCCACAACCTGCGCGGCGGCGGGGAGATCCCCCACCACTTCTACGAGGTCACCGGGCCGTCGCGGGCCCGTCTGGTCCGCCTGACGCCGCATCTGCGGGACGTCGCCCAGGCGGAGCAGACGCCCAACCTGCGCGACGAGCTGGCCGCCCGGTGGAGCATCGTGGAGCTGTCGTTCGCCGCGGAGATCGGGCGGAGCCTGGTCGCGGAGGGTTTCGCGGTGGACGCGGCCACCTCGAAGCTCACCGACAAGCGCCGGCGGCGGCCCGTCACCGGGGTCGCCGAGGCCGTCCTCGGGTTCCAGCACGGCCGCTGCCTGATCTGCGCGGAGCCGCTCATCCTCGGCGCGGAGCCGGTGGCTGTGGATCACGTGTTCCCGTGGTCGTTCATGCGCCTGCTCGGCTCCGAGGGGACCGATCTCGACGCCGTCTGGAACCTCGCGCCGGCCCACGCCGTCTGCAACGCCCGCAAGAGCAACCGGCCGCCCACCCCTGACGAGCTGACCCGCCTCGCCCGGCGCAACGAGGCGATCATGCAGTCGCCGCATCCGTTGCGGCAGACGCTGCTCCTGACCCTGAAGCGCTACCGCTACACCGGCAGGCCGGGTGAGTGGGTGTCGTTCATCCGGTTCGTCCGCGACAGTCTGCGATAGCGGTGCCGCGTTGACCTAAGGTTTGGTGGTGAACGTCATCCAGTTCGAGATGGTGCCGCCGCTCAGGATCCTGATCGACGGGAGGGACCTCCGGGAGCATGTCCGGATCGTGGAGCTGCCCTTCGCCACCGCCGAAGGGAAGCCGGACCTCGCCGGGTCGTACAAAGGTCTGTCGGAGCGGGACAAGGTCTGCTGGCCCAGCACGCACTTCCTCGGCCGGCCCCTGCTCCAGTGGTTGGACGACGGTGACACCGTACTGCTGGGGTGCACGTGCGGGGAGTGGGAGTGCTGGCCGCTGACCGCCCAGGTGCAGGTGGGTGAGGAGACGGTCACCTGGTCGGGGTTCCGCAACGGGCATCGGGCCAGTTGGGATCTTGGGGCGCTCGGGCCGTTCACGTTCGACCGCGAGCAGTACGAGAGCGCGCTCCGGCGCACCGCGCGACGGGGCGACATCTGACCTGTGACAGCGGGCGAGCCCGGTGGCATGCTGGTCAGGGTGAAGCAGGCAGTCAGGTTCGCCTCCACGCCACGTGGCCGCGTCGCCTACTCGGTCGTCGGCAGCGGCCCGCCGCTCGTGTATCTCCTGGGCTGGGTGTCGCATCTGGGGCTGGTCTGGGATGTGCCGGCTCACCGCGGGTTCGTCGAGGCGCTGGCCCGGCGGTACACGGTGATCCGGTACGACAAGCTGGGATGTGGGCTGTCGGACCGGGGGCGGGCGGAGTTCACCCTTGAGTCCGAGCTTGAGGTGCTTGGTGCGCTGATCGGGCAGCTTGGGCTCAAGCGCTACAGCCTGTTCGGGTCGTGTGAGGGCGGGCAGGTGGCGGCTGCGCATGCCGTACGCCATCCCGACGCTGTCGCGTCGTTGCTCTTGTACGGCAGTTGCGCGCGGGGCGAGGATCTTGCGCCGGAGCCGGTCAGGCAGTCGATCCTGTCGCTGATCGGCGCGCACTGGGGTATGGGGTCGCGGGTGCTCGCCGACGTCTGGTTGCCTGGCGCTTCGGCTGAACTGACCGACGCGTTCGCGCGGCTGCAGCGGGCTGCGGCGACGGCCGAGACTGCTGCGGCGTTGCTGGACATGTTCTACCGCATCGATGTGCGGTATCTGCTGTCGGAGGTGCAGGCGCCGACGCTGGTCATGCATCGGCGGGGTAGCCGGGCGGTGCCCTTCGAGCTGGGGCGGGAGCTGGCTTCGCTGATTCCCGGGGCGCAGTTCGTGGCGTTGGAGGGGCGGATGCAGCCGATCTACGCCGAAGGTTTCGAGGGAGCGGCCTCGACGATCCTGGCGTTTCTCGGCGATCAGGGTGGGTTGCGGCCGGCTTCTGGTGGGGGCGGGCTCACTGAGCGGGAGGTCCAAGTGGTGGATCTCATCGCTGAGGGGCTGACCAATGCCTCGATCGCCCGGGTGCTGGGGGTGTCCGTGCGGACGGTCGACGCGCATGTGGAGCATGTGCGGGCCAAGCTGGGCGTCCGGTCCCGGGCCCAGATGGCCGTTTGGGCGAGCGAGCAGCGGCTGTCGCGTAGGTAGTTTCCGGGCGGAGGGGTACGGCGGGGCCGTGGCGTAGGTAGAACGGCCGATTCGGCCGGGGTGGGGATGCTCGTAGCTTCGTGGCATGGATGGCGGGCGTGCTCACGGGGGTGACGGGGTGGCGGGTGTACGGCGGGGCGTGGCGACGACGCCGATGGAGGTTCGGCGTGAGGTGATCGTTCGCATGGCTGTGCTGGCGGACGAGCTTGGTTATGAAGTGTTCTCCGTGGCTGAGGGGTGGGGGTTGGATTCGACCGTTCTGCTGGCTGAGATCGCTACCAGGACGCGGCGGATCAAGCTCACCAGTGGGGTGTTGTCGGTGTGGGGGCGTACGCCCGGGACCATCGCCATGGCGGCTGCGACACTGCACCAGATCTCCGGGGGGCGGTTCGTGCTTGGGCTGGGGGCCAGTAGCCGGCGGTTGGTGGAGGGGTGGCATGCCATGCCCTTCGCTCGGCCGGCGGAGCGGTTGGGGCGGGTTGCTTCCGAGGTGCGGGGGCTGCTGGCGGGTGGGCGGGCCCGGCCTGCCGTACGAGAGGCCGCCGTTCACGAGGCTGTAGGAGAGACGGCCGGGTCGGGGGATCGGGTGGCGGCGCGGGGGTTACGGCTGGGGCAGCCGGCGGTTGCGGACCTGCCGATCTGGATCGCCGCCACCGGGGAGCAGACCATTCGGGTGGCCGCCGAGCAGGCTGACGGCTGGTCCTCGATCTACCTGCGCCGGGACCGTTGCCGCGAGCTGGCCGCCGAGATCAGGCACCGCCGAACCGTCGCAGCCCTCCGGACCACCGAGGACACCGGGACCGACGCGGACGCCCAGGCCGCCCCTCGACAGCCGAGGCCGCTCACGGTGGCGGCGGGGCCGTTCACTGTCGTTGACGCGGATGTCGATTCTGCCCGTGTCGTCGCTGCGGCCTGTACGGCGTTCTATCTGGCGGCCATGGGTGAGGTCTATCCACGCCTCGTCTCCTCACAGGGCTTGGAGGCGGAGGTCGACCTCGTCCGAGCCGCCAACTCGGCCGCCAACCGGGGGCTGGGGGTGGTGCCCGACGCGGCGCAGATCCTCCTGGACGAGTTCACTGCCTACGGCACAGCGGCCGACGTGCGGGAACAGCTCAAGCCATGGGACGCCGCCGTGGATGTCACCATGGTCGCCCTGCCACCGGGACTCCCCTGGCCGCAGATCGAGGCGACGTTGCGCGCGGCCGCCCCATGAGCTGGACGAAGGAGAGCCGGCGCGCCACCCGCTGGTGGCTGGCGAGGTGGGACGGGCCCAGCGGGCCCATGCTAACCACGCGCCCCGGCACGGTCACCGTCATCCCTCGTACGGTCACCGCTCCGCCCAGGCGCCCCGGTACGGTCACCGCGCCACCCGCGAGCCCGCGTGAGGTCACCGCGGCGAGTTGTCGGCGGCACGGTCGTCAGTGGCTGATCGAGCTGGGTGGACGCACCGTGGCGGTCGACAACAGTGTCGGCCTCCAACACCTCGCGGTCCTCATCGCCAACCCCGGGCAGGAGATCCACGCCCTCGACCTCACCGCCCTCCAGACCTTGCGCAAGCCGTACGGCGAGGCAGCGGCACCCATGTCGGCCCAGCCTGTGCTGGATCAGCAGGCCGAACGCGCGTACAAGGACCGTCTCCGGGACCTGGTGGCCGAGCTGGACAACCACGATCCGTTGAACGACGCCGAACGGGCGGCGGTACTGCGGCTGGAACATGACTGGCTGGTCGCGGAGCTCGCCGCGGCCACCGGTTTGGCCGGGCGTGCCCGCCGATTCACCGATGACGGCGAACGGGCCAGGATCGCCGTCGGGAAAGCAATCCGCCGGGCACTGTCCCGCATCACCGAAGCGGACCACTTGATCGGCGAGGAGCTGCGCGCCACGGTGGAGACCGGGCAACGATGCTGCTACCGGCCTCGATGACGCCCAACCGCCGACGACCCACAGCCGAGCCGAAAGCCGGCCAACGGCATGGTCTGCGCGAATTCGGGGAGGCCACCAGGGTGGACATCCCGAAGGTCCTGCTCCCGGTGATGTTCCACCGGTGGACCACCATCAGCTTCCTGCACTGGCCCGTGCCCGCCGAGCGCTTCCGGGTGCCGCACGGGCTGGAGGTGGAGACGTTCGACGGGACGGCGTGGCTGGGGGTGACGCCGTTCGTGACGACGATCCGGCCGGGGCTGGCGCGGTTCCCGGAGACGAACGTACGGACCTATGTGCGGGATGCGCAGGGGCGGCGGGGGGTGTGGTTCCTGTCGCTGGAGGCGGGGATGTTGTCGGCCGTGCTCGGGGGGCGGGCGGGGTATTGGTTGCCGTATCGGTGGGCGGAGATGTCGGCTCGGCTGGACGGGGACCGGATGAGTTACCGGTCGCTGCGCCGGTGGCCGGGGCGGCCGGGGGCCAGGTGCGACGCGGACGTGGAGATCGGGTCGGCTCTGGGGGACAAGGACGCGCTGGCTACCTTCCTGACCGAGCGGTATCGGCTGTACACCGAGGTGGCCGGGGTGCTGGCGTGCGCCGACGTGGAGCATCGGCCGTGGCCGCTGCACCAGGCGAGGGTGGTCAGCCTGCGGCAGGATCTGGCGGAGGGGCTGTCCGACGATCCTCCGGTGGTGCACTTCTCGCCGGGGGTGGCGGTCCGGGTGGGCATGTGGCGGCCGATCCGGCGGGCGGCCTAGCGCCGCCAGCGGGCGCCCGGCTCAAGGCGGGGAGCCGGCTCAAGGCGGGGAGCCGGCTCAAGGCGGGGAGCCGTCTCAGGGCGGGAACCGGCTCAAGGCGGGGAGCCGTCTCAGCGTGGGGAGCCGCGAGATCCACACGAGCCAACGCGTAGTTCATGACCCGCCGCCACTCACCTCCCGCGCGGCCCAGGCTTGGGCGATCTTGTCGCGGGCCAGGGCGTTCAGGGCGGCGCGGTGGGCGGGGTCCTCGGCCCAGTAGGCCTCGGCGCACAGGACCCGGGCGGCCTCGTGGGGTTCGGCGTCACGGACGAGGTAGAAGGCGCCGTCGTAGCGGGCACGGTCGGGGTCGGTGCGCAGGACGGTGACGACGGCGGAGACGAGGATCCGCCGGGTGAAGGGGTCGGTGACGTGAACCTGCCGGCCGGCGGTGAAGGTGGGGTCGACGGCCGGCGGGGGCGCCCCGTCGAGGTAGTCGGTCTCCCAGCGCCACAGCCGGCGCGCCACCCCGGGAGGCAGGGAGTGGGTGTCGGCCGCGACGGTGTAGACGTGGTCGCCGGGCCGGCAGAGGGCCATGGCGATACGGTCGGCGTCGGCCTCGCGGCGCAGCCAGTCCTCGCGGGCGGCCGGGGACAGGTCGTAGACCGCTTCCGGCAGCAGGGCGCCGGGTCTCAGGCGGGGACGGCCGCCGGGGGTGTCGCGGGAGGTGACCCAGTCGGCGGCCACGGAGACCGGGACCGGAGGCGCGACGCCCGAGGGGCGCGGGGCGAGGTCGGCCTCGGAGAGGTCGACGCTCTGGCCGTGGACGCCACGGTAGAAGTACGGGAGCGGACGCGCGTGCACGGCCGGGTCGAAGACGTCGCGGATCGGCCAGAAGCGCAGCAGCCAGCTCTCGGCCTCGTCGTCGGGAACCGGCCGGTAGTAGGCGGCGAAGCCGTACTCGAACAGCGGCGGCCCGATCAGGAAGGGCCGGCCCGGGCTCTCCAGCGTGGAGGCGGGCTGGATGACGCCGGTGTCGGCCACGAAGGTGCCCTGCCGGGCCGGGAGCCAGGAGGTGGGCGGGCCCGGGTCGGCGTCCCAGGCTTCGAGGCGGACGGGCGCCTCGTAGTGGTAGCCGCTCGGGCAACGCCAGGGGTCGAGGGCGGCGCCCAGCAGGCCCAGCTTGCCGTACTCGATGTCGAGCAGGTCGTCGAGGTGCCGCAGGAGGTGGGGCATCGGGAGGCTCTCTGATCCGGGGGCGATCAGTATGCCGGAGCCGGCCGACAGATTCGGCTAGGCGGTCGAGAGGGCCTGGTTCTCCACCCGGATGCGTACGGCCAGCAGCGCCGCGTTGGCGAGCGTGAAGAGCAGCGCGGTGAGCCAGGCGGTGTGGACGAGCGGCAACGCCAGCCCCTCCACGACGACGGCGACGTAGTTGGGGTGACGCAGCAGCCGGTAGGGCCCGGCCGAGACGAGCGGCAGCCCGGGCACGATGATCACGCGGGTGTTCCACCGGTGCCCGAGGGTGGTGATGCACCACCAGCGCAGGGCCTGCGCCAGGACGACGAGGGCGAGCATCGGCCAGCCGAGCCACGGCAGGAACGGCCGGTCCAGCAGCCAGACCTCCAGGGGCGCGCCGACCAGCAGCGCGACGTGCGCCAGGACGATCCCGGGATAGTGGGAGCGGCCGTACTCGATGCCGCCCCGCGCACGGGCCCAGGCGAGGTTGCGCCGGGCGACGACCAGCTCGGCCAGCCGTTCGACGCCGACCAGCCCGATCAGCACCAGGTAGCTCACCACCGCAGCAGCACCAGCTCGGCGGAGAAGCCGGGGCCGAGGGCCATGAGCAGGCCGTGCTCGCCCGGTTCGCCGGGCCGGCGGGCGATGGTCTCCTGCAAAACGTTGAGCACCGACACCGAGGACAGGTTGCCGATGGCCTGCAGCGAGTGCCAGGTGAGGTCGAGCGCGCCCGGCCGCAGGGACAGGACCTGATCGATGGCCTCGATGACCTTGGGGCCGCCGGGATGGCAGACCCAGGAGGTGACCTCGGCCGGGGACAGGCCGTGGTCGGCCAGGAAGCCGGTGACGTCGCCGGCGAGTTCGGCTTCGACGAGCTCGACCAGGTCGGCCGCCAGGACGATGCGGAAGCCGTGTTCGCCGACCTCCCAGCCCATGATCCGCTCGGTGTCCGGGTAGAGCCGGCTGCGGGTCGCGATCACCGACGGGCCCACGGCCTGGTCGGGTGTGGTGGGTGAGCGTTCGTCGCCCCAGGCGACCACCGCGCCGGCTCCGTCGCCGAACAGCCCGCTGGCCACCAGGTTGGCCACGGAGGTGTCTTCCCGCTGCACGGTCAGCGAGCACAGCTCGACGCAGACGACCAGCCCGGCCTGCAGCGGATGGCCGAGCAGCAGGTCGTTCATCCGGGCGAGGCCGGCCGCCCCGCCCGCGCAGCCGAGCCCGAAGACCGGGACCCGCTTGACGTCCGGCCGCAGCCCGACCCGCTGGGCGAGCCGGGCGTCCAGGGACGGGGTGGCCACGCCGGTCGAGGAGCACCACACCAGGTGGTCGATCTGCTCGGGGGCGGTCCCGCTGCGGGCCAGCGCCTCCTTGACCGCCCGTTCGGCCAGGTCGAGGGCGTGGGTGACGTACTGGTCGTTGGCCGCGGTGAAGCCGTCGAGCCGTTCGTAGTCCTCCAGCGGCAGCGCCAGGGAGCGCCCGGTGATCTGGGTGGCCTCGTGGAAGCGCCGCAACAGCCCGTGGTCGGCCGAGCTCAGCCGGGCGAACGCCTCGGTCAGCTCGGCCTGGGAGTAGCGGTGATCGGGAACGACCGTGTCCACGGCGGCGATACGCATACCTGTCTTCTGCCACCCCGCGAGTAGCACTAACGTCACAACGGGTGCATCGGCCCCTATAACTGCGCTTAATTCCGGAAAACTCCCAGAGAACTCCCAGGAATTCTCCCGTCAGTGCACAGTATCGGTATAGCTCCCAGGGAACTACCAGGAAGAACGGGTACCGTGCCTCGGCATGAATTGGCAGCGAAAGCTCAATAAGGCGCTTGCCAGATATACCGGATTTCACGTAAATCGAGTAGGAAATACGGAGGAGTCGCAGCAGGCGCCCCCGGAGGCCGAGTACCGCCGCCCGGCCGATCCCAAGACCGACCGCCTGCTCGACGCGCCGATCTTCCTGCTCTGTCCGGTCCGGTCTGGCTCGACGTTGCTGCGCGCGATGCTCAACGCCCATTCGCAGCTTCACGCCCCCCACGAACTGCACGTCCGCCGGCTGACCGTCGGCTTCGGCACCTCGCTGAGCGAACGCGCGATGCGCGAACTCGGCCACAACCGCGCCGACTTGGAACACCTGCTCTGGGACCGGGTCCTGCACCGCGAACTGCTCCGCAGCGGCAAGCAGTACATCGTGGACAAGACCCCGGCCAACGCCTTCGCCTTCGAGCGGCTGGCCACCTGCTGGCCGGACGCCCGCTTCGTCTTCCTGATCCGCCATCCGGCCTCGATCGCCGCCTCCTGGCAGGAGGCCAGCCCCGACCGGCGCAGCCCCGAGGAGGCGGTCACCGACGCGCTGCGGTACATGAAGGCCGTCGAGCGCGCCCGCAAGGCGCTGACCGGCCCCACGATCCGCTACGAGGATCTCGTCGCCGACCCGGAAGCCCAGCTCCGCGTCATCTGCGACCACCTCGGTCTGGCCTTCGAACCCCAGATGCTGGAGTACGGCGAGCAAGCCGTGATCACCAAGGGCCTGGGCGACTGGAAGGACAAGATCCGCTCGGGCCGGGTGCAGCCGGGCCGCGACCTGCCGGACCCGGCCGAGGTCCCTGAGCCGCTCCACCCGATCTGCAAGCGCTGGGGATACCTGCCATGAAGATCCGCTACCTGCTGCTGCACGCCTACGGTCTCGGCGGCACGATCAGGACGGTGACCAACCAGGCCAACGCCATGGCCGCGCGGGGCCACGAGGTCGAGGTGGTCAGCGTGGTGCGCCGCCGCGACGAGGCCCGCTTCAAGCTCGACCCGCGGGTGCGCCGCAGCGCCTTGGTCGACCAGCGCGGCGGCGTGGAGCCCGACTCGCTGAGCCGCCGGGCCTGGCGCAAGCTGCGCGGCCGGGTGGTGCCGAGGGGCGAGTTCGCCGCCGACTGGTTCACCGAGCGGGTCGAGCGCGCCGTGATCGACTACGTCTCCGGCCTGCGCGACGGCATCCTGGTCACCACCCGCCCGGCCCTGAACCTGATCTCCGCCCGGCGCGGCTCGGCGCGCGTGGTGCGGGTGGCGCAGGAGCACATGAGCCTGACCGCCTACCGCGAGCCGGTGCGCCAGGAGATCGCCAAGTACTACGGCCGGCTCGACGCCGTCCAGGTGCTGACCAAGGCCAACCAGGAGGAGTACCACGGCCTGCTCCCCGGCATCCGGGTGGTGCGCATCCCCAACGCGGTGCACTCGGTGGACAACAAGCACTCCGCGCAGGAGCACCGCACCGTCGTCGCGGTCGGCCGGCTGGTCACCCAGAAGGGCTTCGACCTGCTCATCCCGGCCTTCACCCAGGCCGCCGAGCGGCATCCCGGCTGGCAGTTGCGCATCTACGGCAGCGGCGCGCGCCGAGACCAGCTCCAGGCGCTGATCGGCGACCCCGAGCGGATCCGCCTCATGGGCTCGACCGGCCGGCTGGACGAGCATCTGGCCAAGTCGGCGATCTACGTCCTCAGCTCCCGCTTCGAGGGCCTGCCGATGGCGATGATCGAGGCGATGACGCACGCCCTGCCGGTCGTCTCCTTCGACTGCCCGACCGGGCCGCGCGACGTGCTCACCCACGGCGTGGACGGCCTGCTGGTGCCGCCGGAGGACGTGGCCGGCCTGACCGCCGCGCTCGACCTGCTGATGGGCGACCGGGAGCTGCGGCTGCGGATGGGCGCCGCGGCGGCGGCCACCGCGCGGGCCTACTCGACCGAGCAGGTGACGCCGCTGTGGGAGGAGCTGTTCACCGAGCTCAGCTCCCGACGCTCTGGTAGTGCTTGAGCTGTCCCCGCCACAAGCGGT
Source organism: Nonomuraea sp. NPDC050328 (assembly GCF_044459405.1). Classification (NCBI taxonomy): domain Bacteria; kingdom Bacillati; phylum Actinomycetota; class Actinomycetes; order Streptosporangiales; family Streptosporangiaceae; genus Nonomuraea; species Nonomuraea sp. NPDC050328. The sequence continues at coordinate 112,629 of NZ_JBITIW010000009.1, read as the reverse complement.
GCGCCAGCCAGAACAGCGCCAGCCCCACCAGCGGTGAGGCGTAGGCCAGCGGATGCGCGAACTTGTCGAGGATCACCGCGGCCGGCAGGTAGGCGACGAAGGCCACCGGCAGCACGAAGGTCAGCAGCCACTCGGTGACCCCGCCGAAGACCTTCATCGGGTAGGAGCCGAACTTGCTGAACATCTCGTCCACGAAGACCCGCAGGGCGAAGGTGTCGAGCAGCCGCAACGACAAGGAGGAGAGCCCGAGGTAGAAGGCCCCCTCGATCAACGCGCCGCCCACGATCGCGGTGAGCGCGAACAGCATCAGCCCGGGCGTCCACTCGACGCCGGCCGTGCCGCCGGCGACCGCCAGCAGGGCCACGCCCACCGCGAGGTCGCCGGCCTGGCTGAGCCCGAGGCGGCTGCCCATGATCTGCACCAGCGGGTCGAGCGGGCGCAGCAGGTAGCGGTCGAAGGTCCCCTCGCGGACGAGCTGTTCCAGCGAGCCGACGTTGAACAGCGGGATCATCGCCACGCCGTGCGCGGTCAGGCGCAAGCCGTACAGGAAGGCCACCTCGCCGAGGGTCCAGCCGCCCAGTGCCGGGAAGGTGTGCATGACGACCCAGATGAAGGCGAAGCCGGCGCCCTGCCAGACCGCGCCGCAGAGCATGCCGATGTAGGCGTTCGCGCGGTACTGCATCGCCCCGCGCACGCTGGCGCGCTGCAGGACCCAGTACAACCGGAGGGTACGGCGGAGCTCAGCCACCCTGGATCACCACCCGCCGCCGGGCCCGCGACCAGGTGAGCGCGAGCAGACCCCACAACCCGAGCACCCAGGCCACCTCGACCGCGAGCACGCGCGGCAGGTCGGTCAGGTGGCCGACGTAGAGGCCGGCCGGCACGAAGCCGAGGTACTTGAACGGCAACACGTCGGCCAGCACGCCGAGGAAGCCGGGGAAGAAGCTGAGCGGCACCATGGCCCCCGCGAAGAACCGGCTGACCAACTGGAACAGCAACTGCACCGCGCCGATCTCCAGGGTCCAGAAGCTGATCATGCTGACCAGCAGGGCGAGCTCGACCGCGATGAGGTAGCCGAGCAGCAGGCTGGCGAGGTAGCCGGGCAGGTCGGCCGGCGCGGTGACCGAGCCGACCAGCAGCACGACCGGGATCACCGGCAGGAGCATGAGCAGCGAGGCGGCGGTGTTGCCCACCTGGAAGGCGGTCATCTGCCGCAGGTAGCCGACCGGCCGGGCCAGGTCGAAGAAGACGGTGCCGGAGCCGACCCGCCAGGCGACGATCCGGCCGACGACCATCTGGGTGGCGAAGCCCTGGAGGTTGGCGAGGGTCAGGTAGGCCAGCAGCTCCTCCAGCGTGAAGCCGAGGTGGGAGCCGCCGTAGACGTTGGTCCAGATCATGCGGAGCAGGAAGACCTGGGCGATGAGCGCGATCACCGTCATGACCAGGCTGCTGCGGTAGGCCAGTGCCATGCGGAAGCCGACGCGGATCATCGGGTGTAGATCCTCTTGATCACGCTTTCCAGGTCGGGTTCGATGACCGCCATGTCGCGGATGGTGTGCGCGCCGGTGATCTCCGCGATCAGGGCGGGCAGGTCGTCGCGGATGGGGAAGGTGTAGCTGCCGTCCTCGGCCCGCCGTACGCCGCGCAGTTCCTCCGGACCGGCGTCGAGCTGGACCACGAGCCGGCGCGGCTCGTCCACGAGGGCCTCGATGGCGCCGTCGAAGATGACCTTGCCGTGGTCGATCAGGATGATGCGCCGGCACAGCGCCTCGACGTCGGCCAGGTCGTGCGTGGTGAGGATGACCGTGGTGTCGCCGGTGCGGTTGGTCTCGGTGACGAACTCGCGGACCGCTTCCTTGGCCAGGACGTCGAGGCCGACGGTCGGTTCGTCGAGGTAGAGCAGGGGCGGTTCGTAGAGCACGGCGGCGGCCAGGTCGCCGCGCATGCGCTGGCCGAGGCTGAGCTGGCGGACCGGGGTGTCGAGGAAGGGGTCGAGGCCGAGCAGGTCGCGCAGCTTGCGCAACGAGGACTCGAAGCGGGGGGCCGGCACGTCGTAGAGCGAGCCGACCAGGCGTAACGACTCGATCAGCGGCAGGTCCCACCAGAGCTGGCTGCGCTGGCCGAACACGACGCCCACGTTGCGGGCGTTGGCCGCGCGGTCGCGCCACGGGATCAGGCCGTCGACCTCGACGGTGCCGCTCGTCGGGGTGAGGATCCCGGTCAGGACCTTGATCGTCGTAGATTTGCCGGCGCCGTTGGGGCCCAGGTAGCCGACCACCTCGCCGCGGTCGAGCTCGAAGCCGACGCCGTCGACGGCGGTCTTCTCCTCGTACACGCGGGTGAACAGGGTGCGTACCGTGCCGAAGGGTCCGGAGAAGGTGCGTGGCCGGCGGAAGACCTTGGTTAACCCCTCGACCCTGATCATGCCGGAATCCTGCTTCACTCCTGCTGGGGCTGCAAATAGTTTTCAGCTCTCCGGGTAGTGCGGGGCCCATGAAAAAGGTTGCCGTCATCGCCCACCAGAAGAAGACGCTCGGCGGAGGCCTGGACGAGCTCCGGGTGCGGATCACCGAACGTGAGGTCGGCGAGTTGCTGTGGTACGAGGTGCCCAAGAGCCGCAAGGCCCCCAAGCAGGCCAAGAAGGCGCTCAAGGCCGGCGCCGAGCTGATCTTCGTCTGGGGCGGTGACGGCATGGTGCAGCGGTGCGTGGACGCGCTGGCCGGCAGCAAGGCCGTGATCGCCATCGTCCCCGCCGGGACCGCCAACCTGCTGGCCCGCAACCTCTGCGTCCCCGAGGACATGGAGGAGGCCGTGCGCATCGGCTTCGAGGGCGAGCGGCGCCGGCTCGACCTGGGCCGGCTCAACGGCGAGCACTTCGCGGTCATGGCCGGGGTCGGCTTCGACGCCGAGATGATCGCCGACGCCGACCGGGGGCTGAAGGAGCGGATGGGCCGGCTGGCCTACATGTGGACCGGACTGCGGCACGCGGGCGGCTCGACCACCCCGACCAAGATCAAGGTGGACGGCACCAAGTGGTTCGAGGGTGACGCGAGCTGCGTGCTGCTCGGCAACGTCGGCACCATCACCGGCGGCATCGAGGCCTTCGACGACGCCAGGCCCGACGACGGCTGGCTGGAGATCGGCGTGACCACCGCGCGCAGCAAGCTGGAGTGGGGCCGGCTGCTGGCCCAGATGGCCACCGGCCGCTCCGACGAGTCCCCGTTCGTGCGCATCACCCGCGCCCGCAAGGCCACGATCAAGCTCGCCGAGCCGCGCACCTACGAGCTCGACGGCGGCGCCCGGGGCACCGCCGACCGGCTGGAGGCGGAGATCCTGCCCGCGGGTATCACCGTCTGCGTGCCTGCGGAGGAAGGGGCTGCGCAACAATAGCCCGATGGACTGGGTCTCGAAGCTTGCCGATGAGGTCGTCGCCGAGGCGGAGCGCCGTGCGCCCGGCAAACCCATCGTCTGCGCCTCGGGGCTGAGCCCCTCGGGGCCGACCCACCTCGGCAACCTGCGCGAGGTCATGACGCCGCACCTGGTGGCCGAGGAGATCAGGCGGCGGGGGCACGACTGCGTGCACCTGCTGTCCTGGGACGACTACGACCGCTTCCGCAAGGTGCCGGCGGGCATCGACCCGTCCTGGGAGCAGCACGTCGGCAAGCCGTACACCGCCGTGCCCGCCCCGCCGGGCAGCCCGTACGAGAGCTGGGCCGAGCACTTCAAGGCGCCGATGACCGCCGCGATGGCCGAGCTCGGCGTCGAGGTGCGCGCGATCAGCCAGAGCGAGCAGTACACCAGCGGGGCCTACCGCGAGCAGATCCTGCTGGCCATGCGGCACCGCGAGACGATCAACGCGATCCTCGCCCAGTACCGCACCGCCGAGGTCACCCGGTACTTCCCCTACCGCCCGTACTGCGCCGACTGCGGCCGCGACCTGACCACCGTCACCGCCTACGACGACGAGAGCACCGAGCTGGCCTACACCTGCGCGTGCGGCTTCGGCGAGAGCGTACGGCTGGCCGAGCACGACCAGGGCAAACTGGTCTGGAAGGTCGACTGGCCCATGCGATGGGCCTACGAGGGCGTGATCTTCGAGCCCTCCGGCGTCGACCACCACTCGCCCGGCTCGGCCTGGGTGGTCGGCAAGGAGGTGGTGGAGAAGGTCTTCGCCGCCGAGCGGCCGATCGGCCCGATGTACGCCTTCGTCGGCATCACCGGCATGGCCAAGATGAGCAGCTCCAAGGGCGGCGTGCCGACCCCGTCCGACGCGCTGGAGATCATGGAGGCGCCGCTGCTGCGCTGGCTGTACGCGCGGCGCAAGCCGAACCAGTCCTTCAACGTCGCCTTCGATCAGGAGATCCACCGGCTCTACGACGAGTGGGACGCGCTCGGGCGCAAGGTGGCCGAGGGCCGGGCTCTGCCCGCCGACCTGGCCGCGCACCAGCGGGCGGTGCACTCGCTCGACCTGACCCCGACGGCGGTGCCGTACCGCACGCTGGCCTCGATCTCCGACATCACCACCGGCGAGGAGCGGCAGCTCGGGCGGATCCTGCGCGACCTGGGCGTGCCCACGCTGGAAGAGGTGCGGCCGCGGCTCGACAAGGCGCGCCGCTGGGCCGAGACGCAGTTGCCCGAGGAGGAGCGCACCCGGCTGCGCGCCGAACCGGCCACCGAGCCCCTCACCGAGCAGGAGCGGGAGGCGCTGCGCCTGCTGACCGACGGGCTCGACGAGCACTGGTCGCCGGAGGGGCTGACCGCGCTGGTGTACGGCGTGCCGAAGGTCATGGCCGGCCTGGCGCCCGACGCCCCGGCCACGCCCGAGCTGAAGGCGGCCCAGCGGGCCTTCTTCGTGCTCGTCTACCAGCGGCTGATCGGGCGCGACACCGGGCCGCGGCTGCCCACGTTGCTGCTGGCCGCGGGGGCGGACCGGGTTCGCGATCTTATCAGGCCAGGCATTTCTGCACAGTGATGTCAAGAGCGGGCATCGATCAATGGTGTCCAGCTCAGGACAGTTGATCATTGATAGGGCCGGGCCTCATGCAAGGGAGCGTCAAGCCGCTTGCAGGGGCTCTCCCGCATCGTTGGGCCATGAGCAGAACGTCCTCGCCCACCGTCAGCATCGTGGTCCCCGCGATGAACGAGGCCGCCAACCTCCCCCACGTGTTCGCCACCCTGCCTTCCTGGGTGGACGAAGTGATCCTCGTCGACGGCAACTCCGCCGACGACACCGTCGCCGTCGCGCGCCGGCTCCGGCCCGACCTGCGGGTCGTCACCCAGACGCGGCGCGGCAAGGGCAACGCGCTGATCGAGGGTTTCGCCGCCGCGAGCGGCGACATCATCGTGATGATCGACGCCGACGGCTCGACCGACGGCCGGGAGATCGGCGCGTTCGTCGCCGCCCTCGTCGAGGGCGCCGACTTCGCCAAGGGCTCGCGCTACCTGGCCGGTGGCGGGTCCGAAGACATCAGCCCGATCCGCTCGCTCGGCAACCGCGTGCTCACCGGGCTGACCAACGCCCTGTACGGCACGCGCTACACCGACCTGTGCTACGGCTACAACGCCTTCTGGCGGCACCACCTCGACGCGATGGCCCTCGATTGCGACGGATTCGAGATCGAGACGCTGATGAACGTGCGGGCCGCCCAGGCCGGCCTGCTCATCACCGAGGTGCCCAGCATGGAGCGCTCGCGCCTGCACGGCGAGAGCAACCTGCACGCCGTCCGCGACGGCTGGCGGGTGCTCAAGACCATCTTCCGTGAGCGTGGGCGCACCGCCCACCCGCTGCCCGCGGCGGTCGCGCTCGCGAAGTAGATTCGGCTGGTGCGCTACATCATCATCGGGGCCGGAGCCGTCGGCGGCACCATCGGCGGACGGCTCTTCCAGGCCGGCAAGAACGTTCTGCTCGTCGCCCGCGGCGCGCATCTGAGCGCGCTGCGGGAGACCGGACTGCGCCTGATGACCCCCGAGTCGGACGAGCTGCTGCCCATTCCCGCCACCGACCGGCCGGTCGACCCTCGCGAGGGCGACGTGCTGGTGGTGGCCACCAAGTCCCAGGACACCCTCGCCGCCCTCGACGCCTGGCCGCGCGACCTGCCGGTCTTCTGCGCGCAGAACGGCGTGGCCAACGAGGAGATGGTGCTGCGGCGCTTCCCCCGCGTCTACGGCGTGTGCGTGTGGTTGCCCGCCGCCCATCTCGAACCGGGCCTGGTCGCCTCCTACGGCTGGCCGCACTCCGGCCTCCTCCAGCTCGGCCGTTATCCACAGGGTGTGGACGAACTCGCCGAGCAGGTCTCGGCCGACCTGACCAAGAGCGGCTTCGTGGCCCCGGCCGGCCCTGACGTGATGCGCTTCAAGTACGGCAAGCTCCTCAGCAACCTGGGCAACGCGGTCGAAGCGCTCTGCGGGCACGACGAGAGCATCGCCGGCCTGGCCGCACAGGCCCGCGCGGAGGGCGAAGAGGTGTTGCGCGCGGCCGGGATCGCCTTCCCCAGCCGCGAGGAGGAGGCCGAGATCCGCGGCGACCGCGTCGACCTGCGGCCGATCGAGGGCCTGGCGCGCGGCGGCGGCTCGTCGTGGCAGAGCCTGGCCCGCGGCACCGGCTCGATCGAGGCCGACTACCTCAACGGGGAGATCGTGCTGCTGGCCCGCCGGCTCGGCATCGCGGCCCCGGTGAACGAGGTGCTGCAGCGCGAGGCCAACCGTGCCGCCCGCGAACGGCTGCGGCCGGGCTCGATGTCCGTGGCCGCGATCGAGGAGCTGATCGGCGGGTTTCGTGAGGCCACCGCCGGGTAGCTGGCGCTCGCTCTGACGACAGGGAGAGAGTGCATCATGTTAGTTCTGGGAGTGCTGCTGGTTCTGGCTGCCGCCGGAACCATCGCCTTTGTCGCGGTCAACTCGACCGCCATGTCCGACGTCACGTTGAGCGCCTTCGGTTACACCGTCGCCGCCAACCACCTGGAGATGTTCATCGGCGGGGCGGTGGTCGCCGCCGTACTGCTCCTGGGCATCTCGATGATCAGTTCTGGGGGCCGCCGGGCGACCGCCAGACGCCGGGAGATCCGCAAGGCCCGCCACGAGGCCGACACCCGCGTCGCGCGGCTGGAGGAGGAGAAGCGAGCCCTGCAGCGCAAGCTGGAGGACGAGCACACCGCCCAGCCGGACGTGCAGCCCATCCAGCCGGCGGCGAGCGACCGGCTCGTGGCCCGCGACCACAACCGTGACGGTCACCCGGACGGGCGCCCCGACGGGCACCTTGCCGGGCACCCCGACGGTCGTCACCGGGAGGACCGGCTCCAGGAGCGCCGGGACGGCACCACCGCGCGCACCTGACGAGGGATCCTCATTCGCCGCCTGCTCGCCGTTCCGGGAGCAGGCGGCCTTCGCGCCAGAGCGCCAGGCCGGTGAGCACCGCCCCGGCCCCCTCCCAGAGCCCGACGCCGAGGAACTCGGCGGGCGCCGCGCCCGAGACGACCAGGCCGGTGAAGACCGCGCAGGTCACCATCCGGAAGGGCACGGTCCAGCGGAAGAACGGCGTGAAGTCGGCCGCCGCCGCGAGGACGTAGTAGACGCCCATGTTGACCGCCGCCATCGACGAGGCGGCCATGTAGACCTTGGTGTAGTCGCCCGTCGCCCGGTCGTCCACCACCTCGAAGCCCAGCAGGCCGAGCAGCCCGTCCGGCCAGATCAGGCCGTAGAGGCCGAGCACCAGCGCCAGGAAGCCGAAGACGGCGATGCTCCAGCCGGACAACGAACGTGGAAGACGCACGGAAATCCTCTCAAAGGGGGGTGTAATCTGCGAGGCGCTCTCATCATGCACCCGGAGGTCGCATGCCCCCCAAGCGTGGCCGCCCGATCGCCCTCAAGATCCTCATCCTGCTCGCCGTGCCGCTGATCTCGCTGGCCGGTCTGTGGGGGTTCGCCGCCGGGCTCACCGGCGGTGACGGCCTGCGGCTGCTGGAGATCAACAACCTGGTCACCAACCTGGCCACCCCGTCGGAACAGGTGAACGCCGAGCTCCAGCAGGAGCGGCTGCTCACCATGGAGTTCCTGACCGGCCAGCCCAAGGAGCAGGAGCTGGCCGCCCAGCGCGCCCGCACCGACCGGGCGGTGACCGCCTTCTTCCTCCGCTCCGGAGCGCAGAAGAACCTCTCGCCCGAGCTCACCGCCGCCCTGGACACGCTCAGGCGCGAGCTGGACGGGCTGGCGCTGCTGCGCGGCGAGGTCAACGAGCGCGAGGCCACCCCGCTGAAGGCTATCGGCGGCTACAACCGCATGGTCGACGCGGGCTTCCGCATGTACGACCGGCTCATCCTGGTGCCGGACATGACGCTCTACCGCCAGGCCCGGGCGGTCACCATGCTCGGCGAGGCCAAGGAGCTGCTCTCGCGCGAGCGCGCCCTGATCGTCGTCACGATGGCGGCCGGGAAGGTCGGCGACGCCGAGCGGGCGATGTTCCTGGAGGCGATCTCGACCCGGCGGCTGCTGTTCGACCAGGCGCTCTCGCATCTGGACGACGCGCTCGGCGCGCCGTACGAGCGGCTGGCCGCCTCGCCGGAGTACCGGCGCTTCGCCGAGGCCGAGGACGCCATCCACGGGCAGGCGGCCAAGAACGGCCTGCCGGCCACCGCGGCGGGCTGGTCCAGCGCCACCGCCGACGTGTGGCGGATGGTCGAGCGCAACCAGTTGCTCGCGGTCGAGGGGCTGGTCGAGCGGGTGAACCCGGCGGCGGCCGGCATCCTGGTGAAGATCGGCATCGCCGGGGGGCTGGGGCTGCTGGCCGTACTGGCCTCGGTGTTGTTGTCGCTGCGATTCCGGCGCAAGCTCGTGCGCGAGCTGGCCGGGCTGCGCGACATGGCGATGGCGCTGGCGCACGCGGGCCTGCCCGCGCTGCTGCGCACGCTGAAGGAGAACCCGAAGGCGCGGCCGGAGGTGACCCCGCTGGACGTCAGGACCGAGACCACCGAGGTGACCGACATCGTGCACGCCTTCAACACGGTGCAGACCACGGCCGCCGAGACCGCGATGGGTCAGGCGCGGCTGCGGCACGGCGTCAACGAGGTCTTCGTCAACCTGGCCCGGCGCAACCAGTCGCTGCTGCACCGCCAGCTCATCCAGCTCGACGAGATGGAGAAGGGCGCCGACGACCCCGAGACGCTGGAGGACCTGTTCCGGCTCGACCACCTGACCACCCGCATGCGGCGGCACGCCGAGAGCCTCATCATCCTGTCCGGGCAGACGCCGGGGCGTGGCTGGCGGCGCGCGGTGCCGGTGATCGACGTGCTGCGCGCGGCCTCGGCCGAGGTGGAGGAGTACGCGCGGGTCGAGCTGGCCATGCCGCCGCGGGTCTCGCTCACCGGCGGCGCGGTGGCCGACGTGATCCACCTGCTGGCGGAGCTGATCGAGAACGCCACGCTCTTCTCGCCGCCGACCACCCGGGTGGACATGCGCGCGACCAGCGTGCCCGGCGGGCTGCTCATCGAGATCGAGGACCGCGGGCTCGGCCTCGGCCAGAGCGAGCTGGACGAGCTCAACGCCCGGCTGGCCGAGCCGCCGGAGTTCGACCTGGCCGAGAGCGACCGGCTGGGCCTGTTCGTGGTCGGGAAGCTGGCCGCGCGGCACGACGTGCGCGTGACGCTCGGCCCCTCCCCCTACGGCGGGCTGACCGCGACCGTGCTGCTGCCCTCCTCGGTGATCGCCGATCAGCTCACGGTGGTCGGCGGCAAGTAGCGGATCCGGCCGTCGGCCCGGGCCTCCCTGGCGGCCAGCAGGCGCTGGTGCAGGCTCGGGGCGAGCAGGCCGGCCGCCTCCTCGGGGTCGAAGAAGCCGTAGCCGTCCAGCTCGGCCTCCTGCACCTTGATCGGGGTGTCGGCGGGGATGACGCCGCAGTCGAAGACGAAGGAGACCAGCGGGTAGGGCCGGGTGTCGTAGGCCGGCACCCACTGGACCGCGAGCAGGTCGCCGACCGGCAGCTCCAGGCCGAGCTCCTCGGTGATCTCGCGGGCGCAGGCCTGGGCGGGCTCCTCGCCCGCGTCGAGGCTGCCGCCCGGGAAGATCCAGTGGTCACGGTAGTTGGGATCCACCAGCAGCACGCGGCCCTGCGGATCGGTGATGTAGGCCGCCGCGCCGGCGAGGACCCGGTGGATCGTGGACCAGAAGTCGTTCGTCACACGATCTATAGAAGCACGCCCGGTTTATTACCAAATTTCGGGAAAAGCTAGCCTTGAGGGCATGGCGCTGCTCTTCTGGGCCGTCGGCGTGCTCGCCTATCTCGTCGCGGTCTTCCACCGACAGTCCCTCGGCGTCGCCTCCCTCGAAGCCGCCGCCCGCCTGGACTTGGGCTCCTCCGGCCTCGCCACGCTGGCGATGCTGCAGATCCTCGTCTACGCGCTCATGCAGGTCCCCGTCGGCGTGTTGCTCGACCGCTTCGGCTCCAAGCGCCTGCTGGCCACCGGCGCGCTCACCATGGCCTGCGGCCAGGCGCTCCTGGCCGTCGCCGACACCCTGCTGTACGGCGTCGCCGCCCGCATGCTGATCGGCCTCGGCGACGCGATGACCTTCATCAGCGTCATCCGCCTGGTGAACCTGGCCTTCCCGCCCCGGCGCAACCCGGTGATGGTGCAGCTCACCGGCCTGCTCGGCCAGCTCGGCGCGATCGCCGCCACGGTGCCGATGATCGCCGCGCTGCACACCTACGGCTGGGAGGCGACCTTCCTCGGCGCCGCCGGGCTCGGCGTGGCCGTGGCCCTCCTGGTCGTCACCGTGCTGCGGGAGAAGCGTTCGGAGCGCGTCTCCGAGCCCGGGCTGCGCGCGGCCTGGGCGCAGCCCGGCACCCGCCTGGGCATGTGGACCCACGCCGCCACGCAGTGCTCGGCCGCGGCCTTCCTGCTGCTGTGGGGCTACCCGTTCCTCGTCGAGGGCCAGGGGCTCAGCCCGGCCACCGCGGGCGTGCTGCTGTCCACGCTGACCGCGGTCGGGCTGGTCTGCGGGCCGCTGCTCGGCTGGCTCGCCGGGCGCTACCCGCTGCGCCGCTCCTGGCTCGTGCTGGGCGTGATCGGCTCCACGACGGCCGCCTGGACCCTCGTGCTGGCCTGGCCAGGACGGGCGCCGCTGTGGGTGCTGGTGCTGCTCGTCGTGGTGCTGGCGACCAACGGGCCGGGCTCCATGATCGGCTTCGACTACGCCCGCACCTTCAACCCGGCCGCGCGCATCGGCGCCGCCACCGGCATCGTCAACGGCGGCGGCTTCCTGGCCTCGATGGCGGTGATCGCGCTCATCGGGCTGGCGCTCGACCTGGTCGGCGACTACCGCTGGGCCTTCGTCGTGCAGTACCCCTTCTGGCTGCTCGGCGCGGTGCAGGTGCTGCGCTACCGCGCCAAGGCCCGGCGGCTGCTCGCCCAACTGGACGAGGGCGCCGGGGAGGTGCGAGCGGCGCTCGACTGACTCAGGCGGCGACCGGCTGCCTGGGGACGTACTCGACGTCGACGTCGGCGGCGAAGACCGCGCGGCGGCAGCCCGAGCAGCGGTACATGATCGGGCCCTCGTCCAGCTCGGTGCGGCAGCGCGGGCAGAGATTCTTGGTGTTCATCACGGTTTCCCCCTCGAGTTCATGTCCCCATGAGAACTTGAGACCATTGCAGCGCCCCTGCAGGGCACTTGACCGGCGAACCACCGACAACCATCCGGGAATAGCCCGATCGGGTGGTGTGTTGTGATGGGCAGCGCATGTGATACCTTGCGCTCAGGCGTTCGAGCTCAGCTCCGCCTTCCACCGGTTCCCTCTTGAGGACCGGCACATCTTCTCTCTTACCCCGCCTTTCCGGCGTGCCCTCAAGGAGGGTCTCCATGTCTGTACAAACCATTCCCAAACCCCGCGTAGCGTCCGTGCCCAAGCAGGCCAGGCAGTCCAAGCAGCCCCGGCAGGCCACGGAACCCACGCAGGTCAGCGGCCTGCTCGACCTGCGTGAGCGCACCGCGCACCTGCGCGCCTCCTACACGCCCTCACCCGAGGACGTACGGCTCCCGCCCGACCGGGCCCGCGAGCTCGGCCTGCGCTCCGGCGACCACGTCGTCGCGCTGGTCAACGGCGGCAAGCTGGTCGAGGTCGTGTCCGTCAACGGCTCGGCCGACTGGCGCTTCCGCCCGCACTTCGCCGACCTGACCCCCGAACACCCCGACGAGCGGCTCCGCGTCGAGACCGACTCGCTGACCACCCGCGTCGTCGACCTGTTCGCGCCGATCGGCAAGGGTCAGCGCGGGCTCGTCGTGGCCCCGCCCAAGGCCGGCAAGACCATGGTGCTCCAGGCGCTGGCCGCCGGGATCACCCGCAACCACCCCGAGGTCGAGCTCATGGTCGTGCTCGTCGGCGAGCGGCCGGAGGAGGTCACCGAGATGCGCTCGACCATCCGGGGCGAGGTCGCCGCCTCCACCTTCGACCAGCCCGCCCGCGACCACGTCGCCGTCGCCGAGCTCGCCGTCGAGCGGGCCAAGCGGATGGCCGAGGCCGGCCGTGACGTGGTCATCCTGCTCGACTCGCTGACCCGGCTCGGCCGGGCCTACAACATGATCGCGCCCAACGGCGGGCGCATCCTGAGCGGCGGCATCGACGCCGGCGCCATCTACCCGCCCAAGAAGTTCTTCGGCGCGGCGCGCAAGCTGCGCGAGGGCGGCTCGCTGACCATCCTCGCCACCGCGCTCGTCGAGACCGGCTCGCGCATGGACGACGGCCTGTTCGAGGAGTTCAAGGGCACCGGCAACATGGAGCTGCGGCTCAGCCGCGCCCTGGCCGAGCGCCGCATGTTCCCCGCCGTCGACATCGAGGCCTCCAGCACCCGGCGGGAGGAGCTTCTGCTCGACCCCGCCGAGAAGCAGGTCGTCTGGCGCCTGCGCCGCATGCTCACCGCGCTGGACCCGCAGCAGGGCATGGAACTGCTGGCCGGCAAGCTGCGTGACACCGCCTCCAACGCCGCCTTCCTGGCCGAGGCCCGCACCGCCTGACCAGCCCTTCCCTCCGGGCCGCGGCCCTCGTCGCCCACAATGGGCGCATGCTCGCTGACATCGTCGACCGTCTCCGCTGCCCGATCTGCCGCCGTCCGGTACGGCAGGCCGCCACCACGGTCGGCTGCGAGCAGGGCCACTCCTTCGACGTGGCGCGACAGGGGTACGTGAGCCTGCTGGCCGGTTCCCAGCCGCCCGGCACCGCCGACACCCCCGCCATGGTCGCCGCCCGTGCCGCCTTCCTGGCCGCCGGCCACTACGCGCCTCTGGCCCGGGCCGTGGCCGCCACCGTGGCCGCCCTCTCCCCCGAGTTCGTGGTCGACGCCGGGGCGGGCACGGGTTATTACCTGGCCGAAACGCTCGACGCGGTGCCCGGCGCGACCGGCATGGCCTTCGACATCTCCAAGCACGCCGTGAAGCGCGCGGCGCGGGCGCACGAGCGGGCCGGGGCCTTCGTCGCCGACGTGTGGCAGCCCCTGCCCATCGCCGACGGGGTGGCCGACGTGGTGCTCGACGTGTTCGCGCCGCGCAACGGGCCGGAGTTCGCGCGCATCCTGCGGCCGGGCGGCACGCTCGTGGTGGTCACCCCGGCGCCCGGGCACCTGAGCCCGCTGGTGGCGGAGCTGGGGTTGCTCTCGGTGGACGAGGCGAAGGAGGAGCGGGTCGCGCGCAGCCTGGCCGGCTTCGCCGAGACGGGACGGCAGGAGGTGCGGTTCGGGATGGAGCTGTCGCCCGAGGAGATCGCGCAGGTGGTCGGCATGGGGCCGAGCGCCTGGCATACCGACATGTCCCACCTTATGGAGCGTCTGGCGAAATTTCCGGACCTGACGGCTACACGGGCGGTGTTTCACCTTTCTACCTTCAGCGCGCTATCATGATCAAGCCTGATACTTGACCGCTGTCTGTGAAAAATGTTACCTATGGGGGATTTGAGGAGTAATTTCCTCACATTCCAGCACAATGCCCACATCTTTTCGGGTCCCAGGCGCAATACTGGACCGCAATCCGGAACCGCGATGGGGGAGGGGAATGAAGGCCGAGGAACGCTGGCACGCCAGGTTCCGGGCGCCGCGCATGACGTTGCCCACCTGGGCACGCCAGGCCCCGAACCGCGCGATCTACCGCTGTGACGTCTCCGGCACGTGGGAGGTCTACGCGTGGGACCGCGCGACCGGCACCACGCGGCAGGTCACCGACCAGCCCGCCGGGACCACCGACTACGCGGCCATCGACCCCACCGGCCAGTGGATCTACTGGTTCCGCGGCACCAACGGCGACGAGCTCGGCATGTGGATGCGCCAGCCCTTCCGCGGCGGCCCGGACGAGGAGGTCGCCCCCGGCGTCCCCACCGGCCAGCCCGGCGGCCTGGCCCTGTCGGCCACCGGCGTGGTGGTCATGAGCCTGGCCCACGAGGGCGGCTTCACCACGCATCTCATCCGCCCCGGCGAGGAACCGCGCGTGCTCTACACGCACGCCGAGGCCGCCTGGGTCACCGACATCACGCTCGACGGCGACCTCATCGCGCTCAACCACAGCGAGCACGGCGACTTCGGCCACCCGGCGCTGCGCGTCCTGCGGCAGAACGGCCAGCAGGTCGCCGAGCTCTACGACGGGCCCGGCCGCGGCGTCGTCGGCCTGACCTTCTCCCCCGTGCTGGGTGACCGGCGCCTGCTGGCGCTGCACGAGCGGCGCAGCCGTACCGAACCCCTGGTGTGGGACCCGGTCACCGGCGAGGAGCGGGAGATCTACCTCAGGGACGCCGGCGAGCTGACCGCCGAGTGGTACGCCGATGGGCGGGCACTGCTCATCCGGCGAGACGACCGTGCTCGTAGCTTCCTGCACAAGTACGACCTGGCCGGCGGCGGCATGACCGCGATCGACACCCCGCACGGCGTGATCGAGGACGCCCGGCCGCGCCCCGGCGGGCAGGTCGAGTACTCCTGGTCCAGCGCCTCCCGCCCGCACGTCATCCGCTCCACCACCGGCCAGACCGTCATGCAGAACGGCCCGGCGGCGCCGGCCAGCGTGCCGGTCGAGGACATCGACGTCGAGGGCGAGGGCGGGCGCATCCACGCGCTGGTCTCGCGGCCCGAGCACGGCTCCGCGCCCTACCCGGCGGTCTTCCTGATGCACCGCGGCCCGTGGCGCAACGACAACGACTCCTTCTCCCCCGAGGTGGCCGCCTGGGTGGACAGCGGCTTCGCCGTCGTGCGGGTCAACTACCGCGGCTCCACCGGCTACGGCACGGCCTGGCGCGACGCGTTGCGCGACAACGTCGGGCACATCGAGCTGGCCGACGTGGCCGCGGTGCGTGCCCACCTGGTGGCCAAGGGCCTCATCGACCCGCGCCGCACCGCCCTGGCCGGGCTGCTGTGGGGCGGCTACCTGACGCTGCTCGGGCTCGGCACCCAGCCGGAGCTGTGGGCGGCGGGCATCGCCACGATGCCGATCGCCTGCTTCCCGACCGCCTACGAGGACAGCTCGGAGGGGCTGCGGGCCCTGCACCGCACCGTCTTCGGCGGCCCGCCCACCGAGTATCCCGATCGTTACGCGGCCAGCTCGCCGATCACCTACGTCGAGCGGGTCGAGCAGCCGGTGCTCATCCTGGCCAGCGAGAGCGAGCGCAGCCTGTCCATGCGGCAGATCGAGGCCTACGTGTCAAGGCTCTCCGAGCTCGGCCGGGAGTACCAGCTCCACACCTTCGGCTCCGGGCGCGGCACCCTCGTCGTGGGCGAGCGCATCGCCCAGATGGCCGCGCAACTGGAGTTCGCGCGCAAGCACGTCTGACAGACCGTCAACTGTTAGCGCTCCGACCTGCTTGAATGTCAGCCCCCTCGGCTGTCAGCATCGCGCCACCCCAGCTCTGCCCGGAGGCGCGAACGTGAAGACCCCCACCCAAGAACCCGTGGCCGTCAACCGGCTCAAGAAGAACGCGGTCGGCCTCGTCGGCGTGATCTTCATGGCGGTGGCGACCGCCGCGCCGATCACGGCCATGACCGGCAACGTGCCGATGGTCGTCGGCTTCGGCAACGGGCTCGGCGTGCCGGCCGCCTACCTGTTCGCCACCGTCGTGCTGACCGTCTTCTCGGTCGGGTACACCGCGATGGCCAAGCACATCACCGCCGCCGGCGCCTTCTACGGCTACATCTCCCACGGCCTCGGCCAGGTCGCGGGCATGGTCGCCGGGTTGCTCGCCACGATGGCCTACGTGGTCTTCGAGGCCTCGATCATCGGCTTCTTCGCCTACTCCGGCCACGAGCTGTTCCTCACCTTCGGCATGGACGTGCACTGGCTCGTCTTCGCCTTCGTGGGGCTGGCGCTCAACGCGATCCTCAGCTACTTCGACATCAACCTGACCGCGAAGGTGCTCGGCATCTTCCTGGTGACCGAGATCGTCATGCTCGGCGCGGTCGCGCTGGGCACGCTGGCCACCGGCGGCGGTCCCGACGGGCTGATGGCCTCCTCGCTCAACCCGGTCAACGCCTTCACCGTCACCGGCCTGGTCGAGGGCGGCTCGGTGGGCCTGGGCCTGTTCATGTGCTTCTGGTCGTGGGTGGGCTTCGAGTCGACGGCGATGTACGGCGAGGAGTCGCGCGAGCCGAAGAAGATCATCCCGATCGCGACCATCGTCTCGGTGGTCGGCATCGGGCTGTTCTACACCTTCGTCTCCTGGATGATCGTGGCGGCCAACGGCGCCGGGGTCACCAAGACCGCCGCCACCGGCTTCGCCGCGATCTTCTTCGCGCCGACCGAGGGGCTCTTCGGCACCTGGGCGGTGGGCCTGTTCAAGATCCTCATCCTGACCGGCTCCTTCGCCTGCGCGATGGCCTTCCACAACTGCGCGGCCCGCTACCTGTACGCCATGGGACGGGAGAACCTCATCCCCGGCACCGCCAGGACGCTGGGCCGTACGCACCCGGTGCACGGCTCGCCGCACATCGCGGGCTTCGTCCAGACCGGCATCTCGGTGGTGCTGATCCTGGCCTTCTTCCTGGCCGACATGGACCCGTACCTGCACGTCTACACCCTGCTCGCGGTGCTGGGCACGATGGCCATCCTGATCGTCCAGACCATGTGCTCCTTCGCCGTCGTGGGCTACTTCCACGGCCGCAAGAAGCACCCGGAGACGGCCAGCGTGTGGCGCACCCTGCTCGCGCCGGTGGCCGGCGGCCTCATGATGGCCTACGTCGTGGTGCTGTTGCTGCAGAACCAGGAGACCGCGGCCGGCGAGGGCGCCAAGAGCGCCTTCTTCACCGCGATCCCCTGGATCGTGGTGGGTCTCATCGTGCTCGGTGTCGGCCTCGCGCTCTACCTGCGCTTCGTCAAGCCGGAGCGGTACGAGCTGATCGGCCGCATCGTCCTGGAGGACACGGTCGAGCGCGACTGACGCTCACGCCAGGCCGAGCGCGCCCGAGGGGCAGGTCCGCACCGCGCGGCGCACGGCGGCCTCGGCCGCCGGCCCGGGTTCTGGGAGGAGGACGGTCACCAGGCCGTCCTCCTCGGCCTGGTCGAACACCTCCGCGGCGAGCAGCGCGCACATGCCCGCGCCGACGCACCGCTCACGATCCGCGACGATCCGCATGGCCTACCCCCACCGCACCGGCAGCCGGTGCACGCCGTAGACGTCCATCCCGTCGCGCATCGGCACCTCCGCAGCCGGTACGGCGAGGCGCAGGTCCGGCAGCCGCCGGAAGAGCGCCGGGAGGGCGATCCGCAGCTCGATCCGGGCGAGCTGCTGCCCGAGGCACTGGTGGACGCCGTGCCCGAAGGCCAGGTGCCCGGTGGCCTCGCGGCGCAGGTCGAGCCGGTCCGGGTCGGCGAACCTGGCCGGATCGCGGTTGGCCGCCTGCATGGACAGCGCCACCGACTCCCCCGCCGCGAGGCGCACCCCGCCGAGCTCGACGTCCTCGACGGCGCTGCGCGCCCCGGTGTGCGCGATGGTCAGGTAGCGCAGCAGCTCCTCCACCCCGCGTGCCGGATCGGCCAGCAGGGCCTCGACCTGCTCGGGCCAGGTGAACAACGCGAAGGCGCCGAGCGCGATCATGTTGGCGGTGGTGTCGAGCCCGGCGCCGAGCAGGAAGGCGCCGATGCCGGCCAGTTCCTCGTCGCTCAGGTCGCTGCCGGCCAGGTCGCCGAGCACGTCGTCGCCCGGCGTCGCCCGCTTGGCCTCCACAAGCCGGCGCAGGTAGTCCTGGAGCGCGCCGAAGGCGGCCGACTGCTCCTCCACCGTGGCGCCGATGCCGCTGAGCGCGACGGCGTGGCGCTGGAAGGTCTCCCGGTCGGCGTACGGCACGCCGAGCAGCTCGCAGATCACCAGGGCCGGCACCGGCTGGGCGAAGGCGCTCACCAGGTCGGCCGGCGGGCCGAGCCGCTCCATCGCGTCGAGGTGCTCGGCGGTGATCTCCTCGACCCGCTCGGCGAGCTGGTTCATCCGCCGGACGGTGAACTTGCCGGCCAGCAGCTTGCGGTAGCGGGTGTGCTCGGGGGCGTCGATGCCGGTGAGGTCGCCGACCGGCGCGGGCGGCATCGGCCCGAGGTCGGCCAGCGGGTAGTGCATGAGCTCGTAGCGGGAGCTGAAGCGCGTGTGGTCGGCAGCGACGGCGCGGGCGAGCTCGTGGCCGGTGACCAGCCAGCCGAGGTGGCCGTCGGGGAAGCGGAAGCGGCGGATGGGCGCCTCCTCCCGGATCGCGGCGAGCTCGGGCGGGGGGTCGAAGGGGCAGCCGGCGGCGCGGGTGGACGGCAGGTCGGTCAAGGGGTTCATGGAACGGTCTCCTCGTTCGCGTACGCTACTCTCGTTATGCGAACACTGTACGCATGAGGCACGCCGTACGCAAGAAGAGACGATGTGCTCGTCACGGGCGGAAGCGGTACCCCATGCCCGACTCGGTGATCAGATGCACCGGATGCGCCGGGTCGCGCTCCAGCTTCTTGCGGAGCTGGGCCATGTACTGGCGCAGGTAGTGCGTCTCCTTGACGTGGTTGCGGCCCCAGACCTCGGTGAGGAGCTGCCGCTGGCTGACCAGCTTGCCGGGGTTGCGCAGGAGCAGTTCGAGGATGCCCCACTCGGTCGGCGTCAGCCGTACGTCACCGGAGACGGTCTTGTTGCTCAGGTCGACCAGGTGGTCGCCGATCTGGACCGAGGCCAGCTCCGCCTCGTGCAGGCCGACGCGGCGGGTGACCGCGCGGATGCGGGCGAACAGCTCCTCGATGTCGAAGGGCTTGGTCACGTAGTCGTCGGCCCCGGCGTCGAGCGCCTCGATCTTGTCCTGGTTGCCGGCCCGGCCGGAGAGCACCACGATCGGGACCGAGGTCCAGCCGCGCAGGCCGTGGATGACGTCGACGCCGTCGAGGTCGGGCAGGCCGAGGTCGAGCAGCACCAGGTCGGGGTGGAACTCGGCGGCCTGGCGCAACGCGGAGCTGCCGTCGGGCGCGACGGCCACCTCGTAGTGGCGGGCGACGAGGTTGATGCGCAGGGCGCGCAGGAGCTGGGGTTCGTCGTCGACGACGAGGATTCTGGTCATGGCGCGATCGGCAGCGAAAGGGTCATGGTGAGGCCTCCCCCTGGAGTCTCATCGGGAACGAGAGTACCGCCCATCGCCTCGGCCAGCCCTCGGGAGAGGGCCAGGCCGAGCCCGACGCCGGTGTGGTTGTCGCGGTCGCCGAGCCGCTGGAAGGGCAGGAAGACCCGGTCGTGCGCCTCGGCCGGGATGCCGGGGCCGCGGTCGATGACCCGGATCTCGGCCTGGTCGCCGTGCCAGCTCGCCGAGACCAGCACGCCGTGGCCGGGCGGGCTGTAGCGGACCGCGTTGGACATCAGGTTGACCAGGATGCGCTCCAGCAGGGCCGGGTCGGCGATCACCTCGGGCAGCTCGAACGGGATGTCGCCCTCGACGCGCTCGCCCAGCGGCCCGAGGTCGTCGATGGCCCGCGGCACGACCTCCTCCAGCGCGGTGGGCTGCAGCGCGAGGCCGAGCACCCCGGCCTGCAGGCGGCTCATGTCCAGCAGGTTCTCGACCAGCCGGTTGAGCCGCAGCAGCGACTCGTCGGCGGTAGCCAGGAGCTCCTCGCGGTCCTCGGCCGACCAGGCGATCGCGGTGTTGCGCAGGGAGTCGACGGCGGCCTTGGCCGAGGCGAGCGGGGTGCGCAGGTCGTGGCTGACCGCGGCCAGCAGGGCGGTGCGCATGCGGTCGGCCTCGGCCAGCGGCCGGGCCTGCGCCGCCTGCTCGCGCAGCCGTTCCTGGCGCAACGCGACCGCGATCTCGGCGGCGAAGGCCTCCAACACCCGCCGGTCGGCCGCGTCCAGCAACCGGCCGCGCGCGGCCAGCACGAGCGAGTCGTCGATCGGCACGTCGGTGTCGCCGAGTCCCGGGCAGGTGGCCGGCTCGCCGCCCGCGGTGGCCAGGATCCGCCACGCCTGCGGCACGTCCTGGTCGTCCGGGCTGGGCGAGCCGGCCCGCTCAAGCAACGTGACCGAGCTCAGCCCGAAGGTCTCGCGCAAGCGGGCCAGCAGCGAGGGCAACGCCGCCTCGCCGCGCAGCACGTGCCCGGCCAGGGTGGCCAGCAGCTCGGCGTCCGCGCTGGCCCGCACCGCCTCCCTGGTACGGCGGGCCGCCAGGTCCACGATGGTGCTCACCGCGGCGGCGACCACGACGAAGACCAGCAGCGCGAGCAGGTTCTCCGGGTTGGAGATGGTGAACTCGCCGGTGGGCGGGGTGAAGAACCAGTTGAGCAGCAGCGACCCGCCCACCGCCGCGGTGATCGCCGGCCACATGCCGCCGATCAGCGCGACGCCGACGACCAGGCTCAGGAACAGCAGGATCTCGCTGGTCAGGGAGAGCCCGCCACGCAGCGGGCTGAGGGCGAGCGTCAGCAGCGGCAGCCCGGCGACGGCGGTGATCCAGCCGGCCAGGCGGCGGCTCCGGGTCAGCGCGGCCCGCGATCTGGAGCGCCGGGAGCGGCCCCGCTTGGCCTCGGCGTGCGTGATCATGTGCACGTCGATGGCGCCAGAGCGGGCGGTGGTCTCCACGCCGACCCCGCGCGACAGGATCTGGGCGAACCGGCCCCGCCGCGAGGCGCCCAGCACGAGCTGGGTGGCGTTGACGCCGCGGGCGAAGTCGAGCAGCGCCCGGGAGACGTCGTCACCGACGACCTGGTGGTAACTGCCGCCGAGCGACTCCACCAGGGTGCGCTGGCGGGCGAGGCTGGCCGGGTCGGCGCCGGTCAGGCCGTCGGCGCGGGTCACGTGTACGGCCAGCAGATCGGCGCCCTTGGTCCGGGCGGCGATGCGCGCGGCCCGGCGGATCAGCGTGTCGCCCTCCGGGCCGCCGGTCAGCGCCACCACGACCCGCTCGCGCGCCTCCCAGGTGCCCTCGATGCCGTGCTCGGCGCGGTAGCGGTCGAGCTGCTCGTCGACCTTGCCCGCCACCCACAGCAGGGCCAGCTCGCGCAGCGCGGTGAGGTTGCCCTCGCGGAAGTAGTTCGACAGCGCCGCGTCGACCTTCTCCGGGGCGTAGACGTTGCCGTGGGCCAGGCGGCGGCGCAGCGCCTCGGGCGACATGTCGACCAGCTCGACCTGATCGGCCCGCCGGACGACCTCGTCCGGCACGGTCTCGCGCTGCGGGATGCCGGTGATCTGCTCGACGACGTCGTTGACCGACTCCAGGTGCTGGATGTTCACCGTCGAGACCACGTCGATCCCGGCGGCGAGGATCTCCTCGACGTCCTGCCAGCGCTTGGCGTTGCGCGAGCCGGGCACGTTGGTGTGGGCCAGCTCGTCGATCAGGGCGACCTTGGGCGCGCGGGCGATGACCGCCTCGACGTCGAGCTCGGTGAAGCCGGCGCCGCGGTGCAGCATGCGCTTGCGCGGCACGACCTCCATGCCGTCGAGCAGCTCGGCGGTGTTGGCGCGGCCGTGCGTCTCGACCAGGCCGACGACGACGTCGCGGCCACGCGCCAGCGCGCGGCGGCCCTCACCGAGCATCGCGTAGGTCTTGCCCACCCCGGGGGCCGCCCCCAGGTAGACGCGGAGCCGGCCTCTGGTCATCGCCGGGCCGCGCGGTTGTCGTCGATCAGTCTCACTCTGCCCGCCATGGATGATCCGGATTCAGCGTACGCCTCTCCTCAGCAAAGCGGGACTTTGAGGCGGTTTGTCACTTCTTGACGCGATTTATACGGACTTTCCAGGATTCTTGATGGCGTGACTACGTCAGCGGTCCGCGCGCAGGACCAGGATGGCCAGGTCGTCGGCGCTGGGCTCCGGCGCGAAGTCGGCGGTGCCCCGGCGGATCCGCTCGGCCACCGCCCGCGCCGACAGGCCCACGCACTCGGCGAACATCTTCGCCAGCCCGCCGTCGTCGTCGAGCAACCGCCCGTCCCGCCGCCGCTCGGTGACCCCGTCGGTCACCGCGAGCAGGACGTCGTCGTGGGCCAGATGGACGGTGTCGGCCTCGAAGACCACCTCGGGGAAGACGCCCAGCAACGACTGCGGCGTCGTGACCGACTCGACCACGCCGTTGGGGCGCAGCACCAGCGCCTCGGGGTGGCCTGCCGAGACCATGCGCAGCTCCAGGCCGTGCTCGGTGGGGGTGATCTCGCCGTGCAGCAGGGTGAGGAAGCGCGAGCGCTCACCCTCCTCCAGGATCGCCTGGTTCAGCCGGCCGAGGACGGCGGCCACGCCGTACCCCTCCCTGGCCAGCAGCCGGAGGGTGTGGCGCGCGAGGCCGGTGACCGCGGCGGCCTCCGGGCCGGTGCCGCAGACGTCGCCGATGGCGAAGCGCCAGGAACCGTCGCCGGCCTTGAACAGGTCGTAGAAGTCGCCGCCGACCTCGTTGCCCTCACCGGCCGGGTCGTAGACCACGCCGTAGTCGAGACCGGGCACGACCGGCTCGCTCGGCGGCAGGAGGCTGCGCTGCAGCGCCCGGCGGGCGGCGGCCTGCTCGGCGTAGAGGCGGGCGTTGTCCATGGCCAGCGCGGCACGCCGGGCGATGTCGCCGGCGAACTGCACGACCTCCTCGGAGAAGCGCTCGAACCGGCCCAGGCACATGATGCCGAGCGTGCGGCCACGGGCGGTGAGCGGCACCGCCAGCACCTGCGACTCGCCGAGCTGCGTGGCGGCCAGCGAGCGCGGCACGCTGAACTCGGCAAGCTCGGCGCGGACCGCGTCGATGCGGCCCTCGTCGGAGTGCCAGAGATAGGCCAGGTGCTGCGGCGCGGACGGCGTCTCCAGCGTGTAGACCGCGCACCAGGTGGCCAGGCGCGGCACCACGATCTGGGCGATGATCGCCGGCACCATGTCGGGGTCGAGGGTCCCGGCCAGCAGGTCGCTGGCGTCGGCCAGGAAGCCGAGCCACTGCGGGCCCTGGCCGCCCGACTCCTCCGACCACTCGGCCTGCGCCATGTCCATGGCTCCGGGCAGGGCCAGCCTTGCCCAATGGATACGGGATTCGCCCGAGAAGGTGATCCCCCACTCCTCGACCTCGACCGTGGGACCCTTGGGCTCGTGGTCGTCGGCGGCGCGCTGGCGGACCTCGACCTGCACCGCGTCGCCGAGGTGCTTCCAGATGATCTCGAAGGGTTCTCCGGCGGTCTGCCTGGCGAGCTCACCTGCGAGTTCCTCGGCGGCGGCGAGCAGCGGAACCGCGGCCCACGCGGTCATCACCTCACGGGTGAACTGCTGTGCCGAGGGCACGGCAGTGTCGCCGGGAGCGAAGGTGGCCGCCAGGAGGGCCCGCGAAGAACCAGTCATCGCTCCGTGCCTACCACACTTCGCGTTGACATGGGGTAAATCCAACGACGGGACTCTTGGCGAGCCGTCATGACAGACTGGTACCGGCACCCCGGGAGTGAAGGAGGCCCCATGTCTGTGTCCACTCCTGAGGAGAGAACGTATACCGAGTCGGATCTGATCCCGATCCTGGAGACGCTCTTCTCATGGCGCGACGGTGACTTCCGTCGCCGCGTTCCGCATGCTCCTCCGGGGATTCTGAGCGAGGTCAGGCTCCTGCTCAACGAGGTCGCCGACCGTCGCGAGCACCTCGCCAACGAGCTGCTGCGGGTACGCAGGGAGGTCGTGAAGGAGGGCCGCTTCCAGGAGCGGCTGACCCCCGGCCCCGGAGTGGGCGCCTGGGCGGAGAGCGTCGAGTCGGTCAACAGCCTGATCGACGCGCTGGTGAGCCCGGTGAGCGGCGCGGCGGACGTGATCGACGCGGTGGCGAAGGGCGACCTGTCGCGCCGGATCGACCTCGACCGCACCGCGCGCGGCGAGGTCCGGCGGCTGGGCAAGGCGATCAACGGCATGGTCGACCAGCTCTCGCTGTTCACCTCCGAGGTCACCAGGGTGGCCCGCGAGGTCGGCACCGAGGGCCGGCTGGGCGGCAGCGCCAACCTGCGCGGCATGTCCGGCACCTGGCGCGACCTCACCGAGGCGGTCAACACCATGTCCTCGCGGGTCTCGGCCCAGGTGCGCGACATCGCGGTCGTGACGACCGCCGTGGCCAAGGGCGATTTGTCGAGGAAAGTCACCGTGGACGCGGTCGGCGAGATGTTCGAGCTCAAGAACACCGTCAACACCATGGTCGACCAGCTCTCCGCCTTCGCCGAAGAGGTCACCCGAGTCGCGCGCGAGGTCGGCACCGAGGGCAAGCTCGGCGGCCAGGCCCAGGTCAGCGGCCTGACCGGTGCCTGGAAGGACCTCACCGACAACGTCAACTTCATGGCCAACAACCTGACCATCCAGGTGCGCAACATCGCCACCGTCGCGACCGCGGTGGCCCAGGGCAACCTGACCAAGAAGATCACCGTCGACGCGCAGGGCGAGATCCTGGAGCTGAAGGACACCCTCAACACGATGGTGGACCAGCTTTCCTCCTTCGCCGACGAGGTGAGCCGGGTGGCCCGCGAAGTCGGCACCGAAGGCAAGCTCGGCGGGCGCGCCGAGGTCAAGGGTGTCTCCGGGGTCTGGAAAGAGCTGACCGACAACGTCAACTCGATGGCCAACAACCTGACCTACCAGGTGCGCAACATCGCCCAGGTGACCACCGCCGTCGCCAACGGCGACCTCACCCGCAAGATCGACGTGGACGCCCAGGGCGAGATCCTGGAGCTCAAGTCGACCATGAACACGATGGTGGACCAGTTGTCCTCCTTCGCCTCCGAGGTCACCCGAGTCGCCCGCGAGGTGGGCACCGAGGGCCAGCTCGGCGGCCAGGCCCAGGTGAGCGGCGTCTCCGGCACCTGGAAGGACCTCACCGACAACGTCAACTTCATGGCCAACAACCTCACCGTCCAGGTGCGCAACATCGCCACCGTCGCGACGGCCGTGGCCCAGGGCAACCTGACCAAGAAGATCACCGTCGACGCGCAGGGCGAGATCCTCCAGCTCAAGGACACCCTCAACACGATGGTGGACCAGCTCTCCTCCTTCGCCGACGAGGTGACCCGAGTCGCCCGCGAGGTGGGCACCGAGGGCCAGCTCGGCGGCCAGGCCAGGGTGCAGGGCGTGTCCGGTGTGTGGAAGGACCTCACCGACAACGTCAACTTCATGGCCAACAACCTGACCTACCAGGTGCGCAACATCGCCGAGGTGACCACCGCGGTCGCCAAGGGCGACCTCACCCGCAAGATCGACGTGGACGCCCAGGGCGAGATCCTGGAGCTCAAGACCACCATGAACCGGATGGTGGACCAGCTCTCCAGCTTCGCCTCCGAGGTCACCCGAGTCGCCCGGGAGGTGGGCTCGGAAGGCCAGCTCGGCGGCCAGGCCCGCGTCGAGGGCGTCGAAGGCACCTGGAAGCGGCTCACCGAGTCGGTGAACGAGCTGGCCGGCAACCTCACCACGCAGGTGCGCGCCATCGCCACGGTCACCAGCGCGGTCGCCCAGGGCGACCTGACCCGCTCGATCGAGGACGAGGCCAAGGGCGAGCTCGCCGAGCTCAAGGACAACATCAACTCGATGGTGGCCAACCTGCGCGAGACCACGCAGGCCAACCAGGAACAGGACTGGCTCAAATCCAACCTGGCCCGCATCTCCCGGCTCATGCAGGGCCACCGCGACCTCGTCGAGGTCGCCAAGCTGATCATGAGCGAGCTGACCCCGCTGGTCACCGCCCGCTACGGCGCCTTCTACGCCATCGACCCCGAGTCCGAGCAGGCGCTCATCCTGATCGGCGGGTACGGCGTGCGGCCCGAGCGCAGCCCGCGCACCACCTTCGCGCTGGGCGAGGGCATCGTCGGCCAGGCCGCCCTGGAGGGCAAGCCGATCACCCTCGACGACGTGCCGCCCGGCTTCATCACCATCGACAGCGGCCTGAGCAGCTCGACCCCGGCCCAGATCGTGGTCGTGCCGATCCTGTTCGAGAGCCGCGTGCTCGGCGTGCTGGAGCTGGCCTCGTTCAGCAAGTTCGGCGAGGTGCACCTCGACTTCCTCACCCAGCTCGTCGAGACCATCGGCGTGACGATGAACACCATCATCGCCAACTCCCGCACGGAAGACCTGCTCAAGGAGTCGCAGCGGCTCGCGGAAGAGCTCCAGGAGCGCTCCGACGAGCTGGAGCGGCAGCAGGAGGAGCTGCGCCGGTCCAACGCCGAGCTGGAGGACAAGGCGGCGCTGCTGGCCAAGCAGAACCGCGCCATCGAGATCCAGAACTTCCAGATCGAGCAGGCCCGCCGTACGTTGGAGGAACGCGCGGAGCAGCTCGCGGTCTCCGGCCGGTACAAGTCGGAGTTCCTGGCGAACATGTCCCACGAGCTGCGCACGCCGCTCAACAGCCTGCTCGTGCTGGCCAAGCTGCTGACGGAAAACTCCGACGGCAACCTGACCGACCAGCAGGTGGAGTACGCCAAGCACATCCACGGCTCGGGCTCGCAGCTCCTGCAGCTCATCAACGACATCCTCGACGTCTCCAAGGTCGAGGCCGGGCGCATGGACATCCACCCGGCGCAGATCTCGCTGCCGAAGCTGCTCGACTACGTCGAGGCCGCCTTCGCGCCGCTCGCCCAGGACAAGGGGCTGAGCTTCGGCGTCGAGGTGGACGGCGGCGTGCCGACCGAGATCAACACCGACGAGCAGCGGTTGCAGCAGGTGCTGCGCAACCTGCTGTCCAACGCGGTCAAGTTCACCCCCAAGGGCGAGGTACGGCTGCGCGTCACCAAGGCCCCCGAGCACGTCGTCTACGAGGACACCAAGCTGCGCGAGGCCTCCGAGGTCCTGGCCTTCGAGGTGATCGACACCGGCATCGGCATCGCGCCCGACAAGCGGGAGATCATCTTCGAGGCGTTCCGGCAGGCCGACGGCACCACCAGCCGCAAGTACGGCGGCACCGGCCTGGGCCTGTCCATCAGCCGCGACATCGCCCGCCTGCTCGGCGGCGAGATCCGGGTGACCAGCGAGGTCGGCAAGGGCAGCACCTTCACGCTCTTCCTGCCCAGCACCTACTCCGGGCCGCTGCCCACCCGCGAGACGCTCGCCCTGCCGCCCGCCGCGCCGCCGGAGGAGCCGCAGGTGGCGTTGCCCG
The DNA here is from genome assembly GCF_044459405.1 of Nonomuraea sp. NPDC050328. NCBI lineage: Bacteria > Bacillati > Actinomycetota > Actinomycetes > Streptosporangiales > Streptosporangiaceae > Nonomuraea > Nonomuraea sp. NPDC050328. The sequence goes on along the minus strand of NZ_JBITIW010000009.1, from coordinate 85,123 downwards.
AACCGGCCATGGCCTTCGACCTGCCGCTGCCCGAGCTGTCGCAGCCCCGGCCCTGGCAGGGACCCGACCCGCTGGCCCAGGCCAAGATCCTCATCGTGGACGACGACATCCGCAACGTCTTCGCGCTGACCAGCGTGCTGGAGCAGCAGGGCGCCACGGTCGTCTACGCGGAGAACGGGCGCGAGGGCATCGAGCAGCTCGAACGCAACGAGGACGTGGCGCTCGTGCTGATGGACATCATGATGCCGGAGATGGACGGCTGGGCCACGACCTCGGCGATCCGGCGGATGCCGCAGTTCGCCGACCTGCCGATCATCGCGCTGACCGCCAAGGTCATGCGGGGCGACCGGGAGAAGAGCATCGCCTCCGGCGCCTCCGACTACGTGCCCAAGCCGGTGGACGTCGACCGCCTGCTGGAGAGACTCCGTGGCTGGCTGAACCGCGGCCGGACGACAGAGAGGCCCTGAACTTATGCCGGACCGCGCCAAGATCCTCCTGGTCGACGACCGGGAGGAGAACCTGATCGCGCTCGAGGCGATCCTGAGCTCGCTCGACCTCGTGCCCGTCCGGGCCCGGTCGGGCGAGGAGGCGCTCAAGGCGCTGCTCGGGACCGAGTTCGCGCTCATCCTGCTCGACGTGCGGATGCCCGGGATGGACGGCTTCGAGACCGCCGCGCACATCAAGCGGCGCGAACGGACGCGCAACATCCCGATCATCTTCCTGACCGTCGTCGACAGCGCGCCCGACTACGCCTTCCGCGGCTACGCCGCCGGCGCGGTGGACTACCTCACCAAACCGTTCGACCCCTGGGTGCTGCGGGCCAAGGTGCAGGTCTTCGTCGAGCTCTACAAGATGCACAAGCGCCTGGCCGAGCAGGCCGCGCTGCTGCGTGAGCACCTCGCCGGCGAGCTGCCTCCCGACGAGGCCGCCGACGCCGCCGCGGTGCTCCCCGAGCTCTCCCGCCGCCTCGCCGCGGTGGAGGACGAGGCCGCCCGCGTCCGCGAGCAGGCCCGCAAGTCGGACGACACCGCCCTGACCTCCGCCGTCGCCGACCTCAACACCCGCCTCGAACACCTCCGCGCCGGCTTCGACGCCCTGTCCTGAGGCTCAGAGCACGGGCGGGTCGAAGTCGAAGTCGATCCGCCCGCCCTGCGCGGCGACCAGCGTGTCGGGGTGCTCGGGGCCGAGCACCCGCTCGTAGGCCGCCATGGTCTCCTCGCGCAGCTCGGCGGCCTGCTCGGTCTCGCCCACGGTCTGCAGGTCAAGGACCAGGTTGGTGGCGCAGGCGAGGGTGAGCGGGTGGTCGATGCCCAGCAGCGTGCGCAGCCGTCGCAACGTGCCCTCGCCCAGCGCCCTGGCCGATTCGGTCTCGCCCAGCATCGCCAGGTCGGAGGCCAGGTTGATGGCGCAGGTCAGGGTGAAGTGGTGATCGCGGGTGAGCCGGGCGTCGAAGCCGTCGAGTGCCACCCGGTCGAGCTCCCTGGCCCGGCCGACCTGGTCGTTCACCCGCAGCAGCAGCGCGAGGTTCATGTCGCAGCCGTAGCGGAACGGGTGGTCGTTGCCGTACATCCGCGGGTAGAGCTTGACCGTCTCCTCCAGCAGCTCCAGCGCCTCCTCGATCGCGCCGGCCGCGCGCAGCGCGTTGCCCAGGCAGAGCGCGGCGGCCAGCGAGTCGGGGTGCGCCATGCCCGAGGCGTTCTTCTGCAGGTCGAAAGTGCGCCTGGCCAGGTCGAGCGCCTCGTCGACCTGGCCGGTGCGGCGCAGCGCGATCGACAGGTCCTTGGCCGCGCGCAACGTCCAGGGGTGGCCGGGCAGCTCCTGCAGGCCGTAGGCGTAGGCGTCCTGGCCGATGTCGCACGCCTCGCGGTAGCGGCCGCTGAGCCGTACCACCCGGGCCAGGCCGTTGAGCGAGGCGAGGATGTTCTGCTTGCTCGACCCGGCCTGTTCCTGGGCCATGTAGGTCTCGTTCTGCAGCGCCTCGGCCCGCGTGTAGTCGCCGAGCAGGAGCAGGTCGAGCGCGAGGTTGTTCTTGGCGCGCAGGGTGCGCGGGTGGTCGGGGCCGAACTTGTCCTCGTGCCGGGCCAGCGAGTCGCTGTCGTGCGCCAGCGCCTCGTCGAAGCGGCCCAGGAAGCGCAGGTCGGCGCCGTGGCTGTTGAGCAGCAGCAAGGTCTCGTCGTCGTCCTCGCCCAGGGTGGCGCGCAGCCGGTCGAGGAGCCGCCGGTTGAGCGCGTAGGACTCCTGGATCTCGCCCTGCTCGCGGATGACGATGCCGAGGTGGCGCTGGACGGCCAGCAGGTGGCGCTCGTCGCCGCCGGCCTGGCTCCACTGCTCGATGAGCAGCGCGGCCAGCTCGCGGGCGGACTTGAAGTCGCCGGAGGAGTAGAGGTAGCGGACCACGTTCACCGCGAACTCGCGCACCCGGTTGTCGGTGCTGGAGGCGATCTGCGAGGGCATGACGTGGCCGACCAGCCAGCTGTACTGCGGCCAGGTGGCGTTGTCGTCCGGCTCCTGGCGGTGCGCCGCCGCGGCGAGCAGCAGGTGCACCTCGTGCCGCCAGCCCGGCCACTCCTCGCGGGCGATCTCGTCGCGCAGCAGCGCCTGGACCAGCCGGTGCACCTGGATGGTGTGCCGGGGCCGGTCGGGGCCCTGGTTGCGGTCGTCGGGCGAGTCGATGCGGGCCAGCGCGTACCGGCCCAGCTCGCCGATGGCGCGGCTGACCTGGATGGTGTTGGTCAGCATCCGGGTGAAGCGCGAGGAGGCGGCGTACTCGGCGGGCAGTTGGCGGAAGACGTTGCGCGGGATCGGCTCGGGCCCGAAGAAGGCGCAGGCGCGCAGCAGGTCGACCGCTTCCGGCATGCGCTCGCGGAGCTGCGCCACCGAGATCGACCAGGCGGCGGTCATCGAGTGCGGGTAGTCGGAGGGCTTGCTGACCGCCAGCAGCTCGGTGACGCGCTCCTCCAGCAGGCGGAGATACTCCTCCGCGGGCATGCCGGTCTCCACCTGGAGCGCGCCGGCCTGCTCCAGGGCCAGCGGCAGGTTGCCCAGCGCGTCGGCGAGTTGGCCGGCCTGATCGCGGCTGATGCCGCGGCGGACCCGCTTCAGCAGGAACTCGATGCTCTCGTCGCGCTCGAAGACGTCGACCGAGATGGTGTCGACGACGCCCTGCCAGCGGTGGTTGCGCGAGGTGATGAGCACGTGGCCGGGGCCGTGCGGGATGACGTCCTCGATGTCCTCGGGCGCGTCCGCGTTGTCGAAGATCAGCAACCACCGGGAGTACGGCTCGCCACGCCGCAGGGCGTCGAGCACCGCCGTGGTGACCGCCTCCACGCCCAGCGAGGGCGCCACCGGCAGCCGCAGCCGCGAGGCCAGTCCGGCCAGCGCCGACTTCATCAGCATGGTCTGGTCGGCCGGGATCCACCACACGAGGTCGTACTCGTGCTTGAAGCGGTGCGCGTACTCGATCACGAGCTGCGTCTTGCCCACGCCGCCGAGGCCGTGCAGGGTGCGCGGCACATGGCCCTGATCCTGGTCGGGCAGGACCGCGGTCACGTCGGAGCGCAATCCTTCCCGGAGCCGTTCGAGCAGGTCGCCGCGACCGGTGAAATTCATGTTGCGCTGCGGGACCTTGCCCCAGATCTCGGGCTCACGACTGAAATCCGTTGCCGTCACGCCACCGCCCCAGTCCAGCCGATTGTCCCGCCAATCGTAGCCCGGACACCGGCCGGAGAAAATGGCGGAAAAGCGCGAGCCTGCCTCTGGCCAAGCCGTGCTCCATACGTGCGAGAATGACGGGGAAAATTCGGGTGAGGGAGAACATGCAGATGGGCAGCGACGCCACAGAGGGTTACGGCGACGGTCTGATCGACCTGAGCGGCCTCAGCCTGGCCGAGGTGGCGAGCCTCGAGAGCCCGGCGCTCAAGGTGGCGCTCGGTCGCCTGCTGGAGAGCGATTCCGGTCCGGTGGCGGGCTTTCAGTCCGCGCTCTGACGCCGCTCATGGGGTGATGGGTGAACAACGGCGACTGGATCCGGCTCATCAGGCAACTCGAAGACGGGGAATGCACTCCGTTGCTCGGCGCCGGCGCGAGCGCTCACCGGCTGCCGACCGGTGGGGCGTTGAGCCAGCATTTCGCCGAGCTTTACGGATATCCGTTCCAGGACGCCGACAATCTCCCGAAAGTCACCCAATTCGCCGCGACCACCCAATTAGGTGACCCGGTCGACGTCAAACGCGATGTGTGCCGCCATCTGAAGGATCACATCGCCAATACCCCGCCCGCCGCGGACGCGGTCGATCCCTATGCGGTGCTGGCCGAATTTCCCATCACTACCTTTCTCACCACGAACTATGACGACCTGGTAGCGCAGGCCCTCCGCAAGGCGTCCAGAGATCCGCAGGTCGCCGCCTCGCAGCTCATCGACGGCACCTCCGAGCCCGGTGAGGTGCCCGGCGAGCCGTCCCGGGGTAACCCGCTCGTCTACCATTTGCACGGGAGCTGGGACCATCCCGACAGCATCGTGCTGACCGACAACGACTTCATGGACTACCAGCTCAGCATGGTCAGCGCCGCCGCCTCCGGCGATCGCAAGCCGCTGCCCGACCAGGTGGTCAAGGCCATCACCGGCACCCCGCTGCTGCTGATCGGCTACAGCCTCCAGGACTGGGCCTTCCGCGTGCTCTACCGCAGCCTCCTCAACGGGGTACGGCGCGGCCGGCGCAGCATCAGCGTGCAGCTCGTCGCCGCGCTGGGCACGCACCCGGAGGCGCAGGTCCGCGCGATCAAGTACCTGGAGCAGTACCTGCACGACTGGAACATCTCCACCTTCATCGGAACCACCGATCAGTTCTTCGAGTCGTTGCGGCGGAAGATGGGAAGGTAACGACCATGACGCCCTACGTGGGTCTGCGCCCCTACCGGCCCACCGAGCACGAGGTGTTCCACGGCCGTTCGCGGGAGTCACGCGAGGTCGCCACCCTCTGGCAGGCCACCGGGCTGACGGTCCTCTACGGCGCCTCCGGCGTCGGCAAGACCTCGCTCCTGCACGCCGGCGTCGTCCCCCGGCTCGACGACTCCCGGGTGGACCGGCTGCCGATCGCCCGGATCGCGCCGCGCGACCACGGCCCGGGCAACCCGTACGTCATGGCTTTGCTGTCCTGCTGGGCGCCCGACACCGAGCCCGCCCGGCTCGCCGAGCTGACCGTCTCGCAGTTTTTGCGCGAGATCCGGCCCACCCGCCTGGACGAGTACGGCGACCCGATGCCCGTGCTGGCCGCGATCGACCAAGCCGAGGAGCTCTTCCACGGCCGCTCCTCCCTCGGCCCGCAGCAGCGCGAGCTGCTCGGCCAGCTCGCCGAGGCGCTCGCCCAGCACGACCGGCTGCACCTGCTGCTCTCGCTGCGCGAAGAGTTCCTCTACATGGTCATCCCCTACGAGCGGGCCTTCGGCCGCGGCTCGCGCACCCGCTTCCACCTGCTGCCCTTCACGCCGGAGGCGGCGCTGGAGGCGGTCACCGGGCCGGTCGCCGACACCGGACGGCACTACGCGCCCGGGGCGGCCGAGCTGCTCATCGACGGCGTGCGGGAGGCCGGGCTCCAGGACGACCACGGCCTGCACTCGCAGCTCCACTTCGGCCTGGTCGACCCGTTCGAGCTGCAGATCAACTGCGCCGCGCTCTGGGAGTCGCTGCCCGACACGGTCACCGAGATCCAGCCGGAGCACACCCGCATCTACGGCAACGTCGACCGCTTCCTGACCGGCTACTGCAACCGCGCCCTCAGCACGGTCGCCCGCGAGCACGGCGTCGGCGAGAGCGACATCCGGATGTGGCTCCGCCGGACCTTCATCACCGAGCACACCACCCGCAACACCGTCTACGAGGGCATCGACCAGACCCAGGGCATGCCGAACGAGGTCGCCCACGCGCTGGTCGAGCAGAACATCCTGCGCACCGAGCTCCGGCTCAACCTGCGCTGGTACGAGCTGCGGCACGACCGGCTGATCGAGACGATCGCCCGGCTGGAGACCCCCGACATCTACCTGCGCCGCGCCCGGCGGGCGCTGGAGCACGCGGATTGGGACAACGCCCGCCGCTACGCGCGGGAGGCGGTGCGCGCCTCGGCGGTCGGCGATCCGTGGGTGCGCGGCGACGCCGCCGAGATCTTCGGCCTGATCGCCATGGCCAACGCCGACCCCGACGAGGCCAACCGGTACTTCGACGAGGCCGCGGCCAGCTACGCCACCGAGCAGCGCTTCGACGGCGTCTCCCGCGTGCTCACCGCGCAGGGCAAGCTGGCCCTCGCCGAGGGCGACCGGACGGTGGCGCTGGAGCGGATCAACGCGGCGCTCTCCTACGCGCCGGCCGACCCCGCGGCCCAGCTCGCCCTGGCCCAGACGCTGATGCAGTCGGGCGTGCGGGCCGCCTCCGCCGTGCTCAGAAGCATCATCACCAAGCTTCCGCCGCATCTGATCCCGCAAGCCGAGGAACTGCTGAGCGATTCCGCCTGATCTGGCTATGCTGAGCCCGACAGCTAAGTCACGGCGCGGAAGGGCTTGATCCCAGTGCCTGAGTGGCCGGCGACGCTCGATGTCGCCGCGTTGGTGACGGACGGATGGCGGCCCACGCCGTTCCGCCAGTTCATCCTCAAGATCCACAGCCGTTGTGATCTCGCGTGCGCCTACTGCTACGTCTACGAGCAGGCCGACCAGAGCTGGCGCGGCCGGCCCAAGCGCATGTCGCACGACGTCGCCAAGCTCACCTCCGCCCGGATCGCCGAGCACGTGCTCACCCACGACCTCGACTCGATCGAGATCATCCTGCACGGCGGCGAGCCGCTGCTGGCCGGCCCCGACTCGATCGGCGAGCTGGTCCGGCTGCTGCGCGCCGAGATCCCCGCGCGGATCGACGTCGTCACGCAGACCAACGGCACCCTGCTGACCGAACGTTTCCTCGACCTGTTCGCCGAGCTGGACCTCGGCGTGGGCGTCAGCCTCGACGGCACCGCCGAGGCGCACGACCGCTGGCGGCGCACGGCCGACGGTCGCGGCAGCCACCACAAGGTCGCCGCCGCGCTGGAGCGGCTCGGCTCCCCCGCCTACCGGCACCTGTTCCGCGGGCTGCTGTGCGCGGTGGACACCGCCAACGACCCGATCGAGACCTACGAGGCGTTGCTCGCCTTCGACCCGCCCACGATCGACTTCCTGCTGCCGCACGCGACCTGGGCCGACCCGCCGGTCAGAGCGGCTGCCACGCCGTACGCGGACTGGCTGATCGAGATCTTCACCCGCTGGTACGGCACGCGGCCCGCCGGGGTGCGGCTGTTCGACGAGATCCTCCTGCTGCTGCTCGGCGGCGCGTCGGCGACCGAGCAGGTCGGCCTGTCGCCCGCCGCGATGGTGGTGGTCGAGACCGACGGCGAGATAGAGCAGAGCGACATCCTCAAGGTGGCCTACGCCGGCGCGCCCGGCACCGGCCTGCACGTGCGCGACGACTCCTTCGACGAGGCGCTGCGCCGGCCCGGAGTCGTGGCGAGGCAGCTCGGCCGGCTCGCGCTGGCCGAGCAGTGCACGAACTGCCCGGTGGGCCGGGTCTGCGGCGGCGGCCACTACGCGCACCGCTACCGGCCGGGCAGCGGCTTCCGCAACCCGTCGGTCTACTGTCCCGACCTGCTCCGCCTGATCACCCACATCGGCGACACCGTCCGAGCCGACCTCAAGGAACCTCGATGAACCTGATGGAGCACCGCGTCCCGGTGGAGATGTTCACCGACCTCGCCACCGGCGGCGGGGGCGCGGTGACGATCGACTGGCTGGCGCGCGGCCAGTACAGCAAGCACCTCCTGCTGGTGCGGGGCGTGCTCGACGCGACCAAGCAGGGCCGGCACCCGGCCGAGGCCGCGGTACGCCGCGCCTACGACCTGCTGGCGGCGATCCAGCACGAGCATCCCGAGGCGGTCGACCGGGTCCTGCGCCACCCGTCGGTCGGGGCGTGGGCCCGGCACACCGTGCGCACCCTCCAGGCGCCCGGCCAGCTCGCCGGGCTGGCCGCCGCGGCGGCGATCCACGCCGGGGTGAGCTGCGAGGTGGACGTCCCGGTCCTCGACGGCTTCCTCACGCTGCCCTCGCTGGGCCAGGTCACCGTGACCGGCGAGCTGGCGACCGTGCACTGCTCGCCGGAGGGCGCCGAGGTGAGCGCCGAGGGGCAGATCGTCCGGCTCGACGAGAACGTGCCCGGCTGGTACGGCCTGCGCCCCCTGGCGGCGGAGGCGGCCGGGGTCCGGCTCGACGTGCTGGTCGACGACGTGGACCCGTACCGCGCGCCGGGCCTGGCCAACTCGCGGGGCCGGCTGAGCGAGGCGGAGTCGCGGCGCTGGCAGGAGCTCCTCGACGAGGGCTGGGACCTGCTGGCCACCCACCACACGCCGGTGGCGGTCGAGGTGGCGGCGGCGATCCGGGTGCTCACCCCGCTGAGCGCGCCGCCGCAGGGACTGTCGAGCGCGACCTCGCGGGAGACCTTCGGCTGCGTGGCGCTGTCCACCCCGCCGGACGGGCACGCGCTGGCCGTCACGCTGGCTCACGAGACCGCGCACAACAAGCTGTCCGCGTTGCTCGACATCGTCCCGCTGACCAAGCCGGAGGACGGCTCGCTGCACTACGCCCCCTGGCGGCCCGATCCGCGGCCGATCGGCGGCCTGCTCCAGGGCGCCTACGCCTACCTGGGCGTCACCGACTTCTGGCGGCGGCAACGCCATCACGAGCAGGGTGAGCAGGCCATGCGCGCCGGGGCGGAGTTCGCCCGCTGGCGGGCCGGCGCCCGGCAGGTCAGCCAGACCATCCTCGACAGCGGCCGGCTGACCCCGCCCGGCGAGCAGTTCGTCGGGCTGATGGCCGAGCGGCTGGACGAGTGGGGGGCCGAGCCGGTCGAGGCGGATTCGCTGGAGCTGGCCAAGAATGCGGCGGATCGGCACCGTTCGTTGTGGAGAGAGCGGAACGCGGGGCAGTAAAAGGCCGTCAAACTTCGCACAATCGGACACTTTTCGCCTCATTTGTCTCCTTAGAGTCGGCAGTAGACGACGCAAGGAGAACCGCTGTGCAAATCGACCAGACCTTCCTTCGTGACCTCGTGACAATGAAGGACGAGGTCGGCGTGCTGTCGCTGTACATCACCGTCGATCCGCGGGAGGAGAGCTCGACGCGGCCCGCGTGGGACATCCGGCTGCGGAACGAGCTGTCCGCGCTACGCGAGCAGGTCGGGGCGTGGCCGGACAAGGAGAGGCGCGGGGCGGTGCTCGACCGGCTCGACGCGCTGGAGCCGGACCTCCTGGAGCTGACGGACGCGGCGGAGAGCGGGATCGGGCGGGCGCTGTTCGCGGCGGTGGTCGAGGACGACGTACGGAAGATCGCGCTGCAGGTCCCGATGGAGAACAGCGCGTCGCTGGAGTCGACGGCGTACATCCGCCCGCTGGTCACGGCGATGGCGATGGCCGCGCCGGCCGGGTTCGTGGTGGTGTCGCGGGACGGGCTGCGTCTGATCGACTTCCGGTACGGCAAGGCCGAGGACCTGGAGGAGGCGCGGTTCGACCTGGACACCTCCGACTGGCGGCCGATGCGCGGGCCCGGGCCGGGCGGCGGGTCGCAGCCCTCCTCCACGCAGGTCGACCGGTTCGAGGCGCGGATCGAGGACAACTACAAGCGCTGGCTGCACGGCGTGGCGCCGGAGATCCCGCGGCAGGCCAAGGAGATGGGCTGGACCGACGTCCTGCTCATCGGCGACCCGCGGCTGACCGAGCTGCTCGCGCCGGCGCTGCACCCGATGACGACGGTGCAGGTGGACACCATCGTCGACCCGATGTCGGCGCCCGAGGTGGCCCGGCACGTGGCGGACGAGCTGGAGGCCACCCGGGGCCGCCGGGACGCCGAGCTGGTGGCCCGCGTGATGGACGCGGCGAAGTCGGGCGGCAAGGGGGCGCTCGGGCTCAACCAGACGCTCGCGTTGCTCAACGAGGGGCGGGTCGAGCACCTGGTGCTGGACGAGAACGGGAAGTGGACCGGGGCCAGGGGGCTGGACGGGTACCTGTACGAGGCGACGCCTCAGGGGATGGCGACCGTACCGGAGCCTGACCTGGGCGAGCGGATGATCGAGGCGGTGCTGGACAGCGGGGCCACGGTCACCATCCTGGGCGAGCAGGCCGCCGCGCCGCTGGCGCCGGAAGGCGGGGTGGGGGCGTTGCTCCGCTGGTGAGCCGGGGGGTCAGCGGCGGGCGCGTTCGAGGGCGTCCCAGAAGCCGCGGCGCAACGCGTGCCGTACCTCGTCGTGCAGCAGGAAGTCGATCGGCAACGACGACCCCTGCAGGAGCCGCGCCTCCAGGTCGGAGGGCATGCGCGGCTTGCGGGCGAGGACGGCCTCCAGCCACAGGGCGGGGGCGTCGCGGGCCACGGATTCGCCGAAGTCGTGGCCCTCGCGGTGGGCGGCCTTGACCGCGTCGGCCAGCGTCGTGGCGCTGCCGGTGCCGGGCTGGGGGCCGGCGATGGGCGCGGCCTGCGGGCCGGTGTACCCGCTGGTCTGGCCGCCGCTCTGGTAGGTGCCCGCGCTGGACGGGGTGGCGAACTGGCCGGTGGACACGCCGGGCGTGGGCTGGGGCGCGGACGGCGGCTCGGGCGTGTAGCTCGGGTAGGCCGGGAGCGCGGGCGGCGGCGCGGCGTGCGAGCGCGGCGGGGAGGCCGGGGCGGACGGCTGCTGCTGGGCGGGCGGCAGGGGTTGCACCGGCTGGCTCTGCGTCGGCGCGTTGGCGATCTGGCCGGAAGAGCCCATCTGACCCGAGGAGCCGTGCTGGCCGGAGCCCATCTGGCCTGAGGAGTTGAGCTGGTTCGACGAGCCGAGGGGGCTGGGTGCGCCGTGCTGGCCTGAGGGGGCGTGGTGGCCCAGACCGCCGTGCTGGCCGGTGGTGCTGTGCTGGCCGGAGCCGGCGAGCTGGCCCGAGGAGCCGTGCTGGCCGGAGCCGGCGGGCAACTGGTTGGGCAGCGACTGCGGCAACGACTGGGGCAGGGGCTGAGGGAGCGGGTTCGGCTGCGAGGGGGGCAGGGGCGCGATCGAGTGGGTGGCCTGGCCGTTGCTGACCGGCTGGTGGTGGCCGTTGGCCGCCTCGGCCGAGCCGCTGACCAGCGAGACGTACGGCCGCAGGTGGCCGCCGCCGATCTCGATGAGGTCGTCGCCCTCCTGCCGCAGCGAACGGGAGACGGCCCAACTTCCCTCGGCGGTGATGTGCACGACGGTGACGCGGATGCCGAGGTCCTGGGCGTCGCAGACGACCTGGGTGAGGTCCTCGTCGCCGCTGACCACGACGGCGTCGCAGATGGCGCTGTTGCGGGCCAGGGTCATCAGGTCGCGGTGGACCTGCGCGTCCACGCCCTCGCGGCGGCCGGGGCGGATGCGCGAGAGCCGCAGCTTGAGGCCGGGGATGTCGGCCAGCGCGTCGTGCTCGGGCGTGCGCCGCCCCTCGACCGTCGCCTCGTACCAGTAGCAACGCAGCAGTGGAAGGCCCGTGCGCTCGCGGGAGAGGTTCGACAGGAGCTGGAGCAGTCCGGGGTAGTCCCAGGCCACGGCCTCACGATGGCGGGTGCCGTGCACGGCCATCGCGCCGTCGGCCAGCAAGTAGCCAGCGTCCACGAACAGCGCGCAGCGATCCACGCGAACACCGCCCCTTCTGTTTGCGGCCGATTATCTGGCTCTGCACCGTCAGAGCCGGACGCGGCCCTTTCTCAGGGTAATGAAACCAGGTGATCGCGCGAGGGTTAATCCGGGCGATTCACCGTGGACGAGCCTTCCCGCTGCACCGTACCAGTGCCGTACCAGTTTGTCCGTTAATGTCTATGAACGTGCTGGTACGGCAACTGCTGCGACGCCGAAAAGCACTACGTCCTTCTTCGTGGCGAGCTTCAGGACCGGGTCGTTTCCGAGCGGCGCCTCCAAGGTGTCCACATCGACCCCGAAGGTCAGCCCGTCCGCCCCGTTCGAGGAGCCGTCGAAGACGTTGTCCCGGTCACGGTCGCCCGCGCCCGGAGTCAGCGCTCCGTCCCCCAGCGAGACCCGGTCACCGGACAGGTCGGCGTCGCCTTCCCAGGTGACCAGCTCCGCCCGGGCCGAGGCGGCGGTGGCGTGCAGCCCGCCCAGCGGCAGGCTCAGCCGGTCCTGCGCCCCGCCGACCACGGTGGCCGTGTCGAGGATCACCGCCTGGCTGTACGGCTGCGCCGGATCGGTGGCGATCACCACCAGGCTCCAGCCGGCGTGCTGCGAGACCCCTTCACGGGTCGGCATGTCCGCGGCCCACCACATCCCCCTCTTTCTCGCCGCATCGCTCACCATCGAGGTGACGTCGGCGAAGGCCTGGTAGCCGGCCCCAGAGGGAAGCTCTCGCACCAGGACCTGCGCCGGGACGACGTTCACGTAGTCCTTGCGCCCAGGTGGCCGGAACTTGATGGGACCGCCCTTGCCGACCCCCGCGGACCAGTACAGACCCGCCCAGACCACCTGGCCGCCCTCGGGCAGCTCCAGCCGGGCGCCGCTCGACGCCTTGGTGGAGTCGTCGTCGTCCTCGTCCCGGTGGCGCATCGACCACAGGTCGTTGTCCCGGCGGTCGCCCTCGCGTTTGAGCGCGCGCGTGCAGCCGGCGCGGTCCGGCGGGCAGGTCAGGAGCGAGTTGCCGATCGCGCGGACGACCACCTTGCCGTCGGTGGCGAACCGGGCCGGCGCGCCCACCTCGCGCACGCCGCTGACCGCGCGCACGCTGAGCTGCTGGTCGCCCGACTCGATGCGTACGGCAGGCCGTACCCCCTGGGGGGCGTGGGCGGCGACGAGCACCCGCAGGAAGACCGCGGTGGCCCGCCCCGCGCCGAGGGGGCCGCGCGCGCAGCGGGCGCCCTCGCCGTACGGCCGGCACGACCACCCGTCGACCGTGCCGACCGGATCGGCCATCGCGGGGACCGGCCCCACCATCCCGCCCGCAGGAGCGGCGGCCATGCCGCGCCGGGCGGCCGGAACCAGGGTGACGCCCGGCGGCAGGTCCACGAGGGCGACGACGTTCTTGCTGGGCCCGCGCCCCTCGTTGCGCAGCCGTACCGCGACGATGCCCGGGTGCGAGCGCACGAGCGCGCCGAGCGGGTCGATGGTGGCCCGCAGCCGGGCCGCGCCCGGTTTTCGCGCCGGGGACGCCGGTGGCGGTGGCGCGGGGGTCGGTTCGGCGGGTGGAGGCTCGGGCCGGGGAGGCGGCTCGGCGACCGGCGGCGGCGGTTGCGGGATGGCCGACGGCATGGCCTGCACCGCCGGCGGCCGATGTTTGACCGGTTCCTCCCCCGACACCAGCATGAGGATGGCCGCGGCGGCGACCGCGGCGGCCGTCCCGCCGGCCATGGCGGCCTGCTGGTGCTTGGGCGCGCGCCGGATCCAGCCGAAGGCCTTGAGGAGGTTGGCGCCGCCCGCCGCGCCACCGCCCTTGAGCAGGCCGGCGCAGTAGCCGCCGAAGGCCGGGCCGACGATGAGCGGGCCGACGATGACGCGCAGGCCACGGTTGACGTCGGACAGTTCGAGGAAGACTGATCGGCACTCCAGACAGTCGCCGAGATGGTCCTCGACCTGGCGGGACTCGCGCCGGGCCAGGCCGCCGCGCACGTGCGCGCCCATCTTGCCGAGGACCGGGCGGCAGGCCTGCTGAGGAGTGGCGGCCAGGTGCATCTGCAGGTAGGCCTGGCGCAGGCCCTCACGGGCGCGGTAGGCCAGCGCGGCCACGCCGTTGGCCGACAGGCCGAGCAGCGGCGCGACCTCGGCGGGCTTGGCGTCCTCGACCTCGGTGTGCCACAACACCGCCCGCCAGCGCTCCGGCAGGGACAGGAAGGCCTTGGCGACCAGCGACTTCTCCAGCCCGGTCAGCGCCGGGTCGACGAAGGGCACGCCGGGGTCGAATTCCTCGATCTCGCCGGTGGTCACCTGGCGGCTCTCCACCCGGCTGCGGTCGTAGACCGTCCGGCGGACGACGGTCAGCAGGTAGGGGCGGAACCCGGACTCGGGCCCGCCGCCCCGGCCGACCAGGTCGAGGATCTTGGTGAAGGACTCGGCGACCACGTCCTCCACCTCGGCGTCGCCCTTGACCAGGTGCCGGGCGAGCGCCCGGGCGGCGGCCACGTGCCGCTGGTAGAGCTCGCCATATGCGGAAGCGTTGCCGGTTCGCACCGCTTCCAGGAGATCCGCATCACTTTGCGGCGATTCTGCACTCATAGTGACCTCACGATTACGCGGGGTTGCCTGGCGAATCATTCCGCATTCGGCGTCATGACTAAACCGAAGTGGCGTCTTTGCTCATGGAAGGTTCGGAGGAGCGATGGAAGAGGACATCCCGGGGTCACTGCGGGCCAGGTGGCGCAAACGGAGCATGCGCGCCGGATGGTCCGTACCCGGGGACTGGTGGACACCGGCGGTGGAACGGGCGGGTGAGGCCGTGCTGAGGGGCCACGACGTCACCCGCGCGTGCGGCTCGCTCGGCGACGCCCGCGCGCGGGCCGGGGTCGGCATCGCCGAGGGGCTGACCGACCTCGCCGCGCTCTACGCCGTCCTCGGCCGGGGCGACCCGCCGTTCGAGGCGCTGCGTTCCTTCGCCGCCGGATGGACCGAGGCCACCTTCGCGCCGATGGCCGAGCTCCGCTGCGAGGACCCGCTCACCAAGCTGGTCACCCTCGCCTACCTCCGTACGCGCGTCGCCGAGCTCTATCGGGGGTCCGTGGCCGCGCGCCACCGCTTAGTGGTGGCCGAGCCGTACCACGCGATCGGAGAGCTCGCCGAACGGCTCGCGGCCACCCTCAGCCTCGCCGAACTCGTGCGCGACATCTTCCGTGGCGGCGAGACGCTCGCCCTGCTGGGCGCGGTCCGCGTCGCCGTGCTCACCCCCGCCGGCCGCACCCTGCCGGTCCGGCTGGCCGAGCTGCGCTCCGGGCGCATCGCGTACGGCAGGCGGCTGCGCGTGCGGGTGCTGCGGCTGCCCGAGGGGTACGACGAAGCCCTCCACCTGCTCAGGTCACTACGCTGAAAGGCATGACGACTGATCGTGACACCCTGCTCGCCGAGATCCAGAAGAAGGCCGTCGTGCACGGGCGGGTCGTGCTCTCCTCGGGGCTCGAATCCGACTGGTACCTCGACCTGCGGCGCATCACCCTCGACGGCACCGCCGCCCCGCTGGTCGGCCGGGTGCTCCTGGACCTGACCGCCGATCTCGACTTCGACGCGGTGGGCGGGCTCACACTGGGCGCCGACCCGGTCGCCACCTCCATGTTGCACGCCGCCGCCGCGCAGGGCCGCACGCTGGACGCCTTCGTGGTGCGCAAGGCGGCCAAGGCGCACGGCATGCAGCGGCGGATCGAGGGGCCGGACATCGCCGGCCGGCGGGTGCTGGTCGTGGAGGACACCTCGACCACCGGCGGGTCGCCGCTCACCGCCGTCGAGGCCGTGCGCGAGGCCGGGGCCGAGGTGGTGGCCGTGGTGACCATCGTCGAGCGCGGGGCCGCGGGCCGGATGGCCGAGGAGGGGCTGACCTACCGGTCGGTCTACACGCTGGCCGACTTCGGCCTGTCCGCCTGACCCGCTCGGCCGGCCAGAAGGCGCCGACCCGCGCGACCGGCGCTTACCCGCTCGGCCGGTCAGAAGGCGGGCCAGCCGGCGCGGTTGGAGCACGACTCGCGGCTGATGCCTGAGCCGGTCGCCGGGAAGGACCCGTGCCGCTTGTGGTGGAGGTGGGCGAAGAAGTAGCCCATCTCCTGGCAGTCCGCCTCGAGCACGGCCAGCCGCGGCTCCCTCATCACCGCCTCGTAGTAGTCGCGTCCCAGGGAGACGATGAAGCCCCTGGCGTACAGGAAGCCGTCGTCGGAGCCGTCGGTCACCTCGTGCACGTCGGCCCGGTCGAGGTCGTACAGCTTGCGTTCCACCACCGCGTCGAGGGCGGTCAGCTCCGCGGCGGTCAGCGGCTCGCTCGCCGCCCGCAGGTTGGCCAGGAACTCCACGTGCACGTCCTCCACCCGGCCCAGCAGCTCGTAGGCGGCGTGGTCCTCCCCCTCGACCGGAGACCGGGCGGCCAGGTCCCGGCGGGCCCGGTTGGCCGCCTCGCCCAGCGGGGCCCAGGCCTCCTCGACCATGGCCCAGAAGCGGTCCTCGTCGGCGGGCTGGAATGCGGCGGCGGTCATCGGGGGGCCTTTCGGGTCGTGCGGGGAGAGACGACGATCAGCTAACCAGTTCCCACCGACAGTTCCGCCACGGGTGGAAAGGCGACCGGCCTGGCGGGAGCGCGGTCGGTGAGCACGCCCTTACTCGATCAGTCTTGACACCTGCCCAAGAAGCGGTCAAATTAGGTAAGCCTTACCTAAATAAGGCTTGCCTAAGAAGGGCTGTGCGCATGGATGGGATCGGGGGCTCCGTGGCCCTGGTCACCGGGGCGGGCGGGGGGATCGGGGCGGCGGTGGCGGCTGCGCTGGCGGAGGCCGGGGCGGTCGTGGCCGCCGCCGACCTGGACGACGTGCCGTACCGGGTGGACGTCCGCGACCCCGGCGAGGTGGAGGAACTGGTCGGCCGGGTGGAGCGCGAGCTGGGGCCGATCGGGGTGCTGGTGAGCGTGGCGGGCGTGCTGGTGCCCGGCCACGCGCACGAGACCGACGACGCCGCGTGGCGGCAGACGTTCGCGGTGAACACCGACGGGGTCTTCCACGTCTGCCGGGCGGTCGCGCGGCGGATGATCCCCAGGCGCTCCGGCTGCATCGTCACGGTCGCCTCGAACGCCGCGTCGGTGCCGCGCGTGGGCATGGCCGCCTACGCCGCCTCCAAGGCCGCGGCCCGCGCCTTCACCCAGTGCCTGGGCCTGGAGCTGGCCGCGCACGGCATCCGCTGCAACGTGGTCTCCCCCGGCTCCACCGACACGCCCATGCTGCGCACCCTGCAGGCGGGCGACCCGGTGGCCGGGGACCTGGGCACCTTCCGCACGGGCATCCCGCTCGGCCGCGTCGCCGACCCCGGGGACGTCGCCGACGCGGTGCTCTTCCTGGCCTCCGCCCGCTCCCGCCACATCACCATGCACGACCTCCTCGTCGACGGCGGCGCAACCCTGCGCGCCTGAGTGATTGGATCTCCATGGAAGTGCTGACCACCGCCGCGGACCCGCTGGCGGGGTACGAACACGCCCGATCGGTGCTGTTCGCCTCGCCCGGGGGCACGCTGCTCACCCGCGGCGCTGCCGCGCGCGTGACCGGTGAGCTCGCCGAGCTCGCCGAGCGCCCGCCGGAGGAGCTCGGCTCCGGCCTGGCCGCCGGGGCGATCGGGTTCGACGGCGCGGCGCACCTGCTGGTCCCGGCGACCGCGACCTGGTCCGGGCCGCTGCGCCCGGCCCCGCCGCCCCCGCCGTCGGCCCGCTGGTGGACCCGGCCGGTGCCGCACCCGTCCGCCTACACCCGGGCGGTACGGCTGGCGCTGGCCGAGCTGGAGGCGGGCGAGCTGACCAAGGTGGTCCTGGCGCGCACCCTCGAACTCCGTTCCGACGAGCCGGTCGAGCCCATCGAGGTGGTCCGGCCCCTGCTCGGCCACGGCTACAGCTTCGCGGTGCCGCTGCCCGGCGGGCGCACGCTGGCCGGGGCCAGCCCGGAGCTGCTGGTCTCGCGCCGGGGCCGCCAGGTGCTGAGCAACCCGCTGGCCGGTTCGGCGGCCCGCAGCGACGACCCGGCGGTCGACTCCGCCCGCGCCGCCGCGCTGCTGGAGTCGGCCAAGGACCTGCACGAGCACCGCCTGGTGGTGGAGGCCGTCGCCGAGCGCCTGGCGCCGTTCTGCACCGAGCTGGAGGTCCCCGGGCGGCCCGGGCTCACCGCGACCAGGACCATGTGGCACCTGTCCACCCCGGTCAGCGGCACGCTGCGCGACCCGGCGCCCAGCTCGCTGGCCCTGGCCGCCGCGCTCCACCCGACCCCGGCGGTCTGCGGCACGCCGCAACCGGCCGCGCGCCGGCTCATCGCCACCCTCGAACCGTTCGACCGCGGCTTCTACGGCGGGCTGGTCGGCTGGTGCGACGCGGCCGGCGACGGCGAGTGGGCGGTGGCCATCCGCTGCGCCGAGATCGGCGAGCACACCGTCCGGCTGTACGCGGGCGCCGGCATCGTCCCCGGCTCGGTCCCCGAGCACGAGCTGGCCGAGACGACCGGCAAGTTCCGCACCATGCTCGGCGCACTCGGAGCGTGGCCCGATGCATTGGACTGACGAGGAGGCCGCCCGCTACCGGGCGCTCGGCTACTGGCGCGGCGTCAGTTTCGGCGCGCTGCTGCGCGAGCTCGCCGGCCGGTACGGCAAGCGCCCCGCCCTGATCGCCGCCGAGCGCTGGAGCTTCGACGACCTGGACGCGCGAGCCGACCGCCTGGCCGCCGGGCTGCACCGCCGAGGCATCGGCCCCGGCGACCGCGTCGTGGTGCAGCTCCCCAACGTGCCGCAGTTCCACCAGGTCTGCTTCGCCCTGTACCGGCTTGGCGCCTGGCCGGTGTTCGCCCTGCCCGCGCACCGCTCGGCCGAGATCTCCTACTTCTGCGAGTTCACCGAGGCCGCCGCCTACATCTGCGCCGAGGAGGCCGACCGGGAACGCGCCCCCGGCACCCCGGCCATCCCGCTGGCCGAGCTGCCCGAGGAGGACCCGGTCGAGCTGCCCGACCGCGACCCGGGCGAGGTGGCCTTCCTGCAGCTGTCCGGCGGCAGCACGGGCCTGCCCAAGCTGATCCCGCGCACGCACGACGACTACATTTACAGCTTCCGCGCCAGCGCCGAGCTCTGCGGGCTGACGCCGGACAGCGTCTACCTGTGCGCCCTCCCGGCGGCGCACAACTTCCCGATGAGCTCGCCCGGCGTGTTCGGCGCGCTCAGCGCGGGAGCCGCCTCGGTGCTGGCGGCCGATCCCAGCCCGGCCACCTGCTTCCCGCTGATCGAGCGCGAGCGGGTGAGCATCGCCGCGCTGGTGCCGCCGCTGGCCCTGCTGTGGTTGCGCGCCGCGGCGAGCACCCCGCACGACCTGTCCAGCCTGGAGGTGCTCCAGGTGGGCGGCGCCAAGTTCAGCGCCGAGGCGGCCCGGCGGGTGCGGCCCGAGCTGGGGTGCACGTTGCAGCAGGTGTTCGGGATGGCCGAGGGGCTGGTCAACTACACCCGGCTCGACGACCCCGAGGAGCTCGTCGTCGGCACGCAGGGCCGGCCGCTGTCGCCCGCCGACGAGATCGTGGTCGAGCCGGGCGGGCACCTGCTGACCCGCGGGCCGTACACGATCAAGGCCTACTGGCGGGCCGAGGAGCACAACCGGCAGGCCTTCACCCCGGACGGCTTCTACCGCACCGGCGACCTGGTCCGGCTCACCCCGACCGGACACCTGGTCGTCGAGGGGCGGGCCAAGGACCAGATCAACCGCGGCGGCGAGAAGATCGCCCCCGAGGAGGTGGAGAACCACCTGCTGGCCCACCCCTCGGTGCACGACGCCAGCGTGGTCGGCGTGCCCGATCCCTTCCTGGGCGAGCGCGTGTGCGCGTACGTCATCTGCGAGGGCGCGCCGCCGCCCAGGACCGAGCTGCGCGCCTTCCTGACCGCGCGCGGCATCGCCGCCTTCAAGATCCCCGATCTCTTCGAGTACGTGGACGCCTTCCCGAACACCGCGGTCGGCAAGGTCAGCAAGCTCCATCTGCGTGAGAGGACCTGACGAGCATGGCCATCCCCGCCATCACCCCCTACCCGATGCCGAGCCGTACGCCGGACAACCGGGTCGACTGGCAGCCCAGCGCGAGCCGGGCCGTCCTGCTGGTGCACGACATGCAGAACTACTTCCTGGACGCCTTCACCCCCGGGCACTCCCCGCTGGTGGAGCTCATGTCCAACGTGCTGGCGCTGCGCGAGCGCTGCGGCGACGTGGGCGTGCCGGTCGTCTACTCGGCCCAGCCCGGCGCGCAGAGCCGCGAGCAACGCGGGCTGCTCCAGGACTTCTGGGGGCCCGGCATCGGCGCGCCGGCCCGCGAGTCGGCCATCGTCGCCGAGCTAGCCCCGCGCGAGGGCGACGTGCTGCTCACCAAGTGGCGCTACAGCGCCTACCAGCGCACCGGCCTCGCCGAGCTGATGGCCCGGCTGGGTCGCGACCAGCTCATCATCTGCGGGATCTACGCGCACATCGGCGTGCTCATGACCGCCTGCGAGGCGTTCATGCGCGACGTGCAGTCCTTCGTCGTGGCCGACGCGGTGGCCGACTTCTCCGCCGAGCACCACGACATGGCCCTGACCTACGCCGCCCAGCGCTGCTCGGCCGTGACCACGACCGTGGGCGTCAGCCGGGCGCTCACCCGGGCGGTGGCCGGTGTCTGAGCTGGCCGAGCGACTGCGCGCGCAGGTCGCCGAGATCCTCTACCTCGACCCGGGCGAGCTCGCGCCGGACGACGACCTGATCGCGGCCGGGCTGGACTCGATCCGGCTGATGACGCTGGCCGAGGTCTGGAAGGCCGAGGGCGCCGAGGTGTCCTTCCCCGACCTGGTCGAGCGGCCGACCCTGGCGGCCTGGGCGGAGCTGCTGGCATGAGCACGCCTGCCGTACCGGACGGCTCGCCCAAGGTCAGGCCGCTGACCGGGGCGCAGGCCGGGATCTGGTTCGCCCAGCGGCTGGATCCCAGCAACCCGGTCTACAACGCCGCCGACCGGGTGGACATCCGCGGGCCGTTCGACACCGGGCTGTTCGAGCGGGCGCTGCGGCGGTGCCTGGCCGAGGCCGAGCCTCTGCGGCTGCGTTTCACCGAAACTCCGGCGCAGTACCTGCCCGAATGGGACACCGCCAGCGGCCGGCTCGACCACCTGGACCTGCGCGGGGCCGACGACCCGGAGGCCGACGCGGAGCGGTGGATGCGGGAGGACCTGAGCACCCCGGTCGACGTCGTCACCGGCACGCTGGCGCGGCACGCGCTGCTGCGCCTGGGTGACGAGCACGCCGTGTGGTACCTGCGCGTGCACCACATCCTGATCGACGCCTACGCCCTGTCGATGCTGGTCACCCGGGTCGCGGAGATCTACTCCGCGCTCGCCGAGGGCCTGCCGCCCGGGCCGGGGCCGTTCGGCCCGCTCGAACCCGTGCTGGCCGCCGAGGCCGCCTACGCCGGGTCGGAGGAGCGCGCCCGCGACCGCGCCTACTGGACCGGGCATCTGGCCGACCGCCCAGAACCGCCGGGGATCGCGTTGTCGGCCCGCGACGTGGTCCGCCACCGGGAGCCGCTGCCCGCCACCGGGCACTGGGACGCGCACGCCCGCGAGGCCAGGGGCACCTGGGCCGACGTGCTGGCCGCCGGGGTCGCCTGTTACACCGGGCGCGTCACCGGGACCACCGACGTGCTGCTCGGTCTGCCGCTGATGAACCGCACCGGCCCCGCTCTGCGGGTGCCCTGCCTGACGGTCAACGTGCTCCCGCTCCGCGTGGACGTACGGCCCGGCCGCCCGTTCGCCGCGCTGGTCGCCGAGACCGCGCGGCGCATCGCCGAGGCGCGGCGGCACTCCCGCTACCGCCTGGAGGACCTGCGCGGCGACCTCGGCCTGTCCGGCACCCGGCGGGCGCTGTTCGGGCCGGTGCTGAACATCAAGCCGTTCGCCACGGACGCCAAGTTCGGCGGGGCCACCGGCACCGTCCGCAACCTGGCCGCCGGGCCGGTGGACGACCTCGCGGTCACCCTCCTGGTCGACGGCGACCGGCTGACCCTGGAGCTCGACGGCAACGCCGCGCGTTACTCGCCGACCGAGGTGGCCGCGCACTGCCGTCGCCTGGCCGGCTTCCTGACCTCGCTGGCCGCCGTCTCACCCGACACGCCGCTGGGGCGGCTGACCGTCCTCACCGACAGCGACCGCGCCGCCCTGCCCGCCCCCGCAGCGCACCCCACTGCCGCGCCGACCGTGATCGCCGCTTTCCAGGAGCAGGTACGGCGCACGCCGGACGAGCCCGCCCTGGTCAGCCGTACCGGCAGCCTGACCTTCGCCGAACTGGCCGAGCAGGCCGAACGCACGGCCCACCGCCTCCGGGCCGCGGGCGCGGTCCCCGGCAGCATCGTGGCGCTGACCGCCCCGAGGTCGGCAGAACTGGTCGCGACGGTCCTGGCGGTGTGGCGGTGCGGAGCGGCCTTCCTGCCCGTGGACCCGGCCTATCCGGAGGAGCGGCGGCGCTTCATGCTCGCCGACGCCCAGCCATGCCTGGCGATCGGCCCGGACTGGCAGGGCGAGGAACCCGGCGCCGACGCCATCCTGCCGGAGGCAGCCCTCGACGACCTCGCCTACGTGATCTACACCTCCGGCTCCACCGGCCGCCCCAAGGGCGTCGCGGCCACCCACCGCGGCCTGGCCGCGCTGCTGGTCAGCCACCGGGAGCGGCTCTTCCCGCCCGGCCGGCGGCTGCGCGTCGCGCACACCGCCTCCTTCTCCTTCGACGCCGCCCTCGACCCGCTGCTGTGGATGATCGGCGGGCACACCCTGCACCTGCTGGAGGAGGAGACCTACCGCGACCCGGACGCGCTCGCCGCCTACGTGCGCGAGCAGGGCGTGGACTACCTGGACCTGACGCCGTCGCACCTCAGGGAGGTGCCCGCGCTGCTGGCCGCGCCCCCGCCGATCACGGTGGTCGGCGGCGAGGCGGTGCCCGAGGGGCTGTGGCGGGAGCTGAGCGGGCGCACCCTCGCGGTCAACCACTACGGGCCGACCGAGGCCGCGGTCGACGCCTACACCTGGACCGGCGACGGCCGCGAGTGGGCCACCGCCGGGACCGGGGCGCACGTGCTCGACGGAGCGTTGCAGCCGTGCCCGCCCGGGGTGACCGGCGAGCTCTACCTGTCCGGGGAGGGGCTGGCGCTGGGCTACCTGAACCGGCCGGAGCTGACCGCCGAGCGTTTCGTGGCCCACGCGGGCGGTGGACGGCTCTACCGGACCGGGGACCTGGCCCGCCGGGGGCTGGACGGCCGGCTGGAGCTGCGCGGGCGGGCCGACGAGCAGGTCAAGCTGCGGGGGCTGCGGATCGAGCCCGGGGAGATCGAGGCCGTGCTGGAGGAGCACCCCGGGGTGGCCGCGGCGGCGGTGGCCGTGCACGGGGAGCGGCTGGTGGGTTACCTCGTGCCCGCCGACGGCTGCGCTGCTGAGCCGACCACGGTGAGAGCCTTCGTGGCCGAGCGGTTGCCGGCCGGGCTGGTTCCGGCGGTGCTCATGATGCTTCCCGCGCTCCCGCGCACGCCCAACGGCAAGCTCGACCGCGCCGCCCTCCCACCGCCTTCCACGACGAGCGCCACGGGCACGACGGCCCGGCCGCCCGCCACCGCCGCCGAGCAGGCGATGGCCGAGCTGTTCGCCGAGGTCCTGGGCCTCGACCAGGCCGGACCCGACGACGGTTTCTTCGACCTCGGCGGCCACTCCCTGCTGGCCGCCCGGCTGGCGGTGCGGATCAGGGAGTCCTTCGGCGTCCGCCTGCCGATCACCGACATCTTCGCCGGGCCCACCCCGGCCCTGCTGGCCGCCCGGCTGCCCAGCGGGCGCGCCCCACGCCCGCCGTTGCGCCCCCGGACCCGGCCTGCGCCGATGCCGCTCTCCTCGGCCCAGGCCAGGCTGTGGTTCCTGCACCGGATGGACCCGAGGGACCCGGCCTACAACATCCCGATCGCGGTCCGGCTCCAGGAAGCGGTCGACCGGGAGGCCCTGCGGGCCGCGGTGGCCGACGTGTGCGAGCGGCACGAGATCCTGCGCACGCGCTTCCCGGAGCGGGACGGCGTGCCGTACCAGGAGATCCGGCCGGTGGGCCGGCCGGCGCTGCCGGTGTGGCAGCCGGACGTGGTCGAGGAGGCGGTGCGGACGATCGCCCGCCGGCCCTTCGACCTGGCCGCCGAGCCGCCGTTCCGCGCCCACCTGCTGCGGCTGGGGCCGCGCGAGCACCTGCTGATGCTGGTGCTGCACCACATCGCGGGCGACGGCTGGTCGGCCCGGCCGCTGGTGCGGGACGTGCTGAGCGCCTACCGGGCCCGGCGCGCCGGTGCGGCGCCGGACTGGCGGCCGCTGCCGGTGCAGTACGCCGACTACACGCTGTGGCAGCAGGAGCTCGGCGAGCCCGGCCTGGGGCACTGGACCCGCACGCTCGCCGGCCTGCCGGACGAGCTGGCCCTGCCCGCCGACCGGCCACGACCGGCGAGCCCGAGCGGGCGCGGCGGCACGGTGCCGGTGGTGGTGCCGCCCGAGGTGTGGACCGGCGTCGAGCACCTGGCCCGCGAGCGCCGGGCCAGCACCTTCATGGTCGTGCACGCCGCGCTCGCCGCGTTGCTCACCCGGCTCGGCGCGGGCGTGGACCTGCCGATCGGCACCCCGGTCGCGGGCCGGCACGACAGCGCGCTGGACGAGGCGGTCGGCTTCTTCGTGAACACGCTGGTGCTCCGCACCGACACCTCGGGCGACCCGGCCTTCGCCGAGTTGCTCGACCGGGTGCGTGCCCTCGACCTGGCCGCCTTCGACCACGCCGACCTGCCGTTCGAGAAGCTGGTGGAGGCGCTGAACCCGGTGCGGGCGCGCAACCGGCACCCGCTGTTCCAGGTCATGCTGGTCCAGCAGGACGCCACCGGCTCCGACGTGCGGGTGGTGCACACCGGGACGGCCAAGTTCGACCTCACGCTCAACCTCGACACGGCCGGGGCGGGCTTCCTGGAGTACAGCGCCGACCTGTTCGACCGGGCCGGCGCCCGCTCGATCGCCGAGCGGTTCGTCCGGTTGCTGGCCGCCGCCGTGACTGCGCCCGACCGGCCGCTCAGCGACCTCGACGTGCTCGCGCCCGGCGAGCACGAGCAGCTCGTCCACGGGTGGAACGGCGACCTGGTCAGCCCGCCGGAGGCCACCATCACCGACCGGTTCGCCGAGCAGGTCGAGCGCGCCCCGGACGCCCCGGCGGTGGACGGGCTCACCTACCGCGAGCTCGACGTGCGGGCCAACCGGCTGGCGCACGCCCTGATCGCCCGGGGCGCGGGCCCCGACCGGCTGGTCGGGCTGGCCCTGCCCCGCTCGGCCGACCTCGTCGTGGCGATCCTGGCCGTGCTCAAGACCGGCGCGGCCTACCTGCCGCTGGACCCGTCTTACCCGGCCGACCGGCTCGCCTTCATGGTCGAGGACGCCGGACCGGTCTGCGTGGTGGACGAGTCGTGGTTCGACGAGCTCGGCGGCCTGCCCGCCCACGCCCCCGCGCGGACGGCCGAGCCGGAGGACGCGGCCTACGTGATCTACACTTCCGGCTCGACCGGCCGGCCCAAGGGCGTGGTCGTCACCCATCACAACGTGGTCCGGCTGCTGACCTCGACCGACGCGCTGTTCGGCTTCGGTCCCGACGACGTGTGGACGCTCTTCCACTCGGCCGCCTTCGACTTCTCGGTGTGGGAGCTGTGGGGCGCGCTGCTGTACGGCGGGCGGCTGGTCGTGGTCCCCTTCGAGGTCAGCCGCTCCCCCGGCGACTTCCTGGAACTGCTCGCCCGCGAGCGCGTCACCGTGCTGAACCAGACGCCCTCGGCCTGCTACCAGCTCGTCGCCGCCGACGACGGCCGCGACCTGGCCCTGCGGTACGTGATCTTCGGCGGGGAGGCGCTGGAGGCGGGCCGGGTGGCGGGCTGGCGGCCGGACGGGCCCCGGCTGGTCAACATGTACGGCATCACCGAGACCACCGTGCACGTCACCTACCTGGACGGGAGCGACGGCATCGGCCGCGCGCTGCCGGACCTGCGCGTCTACCTGCTCGACGAGCGGCTGCGGCCGGTGCCGCCGGGCGTGACCGGCGAGATCTACGTCGCCGGGGCCGGGCTGGCGCGCGGCTACCTGGGCCGCCCGGGACTGACCGCGGAACGGTTCGTCGCCGACCCCTACGGCCCGCCCGGCACCCGCATGTACCGCTCGGGCGACCTGGCCCGGTGGCGGCGGGACGGCACGCTCGACTACGCCGGCCGCGCCGACCAGCAGGTCAAGATCCGGGGCTTCCGCATCGAGCTCGGCGAGGTCGAGGCGGCCGTCCTGAGCCACCCGGCGGTCGCCCAGGCCGCGGTGACCGTGCGCGAGGACCGGCCCGGTGACCGCCGCCTGGTCGCCTACGTCGTCTGGCAAGCGGCTGTCGTCGGGCAGGCGGCCGGGGTGCGCGAGCACGCCGCCCGCACCCTGCCCGGCCACATGGTGCCCTCGGCCGTGGTGGAACTCCCCGCGCTGCCGCTGACCGTCAACGGCAAGCTCGACGTACGGGCGCTGCCCGCCCCGACGGTGACGGCGGGCGAGGGCAGGCCGCCGTCCGGGCCGCGCGAGGCAACCCTGTGCGAGCTGTTCGCCGAGGTGCTGGGCCTGCCCAGGGTCGGCGTGGACGACGGCTTCTTCGAGCTGGGCGGCCACTCCCTGCTCGCGGTACGGCTGGCCTCGCGGATCGGCCAGACGCTCGGCGCGCAGGTCTCGATCGGCTCGCTGTTCGAGGCGCCCACCCCGGCGGGCCTGGCCCGGCTGCTGGAGGGCGGCGCGCGGCTCGACCCGCTGGCCACGCTGCTCCCGCTGCGCGAGTCCGGCTCGCGTCCGCCGCTGTTCTGCGTGCATCCGGCGGGCGGGCTCGGCTGGTGCTACAGCGGCCTGATCCGGCACCTGCCCGACCGGCCGATCCATGCCCTCCAGGCCCGGCGCGACCCGCTGCCCGGCTCCCTGGAGGAGCTGGCCGCCGACTACGTCGCCCGGGTGCGCGAGGTGCAGCCCCAAGGGCCCTACCACCTGCTGGGCTGGTCGACCGGCGGCATCATCGCGCACGAGATGGCCGCCCAGCTCGGCGACGTGCGGATGCTGGCCGTACTCGACGCCTACCCGGCCGAGGGCATGCGCGGCCTGCCGCCCTCCGACGAGGCCGAGGCGCTGGAGGCCCTGCTCACCATGGGCGGGTTCGCCCCGGACGCCGCCGCCACGCTGCCGGACGCGGTGCGCGTGCTGCGCCGGGCGGGCAGCCCCCTGGCGGGGCTCAGCGAGCGCGTCCTGACCGAGCTGAAGGACCTCTACCTCAACACCAACCGGCTGGTGCGAGCCCTCGACACCAAGGTCTTCCACGGCGACATGCTCTTCTTCCGCGCCACCGTGGACACCCTCGACGAGGGCCTGACCGCCGCCTGCTGGCGCCCGCACGTCACCGGCGTCATCGACGCGCACGACATCGCCTGCAGCCACAAGGACATGACCCGGCCCGAGCCGATCGCCGAGATCGCGGCGATCCTCGCGGCCCGACTGGAGGAACGGCCCCGATGAACCCCTTCGACGACCCGGACGGCGAGTTCCTGGTCCTGGCCAACGCCGAGGACCAGCACTCGCTGTGGCCCGCCTTCGCCGAGGCGCCCGACGGCTGGAGCGTGCGCTTCGGACCGGACTCGCGGCCCGCCTGCCTGGCCTACGTCGCCGCCGCCTGGAGCGACCTGCGGCCGCGAAGCCGGCGGCGGTGAGGCCCGCCGTCCTCGCGGTCTACGTGACGGCGATGTGCATGAACGGGCTGGACGCCACCATCGTCAACCCGGCCCTGTTCCGCATCGCCGCCGACCTGGGCGTCGCCCCGGCGGCGGCCAACCCGGTCGAGTGGGCCTTCCTGGCCAGCGTGGCCGCGGTCATGCCGGTCGCGGGCTGGTTGTGCGACCGGTACGGCGCGGCCCGGGTCTTCCTGGTGTCGCTGGCGGTGTTCACCGCGGGCTCCGGCCTGTGCGCGCTGGCCTGGGACCTGGGCTCGCTGGTCGGCTTCCGCGTCGTGCAGGGCGCCGGCGGCGGCGTGCTGACCCCGGCGGGCCTGGCCATGCTCTTCGCCGCCGTCCCGCCCGAGGAGCGGATGCGGCTGTCGAAGTACGTGGTCGTGCCGACGGCTCTGGCACCGGCTCTGGGGCCGGTGCTGGGCGGCTGGCTGGCCGACGCGTTCTCCTGGCGGTGGGCCTTCCTAGTCAACCTGCCCCTCGGTGCCGCCGCGGTGGTGGCCGGGCTGGTCGTGCTGCCGCTCAGCGGTGGCACGACGGTGCGCCTGGTCCTGCGCGAGCTCCTGCCGGTGCGGCAGCTCGCGGCCGACCAGGCCTTCCTGCGCGGTACGGCTGCCGCCGCGCTGGCCGCCGCCGGGCTCATGGGCATGTTGTTCGTCTTCCCGCTGATGTACCAGGACCTGCTCGGCGCCTCGGCGACCGAGGCCGGCCTGGTGCTCTTCCCCGAGGCGCTCGGCCTGCTGGCCGCCGGGTTCCTGGTCGAGCGGAGCTGCGCGCGCTGGGGCGAGCGGCGGGTGATCGCCGTCGGGCTGGCCGGTGGGGCGGTGTTGTTCGCGTTGCCCGCGTTGGCCGACCTGGGGCCTTGGCCGTTGCGGCTGCTGATGTTCGCCGTCGGCCTGGTGCTCGGGCAGGCGGTCACCGCCGTGCAGGTCACCTCGTTCGCCGGGGTGGGGCCGGAGCTGATGGGCCGGGCGATGACGCTCTTCCAGTCGGTGCGCATGCTCGGCGGCGGCCTCGGCGTCGGCCTGTGCGCGCTGGCCATCGGCCTCGGCTACCGGGCGGCCCTGCTGGTGTCGGCGGCTCTCGTGGCCGCCGCCCTGACCGCCCGAGCCGGCGCCCACGCCGTCAGCGAGACCCGGCACCCGTAGCGGCGAGGTCGGCGGCGGTCAGCGGGAGTCGGTAGCCGATGCGGCGAGGTCGGCGGCGGTCGAGGCCAGGACGACTGCCGCCGCCAGCATGGCCTCGTCGGCCGCCGGGGTCACCGCCGCCGCGGCGAAGGCGGCCTCGTGCGGCGCGGCGCCGCCCGCGCCGATGTCCAGCATCGGGTGGATCGCGGGCACGGCGTGCGACACGTTGCCCATGTCGGTCATCGCGAACGGCCCACGCTCCACCGGAACCGGCCGCCCGGCCACCGCCGCGTTGGCCGCGTACCAACCGGCCAGCCGCTCGTCGTCGCGGAAGTCGAGATAGTCTGGCTCGGGCCGGGTCAGCCGCACCTCGCACCCGGTGGCCACCGCCGCCCCCTCGAAGCACGCCTGCACCCGGGACCGCAGCTCGCCGAGGTCGGCCGCAGCCCCGGCCCGGATCTCGTAGCTCGCAAGGGCACGGTCGGGGATGACGTTCGGCGCCAGCCCCGCCTCGGCGACCACGCCGTGCGCGTGCCGCCCGGGCGGCAACTGCGCGCGCAACAGGCCGAGCGCCACCTGAGCCACGGTCATCGCGTCAGCGGCGTTGCGCCCCTCCCACGGAGCGAGCGTGGCGTGCGCGGCCCGGCCGGTGTACTCGACGTCCAGGGTCCCGAGGGCGAAGGAGCGGAACCGCACGGTCTCGAAGGGTCCGGGATGCACCATCATCGCCGCGTCCACCCCCTCGA
Source organism: Nonomuraea sp. NPDC050328 (assembly GCF_044459405.1). Lineage (NCBI taxonomy): Bacteria > Bacillati > Actinomycetota > Actinomycetes > Streptosporangiales > Streptosporangiaceae > Nonomuraea > Nonomuraea sp. NPDC050328. The sequence continues at coordinate 55,728 of NZ_JBITIW010000009.1, read as the reverse complement.
ACACGCCGGCCTCCAGCAGCAGCGCCTTGCCGCCGCCGCGTTCCTCCGCCGGGGTGCCGACGACCAGCACGGTCAGACCCAGCTCGTCGGCGAGCGGGGCGAGGGCGAGCCCGGCCCCGGCCGAGGCGGCGGCGATCACGTTGTGGCCGCAGGCATGCCCCAGCCCCGGCAAGGCGTCGTACTCCGCGCAGAACGCCACGGTGACCGGGCCCGACCCGGCGCGGGCGACGAACGCGGTGGGCAGGCCGGCGACCCCCGGCTCGACGGCGAAACCGCCGTCGGCCAAGGTCTGGGCGGTCCAGGCGGCGGCCCGGTGCTCCTCGAAGGCGGTCTCGGGGTGGGCGTGGATGCGGTGGCTGAGGCCGGTCAGCTCCTGGGCCGCCTGCCGTACGGTGTGGTGGGCGGCCCGCTTGGCCGCCTCGACGTTCACAGCCATCCCGCGCCCACCGTCTCCAGCCCGCGGGCCAGCCCGCCGAGCCAGCAGGCCGGGTCGTGGCCGCCGGCGAACTCGCTGAAGGCCACCTCGTAGCCCTGCGCGGCCAGCGTCTCGGCGAAGCGGCGGTTCTCGCCGAGCAGCATCCACTCCAGGCGGCCCACCTCCACGTAGAAGCGGACCATACGGCGGGGCGAGCGGGCGTACTGCCGGGTGAGCCACTCCGGGTCGGCGTCGCTCCACCAGTACGAGCCCGACTGCGACACCACCGCCCCGAACCGCTCGGGGGCCAGGTAGGCGGCGTAGGAGGCGGCCAGCCCGCCGAGGCTCTGCCCGGCGATCACGGTCAACTGCGGGTCCGGCGAGGCGTTCAGTTCCCGCTCGGCCCACGGGAGCACCTCCTCGGCCAGGTGCCGCACGAACGGCTCGTGGCAGGCCAGCTCCCGCAGCCGCGTCGGCCGGTCCACCGCGTCCGGCAGCACCGCCACCACCGGCGGGATCCGGCCTGCGGCGATCAGGTTGTCCAGCGTCGGCCCGATCCGCTCGGCCCACACGTCCCCGTCCAGGAACACCACCACGGGGTACGGCCCGCCACCGTGCCCGGCTGAGGTGGAGGACGGGGTGAAGGCTGGGCCGGGGGCCGGGGTGGTGATCGGACCGTTGGGCGGGGTGTAGGTCCAGAGGCGGCGGCCGGCCACTGTGTGTTCCGTCATCCGGCCACGCGCCACCCCGGGACGGGCCTCCCGGTACGGCTGGGCCGGCGCGCCGGGCAGTTCGAGCAACGACGAGGGCCGCCGCCCCGGTGAGGCCGGGACGAGCACCGGGTTGTCCGGGTCCGGCCCCGCCGTCTCCAGCGCCCGCAACCACGACGCACGGTCGGTCCCCGGCACCTCGGCGCACGGCAGGATCTGGTAGCTGGCCCGCAGATCCCCGTCCAGCTCGTAGACCGCCTCCAGCACCTCACCACCAGCGGCGGGCCGCATGACGTGCCCACTGATGTCACCGGCATGCCGGTCCCGGTCGGTCAGCGTGTTGATGAGCACCACAGCCAGCTCACCGGCCGCCCCGGGCCGCCAGCGGAAGGTGACCCGGTAACGGCCGGGCGTGCTCGCCGGCTCCACCAGCAGGGACATTCAGGATCTCCGATCGGTGAGAAGGGCCCACAGCAGGAACGGCCCGCCGAGGATGCTGGTGACGACGCCGACCGGGATCTCGATCCCGCCGGCCGCCACCCGCCCGGCGGTGTCGGCCGCCACGACCAGCGCCGCCCCGGCCAGGGCCGAGCCCAGCAGCGGCACCCGCGCCGGCCCGGCGAGCTGGGCGGCGATGACCGGTGCGGCCAGGGCGACGAAGGCGATCGGCCCGCCCACCCCGACCGCGAGCCCGGCCAGCGCGACGGCCAGGCAGAGGAGCCACACCCGGGTGCGGGCGGGACGCGCGCCGAGCGCCGCGCTGACGTCCTCGCCGAAGCGCAGCACCGCCAGCCGCCTGGACAGCAGCACCGCGGCAGGCGTCAGCACGGCCAGCCCGGCGGCCACCGGCAGCGCCACCGCGTAGTCGCGGCCCGCCAGGCTGCCGACGCTCCACGCGTGCACCGCCGTCGCCGCGCTGAGCCCCTGCCAGGCCAGCAGCGCCTGGGTGAGCGAACCGGCGATCGTGCTGAGCGCCAGGCCGGTGACCAGGAAGCGGTAGCCCTGCCGTCCGGTCCCGCCGGCGACCGCGAACACCGCCACCCCGGCCGCCGCCGCGCCGAGCGGGCCGATCCACCAGTGGCCGAAGAGCGTCCCGGTGGGGGCGATCAGGCCGGCGAGCAGGATGGCGATGATCGCGCCCTGGTTGATGCCGAGCAGGTCGGGCGTGGCCAGCCGGTTGCGGGCCAGCGCCTGGGTGAGCGCGCCGGACAGCCCCAGGGCGGCCCCGGCGACCAGACCGGCGACGATGCGCGGCAGCCTGATCTCCTGGACCAGCAGGCGCTGACCGCTCTCCCCCAGCCCGTACAGCGCGTCGAGCGCCTGTGCGGCCGTCATCGCCGACTGCCCGGCCACGATCGCTCCGAGCGCCAGCCCCGCGGCCAGTAGCGCGAGCCCCACCGCCACCACCGATCCCCGCACCGGCACCAGCACGGACAGACCGCCCAGCCGTACGGGAAGGGTGTCGGCAGGCCGAAGCCCGCCCACCCGACCGGTGCCGAGGCCGGCGGCCTGTGGGTGGCCGCCGCTCCTCCCCCTCCACAGTCGCCGCGCGGGCCGGGAGGTGGCGGACAGGTCGGGGGCACCCGCGGCGACCGCGCGAGACCGGGCCACGACGATGAGCACCGGCGCCCCAAGGACCGCCACCAGCAAAGACACCGGCGCCTCGTACGGCTGCGCCACCACCCGGGCGAGGATGTCCGCCCCGAGCAGCACCGCCGCCCCCGTCCCGGCCGCCAGGAGAAGTTGCGCCCCCACCCGCCCCCGGCAGACCCCGCGCGCCACGAAGCCCGCCAGCAAGCCGAGGAACCCGATCGGCCCCGCCATGGCCACCGCCGCCGCCCCGAGCAGGGTCACGGCGACCGTCACCCACCAGCGGGTACGGCCAGGCCGGTACCCGAGGGAGACGGCCACGTCGTCGCCCAAGGCCAGGGCAGCCAGCGGCCGGGCGGCAAGCCCCGCCATCACCAGCCCCCCGACCACCGCGGGCGCGATGGCCAGCACCCGCTCCATCGGCAGCCCGGACAACGAGCCCAGCACCCAGAACCGGTACCGGTCGAAGGTGAGCGGATCGGCGACCAGCAGCGCGGTAGTCAGCCCGGTCAACGTGGCCGACAACGCCGCCCCGGCCAGCACCAGCTTGAGCGGCGCCAGCCGCGCCCCGAGCAGCAACACCAACGCGGTCGCCGCCAGCGCACCGCCGAGCGCCCAGGCCAGGTACGCCCCGCCGGTCTGCGCCCCGACGAACACGATCCCGGCCACCACCCCGAGCGCCGCACCCGCGTTGACGCCGAGCAGCCCCGGCTCGGCCAGCGGGTTGCGGGTGACCGCCTGCATGAGCAGCCCCGCCACCCCGAGCGCCGCCCCGACCAGCAGTCCGGCGAGCGTCCGGGGCAGGCGCAGCGTGGTCACCACCATCTCCAGGTGATCATCACCTCGCGCGCCGAGCACGTAGTCGATCACTTGGCCGGGCGCGACCCGCCCGGCTCCGGCCAGCATCGAGCCACCGAGCAGCACGATCACGACCCCGAACACCAGGAGGGGCAGCGCTGTCCCAGTGCGGGGTTGCAAAGCCATGGAGTAAGGCTACCCTAAATTAGGACAGCCTTACCTAACTTTGGAGCTGGCATGACCTCCCTCCCCCGAGTGAGCGGCCTCATCGCCGCCGCACTCGCCCTCATCACCGTGGTGGCGTGCGGCGCAACCGGCACCACCGCCGCCGGCGACCCCGCGGCCACCACCCCGGCCGCGGCGACGCGGGAGATCAAGGACGCCACGGGCACCCTCATCAAGGTCCCCGCCGACCCCAAGCGCGTCGTGACGCTGACCCAGGAGGACCTCGACGCCGCCCTCGCCCTGGGCGTCACCCCCGTCGGCATCACCAACGGCCAGGGACTCGACAAGCCCCCGGCCTACCTCGCCGACCGGGTGCAGGGCATCCCGGTCGTCGGCAACCTGCTCCAGCCGGTGATCGACAAGGTCGTCGAGGTCAAGCCCGACCTCATCCTCGCCGGCGACCTCCAGGACCAGCAGGTCATCGACCAGCTCCGCAAGATCACCCCCGCCACCGTGCTCACCATGGCGCCCAGCGACGACTGGAAGCTGTCGTTCATGGGCATCGGCAACGCGCTCAACCGGCTCGACGGGGCCAAGAAGGTGCTGGCCGACTACGACGCCGCGGTCGCTTCGGCCAAGGCCGGGATCAAGCCGGCCGAGGTCAGCATCGTGCGGTGGAACCCGCAGGGGCCCAGCTGGATGGAGAAGCGGCAGTTCGCCGGCTTCGTCGCCACCGACCTTGGGCTTACCCGGCCTGCGGCGCAGAACAAGGACGGCACGGCGCACTCCCTTCCGCTCAGCCTTGAGGCCCTTTCGGACATCGACGGGGAGTGGCTGTTCGTGTCGACCCTTACCGCGGACGGGCAGAAGGCGTTGGACGAGATCCGCGGGACGCCGGCGTTCAAGCAGCTTCGGGCGGTTCGGGCGGGGCAGGTTGTGGCGGTGGACGGGTCGGTCTGGAGCACCCGGGGGGCGCCGTTGGCGGCTCGGGTGGTGTTGGGGGATCTGGTCAAGGCTTTGGGCGGGTCTGGGTCCTGAGGGGGCCTCTCTCGCCCTCACCGGACAGGATCACGCCCCGCCGTACGGGCTTCTCACCGCATCGGTTGAGAGGTGGGTCGCGGCTTTCCCCACCGCACAGGATCACGCCCCGCCGTACGGACTTCTCACCGCACCGGTTTGAGGTAGGGGGCGGCTTTCCCGCCGCACAGGATCACGCCCCGCCGTACGGGCTTCTCGCCGCACCGGTTTGAGGTAGGGGGCGGCTTTCCCGCCGCACAGGATCACGCCCCGCCGTACGGACTTCTCGCCGCATTGGTTGAGGGGGCGGTGGGGGGTGGAGGGAAGGGCCGCGTGGCCGCGTGCCCGCCCACGCCCCCGCGCATCTATGCGGCGAGAAGGGGGCGCGGCGGGGTGTGATCCTGGGCGGTGGGTGGGGAAGGCGGCGAGCAAGGCCCCCGTGCGGCGGCGGGGAGGGTGGGCCTGCCCGCCGAGACAAAAAGGACAGGTCAGGGGGCGTCGGTGGGAAGGCGGTGGTGTTTGCCGACCGGCGGCGGGAGGGCCTTCTTGATCCGCCGCGCCTTGACCGCCTCCACCACGATGGGGATCAACGAGATCGCCACGATGAGAAAAACCCCGGGCAGGATGTAGCGGTCGATCTGCTTGGGGTCGACGCGGTTGCCCAGCCAGTGCCCGAGCAGCAAAAGGCTCTCGGTCCAGACGACGCCGCCGATGACGTTCCACAGGAAGAACCGCCGGGGCTGCATCTCCAGCACCCCCGCGACGGGGTTCATGAAGGTGCGCACGATCGGGACGAAGCGCGCCAGGACGACCGCCCGCGCGGGCCCGAACTTCTCGAAGAACTCCTCCGCCCGAAGCACGTGTTCCCGCTTGAACAGCTTGGAGTCGGGCTTGTCGAACATCTTGCGCCCGAACCGGAACCCGAGGAAGTGTCCGAGTTGCGCGCCGGCGATGGCGCACAAGGGGGTCCCGATGAGCAGGACCGGCAGCGACAGCGGTTCGATCTCGCCGCCCATGCCGGCGGCCACGGAGGCGGAGCTGAAGATTCCGGCCGCCACGAGGAGCGAGTCGCCCGGCAGGAAGAAGCCGAGCAGCAGGCCGGTCTCGGCGAAGATGATCGCCAGAACGCCGACTGTCGCGAAGGCCCCGAGAATGGTGAGCCACCAGGTCGGGTCCAGGAGATTCAAGAGCCAATCCACGCGCTGAGCCTACCCGGCTTGTTCACTACCAAGGAGGGAACAGAGCCGGGATACTAGGCACCGCCATCCCGTATCGACCAGGAGATGATCATGGCTATCGCCACCCCAGAGGTCTACGCCGAGATGCTCGACCGGGCAAAATCCCGCGGATTCGCCTACCCGGCCATCAACGTGACCTCCTCGGAGACGTTGAACGCCGCTTTGCGCGGTTTCGCCGAGGCGGAGAGCGACGGCATCATCCAGGTGTCCACCGGCGGCGCGGAGTTCCTGTCCGGCGCGTCGGTGAAGGACATGGTCTCGGGTGCGCTGGCCCTGGCCGAGTACGCCCGCGTGGTGGCGAAGAAGTACCCGGTGACCGTGGCGCTGCACACCGACCACTGCCCGAAGGACAAGCTCGACGGCTTCATGCGCCCGCTGATCGAGGCGTCGCTGGCCAAGGGCGGCGACCCGATCTTCCAGTCGCACATGTGGGACGGCTCCGCCGTACCGCTGGAGGAGAACCTGGAGATCGCCAAGGAGCTCCTGGAGAAGTGCCGCCGCGCCCGGATCATCATGGAGATGGAGATCGGCGTCGTCGGCGGCGAGGAGGACGGCGTCGCCAACGAGATCAACGAGAAGCTCTACACGACCGCCGAGGACGCGCTGGCCACGGCTGAGGCGGTCGGCATCGGCGAGCAGGGCCGGTACATGCTGGCCGCGACCTTCGGCAACGTGCACGGCGTCTACAAGCCCGGTCACGTGAAGCTGCGCCCGCCGGTGCTCAAGGAGATCCAGGACGTCGTGGGCGCCAAGTACGGCGTCGAGCGCCCGTTCGACCTGGTCTTCCACGGCGGTTCGGGCTCGGCGATGGAGGAGATCCACGAGGCGATCTCCTACGGCGTGGTCAAGATGAACATCGACACCGACACGCAGTACGCCTACACCCGCCCGATCGCCGACCACATGTTCCGCAACTACGACGGCGTGCTGAAGGTGGACGGCGAGGTCGGCAACAAGAAGACCTACGACCCCCGCTCGTACGGCAAGGCCGCCGAGGGCGCGATGGCGGCCCGCGTCGTGCAGGCGTGCACGGATCTGAAGTCGACTGGGACGAAGATCTCGTAGCCACACATACGGCCCGGCGGGTATGACTTGTCTTATGGACAACCTTCTCGCCGGGCCGCCGCCGACCTACCTGCCGGACACGCCCGAGGCCAGGGAGGCGCTCGAATCGGGCGCCAAGGCCGCCGACGTCGCCGCCCGCTTCCCCGCCAACTCGGCGGCCTGGGCGACGCTGGCCGAAGAGTACTTCGCGCAGGGGCACGCGGTGACCTCCTACGCGTTCGCCCGCACGGGCTACCACCGTGGTCTCGACCAGCTCCGCCGCGCGGGCTGGAAGGGTCACGGCCCCATCCCCTGGGACCACGAGCCCAACCGTGGTTTCCTCCGCAGCCTCTACGCCCTCGGTCGCGCCGCCCAGTCCATCGGCGAGAAAGACGAGGCCGAGCGCTGCCTGACCTTCCTGAAGGAAAGCAGTCCGGAGGGGTACGACGCTTTGTCCCGAAGTTGAATTCGGGTAGTCTCTCTTCGCAAGAGCCCCTGTCGCTGTTGCGCCAGGGGTTTTCGTTTGTGTTGGGAGACAAGGCAATGCCGGCTGTTGTGATCGTCGGTGCCCAGTGGGGCGACGAGGGCAAGGGAAAGGTCACCGACCTGCTCGGTGACAGCGTCGAGTACGTGGTGCGCTACCAGGGCGGCAACAACGCCGGCCACACGATCGTCATCGGCGATCAGAAGTACGCGCTCCACCTCGTACCGACCGGCGTGCTCTCGCCGCATGTGGTCCCGGTGATCGGCAACGGCGTGGTCATCGACCCGGGCGTGCTACTCAAGGAGATCGACGGTCTGGCCGAGCGCGGCGTGTCCGCGGAGAAGCTGCTGATCTCGGCGAACGCGCACCTGATCATGCCGCACCACAAGGCCATCGACAAGGTGACCGAGCGCTACCTCGGCAAGAACAAGATCGGCACCACCGGCCGCGGCATCGGCCCGGCCTACGGCGACAAGATCTACCGGATGGGCATCCGGGTCCAGGACCTGCTCGACCCGGGCATCCTGCAGCAGAAGATCGAGGTCGTGCTCGGCGAGCGCAACCAGGTCCTCACCAAGATCTACAACCGTCGCGGCATCGACGCCGGCCAGGTGCTGGAGGAGTACCTCGGTTACGCCGAGCGCCTCAAGCCGCACATCGCCGACACCTCGCTGGTGCTGAAGCAGGCGCTCGACGCCGGCAAGTTCGTGGTGCTGGAGGGTGGTCAGGGCACGCTGCTCGACATCGACCACGGCACCTACCCGTTCGTCACCTCCTCCTCGCCGACCAGCGGCGGGGCGTGCTCGGGCGCGGGCATCCCGCCGAACCGCCTGACCAAGGTGATCGGCATCCTCAAGGCGTACACCACGCGCGTGGGCTCGGGCCCGTTCCCGACCGAGCTGACCGACGAGATGGGCGACTGGCTGCGCACGACCGGCCACGAGTACGGCGTGACCACCGGCCGCAACCGCCGCACCGGCTGGTTCGACGCGGTCATCGCGCGGTACGCCACCCGCGTCAACGGCGTCACCGACTTCTTCCTCACCAAGCTGGACATCCTGTCCGGCCTGGAGAAGATCCCGGTCTGCGTGGCCTACGACGTCGACGGGGTGCGGCACGACGAGATCCCGATGACGCAGACCGAGTTCCACCACGCCAAGCCGATCTACGAGGAGTTCCCGGGCTGGCAGGAGGACATCTCCGACGCGAAGAGCTTCGCCGACCTGCCGCCGAACGCCCAGGCGTACGTGCGCAAGTTGGAGGAGCTCAGCGAGGCCCCGATCTCGGCGGTCGGCGTGGGGCCGGGCCGTACCCAGACAATCGAGATCAATTCCCTGGTCGGCTGAGCGGGCGTGCCTGCGCGGGGCCTCCAGGATGAGGGGGTAGGGTCCCCGGTGTGCGTGTAGAGATCCACGGTCATCGGGGAGCCAGGGGCCTGTGGCCCGAGAACACCCTTCCGGGGCTGAGCCGTACCCTCGAACTGGGGGTCCACGCCCTGGAGCTGGACGTCGCACTGAGCGCCGACCGGCGCCTCGTGCTGACGCACGACCTGCACGTGTCCGCGATCACCAGCGCGGACACGCGGCCGGCCCATCCCGGCGACGAGCAGTTCCCGTACGTCGGCAAGGCGATCAACAGCCTCACCCTGGCGCAGCTCCGCACGCTCGACGTGGGCGTACGGCTGCCGCGCCACCCCGACGACCCGTTCGCGCTCACCCAGGCGCCGCTGCCCGACACCCGCATGCCGACGCTCGGCGCGGTCCTCGGCCTGGTCGGCGCCTACGGCGCGGACGGGGTGCGGTTGCACGTGGAGCTGAAGTCGGACCCGACCCGGCCGGAGCTGTGCCCGGACCCGGCGGACTTCACCGAGCTGGTCGTCGAGGAGCTCGACCGGCACGGCCGGCTGGACAACGCGGCGATCCTCAGCTTCGACTGGCGGGTGATCGCGGCGGCGGCCGAGCTCGCGCCGGGCACCCAGCGTTTCGCGCTGATCGAGGAGGACACGCTGCACTGGCACGGCTGCCTGGGCGACGGCCTCCCGGCGGCGGCGCGGGCGGCGGGAGCCACGACCATCTCGCCGGAGCACGTCATGGTCACGCCGGAGTTCATGGCCCAGGCCGCGGACCTGCCGGTGGCGGCCTGGACGGTCAACACGCCCGAGCGGGCGGCGGAGCTGCTCGACCTGGGCGTGGCCGGGATCGTCACCGACTATCCCGACCGGATGCGCGAGTTGTGGCGGGAGCGGGGTCTCCCGCTCCCCACGCCGGTGCGTCCCCTGCGCCCGGTGGCGGTCTAGAGCCAGCCGTTGCGGCGGAAGCCCCGGTAGAGGAGCGTGCAGGCGGTCACCATGACCGCCAGCACCGCCGGATAGCCCCACACGTCCTTCAGGCCGGGCATGTAGTCGAAGTTCATTCCGTAGACGCCGGCGATCATCGTGGGCACCGTCAGCAGCGCGACCCACGAGGAGATCTTGCGCATGTCCTCGTTGGCCATCGTGTTCGAGCGGGCCAGCGCGGCCTGCAGGATCGAGTTGGACAGTTCGTTGGACGACTCGACCTGCTCGCACACCCGCGAGAGGTGGTCGGAGACGTCGCGGAAGTACTCGCGCATCTCGTTGGGGATGACGCGGCGCTGCGGCAGCGCGGCCATGGGCGGCTGCAGCGGCGTTATGGCGCGCTTCATCTCCAGCATCTCGCGCTTGAGCTGGTAGATCCGGTTGATGTCGCGGGAGGAGACGTCGGCGAAGACGGTCGCCTCGACCTCTTCGAGCTCGAGCTGCATGAGGTCGGCGACCTGGAGGTAGCGGTCGACGACGTGGTCGGAGATGGCGTGGAGCACGCCCGCCGGGCCGCGGTTCATCAGCTCGGGGTTGTCCTCCAGCCGCTCGCGCACCTCGGCGAGCGGGCAGTGCGAGCCGTGCCGCACGGTCACCACGAAGTCGGCGCCGAGGAAGACCATGATCTCGCCGGTGGCGATGATGTCGCTGGTCGCGGTCAGCTCGTCGTGGTCGAGGTAGGCGATGGTCTTCAGCACCATGAACAGCGAGTCGCCGTACCGCTCCACTTTCGGCCGCTGGTGCGCTTTGACGGCGTCCTCGACCGACAGCGGGTGCAGTCCGAAGACCTCGGCCAGCCACTCCACCTCGGGCGCGGCCGGCTCGTGCAGGCCGACCCAGACGAACGCCTTGGGGCCGTCCTCGGTCAGGTTGTGCTCGCGGACCAGGCCGAGCGAGGCGGTGATGCCTTCGGCGTAGACGCGCTTGCCGTCGATGTAGGCGCCGTATTCGACGATCGAGTCGACCGGCGGGATGCAGGGCGTGCGCTCAGGCACGACGATCGACCGTGCCCGGGGCACGGGGTGGCGGTTGCTGCGACGGAAGAGGGTGGACGAGCGCATGGCAGTCCCTTTCCGCCCGACCTATTACACGCTCCACGCGTGACGAAAGACGTCATCACCTCACAACACGAATGCGTGGAGGAACGATCAGGCTGCCGGATTGGAGTGGTCGGGGCTATGCACGGCGTACGCGTGCGAGCGCGTACTGCTGGGATCACCAGGTTTCATCCCGGACCACCTCCAATCGCAAAGACGGCGCAAAGCTGCCCTAATCTACCACAGGCGGACTAGACCACCCTGACGATACTCCCCCGACCCCCAGCGATCAGGTAAAACCGGCCAAAGAATGTGACCGCATCCGGCCACCTCCGCCGGGCCTGCGACAATGAGGCACGTGCGCGTTCTTGTGATTGGATCCGGCGGCCGTGAGCACGCCCTGTGCCGCTCGCTGCGGCTCGACCCCCAGGTGACCGAGCTCCACTGCGCCCCCGGCAACGCCGGCATCGCCGAGGTGGCGACGCTGCACCCGGTGGACGCCCTCGACCCCGCCGAGGTGACCGCGCTGGCCACCCGCCTGGCCGCCGACCTCGTGGTCGTCGGCCCCGAGGCGCCGCTGGTGGCCGGCGTCGCCGACGCGGTACGGCAGGCGGGCATCCCCGTGTTCGGCCCCTCGAAGGAGGCGGCCAGGATCGAGGGCTCGAAGGACTTCGCCAAGCAGGTCATGACCGCCGCGGGCGTCCCGACCGCGCGCTCGCGCACCTGCACGACGCGGGCCGAGGCCGAGCGGGCGCTCGACGAGTTCGGCGCGCCGTACGTGGTGAAGGACGACGGACTGGCCGCGGGCAAGGGCGTCGTCGTCACCGATGACCGGGAGCAGGCGCTGGCGCACGCCGCCTCGTGCGAGCGGGTGGTCATCGAGGAGTTCCTCGACGGCCCGGAGGTCTCGCTCTTCGCGCTGTGCGACGGCACGACCGCCGTGCCGCTCCAGCCGGCCCAGGACTTCAAGCGCGCCTACGACGGCGACGAGGGGCCCAACACCGGCGGGATGGGCGCCTACACGCCGCTGCCCTGGGCGCCCGAGGGGCTGACCGAGCAGGTGATGAGCGAGGTCGTGCGGCCCACCATCGCCGAGCTGGCCCGGCGCGGCCTGCCGTACCAGGGAGTGCTGTTCGTCGGGCTGGCGCTCACCTCGAAGGGGCCGAAGGTCATCGAGTTCAACGCCCGCTTCGGCGACCCCGAGACCGAGGTGCTGCTCGACCGGCTGGAGACGCCGCTGGCCGGGCTGCTGCTGGAGTGCGCCACCGGCGAGCTGCGCACCGTCCCGGCCTTCCGCGACGGCTCGGCGGTCGTGGTGATCATCGCGGCCGAGAACTACCCGGGGACGCCGGTCAAGGGCGACCCGATCACCGGGATCGACGCCACCGACCACTCCTACGTCCTGCACTGCGGGACGAAGCTCGACGGCGGCCGGCTGGTCGCCGACGGGGGCCGGGTGCTCGCCGTACTGGGCAACGGCCCGGACCAGGAGACCGCCCGCCGCAACGCCTACGACCTGGCCGGGCGCATCGAGTTGCGCGGCTCGCACCACAGGACGGACATCGCCCGATGAAGCACCTGCACTCCGGCAAGGTACGCGACCTCTACCTAACCGACGAGGGCAACCTCCTCATGGTCGCCTCCGACCGCGTCTCGGCCTTCGACCACGTGCTCGAACCGGGCATCCCCGACAAGGGAGCGATCCTCACCCAGCTCTCGCTGTGGTGGTTCGAGCAGCTCGAGGACCTGCTGCCGAACCACATCGTGGCGCACGGGCCGGACGCGCGCAGCGTGGTGTGCAAGCCGCTGCAGATGGTCCAGGTCGAGTGCGTGGCACGCGGTTACCTGACCGGCGGCGGGCTGGCGGAGTACCGCGCCACCGGCAAGGTCTCGGGCGTGGAGCTGCCGCCGGGGCTGGAGGACGGGTCCAGGCTGCCGGAGCCGATCTTCACGCCGTCGACGAAGGCGCCGATCGGCGAGCACGACGAGCCGATCAGTTTCGCGCAGGTGGTGGAGATCGTGGGCGCGGAAACCGCTGAAAAGCTCCGCCAAATCACGCTAAATGTTTACAAAAGGGGTGCGGAGCTGGCGGCCGAGCGCGGGATCATCGTCGCCGACACCAAGATCGAGCTGGGCCACGACTCCGACGGCGTGCTGACCCTGGCCGACGAGGTGCTCACCCCGGACTCCTCCCGTTTCTGGCCGGCCGACCAATGGCAGCCCGGGCGGCCCCAGCCCTCCTTCGACAAGCAGTTCGTCCGCGACTGGCTGACCTCGCCGGACTCCGGCTGGGACAAGTCGTCGGGCAACCCGCCGCCCCGGCTCCCGGACGCGATCGTCGAACAGACCCGGCAACGCTACCTGGATGCGTACGAACGCCTCACAGGTCACTCCTTTACCGCGTAGTTCGGCAATCCCACGGGTTATCAACGGTTACTGTTAGCCCCTGACCGATAACTACCCAGGGGAGCGGCAGGAAATGGTCCGTTACCGCGTGCGCGGAGGCAACGCACTGCGTGGAACCGCGTTCATCCAGGGCGCGAAGAACGCCGTGCTGCCCATGATCGGTGCGGCCCTGCTGGCGCCGAAGGGGCGGACGGTCCTGCGCAACGTCCCGATCATCGAGGACGTCCGCCGCGCGGTCGAGCTCGCCGAGACGATCGGCGCGCAGGTCGAGCTGCACGAGGCCGAGCGCACGCTGGTCATCGACGCCTCGCGGCTGACCAGCGCGGTGCTCCCCGCCGAGATCGCGCGCCGCTTCCGCGGCTCGGTGCTGTTCACCCCGGCGCTGATGCACCGCCTGGGCGAGGCGATCGTCGAGGGCGTCGGCGGCTGCAACCTCGGCAGCCGCAACCTCGACTTCCACTACCTCGGCTACAAGCGCCTGGGCGCCATCGTCGACGAGGGCGAGACGGTCATCCACGTCAAGGCCTCCGGCCTGACCGGCGCCACCCTCTACCTGGACACCCCGAGCCACACCGGCACGGAGAACCTGATCATGGCCGCCGCGCTGGCCAAGGGCGTCACGGTGATCGAGAACGCGGCGCAGGAGCCCGAGGTCCTCGACGTCATCGACATGCTCACCAAGATGGGCGCCCGGATCAGCGGCGGCGGCACCGGCTTCATCACCGTCGAGGGCGTGGAGGAGCTGCACGCCGTCGAGCACACCGTGATGCCCGACCGGCTCGACGCCGGCGTCTTCGCCATGGCCGCCGCGCTCACCCGCGGCGAGGTCTCGCTCGTCGGCACCGGCCTCGATCTGGGTGTCGTGCGCTACAAGCTGGAGCAGATGGGCGTCGAGTTCACCCGCCAGGGCGCGGTGCAGCACGTGACCTGCACCGGCGCGCTGCGGCCGATCAACATCATCACCGCCCCCTACCCCGGCTTCGCCACCGACCTGCAGTCGCCGATGATGACCGTCGCCACGCAGGCCGCCGGCGACAGCTACATCCACGAGCGCATCTTCGACGGCCGCTTCGAGCTGGCCAAGGAGCTGCGCGAGATGGGCGCCCAGATCGAGGTGGACGGCGGCCGGGCCATCGTGCACGGCGCCACCCCGCTCACCGGCGCGCGGGTCACCGCGCACGATCTGCGCTCCGGGATCGCTCTGGTGCTGGCGGGACTGGCGGCCGACGGTGAGACGGTAATCGAGCAGGGTTACCTCATCGACCGCGGCCACGCCCAACTGGCCGAGCGAATGCGGGCACTGGGCGCGGACATTACGCGAGAGATTTCTGGGTCATAAAGAACCCGTTGATATAGCCCCTGAGCTGCCCTGACACCCTTCCGGGCGGTCAACCAGAACGGCTTTCCGGAAAAGTCGGGCGTGACATTACGGCCCCCGCAAGCGATCGTTCCAAAAGGAGGAAGCTTCACTCCGGAGCTTCCCCGCCATTCAAGGACTGCAACGGACGGCAGGATGGGACGAACATTGGTCGAGCGGACCGAAGAACCTCCCCGAGTGTCACGCCCGGGCGCCATGACACCGGACCTCACCATCGGTGTGGTGGGTCCCCATGACCTCGTCGAGAGAGTCATGCTCATGGGCCACGCAGCCGCGCCCCTCCCCTGCCGACTGGTAGCCGCCGCGTATCGCGACGAGCAGGAGGCAGCAGACAAGGTCACCAGGCTCGGTCCCGGAGTGGACGCGTGCCTGTTCGCCAGCCCGGTTCCCTACGAGCTGGCCAGGCGGTCCGGTGTGTTGACCATGCCGGCGACCTACGTGCAACTGGGCGGCGGAGCGCTCGTCGCTGCGCTGGGCAAGGCTGCGCTGGACACTCGGTTCGACCCCACAAGGGTCAGCGTCGACGTGATCAGCAGGTCAGAGGTCGAGGAGGCCTATACAGATCTGGGAATACCCACGACAGACGTCCACAGCCGTGACGAGCCGGGCGCCACCGGCACGATCGCGGCCTACCACGAGCGGCTGGCTCGGCAGGGGGTCACCACCGGTGCGCTGACCTGCCTGCCGATGGTGGCCGATCGGCTGCAGAGCTCCGGCGTGCCGGTGATCAGGGTGAAACCCACCTCCGCGGCCGTGCGTACGGCGCTGCACACCGCGGCGTTGCTCGGCGCGCACCACCGGCTGGAGGAGTCGCAGCTCACCGTGGTGCTGGTCGAGGTGCCCACGCTCCGCGAGCCGGTACGGCGGGCCTCCCCCCGCTACTGGCGTGACGAGCTCCGGCTGTCCCTCCAGCGCCTGCTGGTGCAGGAGGCCAACCGGATCAACGCGACGGTGTGGCCGATCGACGATCACAGCTATCTGGTGACGGCCACGCGCGGCAGCATCGCGGGGGCGACGGACGGTTTCCGCGTCCTGCCCTTCGCCGCGCGCATCCGGGACGAGCTCGGCCTCGCGGTGGAGGTCGGGGTCGGGATGGGCCGCACCACGCACGACGCCGAGTCGCACGCACGGGCCGCGCTGGCGCGCACCCAGGCGGGCAAACAGGCGCAGGGCTTCGCCGTGGACCGGGAGGGCAGGGCGCTGGTTCCGGCGCCGCGGATGCCACCGAGCGGTTCCACGGCGCTCAAGCCCAAGGGCATCGAGGTGCTCGCCCGGCTGGCCGCGAAGCTGGAGGGCGGGGACACGGTGGTCGACGCCGAGGGAGCGGGCCGGATGCTAGGCGTCACGCCGCGCACGGCTCGGCGGTTGCTGCGCACGTTGGTTGACGAGGGACTCGCGTGGCCGCTTCCGCCCAACCGCACCCCTCAGCCCGGTCGGCCGAGGCAGCTTTACCGGCTCATTGTGGAGAAGCTGGGTCCCCGGTGATGACCCACTGAACAGGCCCGCCGTCCCCCTTCCCCTTTCCCAGGGCCGGCGGGCCGCCCCATTTGCGGCTTTGTCAGCGGGCAAAGCTATTGTCATGAGCTATGAATGCCAACACCAGTGACAGCCGCAAGCGCCTCCTGATCTGGGTGGCCCTGGGCCTGGTCTACGTGGTGTGGGGCTCGACGTATCTCGGCATCGCGGTGGCGATCGAGACCCTGCCGCCGATGCTGCACG
The DNA here is from genome assembly GCF_044459405.1 of Nonomuraea sp. NPDC050328. Lineage (NCBI taxonomy): Bacteria > Bacillati > Actinomycetota > Actinomycetes > Streptosporangiales > Streptosporangiaceae > Nonomuraea > Nonomuraea sp. NPDC050328. The sequence goes on along the minus strand of NZ_JBITIW010000009.1, from coordinate 39,392 downwards.
GGGCCATGCGGTTCGTGGCCGCCTCGCTCATCCTGGGCGCGGTCGTGCTCGCCACCAAGGGCCGGCAGGCCTTCCGGATGACCAGGCGCGAGTTCGTCGGGGCCGCCGTGGTGGGCCTGCTCCTGCTGACCGCGGGCAACGGCATGGTCGCCGTCGCCGAGCAGCACATCTCCTCCGGGCTGGCGGCCCTGCTGGTCGCCTCGGTGCCGCTGTGGCTGGTCGTCTTCCGGCTGCTGGTGCGGGACCGGCCCGGCCTGGTAACGCTGGCCGGCGTGCTGATCGGCTTCGCCGGCGTGGCGGCGCTCTCGATGACCGGCAGCGGCGAGGGGTCGACCTTCGGCATCGTGATCATCCTGCTCGCCTCGTTGTCGTGGTCGATCGGCTCGTTCCTGTCCGGCCGGATCGCGATGCCGGCCAACCCGTTCGCGGCCAGCGCGGTCGAGATGTTCGTCGGCGGGCTGGGCCTGCTGGTGCTCGGGAGCGGCCTGGGCGAGCGGCTCGACCTGGCGGCGGTCTCCGGCCGCTCCTGGATCGGGCTGGCCTACCTGATCGTCGTCGGCTCTCTGGTCGGCTTCACCTCGTACGTGTGGCTGCTGGGCAACGCGCCGATCTCGCTGGTGTCCACCTACGCCTACGTCAACCCGGTCGTGGCGGTCGTCCTCGGCGCGCTGGTGCTCAGCGAGCCGGTCACCCCGAAGGTGTTGCTGGGCGGCCTGGTGATCGTGGTGGGCGTCGCCCTGGTCATCTCGACCGAGCGACGCCCGAAACCGGCACCGGACCCAGAAAAGGTCAGCGCGTGAAGGTCAGCGCTTGAGGTAGTGCTCGGCGGCGGCCAGGAAGGCGTCGTTCTCCTCCTGGGTGCCGATCGAGATGCGCACGCCGTCGGTGCCGTAAGGCCGCACGGCCACGCCCTCCGCCGCGCAGGCGGCGGCGAACTCGGCGCTGGCCTCGCCCAGGCGCAGCCAGACGAAGTTCGCCTCGCTCACCGGCACCGTCCAGCCCTGGGCGATCAGGCTGTCGCGCACCCGGCTGCGCTCCTTGACCACGTAGTCCACGCGCTCCTGGAGCTCGTCGCCGGCCTGGAGCGAGGCGATGCCCGCCACCTGGGCCAGGTGGTTGACCGCGAACGGCACGATCACCTTGCGCACCGCCGCCGCGACCGGCTCGGGGGCGATCAGGTAGCCCAGGCGGAGGCCGGCCAGGCCGTACGCCTTGGAGAAGGTACGGAGCACCGCCACGTTGGGCCGCTCCCGGTAGACCGTGAGGCCGTCGAGGATCTCGGGGTCGCGCACGTACTCCCGGTAGGCCTCGTCCAGCACGACCAGGACGTCCTGCGGCACCTTGTCGAGGAAGGCGAGCAGGTCGTCGCGGCGGATCGCGGTGCCGGTCGGGTTGTTCGGGTTGCAGACGAAGATCATGCGCGTGCGGTCGGTGATCGCCGCGGCCATCGCGTCGAGGTCGTGGTCCTCACCCTTCAGCGGCACCTTCACCGAGGTCACCCCGGCCAGGTCGGCGAGCAGCGGGTAGGCCTCGAAGGAGCGCCAGGCGTAGATGACCTCGGCGCCCGGTTCGCTGATCGTCTCGAACAGCTCCTGGGCGACGGTCACCGAGCCGGGGCCGAGCGCGACGTGCTCGGCCGGCACGCCGTACTTGGCCGCGATGGCCTCGGTCAGCTTGGTCGCCGCCGGGTCGGGGTAGCGGTTGACCTGGCGGGCGCCGGCCGCGATCGCCTCGACCACCGAGGGCAGCGGCTCGTCGGGGGACTCGTTCGAGGAGAGCTTGAAGGACCGGCCGTCCGGCCCGACGACGGCCTTGCCCGGCACGTAGCCGGGCATTGTGTCCAGGATGGAGCGGAAACGAGGCATGGCCTTACCTTATGAGGCCGTCTTCGGCTCGGCACACTCAGAGTCCCCTGGACAGGCCGTCAGTCCAGCCGGCAGGTACGGCATGTGCCCCGTGGTCGCACCCCCGCAGCCGGTCAACCTACAGGCGTTCGCGGAGCCAGCCGGTGGCGAGGCGGTCCACCGCGGCGGCGTGCGGCGTCTGCGGCGCGGGGTCGGTGCCGGGCTCGTCGGCGAGCGCGTGCCCCATGTCCGGGATCGTGGCCAGCCGGCCCCGCCCGCCCAGCGCCTCGGCCAGCGCCGCCGACGGGTCGAGGAAGCCTTCCCGGTCGTCCTCCTCGCCCACGACGAGCAGCACCTGGGTCGGCCCGAACTCGGCGGCCCTGGCCACGAAGTCGAGCCGTTCGGCCACCGCGTCGGTCTCGGCCGTCCAGGGGTAGGCGATGCCGTACCGCCTGCCGACCGCGGCGACGGCGGCCCGGAGCTGGACGACCGGGCTGACCAGCACGGCCGCCTCGATGTCGAGGCCGCTTTCCAGGGCCACGAGCTGGGCGACCGCCGCGCCCATCGAGCCGCCCACGACGCCGAGCGAGCGCGGCTCGACCTGGAGTGCCTGCTTCAGCTCCGGCCAGGCGGCGGCGAACTCCTCGGCTCCGCCGTACACGACGGGCCGGTGCATGTTGCGCACGGCGTCCTCGCTCGCCAGCCGGATGACCTCCGGCCAGCCGCCCTCGGGCAGCCGGTCGCCCGTCATAGGCAGGCCCAGGTAGACGCGCCAGGCGTCGAGGCCGTCCAGCGGCAGGGCGGCGGCGAGTGCGGCCGGGGTGCGCGGCGAGTCGAGCAGGTGCCAGGCCAGGACGACGGGCGCGTCAGGGTTCGGCGTGGCGGGCGGCACGGCGAGGTACGGCACGCCGGCCGCGGTTCCGGTGAGCGTCATGTCCAGACTCCAAGTTGTACAGCGTCCAATTCAATTGGACACTGTACATTACCCTCATGACCCCACCAAGAGCCCGAGGCCAGCGCGCCGGTCTCGACCGGGAGACCGTCCTCGCCGCGGCCCGCGACCTGCTCGCCCGCGACGGCCTCGACGCGCTCACCATGCGGGCCCTGGCCGACCGGCTGGGCGTGCGGCCCAACACGCTCTACTCGCACGTGCCGAGCAAGACCGCCCTGGTGGACGAGCTGCTCGACGACGTCCTCGGCGGCATCCCCGCCCCGGAGGACCCGCGGCCCGAGCAGGGCGTGCGCGAGCTGATGACGGCGACCTACCGGGTGTTGCTGGAGCACGCCGAGCTGGTGCCGCTCTACTTGAGCCGCCAGGGCGCCCGCGGCCCGCAGGCGCAACGTCTGGGCGAGATCATGCTCGACCTGCTGGCCAAAGGCGGGGTGCACGGCGAGCAGGCGGTGGAGGCCCGCCGGGTGCTGATCGTCTACACGATCGGCTTCGCCGCGTTCAACCCGGGCGAGGGGGCGGTGGTGCCGCAGGAGCACATCGCCCGCAACTTCGCGCTCGGCCTCGACTGGCTCCTCACCGGAATCCTCGGCGCAGGCATGGATTTGCCCCCGCCTCCGGCCTAATCTCTTGATCATGGATTGGCACGGCTGGCATCACGAGTACGACCGGCCCGGCTCCGTGCTGGCGGCACGGCTGGAGGTGGTGCGCGAGCGGCTGCGCCTGGCGCTCGACGAGGCGCCGCCGGGCCCGCTGCGGGTGATCAGCCTCTGCGCGGGTCAGGGCCGCGACCTGCTCGGGGTGCTGCCCGACCATCCGCGCCGCGACGACGTGCGGGCCCTGCTGGTCGAGCTCGACCCGGAGAACACCGCGCGCGCCCGGTCGGCGGCCGAATCGGCGCGGCTGCGCGGGGTCGAGGTGGTGACCGGCGACGCCGCGCTGACCGACCACTACCTGGTGACCGCCCCGGCCGACGTGGTGCTGATCTGCGGCGTCTTCGGCAACATCTCCGACGAGGACATCCGGCGCACGGTCGGCTTCGTCCCGCAGCTCTGCGCGCCGGGCGGCACGGTGATCTGGACGCGGCACCGGGGCGAGCCCGACCGGGTGCCGCTGATCTGCCGGTGGTTCGAGGAGCTGGGCTTCGAGCGGGTCTGGACCTCCGACCCCGGCCTCGGTTTCGGGGTCGGCGTGCACCGGTTCGAGGGCAAGCCCGAGCCGCTCGCGCCGGGCGAGCGGCTGTTCACCTTCGTGGGCTACGACCGCTTCACCCGATAGCGTCGGCGGTGGCGGTGTCCCTGAGCCCGGCGACCGGCCCCTCGTAGAGCACCTGGCCGCCGTGCTTGCCGGGCCCGGGACCGAGGTCGATCACCCAGTCGGCGTGCCGGATCACCTGGACGTTGTGCTCGATGACGACGGCCGTGTGCCCCTGCTCGACGAGCTGGTCCAGGATGCGCAGCAGCGTGGCGATGTCACGCAGGTGCAGGCCGGTGGTGGGCTCGTCCATGACGTACAGCGTGGGCTCCGCGCTGTCGCGCAGCTCCTTGGCGATCTTGACGCGCTGGCACTCGCCACCCGACAGCGTGGTCAGCGGCTGGCCCAGGCGCAGGTAGCCGAGCCCGACCCGGTCGAGGTGGCCGAGCCCGCGCCGGATGGCGGCGTCGGGCAGCAGGTCCAGGGCGTCGTGGATGGTCAGGTCGTCCACGTCGGCGATGGACAGCCCGTTGACCCGGTGCGCCAGCACCTCGGGGGTGAAGCGGCGGCCCTGGCAGGTCTGGCAGACGGTCTCCTGGCCGTCCATGAAGGCCAGGTCGGTGTAGATCACGCCCAGCCCGTTGCAGTCGGGGCAGGCGCCCGCGGAGTTGGCGCTGAAGTGGCCCGCCGGCAGCCCGCTGGCCTGGGCGAACAGCTTGCGGATCGGCGCGGCGATGCCGGTGTAGGTGATGGGCGTGGAGCGGCGGTTCGTGCTCAGCGCCCGCTGGTCGATCACCACGGCCCCCTGCTGGGCGACCAGCTCGGCGGCCAGGCTCGACTTGCCGGAGCCGGCGACACCGGTCAGCACGGTCAGCACCTGGGCCGGGAAGTCCACGGTGAGGTCCTTGAGGTTGTTGCGGGTGGCTCCGGCGACGGTGATCACGCCGGTCGCGGCGCGGGGGGCCGCCTTGGCCGGCGCCTGGGCGGCCAGGGCCAGCGCGGTCGCGGTGCGAGCCGCCTTGAGGTCCTCGAACCGGCCCTGGAAGACCAGCTCGCCGCCTCCGGCCCCGGCGTCGGGGCCGATCTCGACGATCTGGTCGGCGACCGCCATCACGGCCGGGTCGTGCTCGACGACCAGCACGGTGTTGCCCTGGTCGCGCAGTTGCCGCAGCAGGGTGATCATCGACTGCACGTCGTGCGGGTGCAGGCCGACGGTGGGCTCGTCGAACACGTAGAGCATCTCGACGAGGCTGCTGCCCAGGTGCTTGACGGTCTTGATGCGCTGCGACTCCCCGCCGGACAACGTCGTGGTCGCCCGGCCCAGGTGCAGGTAGCCGAGACCCATGGTGACCATCGCGCCCAGGCGGTCGAGCAACGCCCCCCGCACCGGGGCCACGGCCGGCTCGGTCACCCGCCCGACCAGGTCGGCGAGCTCGGTCACCTCCATACGGGACAGCTCGCCGATGGTGTGCCCGAGCACCGTCACGCCCCGGCTGGCCTCGTTGAGCCGGTCGCCGTGGCAGTCGGGGCAGCTCTGCGAGCGGGTGAAGCGGGCGATGGCCTCCTGCTTGCGGTCGGACAGGTTGTCGGAGGTGTGCAGGTAGATGCGCTCGAACCGGGCGACGATGCCCTCGTAGTCGGCCGGGGGGCGAACGCCGAGCGCCGCGGCGGCGGCTCCGCCGTACAGCAGGGCTTCGCGCTCCTGCGGCGTCCACTCGCGCAGCGGGGTGTCGGCGGTGAAGCTGCCGATGTCGGCGTACTGGGCGTACCAGTAGCCGCCGTTGCCGAAGCCGGGCAGCAGGATGGCGCCCTCGGCCAGCGAGCGGTCGAGGTCGAGGAAGCGCTCGACCGCGCTCACCACGACCTCGCCGAGTCCGGAGCAGGTCGGGCACATGCCGGCCGGGTCGTTGAAGGAGAAGTGGTTGGACTCGCCCACGTGCGGCGTCCCGATGCGGGAGAAAAGCAGCCGCAGGTAGGTCCAGGCGTCGGTGATGGTTCCGACGGTCGAGCGGGCGTTGCCGCCGAGCCGGCGCTGGTCGATCACCACCACCGGTGACAGCCCCTTGATCTCCTCCACCTCGGGCCGGCTCCACTTCGGCAGCCGGTTGCGGGTGAACGGCGGGAAGGTCTCGTTGAGCTGGTGCCCGGCCTCGGCCGCGATGGTGTCGAAGACCAGTGACGATTTCCCCGATCCGGACACGCCCGCGAACACGACCAGCCGCCCGCGCGGGATGTCCACGTCCACGGCCTTGAGGTTGTTGGTCCGAGCTCCCCTGATACGGATGTCCATGACGTCGAGGCTAGGCGCAGATGCGGACGGATCCTGGCCGCAATACGCTGGAGGGCATGGCCGATGTCACCCAGCGCGTCCTCGCCCTGCTGACCACGCTGCAGTCGGGGCGCTCGTTCGGCGGCGACGAGCTGGCCGCCCGGCTCGGCGTGAGCCCGCGGACGCTGCGCCGCGACGTGGACCGGCTGCGCGGCTACGGCTACCCGGTCGAGGCGCAGCCAGGACCGGGCGGGTACTACCGGCTGACCGCGGGCAACGCGATGCCGCCGCTCGTGCTCGACGACGACGAGGCCATCGCCACCCTGCTCGGCCTGGCCACCCTGGCCGCGACCGGCAGCGCCACCGAGGGGAGCGTCGACGAGGCGGCCACCCGCGCCTACGGCAAGGTGGACCAGTACCTGCCCAGGCGGCTACGGCACCGCGCCGCCCACCTGCGAGCCAGCCTGGAGACCAGCACCTCGATCGCGCCGAGCACCAGCGCCGAGGACCTGGCCACGCTCGCCGAGGCCATCCAGCGCCGGCTCCAGGTCACCTTCGACTACGCCGGCCGCACCGCCCGCCGGGTGGAGCCGCACCGGCAGGTGCTGCACCTGCAGCGCTGGTACCTGCTGGCCTGGGACACCGGGCGGGCCGACTGGCGGGTCTTCCGCGCCGACCGCATCTCCGGGCTGCGGATCTCGACCACGGGGTTCATCCCCAGGCCGCTGCCGGCCGGCTCGGCCGTGGACTACCTGCGGCAGGGGCTCAACCGCGACCGCGAGCGGGTCGTGCTCACCGTCGCGGCGCCGATCCAGGCGGTCGCCGACGCGCTACGGCACCAGGACGCCGAGCTGACCGACCTCGGCGACGGGCGCACCGAGGTGGTGCTCAGGCTCGACGCGTGGCAGTGGCTCCTGCTGAGCCTGGCCTTCCTGGACGCCGACTTCACCCTCGACGAAGCACCGGCCGCGTTCCGGGCGGGCTGCCGTGCCTTCGGAGAACGGCTGCTCAGGCCTCTTTGAGCGAGCGGAGCATCGGCGGGTGCAGAAGCTCGGCGGGGCCGCGCCGGTAGAGCTTGGCCGGGCGGCCGCCGTCGCGGGTGGTGGTGGCGCCGGTCTCGACCAGGAAGCCCTCGGCCTTGGTCACCTTGCGGTGGAAGTTGCGCGGGTCGAGCTGCCGCCCCCAGACGATCTCGTAGACGCGGCGCAGCTCGGCCACGGTGAACTCGGGCGGGCAGAAGGCCGCGCCGAGCGGGGTGTACTCCAGCTTGGCGCGGGCCCGCTCGATGGCGTCCAGCATGATCCGGCGATGGTCGAAGGCCATCGCGGTCAGGTCGTCGACCGGCACCCAGGCCATGTGCGCCTGCTCGGAGGCGGGCAGGTCGGGGGCGAGCCCGAGGTAGGCCACGCTCAGCACCCGCTGGCGCGGGTCACGGTCGGGGTAGCCGTAGGTCTGGAGCTGCTCCAGGTGCACCGGAGCGCCCGGCAGGCCGGCCCGCTCGGCCAGGATGCGCCGCGCCGCGTCCGGCAGGTCCTCGTCGAGCTGGATGAACCCACCGGAAAGCGACCACCGGCGCAGAAACGGCGGATTGTCCCGCCGCCACACCAGGGCGGAGAGCGCGTTGCAGCGGACGGTGAGCACGACGAGGTCCACGCTGACCGGAATCCTGGGGACCATGCCAGGCACGTTACTGGATGCGGACGTGCAACGGCTCCGTTGCTTCCTTTCCGGACGCCCTGGTCACGCCGACCCGCACCCACTCGCCGGCCGGCACCTGCCCCCAGTCGAAGGGCACCCACGCCTCCAGCAGACCCTCCGCCTGGTCCTCCAGCGCCTCCTCGACCGAGGTAATGCTCATCGAGCGGTTGCCGCCGGACCAGGTGACGGTCACCGTGCCGCCGGTCTCCAACTGGTAGGCGCGGATCCGCAGGCCGTCGCCGGTGTCGCCGCCCTGCCGGATGGCGTCCACCGCGATGGGCCGGTCGGCGTCGGTCAGCAGGTCGTCCTGCATCGACGGCGAGCCGCAGGTCATGAAGTCGCTCCACATGTAGGAGACGACCTTCTGCACATACCGGCCGGTCATCGCGACGGCCTGGTCGAGGCGGCGCTTGTCGGTCTTGCCGCGGGTGCCCTGCGCCGCGCACGGCTCGCGGCCGGAGGGCTCGAACGCCTCGACGTTGGCCCAGAGCTCGACGTCGTCGCCCTGCTCGATCAGCTTGTCGCGCACCGCGGCCATCGCCCGGAAGTAGTCGCGGGTGGAGCCGTGGTAGGCCGAGCCGTAGGTCGTCTCGCCCACCACGGGCCGCAGCCGGGCGTCGACCTCCTCCCCGGCCTCGTCCGGCCAGAACAGCGCGCCCTTGCCGGTGCCGCGGCCGTCCTGCGGCACGATGATGCCGACGCCGGTCTCCGCCAGCGCCTGGAAGCCCTGGGCGACCTGGCCCGGCTTCTGCCCGTGCGCGACCCGCTTGCGCGCGTCGATGTACGGCGAGATCAGCACCTGCTTGTCGGGCAGCTCCTGCTGCACGATGGTGTGCTGCTCGCGGAAGATCTCCAGCGTGGGGTTGCTCTTCAGCGCCTCGGTCATCTGGACCTCGAAGGGCTGGTAGACCCCGCCGAGCCACTCGTTGTCGCGGAAGCGCTGGCCGTAGTCGTGCAGGATGCGCCGGGTCAGCGTGGTCAGCGCGCCCAGGTGCTCCGGGTCGGCGCGGATCGGCCGGTCCGGGTCGCGGGGGGCCAGCGGCAGCGCGGGGAAGACCGCGACCTGGAACCGCTCGCCCAGCTCCAGAAGCTGGGTGAGGCTGTCCTTGGCCGAGGCGGCGATCAGGATCAGGTCGTAGTCCTGCGGCCGGGTGAAGTCGCAGGAGTCCGGGTCGGAGCCGTCGGAGGGGGCGAGCAGCCGGTAGTAGACGCGCTTGCCGCCGGTCTCGATGATCTTCTCGACCTTCGGGCAGCGGAACAGGTCCGGCCCGAAGTGCTCGTCGGTGCGGTAGGCGTAGACCCGGTTGATCCGGCTGCCCGGCGCGGCCTGGGCGAGGTCGGCCTCGGCGGCCTCGACGCACGGGCGGCCGTTGTCGACGCACTCGGCGAACTGCGGGTCCGGCTCGCCGTTCTTCATCACCCGGCCGTTCTTGACCGCGCGGTACTGCAGGCCGTACCCGATCCGGATCACGGTGTCGCCGCCCACCCGGTGGATCTCCTCCATCTGGTGGCGCCAGGTGCAGGGGTTGGTGGAGGGCGTGATCCAGTAGCCGGTCACCGCGTACGAGACGCGCTGGCGGGTGTCGAAGGTGCCGCACTCATCGACGATCTTCGACGGCGTGGCGCTCGGCGAGCCGGTCGCCGAGCTCGACGGCGTGACCGGGGTGCGCTCGGCGACCGGCCGGGGGTCGCCCGGCAGGACCATCACCACGGCCACCACGGCGGCGATGATGGCCGCTGCGAGCAGCCCGAGTAGCCAGCGCACGGTCTACTTGATTCCCGCCCACGCTTCGAGCTGGGCGACGAACCGGCGGGCCGAGTTGGGCCAGTGGTGGTTCGTGCGGGCCGCTGTATAGCCCCGCGCACCCTGCGCCTTGCGCTCACGCTCGTCGTCACGGAGGTGGAGGACGGCCTGGGCGACCGCCTTGGGGTCCTGCCACGGCACGACCACGCCGCTGTCGTAGCGCTCCACCAGCTCCACCGCGCGCGGGGAGGGCGTGGTGATGACGGGGATGCCGTGCGCCATATACTCGACGATCTTCGTCGGCATGGAGTGCCGGTAGTTCGGCTCGTCGTGCAGCAGCGACAGGCCGGCCAGCGCGCCGTCGAGCCGCTTGAGCGCCTCGTCGTTCGGCATGAAGTCGCGCCACTCCAGCACGCCGTCGGCGACGGCCTGGGTGAGCACGGGCCGGGACTGCGGGTCGGCGTAGCCGATCAGCTCGACCGTCACACCGTACGGCTGAAGCAGCCGGGCCACCTCGACCGCCTCCTGCACGCCACGAGCCCAGGACATCCAGCCCAGGTAGACCACGCGGTCGTCGCCGGGCGGGGTGACCGAGTCGGGCACCCAGGTCTCGTTCGGCACGATGAGGTGCGCTTCCTTGAACCGCCCGGCGTAGGCGGTCTCGGCGAGCAGCAGGTGGAGCTTGCGCTCCGCCGTGCCCTCCAGCAGCCGGACCAGGAAGCGGACGGGCGGCCGGAACAGCGCCGGCAGCCACGGCTTGAGCGAGAGCGTCGCGGGGTTGTCCTCGTGCACGTCCCAGATCACCGGGGGACGGCGGCGCACCCCCCAGACGGCGAAGAGCAGCTCGGGATCGTGGATGAGGACGAGGTCGACCTTGTCGCGGAGCTGCTTGAACACCTTGCGCGCGGCCAGCACGGCGGCGAAGCGCTTGCGCTCGGCCGCCCGTGGCAGGTCGATCCCGGTCACCCAGGGTCGCGGAACGACTCCGCGAGCGGTGTACGGCGCCGCGTACGTGACCTCATGACCGGCATCCACGAGCGCGCGGATCTGCCGGTGCAGGATCCGCGCGTCCTCGGGGTGATGCACCACCGTCATGACGAGCACGTGCACTGAGCGCAGCCCTCCTGTCGCTAGAGCCGCTCGATGCGTTCACCCTCGGTGAGCACACCGCGGGTGTCGAGCACGAGCCGGGCCTTGGCCTCGACCAGGTCCAGATCGAAAGCGGCGTGCTGCACGAGCAGCAGCGTAACGTCCGCGTCGGCCACCGCCTGGGCCAGGTCCTCCTCACGCGGCACCGCGGTGCCGTCCACCGACCACTGCCGGACGTGCGGGTCCACGAACGCCAGGTCGGCGCCGAGCTCCAGCAGGGCGCGGGCGACCGGCAGGGCCGGCGTCTCGCGCTCGTCGGCGATGTCGGCCTTGTAGGTCACGCCGAGGAGCACGACCTTGGAGCCGTTGACGGCCTTCTTGTGCCGGTTGAGCAGTCGCTGCACGCGGTTGACCACGTACGACGGCATGCGCTCGTTGATCTCCTGGGCCAGCTCCACGAACCGGAACGGGTAGCCCAGCTTGCGCACGGTGTAGGACAGGTAGCTCGGGTCCACCGGGATGCAGTGCCCGCCGACGCCGGGGCCGGGCAGGAACTTCTGGAAGCCGAACGGCTTGGTCGCCGCGGCCTCGATCGCTTCCCACAGGTTGATGCCGAGCTCGTCGCAGAAGATCGCCATCTCGTTGACGAGGGCGATGTTGACGTGCCGGTAGGTGTTCTCCAGCAGCTTGGCCATCTCGGCCTCGCGGGTGCCGCTGACCGGGACGACCTGCTCGATGAACTGCGCGTAGAACGCCGTCGCGCGGTCGCGGCAGGCCGCGGTGTAGCCGCCGACGACCTTGGGCGTGTTGCGCAGGCCGTACTTGGGGTTGCCCGGGTCGATGCGCTCGGGCGAGAAGGCCAGGTGGAACTCGGCGCCCGCGGTCAGGCCGGAGGCCTCCAGGAGCGGCCTGGCCACCTCGTCGGTGGTGCCGGGCCAGGTGGTGGACTCCAGGACGACCAGGGTGCCCGCGGTCAGGTTCTTCGCCACGGTCTTCGTCGCGCCTTCGACGGCGGACAGGTCGGGGCGGTGGTCCTCGTCGAGCGGGGTCGGCACGCAGATGACGACGGTGGCGCTGCGCGCCAGGACCGAGTCGTCCAGCGTGGCCGTGAAGCCGTTGGCCAGCATGTGCTGGAGGTCGGCGTCGGTGAGGTCGTCGATGTAGGACTGACCGGAGTTGAGCGCGTCGACCTTGCGGGAGTCGACCTCGAAGCCGACGACCCGCAGCCCGGCCGCGACGGCCTCCTTGGCCAGCGGCATGCCGACGTAGCCCAGTCCGATGACGGCCAAGTCGAATTCAGTCACTGCGCTGCCCTAGCAAGCCGGAAACAACACTTCATGGTCGCAAAGGTTATCTCAAGTCCACCTAGCTCACGCCTAATGCTACGGAAACCGTCAGAACCGACAGGGTGATCAATGGGCAAGCGACTCATAGAGACCTCTATAGGTTTCGGCAACGCGGCTCCACGTGCGCTTCGCCGCGACTTCCGCCTTTCCGGCCGCGCCCATTTCGGCACGGCGAGCGGGGTCCTCGCGCAGGGCGGCCAGCACCTTGGCGAGCTCCGCCGGATCGCCAGGCGGCACCAGCGCACCGGCCCCGTCCGAGCCCACGAGCTCGGAGAGCGCGGGCAGATCGCTGAGCACGACCGGCTTGCCGAGCGCCATCGCCTCGACGGGTTTCAATGGCGTAACGAGCCGGCAGACCCGGAGGTCCTCGCGCGGGCAGGCGAAGATGTCGATCGCCGCCTGGGCCTGCAGCGCCTCCTCGGGGCCGACCCGGCCGGGCAGGATCGCGTCGGTGAGCCTGAGCTCCTCGACGAGCTGGAGCAGGTTCTCGCGCTCGGCGCCGTCGCCCACGATCAGGACGCGCACCGCGCTGCCCTGGTCACGCAGGAGCGCCGCCGCGCGCAGCAACGTCGCGAAGCCCTCGTAGGCCACGATGCTGGACACCGAGCCCACGACGACCTCGCCGGGACTGATGCCCATCTGGTTGCGGAAGGTCTCGCCGTCGTACTCGGCGGTCAGCAGCGTGTCGTCCACCGCGTTCGGGGCCAGGAAGATCCGCTCCCTGGGGACGCCGCGCTCGACGATCTCGACCGCCATCGTCTCGGCCAGCGTCACGACCGCGTCCGCCTCGCGCATGAGGAAGGCCTCACGGTCGCGCTGCAGCAGGTGCCGCTCGCTGCCGATGCGCTCGGCGTCGCGCGAGGCCCAGGTCTCCTCCAGGAAGCCGCGGACCTCGTAGACGAAGGGCGTGCCGGTGCGCTCGCGGACCGCGTGCGCCACCGAGCCGTTGCGGTGGTCGGTCGCGGCGTGCAGCACCTGCGGGCGCAGCGAGGCCACGAGCTTGGTGACCGCGTCGGCGCCCCTGAGCATCCGGCCGCGCGTCTCGAAGGGCACGTCGCCGCCGTCCGGCAGCAGCCGGTGGTAGGGGATCCCGTCGATCTCCTCGTACGGCTCCGCCGTGGCGTGGCCCTGCATCATGGGCCAGCCCCAGCTCGTGACCACGTGCGGGTCGAGCCCCTTGGCCTGCTGCGAGGTGACGATCCGGTGCGTGCGCACGGTGTAGCCCGCCTGCGTGTACGGCAGAGCGTTCGTGACCAGGTGCAGCACCCGGCCCTGGACGCGCTCGCCGACCTCGATCCGCGCACCGGGCGGGATCGGGTTCGGGCTGATCGCCTCCAGCTCGCCCCGGTAGTACTCCGCGCGGCGCTTGATGAACGGGAACTTGGCGTGCGGCTCCAGGGTCTCGGCGGCCAGGGTCACCCGGCCCTTGTCCCAGTGCTGCTTCGCCTCGTTCCAAGGCGCCTTGATCATGCGCATGCCGACCTTGCGGACCAGCCGGCGCACGCCGCGCGCGGCCGGCCAGGCGACCTTGCCCACGATGGGGCGCAGCCTCGGCGGGAGCGCGTCCGCGGCCGCCTGGGCCACGCGGACGGGGTCGGACTTCACCTTGGCGACGACGACCCGGCCGACGATCACGGGGTGCTGGAGGAAGCCCTTGACGAGTCCGCCCACTCCGGCCTTGGCCGACTTGGCGGAAATTGGACGTCTGGGGTCGGATACCACGTCGGTGACCGTACCATAGGCACCGATTTGACCAGCCCTGCTCAGCAAACCTGAAAGGCAAGGTAGATGAGGGAGAACCCCCTGGTCCTGCACGTGCTGGGTGCCCGGCCCAACTTCCCGAAGGCCGCCCCGGTCGTGCGTGCCCTGGACTCCCTCGGCATCCGTCAGGGCATCGTCCACACCGGGCAGCACTACGACGCCCTGATGTCCGACGTCTTCTTCGCCGACCTCGGGCTGCCCGAGCCGGTGGCGAACCTCGGCGTCGGCTCCGGCACCCACGCCAAGCAGACCGCCGCCCTGCTCGTCGGGCTGGAGGAGGTCGTCGAGGAGCACGCCCCCGACCTGGTCATGGTCTACGGCGACGTCAACTCCACGCTCGCCGCGATCCTCGTCTGCGCCAAGCTGGGCGTGCCGACCGCGCACGTGGAGGCGGGCCTGCGCTCCTTCGACCGGAGCATGCCCGAGGAGGTCAACCGCATCGTCACCGACTCCCTGTCGGACCTGCTGTTCGCCACCTCCCCCGACGCGCTGTCCTACCTGGCCGCCGAGGGCGTCGACCCGCGCCGCGTCCACCTCGTCGGCAACCCGATGATCGACAGCCTCTACACCGCGCTGCCCAAGCTCGACCCCGCGCCCGTCGTGGGGCGGCTCGGCCTGCCCGCGCGGTACGCCGTCGCCACCCTGCACCGGCCGGCCAACGTCGACTCCCCCGAGGCCGCCCGCGAGCTCGTCGACGCCGTCCTGGCCGTGGCCGAGCAGATCCCGCTGGTCATCCCGATCCACCCGCGTGGCCGTACCCGCCTGGCCGAGGCCGGCCTGGTCTCCTCCGAGTCGGTCCTCGTCGTCGACCCGCTCGGCTACGTGGACTTCCTCTCCCTGGTGCGCGGCGCCTCGCTCGTCGTCACCGACTCCGGCGGCGTCCAGGAGGAGAGCACCATCCTCGGCGTGCCCTGCCTCACCGTCCGGCCCAACACCGAGCGGCCGATCACCGTCACCCACGGCACCAACCGCCTGGTCACCCCGGCCTCGCTGCCCGCCGCCGCCGCCAAGGCCCTGGCCGACGGCGCCGCCATCCCGGCCGAGGAACTGCCCGTCCTCTGGGACGGCCAGGCCGGTCCCCGCATCGCCCGCGTCGTGTCGGCCTGGCTCAAGGGCGACAACCTCGCCCCGGCGGCCCACGCCTCCGTCCAGCCCTGACGATCCACGCACCGGATCCCCCACCTCTCGATAAGGCGAGCACCATGGCCGAAACCCCCGAAGAGCCGACCTTCCAGCGTCTGGGACCGATCAACTGGCTGCCCGAGGAGCGCAAGCTGGTCGAGCGGTACGAGGCCGAGGTGGCCGAGTTGCGCAGGCGGCTGGAGATCGCCGAGGCGAAGGCGGAGTACGCCACCTGGAAGCTGGAGGCGACGCAGGCCAAGCGCGCGTTCAAGCTGGGTGAGGCGATAGTGGCCAAGAGCCCGGGCCGGACGCTGAAGGCGCTGAAGGAGCGGGGACGGGCGCCGAAGGCGCCGCGGACGGTCGGCGAGGTGATCGCGGAGGTCGACGGGCGCGGGCCGCTGGTGGAGGTGCCGCCGGTGAAGTGGCCGGCCGGGCCGATCAACCGCCCCGACCTCAAGGTGGCGGTGATCCTGGACGACTTCTCCAGGATGGCCTTCCGCTACGAGTGGGACCAGATCGAGTTCGGGCTGAAGGACTGGCCGGAGATCTTCGCCGACAAGCGGCCTGACCTGCTGTTCTGCGAGTCGGCCTGGCACGGCAACCAGGGCCGCTGGCGCTACCAGATGACCGGGACCAACGCGCCGAAGGAGCCGCTGCAGGAGCTGGTGGCCTGGTGCAAGCAGGAGGGCATCCCGACGGTCTTCTGGAACAAGGAGGACCCGCCGAACTTCGACTTCTTCATCGACACGGCCAAGCTGTTCGACTACGTGTTCACCTGCGACGGCGACATGATCCCGAAATATCGGGAAGTGCTGGGGCATGACCGGGTGGACGTGCTGCAGTTCGCGGCCCAGCCGCGGGTGCACAACCCGATCCAGCAGAAGGCCGGCCGGCTGCACGACGTGGTGTTCGCGGGGATGTACTTCCGCGACAAGCACCCCGAGCGCCGCGAGCAGATGGAGACGGTCATCGACCCGGTCCGCGAGCTCGGCCTGCACATCTTCGCCCGCAACGACTCGGTGGACGACAAGTACGCCTGGCCGGAGAAGTACCGCCCGCACATCGTGGGCGAGCTGCCCTACGACCAGATGCTGGCCGCCTACCGGATGTACAAGGTCTTCCTGAACGTCAACAGCGTGCTGGACTCGCCGACGATGTGCGCCCGGCGCGTCTTCGAGCTGAGCGCCTGCTCGACCCCGGTGGTGAGCGGCTGGTCGCGGGCGATCGAGGAGACCTTCGGGGACCTGGTCCCGATCGCCAAGGAGCCGGTCGAGTCGTACAACCAGGTGCTGCACCTGATCAACTCGCCGGAGCTGCGCGCCCGGATGGGCCACCTGGCCATGCGCGAGGTCTTCGACAAGCACCTGTTCTCGCACCGCGTGGACCAGGTGTTGCGGCTGCTGGGCCGGCCGGTGGAGAACCGCTCGCGGAGCATCTCGGTCATCCTGCCGACCAACCGCGCGGGCCAGATCGAGCACGCGATCGGCTCGGTCGCCAAGCAGATCCACAAGCCCGTCCAGCTCGTGATGGTGCTGAACGGTGTGGAGATCGACCCCGTCGTGGTGGGCGACAAGGCGCGGGCCGCGGGCATCAGCGACGTGGTGGTGCTGCCCACCCCGGCCGAGTGGTCGCTGGGCGCGTGCCTCAACCACGGCATCGCACACGCCGACGGCGAGCTGATCGCCAAGATGGACGACGACAACCTGTACGGCGCGCACTACCTGTCGGACCTGGTGCGCTCCTTCGACTACACCGACGCCGAACTGGTCGGCAAGGGCGCGCACTACGCCTACTTCGAGGGCCGCAACACCACGATGCTCCGGCTGCCCGGCCTGGAGCACCGCTACTCGTGGCTGGTCCAGGGCGGGACGTTCCTCGGTAAGGCCGGACTCTTCCGGACCTACCCCTTCGAGGACCTCACCCGCGGCGAGGACACCACGCTGGTCCGCCGCCTCCGCGAGGAGGGCGTCAAGATCTACTCGGCCGACCGGTTCAACTTCGTCTACTGGCGCAGCGCCGACACCGCGATGCACACCTGGCAGGCCGACCACATCAAGCTGACGAGGAACGCGCAGTTCTCCTTCGTCGGCCACCCGGCCGACCACGTGCTCATCTGAGCGGGGCCGACGTTCACGAAAGGGTCGAAGTAAGCCTCTTGTAGGCGCGCTTCACGTTTGCCCGCAAATCCGCAGGCTTTATCTTCGACCCCACCATGAGAATGCTCATGATGACATTTCCATGGCGAACGGTCCCGGTGGCGATCTGCACCGTCTGCCCGCTGGAGGTGGTCGTGGTGAGCGAGGCCCGCGACTCCTGCCCCAGCATCGGCGCGGGCAGCCGCCGGGTGAGGTAGGAGATCGTCGAGCCGCCCACCGTCGCGGTGTAGGTACGGCAGGCGGCCGGCGGCTCGGCGGGCAGGGCGGCCTGGCCGGGCGGCAGCGTGACCAGCGCCTCGGTGAGCGAGCCGGCGTCGGAGGCGAAGGCGACCACCGCCGCGGGCGCCGAGGCGACGGCCGGGGCGGCGGCGTCGAGCTGGCCGGCGCCGGCGCACTGGGGCTTGCTCAGCCTGGCCTGGCGCATGGCCTCCAGGCCCCGCCGGGTGGCCTCCAGCCCGCCGTACGGGCCGACTTCGGGGCCGTAGGCCACCTGCATGCCGCGCGGGGTGGCCAGCAGGGCCCGGCTGAGGCGCGCGGCGGCGGCCGAGGTGACGCGCGGCGAGGGCGACGGCTGCCCGGAAGCCTCCTGCCGGGGTGTGGCGTGGCCCGTCCGGGAGGCGGCGGCGGGCGGCACGGCATCCCCGCCGCACCCGGCCGTTCCGGCGATCACCATAAGTCCCGCGATAATGCGGGAAATCGGGACAATTGCGTGGCGCATAATGCTCCCCCGTCCGGCGGCAATTCGCCAAAACGCTAGACGATTCTTCGCCACCGCGAGAGGCCCTTCCCCGTATGCGTAATACCTCGCGCAAATGTTCGCCGAAACACTGCGTGCCGTACAGCGACAATTGCCACCCCTCCCCATGATCGCGCCATGGAGATCGATCCGCGCCGGGCGCGCGAACTCGGGATGGACCGCCGCATCTCGCGCCGGGACTTCTTCGACGGGGTGGCGATGGCCGCCGGGGCCGCGGCGCTCGGCTCGCTGGCCGGCTGCGGCGGGCTGGGCAGCGGTCCGAGCCTGATCGGCACCGATCACCTGGAGGTGCCCGGGGACGCGAAGTTCCCGCCCGCCCTCACCGGTCTCCAGGGCAACACCCCGCAGGCGCTGAGCGTGGCGCATGCGCTGCGCGACGACCGCTTCTGGCAGTACGCGGGCTCGCCCGAGGCGACCGGCGAGAACTACGACCTGGTCGTGGTCGGCGGCGGGATCAGCGGGGTGAGCGCGGCCCACGAGTGGCTGCGCCGCGACCCGTCGGCCCGCGTCCTGATCCTGGACAACCACGACGAGCTCGGCGGCCACGCCCGGCGCAACGAGTTCTATCCCAAGGGCCGTCAGGGCGGCCTGATCGGCTACGGCGGCTCCCAGTCGCTGGAGGCGCCGAGCGTCTGGACCGCCGAGGGCAAGGACCTGCTCAAGCAGCTCGGCGTCGAGGTGCAGAAGTTCGAGAAGTACTTCGACCAGAAGCTCTACGAGCGCCTCGGCCTGACCGACAGCGTGATGTGCGACAAGGAGACCTTCGCCGCCGACCGGCTGGTGCGCCTGATGCCCAATCTGAAGGCCCCGCAGTTCGTCGCCCAGCTCCCGATCGCCGAGCAGGCCAAGAAGGACCTGCTCAGGCTCTACACCAGCCCGCCCGACTGGTTCGCGGGGCTCAGCCAGGCGCAGAAGGAGGAGCGCCTGGCGGGCATGACCTACTCGCAGTTCCTGCTGGAGGTCTGCAAGGTCCACCCGGACGTGGAGCGCTTCTGCCGGACGATGTCGAGCGACGAGTGGGCCTACGACACCCGGGCCTTCGGCGCGATCGACGCCTGGGGCAGCGCCGACGGCTGGGACTACCCCGGCTTCCAGGGCCTGAAGCTCAACAGCGACCGGCCCTCGAAGTACAACTCGCCGTCGATGAAGAAGGAGTGGACGGCCGAGGACCCGTACATCTACCACTTCCCCGAGGGCAACCAGGCGATCGTGCGGATGATGGTGGGCCGGATGATCCCGGGCTTCGCCAGCGCCACCGACATGGACGGGATCACCACCGCGCGGTTCGACTACAGCCGCCTCGACCTGCCCACCAACCGGGTCCGCTTCCGGCTGTCGAGCCCGGTGGTCTCGGTCGCCAACGACGGCAGCCCCGACACCGCCCGCACCGCCACGGTCGGCTACTACGACGGCAACAAGATCCGCACGGTCCGGGCCGGCGCGGTGGTGATGGCCTGCTGGAACATGGTCATCCCCTACCTGATCCCGTCGCTGCCCGGGCCCCAGCAGCAGGCGATGCACCAGGCGATCAAGATGCCGCTGCTCTACGCGATGGTGCAGCTTCGCGACTGGCAGGCCTGGAAGAAGGTGGGGATCAACCACGTCCGCTGGACCGGCGCCTACTGGTGCGTCTCCGAGCTGGACTACCCGGTCAGCATGCCCGGCTACGAGTTCCCCAGCGACCCGAGCCAGCCGATCAACGTGCACATGATCGCCACGCCCTGCCAGTCGGACGCCGGCCCCGCCGAGGGCGCGGTCGCGGGCCGGCACACGCTGATCAAGACCGACTACGGGTACATGGAGTACTCCATCAGGGACCAGCTCACCCGCCTGCTCGGGCCGGGCGGCTTCGACCCCGGGCGCGACATCGAGGCGATCACCGTCAACCGCTGGGGCCACGGCTACGCGCCCGAGTACTGCCGGCCGTGGAACAAGTTCTACCCCGACGGCCCGTTCCCGGCCGAGACCGCCAGGAAGCCGTTCGGCCGGATCGCCATCGCCAACTCCGACTCCGTGCCGGCCGCCTACGCCGACGCGGCCATCACGGCCGCCTACCGAGCCGTGGGAGAGCTGCGCAAGTGAGACCGCACTGGAAGGTCTTCCTCACCGGCGCCGCGCTCTGGGCGGCCACGGTCGTGGTCACGGTCGTGACCGCCAACTCCAACCTGATCCCGACCATCGTGCTCCTGGGCAGCTTCCTGGTCCCGGTCACCTTCGTGGTCTGGGCCTACGAGCACGGCCGCGACAACGTGGTCACCGTCGAGCTGCTGTTCAAGTGCTTCGTCATCGGCGGCGTGCTGGGCGTGCTCGGCGCCTCGGTCCTGGAGAGCTACCTCGGCCAGAGCCTGTGGATGTACTTCGCGGTCGGATTGATCGAGGAGGGCGTCAAGGTCGCCGCGCTGCTGCTGGTCGCCCGGGGCATCGTCAAGAACCGGCTGCGCGACGGCGCGGTGCTCGGCGCCACGGTCGGCTTCGGCTTCGCCTCCTTCGAGAGCGCCGGGTACGCCTTCAACGCGCTGTTCACCGACGACGGCCTGTCGCTGATCCAGATGGTCGAGACCGAGATCCTGCGCGGCGTGCTGGCCCCGGTCGGGCACGGCCTGTGGTCGGCCATCCTGGGCGCGGTGCTCTTCTCCCAGGGCGGCCGGCTCACCGCCCGGTTCCTGCTGGCCTACCTCGGCGTCTCGCTCCTGCACGGCCTCTGGGACTCGATGAGCGGCCTCGCGGTCGCCATCACGCTCATCCTGACCGGCAAGCAGTGGCAGTTCCACCAACTCGAACTCGGCGAGCTCCCCGGCGTCACCGACGCCCAGACCCACCTCTACACCATCCTGAACTGGGGCGGCCTCGCATTGATCTCGATAATCGCGATCTTCTGCCTCAGCAGGCTGTTGAAGAAACCCGTATCCCCATAGGCATCCCAATGCACAGGAAGGTACAAAAGTGCTAGTCTCCTGTGCGATCTTCCGGAGGTGTCTTCGCACGAGCGCCCAGGACTCCGAGGTTGGGACATGAGCTCGAGAAACCGGTCGATTCGGCGAAAGATCTTCTTATTGCTGCTTCTGCCGCTCGTTTCCCTCAGCGCGCTGTGGGGATTCGTACTCAACCTCACCGTGTCCGAGGGGCAGGCGCTGCGGCGGGCCGAAGACCTCTACGACACCATCGGTGTCACCTCCACCGAGCTGGGCGTGCAGCTCCAGGCCGAGCGCAGCCGCTCGGCCGAGGCGCTCACCACCCGCAAGCCCACCGCCGAGCTCGGCGCCCAGCGCGTCCGCACCGACCAGGCGATCAACGAGCTCAACGCCTCCGTCGCCGAGGCCGGCGACCTGGTCGGCGCCGACCTGCGGGCCGCGCTCGGCCAGCTCGCGACGCACACCGGGCGGCTCGGGTTCATCCGTGACACCGTGGACAGCGGGTTCCGCTCCCGGCTCGACGGGCTGACCGAGTACGACCGGGTGATCGACGCGCTCTTCCCGGTCTACGACCAGCTCATCGCGCTGCCCGACCTCTCGCTCTTCCAGCAGGCCTCCGCGCTGCAGACCATGGCCAAGGCGCGCGACTTCCTCGCCCGCGAGCAGGCCCTGGTGGGCGCGGCGCACCTCGACGGCCGGCTCACCACCCTCGAGGTCGCGGCGCTGGCCGAGTACGTCACCACCCGCAAGTTCCTCCAGGCCCGCGCGCTGGCCGCGCTCGACCTGGAGCTGCGCCAGCCGTACGAGCTGGCCTTCGGCAGCCGCACCTTCCTCGACTTCGCCATCGTCGAGGCCCGGGTGCGCGAGAGCGGGACGCCCGCCCCCGAATGGGGCGCCGCGGTCAACGCGGCCATGGCGCAGTTCGACCAGCTCGGCGCGGCCTCCTCCCGGCTGCTGGCCCAGCGCACCTCCGACGCCGCGACCGGCGTCGCCACCCGCATCGCCGTCGCCGGCGGCGCGGGACTGCTCGCCGTGCTCGCCTCCATCGTGATCTCCGTCCGCTTCGGCCGCCGCCTGTCGCGCGAGCTGGCCGACCTGCGCACCAACGCCCTCGAACTGGCCGAGGTACGGCTGCCGCGGCTGGTCGAGCGGTTGCGCCTGGGCGAGGAGGTCGACGTCAAGGCCGAGACCCGCACCCTCAACGTGAGCGGCTCGACCGAGATCATCGACGTGGGCCGGGCCTTCGCCTCGGTGCAGCGCACCGCGGTCGAGGCGGCGGTCGGCCAGGCGGCCATCCGGCGCGGCGTCGCCCAGGTCTTCCTCAACCTCGCGCGGCGCAAGCAGGGGCTGCTGCACCGCCAGCTCGGGCTCCTGGACGGCTTGCAGCGCCGTACGCACGATCCTGACCGGCTGGAGGAGCTCTTCCGGCTGGACCACCTGACCACCCGCATGCGGCGGCACGCCGAGGGCCTGATCACGCTGTCCGGGGCGACCCCCGGCCGCATCTGGCGGCGGCCGGTGCCGGTGCTGGACATCGTCCGCGCCGCGGTCGCCGAGGTCGAGGACTACACGCGCGTGGACGTCGAGTCGATGCCGCTCGCCGCCGTCGACGGCTCCGCCGCGGCCGACCTCACCCACCTGCTCGCCGAGCTGGTGGAGAACGCCACCCTCTACTCCGCCCCGTCCACCGCCGTGCGGATCGGCGGCGACTCGGTGGCCAACGGCTACGCGATCGAGGTCGAGGACCGCGGGCTCGGCCTGCCCACCGACCGGTACGCGGCGATCAACGCGTTGCTGGCCGAGCCGCCCGAGTTCGACCTGGCCGACAGCGACCGGCTCGGCCTGTTCGTGGTCGCCACCCTGGCCCAGCGGCACGGGGTGCAGGTCGTGCTGCGCGCCTCGCCGTACGGCGGGACCACTGCGATCGTGCTCGTGCCCAGCCGCCTCATCGCCGAGCCGGAGGAGCCCGCGGCGGAGCCGGTGGTGGTGGAGCGCGTCGACCGGCCCCGGGCCCTGCCCGAGGCGCCTCGCAAGCCGATCGCCGTCGTCAGCGCCGACTCCCACGCCGGTTTGCCCCGGCGTGTACGGCAGGCGAACCTGGCGCCCCAGCTCCGGGCGCCGGACCCAGAGCCGGAACCGGAACGCTCTCCCGAGCAGGTACGGGACCTTTTCTCCGCGTTCCAGCGCGGTACCCAACGTGGCAGGCAGGAAGAGGGGGACTCATGAACCCGACGAACGTGGGAGAGCTGAACTGGCTTCTCGATGATCTGACCAGCCGGGTCGGCTCGGTACGGCAGGCGGTGATCCTGTCCACGGACGGCCTGGCGGTCGGCTACTCCAAGGGCCTGATCCGCGAGGACGCCGAGCACCTGTCCGCGCTCGCGGCCGGGTTCCAGAGCCTGGCCAGAGGCGCCGGACGCCACTTCGGCGGCGGCGACGTCCGGCAGACCATCGTCGAACTGGACTCCGCCTTCCTGTTCGTCACCGCCGCCGGCCAGGGCACCTGCCTGGCCGTGCTGGCCGACGGCGACGCCGACGTCGGCCACATCGCCTACGAGATGGCGATGCTCGTCAAGCGGGTCGGCCAGCACATCACCACCAATCCACGGAGGGCGGTGAACCTGTGACCGAATGGATGGACGAGGAGGCCGGGCCCATAGTCCGGCCTTACGCACTGACCAAGGGCCGGACGCGGGCCGCGGGCGAGACCCTGGACCTGGTCGCCATGGTCAGGGCCACGGGCGAGCCCGCCTCCGGCGTGGGGCCGGAGCACGAGGCGATCCTGCGCGCCTCACGCTCGCCCATCTCGGTGGCCGACCTGGCCGTCGAGCTAGACCTGCCCGTGGGCGTCGTCCGGGTGCTGCTCGGCGACCTGCGTGACCACGGACTCCTCACGGTGACGTCCCAGGTGGGGCCGCGCTCGAGCGAGCGCATTCTCAAGGAAGTGATCAATGGACTCCGGGCTCTCTGAAGACCCCGTCGCGCTCAAGATCCTCATTGCCGGGGGCTTTGGCGTGGGCAAGACCACCCTCGTGGGCTCGATCAGCGAGATCAAGCCGTTGAAGACCGAGGAGGTGCTGTCCGACCGCGGGATCGGGGTGGACGACCTCGACGGGGTCGAGGGCAAGACGACGACCACGGTCGCCATGGACTTCGGCCGCATCACCATCCGCGAGGGCCTGGTGGTGTACCTGTTCGGCACGCCCGGCCAGGAGCGGTTCTGGTTCATGTGGGACGAGCTGTCCTACGGGGCGCTCGGCGCGGTCGTGATCGCCGACACCCGGCGGCTGACCGACTGCTTCCCCTCGATCGACTACTTCGAGCAGCGCGGGACGCCGTTCGTGGTCGCGGTCAACTGCTTCGACGGCGAGCCGACGCACAGCATCCAGGACGTGAAGATCGCGCTCGACCTGGAGGACCACGTGCCGGTGCTGATGTGCGACGTCCGGCGGCGCGCGTCGGCCAAGGAGGTGCTGATCGCGCTGGTCGAGCACTCGCTCCGGACGCTCACCACGGCCTCCTAGAGCGCTCGCAGGCCGTCGATCACCTCGCGCAGCAGGCCTTCCATGGCCGAGGCGGGGGCGGCCTGCCGTACCTGCACGAGGTCCTGGTCCATGAGGTCGGCCAGCAGCACGCGGGCGACGCCGACCGGCAGGCCCAGCTCCGAGGCGAGCTCGGCGACCGGGCGCGGCAGGGCCAGCGCGGCCAGCAGGCGGCGGTGCGAGACGCCGAGTTCGGCGCGCTCGGGCACCGGCCGGCCGGTGCGGGCGACCGTGGCCAGCAGGTCCAGTTCGGCGGTGGGCCGGGTGCGGCCGCGCGTGAGCGCGTAGGGCCGCACGACCGGCTCGTCCACCCACTCGTGCGGCTCGCTCATGCCTTCTCCTCGATGCGGCCCTGCTGGAGCCGGCCGGGCCGGACGCGGCGTGGCAGGTCGGGCGCCGGCGCCCCGTCCGGCACCGGCGTCAGGTTCGGGGCCAGGTTGGGGGCCGGCGTCAGGTTCGGGGCCGGCACGTCGGGGACGGACGCCAGGCCGAGGGGCACGGCCGAGACGGCCGGCACGGCTGGGGTCTCGGGGGCGGTGTCCCGGACGGCCGGGACGGATTCCAGACCGGCCTTGCGGGTGCGCCGCGGCAGCAGGTCCCCGTCGGGCTCCGGCGGCGGCGCCATCGGCTCGACCAGCTCGGAGGGGAGCAACACGATCGCCGTGGTCCCCCCGTACGGCGAAGCCTTCAACGTCACCTGCACCCGGTGCCGGGCCGCCAGCATGGCGACGACGGCGAAGCCCAGCCGTTCGGAGTTGGCGGGGTCGAAGTCGGCCGGTCCGGCGAAGCGCGCGTTGACCTCCTCGCGCTCCTCCGGGCTCATCCCGAAGCCGCGGTCCTCGACCTCGATGACGAAGCCGCGGCCCACGCACTCGCCCCGGACCGAGACCTCGTTGGCGGAGAAGGTGGTGGCGTTCTCCACCAGCTCGGCGAACAGGTGCATCAGGTCGGCCACGGCCGCGCCGACCACCCCGATCTCGGGCATCGGGTAGATGCGCACCCGGGTGTACTCCTCGACCTGCGCCGCGGCGCCGGTGAGGACCTCCTCGACGGCGACCGTACGCCGCCAGACTCGGCCGCCGGAGCCGCCGGAGAGCAGCACCAGGCCCTCGGCGTGCCGGCGCATCCGGGTGGTGAGGTGGTCGAGCTTGAAGAGCCTGGACAGCGCGTCCGGGTCCTCGGTCTGTCCCTGCATGTCCTCCAGGAGCTTGAGCTGGCGCTGCACCAGCCCCTGGGTGCGGCGGGCGAGGTTGCGCAGCGCCTCGGCGATGCCCTCGCGCAGCTCGGCCTGGCCGACCGCGGCGTCGACGGCGGTGTTCTGGACGCTCTCGAAGGCGGCGGCGACGTCGGCGATCTCGGTGGTGCCGCCGGTCGGGATGGAGACGGGCAGGATCTCGGCCTGCTCGCCCTTCTTCAGCCGGGCGACGAGCTGCGGCAGCCGTACCGACGCCAGTTCGATGGCGGCGGCGCGCAGCCCGGCCAGCTCGCGGGTGAGCCGGCGGCCCATCCGCAGGGCCAGGAAGAGCGAGGCCAGCACGGCGATCAGGCCCAGCACGCCGGCCAGGCCCGCGCGCACGATGATCAGCCGGCCGGCGGGCTCCATCCGGCTCAGCAGCACGTCGCTGGACGCCCAGACCGCCTTGGTGTAGTCCTCGACCAGCGGGTCGGCGATGCGCCGCCAGGTGTCGGCGGTCAGCGCCTGCTCCTCCAGGAGGGTGGTCACCGCGCGGTCGAAGGGCCCGAAGTCCACCTTGTCGTACGGCAGGCGCAACGCCTCGTCGAGGTCGCCGAACGCCCGGCGCTGCAACCAGGTGCGCGACCCGTCGAGCTTGGCCAGCGCCCGCCGGTCGGCGTCGCTCAGCCGCGCGCCCGCGGCGACGACCAGGGCGTGCTCGCGGCTGAGCAGCTCACGCACCTGGTCGGTGGCGATCACGGCGTTGGCTCGGCGGTAGAGCTCCAGGTCGGTGCTGAGCGCGACGGTGGAGTAGAGCGTGTGCACGGCGTCGGAGACGGTCGCGTACTGGGCGACCATGTCGGCCGGGTCGAGGGTGCGCTCGTCGACGCCCTGGCGGATCTCCGGCAGCCGGTCGAGCGCGGTGAAGACGTCGGCCAGCCGCTCCCGCGTCTCCGGCCTGAGGTCGTCGAGCTCCTTGACGCTCCGGCTGAGGGTGGCGCGGGCCTTCTCGGTCTCGGCGCGCCGCGCGGGCAGGTTCTTGCGCTCGGCGGAAGCCAGCCGCTCCTTCTGGAGCGCCGAGACGAGACCGTCGGAGGGGTCGATGAGACCGCGCCAGACCGATTCGACGCGCAGCAGGTTGAGCGCCTCGCCCGTGGTCGCGCTCGCCGCGAAGATCCAGAGCACGACGAGGGAGACGAGGGGGAGGACGAGCAGAACTGTGATCTTGAACCTGATGGATCTGCCCGATGCCATACCCTGCTCCCGGATAGAAGATCGCGGCAGAGAATAGCACCATAAATCACAGCAATTGACTGTCGAACGCCAGATGTCAAGAAACCGACAGGGGTCGCGTCAGCCTCACCAGCCACCCGGCGAGCACCGCGACCAAGGCCACCTCGGCTCCGAGCAGCAGTCGCTCCACCAGCCCGATCAGCACCTGCTCACCCGGAAGGGCCACGTAGGTCAGGGCCAGCAGGCCGAATCCGGCCGCCAGCGCCAGCCACTCCACCGGCCTCGCCACCGCGCGCCAGGTCTCGTCGGCGGCCAGCCTGGGGACCATCAGCACCGCGGCCACCAGCAGGCTCACGAAGGCCGCCGCCTCGGCCGCCAGCGCCAGCTCGGTCACCGGGCTCACCGCGGCCAGCACCAGCGCGCCGCTCCAGCCGAGGAGCAACCGCTCCGGCGCGCCCTGGATCGGCGCCCCGGCCTGCTTCAGCCCGCCGACCAGGGCGAAAGAACCCACGCCCAGCACGGCCAGCACCCAGCTCGCCGCCGAGTACTCGTCCATCCACCCGAGATCGGGGGCGGAGGCGAGCTGCGCGAGCGCCGCCACCGCGGCGCCGCCGATGGCGGCCAGCGGGAAGCATCTCTTGGCGAAGGACACGAAGACCGGCATACTCCGAGGGTCCCGCGTCAGGCCCGCCCGGACATCCGGTGCCGTCCCCTAGACGACCCTGAGAGCCCCCTGAGGGCCGCTACTCCTTATGCGCGAGGCGGGTGGCCGGCTCGGCGGCCGCGTCCAGGCAGGGTTCGCACATCTGCACGCCGGCCAGCCTGCCGTCGACCTGGCCGGTGCAGATGCCCGGGCGGTCGGCGTGCCGGAAGCACAGGCAGTGGCAACTGGTCTGCTCCTCGTCCACCTCGAGGGCGGGCTCGGCGGACAGCGGCTCCTCCACCAGCTCGATGAACCGCCGCACCGGCGGCGCCTCCAGGACCGTGGCGCCCAGCGTCCTGAAGACGGCCGTGAGCGGGGCGAAGATCTCGCCGAGGTCCTTCAGCAGGTCGCCGGCGGGTGACGGCGGCGCCGGTTTCTCCTCGGGAGGAGCCCACCGCATGGCGTCCGCGCTCACTGTCTCCCAGTCCTCTACGGCGCCGTCGATGGCGTCGAGGACGTGGTCCGGGTCGTTGGGCATGGCCTTCTCCAATCGACTGGCGCACTCCGAGTCGACATCTCCACGGTAACCCCGCGACCGCCGCCTGTCAGGGTCAGCGCCCTCTCAGGGGCAACTCCTTCAGGAAGAGGACGGCCAGGAAGCCGAGCACGGCGATCGGGACGCCGACCAGGAAGACGGTCTCCAGCGCCCGGGTGAAGGACTCCAGGATCACGCCGCGGATCGGCTCCGGCAGCCGCTGGATGGCCTCGGGGCTGCCGAGCTGCAGATTGGCCGCCCCGCCACCGGCCCCGGCGGGCAGCCGTGACAGCAGCTCGTCCTTCAGCCGGTTGGTGAGGATCGCACCGAAGGCGGCCACGCCGACCGCGCCGCCGAGCGAACGGAAGAAGGAGACGCCCGAGGTGGTGGCCGCCAGGTCGCGCAGCTCGGAGCCGTTCTGGGCGGCGAGGATGAGCATCTGCATGGTCAGGCCGAGTCCGACACCGAGGATGCCGACGTCGAGCCCGATCAGCCAGGGCGAGGAGTCGACCTGCAGCCGCGACAGCAGATAGAGCGCCACGGCGACCAGCACCAGGCCGACGACCGGGAAGAGTTTCCACCGCCCGGTCGAAGTGACGACCTTCCCGGAGATGACGCCGGACAGGAACATCGCGATGACCATGGGCAGCGTCATCAGACCGGAGGCCGTGGGGCTCATGCCCTTGACGATCTGCAGGTACTGCGGCAGGAAGATCATCGCCCCGAAGAGCGCGACGCCGACGAAGAGCGAGGCGAGGCTGGTGAGCACGAAGGTCCGGTTCCCGAACAGCCGCGGCGGCAGGATCGGCTCCTTGGCCCGCCGCTCGGCCACGACGGCGAGCAGCAGCATGACCACGGTCACCGCGCCGAGGATGTAGGTCCAGGGCGAGTTCCACTCGAACTCGTGGCCGCCGAAGGACAGCAGCAGCATCAGCGCGCTGGCGCTGGCCGTGATGGTGAAGGCGCCCCAGATGTCGATGCTGGCGTCCCGGCGGATCCGCGGGATGCGCAGCACCTTCTGGATCACCACGAAGGAGACCAGCGCGAACGGCACGCAGACGTAGAAGCACCAGCGCCAGCCGAGCCAGTCGGTGTCGACGATGAAGCCGCCGATCAGCGGCCCGGCGACGGTCGAGATGCCGAAGACCGCGCCCATGTACCCCGAGTAGCGGCCCCGCTCGCGCGGGGGCACGATGTCGGCCAGGATGACCTGCGCGAGCGCGCCGAGCCCGCCGACACCCAGCCCCTGTACGGCACGCGCCGCGATGAGCTGGCCCATGTCCTGCGACAGCCCGGCGGCGATCGAGGAGAGCACGAAGATCGCCATGGAGATCTGGAAGAGCAGCTTGCGGCCGTACAGGTCGGACAGCTTGCCCCAGAGCGGCGTCGAGACCGTCATCGTGAGCATGCTGGCGGTCGCCACCCACGAGTACTGATCCTGGCCGCCGAGCTCACCGACGATGGTCGGCAGCGCGGTGCCCACCACGGACATCGAGATCATCGACGTCAGCATGGCGATCATGAGCCCGGAGAGGATCTCCAGGATCTGCCGGTGGGTGTAGTGCCGCTGTTCGGACTGCTGGTCTGACTGCTGCTCGGTCCGGGTCTCCACTAAGCCCCTCATCCTCGGACAAATGGTTAGAGCAGCTAAGTATACGCCCGTTTACATCCAGATAGAATGGGCCGGTGAAGACACGTGACCGCGAGGCGACGCGGCAGCGCCTGCTCGACGCCGCCCGCACGCTCTTCGCCGAGCACGGCTACGAGCAGGTCACCGTCCGGATGATCGCCACCGCCGCGGACGCTAACGTCGCCCTCGTGGCCCGCTACTTCGGCTCCAAGGCCGAACTGTTCGGCGAGGTCGTCATGGGCGAACCGGGCATCCGCCGGGTCTTCGGCGGCGACCCCGCCACGCTGTCCCGCCGGGTGGCGGAGTACGCGGCCACCCGGATGCACCTGGAGCCCGAGAGCCCGATCCTGCGCTCACTCGAACGCTCGGCCGGACACCCCGAGGTGCAGGCGATCATCCGCGAGCGGCTGCGCAACGCGATCATGGAGCCGCTGGCGCGGCACCTCGGCGGGGCTCACGCGGTGGAGCGCGCCCGGCTGGTCACCGCGATCTTCCTCGGCATCGGGACGGTCCGCCGCATGGTCGGCCCACACGTCCCCAGCACCGCCGAGGTGGACCGCCTGACCGCGGTGTTCGAACAGGCCCTCACTCCGTGACACGTCGGTAGGTCGGCAACAGGACCAGGAGGGCGACCAGGAAGGACACCGCGGCGACCGTCAGCACCTGCGGGACCGGCACGTCGAACGCCCCCGGCGTCTGCTCCGACCCCGCCAGCCACCCGACCGGCCCCCACGCGGCCACCGCGATCCCCGCCCCCACCCCGAGCGGCACCGCGGCACAGACCATCCCGCGCACCACCCAGACCCGCCCCTTTCGGCCCGACGCGTGCGGCTGGAGCACGAGTACGGCGACGAACAACACCAGCGCCCCGCCCAGGAACCCGGGTGAGGGCAGCGCCCGCCATTCGAGCCCCTCGTCATCGGCCAGGAGCGCCGCCCGGGTCCGCACGTCCAGTCCGGCCTGTTCGAGCCGTCGCACCACGTCCGGCCCGATCCCGGCGGGTCCCGCCTCCACCAGCCAGTCCATCTCGTCCGGCTCCGTGGGCAACCACCCGAGGACCACCACCTGCGGATACCAGGACCGCTCGACGGCCGCCATCGTGCCCACGACCGTCCACTGCTCCCTGGCCCGCTCCAGCACCTCCGGCCCGACGCCCTCCTGGACGACCGCCTCCCCCTCCTTCTCCGGAAACCGGCCGCTCACCAGGGTGAACATGCCGCGGGTCAGCCGATCTCGCATGTCGATCACCATCTCGCCGTCCCATGTCCGGCTGTCCAGCCACATCACCCGGCTGCCCTCAGGCAGCAGCGCGGTGACCTGAGCGGCGGTGAGGAAGGGCCGCATTTTCGGCTCCGCGCCCACGCTGCCGCGGTCTGCGACCACCGCGTCGGCCGCGCCATACTGCAGCGCCGTCTGTTCGCGCGTGGAGAGATCGACCGTCTCGGCGGCGACCGCGAGCGCGGTGAACCAGCCGCAGAACAGGAAAATCAGCACGAAGGCGATCAAGGCCCGCCACATACGCGAATCTCACCATAAGATCGGCCACCGGAGGCGAGATCTCGTGCGACATCTCCTGCGAGTGGTCCTGGCGGCGGGCGCCGTGGTCGCCGTCCTGTCCGGCTGCGCCACCGCGCAGCCGCGAGCCATCGCCACCCCGACCGCGATGACCACGTCGCTCACCGCGCCACCGACGATCTCCCTGGACTGCGACGAGACCTTCGAGCTGTCCCTCGACCGCGCCGGCCGGCCGGACTTCACGGCGCTGTGGGAGGCCGGGGCCACGGACTGTAACGAGCTCAGCCACCTGGGCGTGCCGATCTCTCCCTTCGAGTTCTACGCCTACACCGGCGGCCACCCCTGGCAGGGCAACCACCTGGAGACGCTGGGCGAGCTCTACGCCCGCTGCGGGAGCACCGACACGCTGGAGGAGTTCGAAACCGCCACCGGCGAACGGCGGCCGCCCCCGCCCGACTCCCTCGCCGCCGCGCTGCGGTTGTGCCCGGACCATCCCTTCCGCGGCTTTTGGCGCACCGTCGTGCGCAAGGACGCCTACACCCTCGACGACCTCGCACCGCCGCCCTCGTACACCGTGGTCGTGGAGTGCTCGCCCCGGCGGGTCACCGTACGGGTCACCGACGGCCGCCCGGACTTCCGCGCCGCCTGGGCGGCGAAGCCCAAAGAGTGCGACGACGTGCGCCGCGTGGCCTCGCTGAGCCGTACCGAAGTCACGGCCCTGCGAGCCGCCCCGCCCAGCGACGTGGATGTCGACTGGCTCTACCTCGTCTGCGCCCAGCTCACCCGGGACATCGAACAGGACCCCGCCGCCCGGCTCCTCTGCCCGGACCACCCACGGCTCCGCGGCTGACGGTCAGCGTTCACCGGCCAGGTGCCGGTCGGCGAAGATCTCGATCAAGTGCCGCACCGGCGTCCCCGCCTCCGTCGGATAGCGGAAACTCAGGTCCGGGTTGAGCCCGTACCGATTGCGGCGCCCCACGCGCTCCCGCGTCAGATAACCGGCTTCGTGCAGGTCGTTGACGATCCCCTGCACGGTCCGCTCGGTCACCCCGATGCTCGCGGCGATGTCACGCAGCCGGACCTCCGGATCTCGAGCGATCTCCAGAAGCACCCGGGCATGGTGCGTGAGGAACGTCCACGTCGGTGTTTCCGGGTCATCTCGGCGCACGGCGACTCACACTCTCATGTCTGCGGGGGCGTAGCCTTATGCAGCAGCCATTGGTTGAACTATATTTCAGGTATTGTCCTTCGGTAGTCAGCGGATCGTCCGGGGGTGCGTGTCCAGTGTCTTTCCCACGAGCTCGGGGCGAGGTGGCGGACGCCCGATGACCCCGTTGCTCCTGAGCTGCTCGCAGTTCACCGGCGGCACCATGATCACGGTGACCGGTGAGCTCGACTCCACCAACGCTCAGCTCCTCGAGGCCTACCGCGCCGAGGTCCACCCCGACTTGACCCGGCCGCTCGTCCTCGATCTCGGCGGCATGACCTTCATGGACAGCTCCGGTCTGCAGCTCCTGCTCCGCCTGCACGAGCTCGCGCGGCGTAGCGGCTGCCCCCTGCTCCTCGCCGACCTCCACCCGCGTGCCGCCCGGGTCCTGGAGATCACCGGTGTCCTGCCGCGGCTCACCGTGTACGCCACCCCCGAGGAAGCGCTCCACGCCGCCGGTCTGGTGAACAGCACCGCCCCCTGACATGACTTCTGTCATCCGCACCCCGTGACAGCGGCGTCTACCTCGGCCCCTGTGTTCGGGCCGATGATCTAACCATGACGAACAACGACACCACCCCCAACTGG
This sequence comes from Nonomuraea sp. NPDC050328, assembly GCF_044459405.1. Taxonomy (NCBI): domain Bacteria; kingdom Bacillati; phylum Actinomycetota; class Actinomycetes; order Streptosporangiales; family Streptosporangiaceae; genus Nonomuraea; species Nonomuraea sp. NPDC050328. The sequence continues at coordinate 6,484 of NZ_JBITIW010000009.1, read as the reverse complement.
ACCGTCGGCCTCCCCGCCGGACTCGCCATCGGCATCGCCGTCGGCCTGGCCCTCGGCAACCTGGCCCTGGGCATCTCGCTGGCCGTCTGCTTCGGCGTCGCCCTGGCCATGACCATGGGCAAGAAGCCCTCCTGACCCCCTGCGCTGGGGAACCCCGGCGGCAGACTGAAGCCCCCGTTCCTCACCACCAAGCACCGCCTGATGGCCGAGGCCCGCCCCAGCGCGGGCACCGACCTCCACGGCATGGTGATGGACTTCGACGCCTACCTCTGGCAATCCCCCGCCACCACCAACAGGGATAAGCCGATGTTATGGAGAAGTGAACGGTAGCCGACAAAAGGACCGCTTCGTACGGTGCCATTAGAGGACCTCCAGCAGAAACGAGCAGACGAAAACCGTTCAGGAGGCCTGATGGCCGTCAAGCACTTCGTGCTGACCGCACTTCTCGCCGGATCAGCCGCAAGCCCGTCCGCAGCATTCACCGTGACCAGCAGCGCCTTCGCCCCCGGCGGGTTAATACCGAAGGTGCACGAATGCACTAGCAGCGGCACCAACGACCCCCGCCAAAAGAACGAATCCGTTCCATTGTCCTGGTCAGGCGCCCCCACCGGCGCCCGCAGTTACGCCGTCGTCATGCGCGACCTCGACAATTCCCAGCTCATCCACTGGGTCATCTACGACATTCCCGCCGGCGTCACGTCCCTGCCGCAGAACGTCGACCACACCTACCGCCCATCCGTCCCCGCGGGGGCACGGCAGGTGTATTACCGAGGCAGCGCCAGCCTGTACGGCTACCAGGGCCCCTGCTCGCCACGCACGGTCAACACCTACGAGTTCACCGTCCACGCCCTCAACCGTGCGACGCTCTCCGAGCTGACCTCCAGCTCATCCACCTCGACCGCCGCACGGGTGATCACCGCAGCGACCCTGGGCACGGCCCGCGTATCCGGCGAGTCGTAACCCCTGAAAGGTCATCGTCTCCACAGAGCCGGTACGGCAGGCGGCACCCAGTCCGGCTGCGAGGTGTGCGCGATGCGGCAGGTGTACACGGTGCTCCGATAGGTGACCTGGTCGCCCACCGAGTACCGCTTCCACGGCACCCAGGCGGACGGCCCCTGCGGCACGGTCACGGTGAGGCTGAAGGTCCTGGTCCGGGTGATCGCCCCCGAGACGGCCCGCACCTCGATGACGTGCGTCCCCGCCGGAGTCGCGGCAGAGGTGGCTAACGTCAGCGTCGCCGACTGCCCGCCCTGCACGGTCGAAGGCGAGAGCGCCGCGCTCACACCTGGCGGCAACGCCCCCGCCGACAGGAGCACAGCCGGGGCCGGGGTTGAGGTGGTGGAGGTGTCGACCCGGGCGACCGCGACCGCGCCCTGCTCGACGCTGCGCGAGGCGGGTTCGAGCCACAGGTCGAAGCAGGCCGGCTCGCCCGCCGCGGCCGGGACGCTCACCGCGTTCCACGCGTCCTGCACCGCCGAGATCATGGAGCAGTTCTGCGGGAACAGGGCGCGGGCCGCCTGGATCGTCGCCGCCCTGGCCTTTTGGTGCGTCCACGGCAGCGTCTTCATGTTGAGCGCGGCCATGTAGATCTTGCCGGCGTTCTGGATGCCGATGCCGTTCAAGCTCGGCCGCCCCTGGCAGACCGGGCTGGCCGGCTTGCCGGGCGGGTTGGTGCCCTCGGCCAGCAGGTAGAACCAGTGGTTCTGCACCCCGGCCCCGGCGTGCGGCTCCGGGTGCTCGCCGGTGTAGCAGTTGGGGTCGCCGGCCTTGGACGGGTCGTACATGTAGCGCAGCGGCCCCTTGCCCTCGAAGTCCACCTTCTCGCCGACCTCGTAGTCGGGCGGGTCGACCGGGTTGCCGGCGTAGTGCTCGGTGAGAGCGCCGAAGATGTCGCCCGTGGACTCGTTGAGCGCGGCGGTCTCCTCGCCGCTGCCGGGGCCGCCGGGGGTGGTCTGGAAGATGGCGTGGCCGTACTCGTGGGCGACGACGTCCATCGAGGTCATCTGAAAGGTGCCGTCGGTGTTGGCGCCGAACAGCGCGTACTTGGTGGCCCACCAGGCGCCGGGGGCGACGAAGCCGACCCGTCCCGGGAAGCCGCGGCCCTGGCCGTCGATGCCGTGTCGGCCGAGCCAGGTGCGCAACATGTCCCATTGGCGCTGCTGGCCGTACATGACGTCGACGCAGGCGCGGACGAGGGCGGGCGGCTGCTCGGGGAGGATGCGGTACGGCCGGCCGTCCTGGCCGCCGCAGGCGACGCCGGGACGGGTGGGGTCGACGAGGGTGTAGTCCTCGGGGGTGCCGGTCACGTCGATGAGGACGCGGCCGTTGTGTTCGCCTTCGGCCTCGACCTGGAGGTTTCTGACGTTCTGGATGACGTCGACGATGCTCCCGTCCTCGGCGTCGACGAAGACCCGTAAGGCGGTCGGCTTGCCGTCCCTGGTGCGACCGGTGACGGTGACGTCCCAGGCCAGGCGTGGGGTGAGGGTGGCGGCGTGCACCGCGAGGACCGGCTCGGCGACCTCCTCGACACTGGCCACCTGCGTCTTGGCCCTGGTGAGTGCATCGGCGGCGGACAGGGTGGGGTCGGTGCCGACGGTGATGGTGCCGCGCTGGCCGGTGACCACGTCGAGGACGGTGGCGCCGTCGGTGTTGACCACTACGTCGCCGCCGTACACCGGGAGCCCGGCGTACTCGCGTTCGTAGCTGAGGTACTGCAGGCCGTGCGCGCCCTCGACGGTCTTGGCGAGGGTGAAGCTCTCCTGGGGCCCCGCAAGGGCGGGTGGCATGGGCGGAGGGACCATCACCAGGACGGGTAACAGCGCGAGAGCAAGGGATTTGAACACGCTGTGCATTCGTGGTTCCTCTCAGCCATACAGTGCCCCCACCCTGCACCGGAAATGGCCGTTCAAGTAGCACCCGTTTCCCTATATCACCCTGCTATCCCCCGGCCACCTGCGAAGACGTCCGACCAGCCAATTAAACCCGGCAGCAGAACCACTTATCGGCCACCCCGAACAAACCCTCTGCGCCAGAAAATGAGTTGACATCCACCCTGGAATATGTTCTCCAATTCCCTTCAGTAAGTTTTCTTTACTGTGACATTCGATACATTCCACGGAACATACTTTTCTGCTTAGGGTGGGGACCGACAAGCCAGTTCCGGCCGACCGCCAGCCGAATCCCATTCTCCCGAGCCGTATTCGGCATGCGCGGAATTCCGGAAGCAACGGGGAGGTCATTGTCCGATGCCATTCATCACCCGTAGCCGCGGAGGGGTCTGGGCCCGCACGCTCACCCTCGTCTTACCGGCACTCGTCCTGCTCGGCCTCACGTCTGCCGTGCCCGCCACCGCCACCTCGACGGTGCCGATCGTCCCGCAGGTCACCTGCGTGGGCGACGGCTCCAGCGGCCACCGCGTCAAGTTCGTCTATGCCTACGAGGCGGACAACTACCGCTACGACGAGGCCGAACCCCTCATCCGCGCCGCCGCCTGGGTCACCCAGCAGAACGTCAACGACAGCGCCCGCCGCGACGGCGCCGAGCGCTGGATCCGCTACGCCACCACCGGCTCCACCGGCTGCGACCTCGACATCGACGTGCGCGTGATCCCGAGCGGCACCTCCAACGACGGCGTCGGAGCCCTGAAGGCGCTCGGCTACACCGCCTCCGACCGCATCTACATCGGCTACTTCGAGAGCGCCACCAACTGCGGCGGAGCAGTGACCCACGACGACATCGCCGACGACGACTCCGCCGGCGTCACCAACCGCCACAACCTGTACCCCTCGTGGGTCAGCCTCGCCCCGCACTGCGCCACCGGTCACGAGATGACCCACGAACTCGCCCACGCCCTCGGCGGCGTCATGCCGAACGCCCCCAACTACGTCGCCGTCGGCCACTGCAGCGACACCAACGAGGCCGTCTGCCAGGGCGGCTCCACCGTCGTCTGCCCCGACCCGCTCGCCGTCCGCCTCATGGACTGCGGCAAGGACGACTACTTCGGCGTCGTCCCCGTGGGCACCTACCTCAACACCCGCTGGAACGCCGCCAAGGACAGCAAGTACATCGAGCACGGCTCCGCCGTACCCACGATGACGACCATCCCGCCCCTCACCCCGCAGGTGCTCCAGGCCGTGGACGTCGAAGGCACCGAGATCGTCTTCACCTACACCCCCAGCACCAAGACGTACGGCAGCGGCATCACCCACCAGGTCGAGCTCGCCCGTGACGGCGTCACCATCGCGACCGTCCCCACCTGGAAGCAGTCCATCCGCGTCACCGGCCTGCCGGCCAACAGCAGTGCCTACTACACCTTCCGCGAGCACGTCACCCAGGGCGGCGTCACCCGGACCACCGCCTGGTCCCCCAACCTCATCGTGCTGACCGACCCCGTCGGCGGCGCCACCGCCGGCACCGTCGAGGCCGGCACCACCTCCGTCTTCACCAACGACGTCGTCGACTCCACCGGCCCCAACCAGGCCCTCGACCTCTACTCCTTCTCCGGCGCCGACAACGCCCCCATCGTGCAGTGGCCGCAGAACAGCGTCCGCAACCAGCGCTGGCGCATCGCCGACGCCGGCGGCGGCGCGTTCACCATCTCCTCCGTCCACAGCCGCAAATGCCTGTCCACGCTGGGCGGCTCCGCCACCCCCGGCACGGCCATCGTCCAACTCCCGTGCACCGGCGCCGCCTCCCAGAAGTGGACCTTCCCCTTGATCACCGGCGTCACCTACCAGATCAAGGCCGGCGTGGGCACCAACCAGTGCATCCAGTCCAGCGGCGGCGGAACCAGCGGCGGCACCCCACTCGTCCTCGCCCCCTGCAACACCTCAACCCCATCCCAGCGCTGGACCAACCACCAGATCGGCTGACTCCACCCGGTTCCGGACGGCAAGAAGGCCCTCTCCTTCGGACGAAGGAGAGGGCCTCTGCTCTGCGGAGGCTCGAGGCTTCCAACACCGGACAAGCGACCCGCTGCGACTGGCTTAGGCGAATCACACTCGGGCGAGATCGGCGTAAACACGGCAGCCATCCGCCGGCGAAGCGAACCGCTCCACGACGTCCAACGTGCCAGGCTCCGAGGTGAGCCTCACTTCGGAGGCCGGGGCCTTGGACACGACATCGGACCGGCGAGGCCCAGTGCCCAGAACCGGTCGGTGCGTGGAGGCGTGAGGGTTCCGTCGGCCCGTGAGGCGGCCAAAGCTTCCACCGGCCGCCCCACTGTTCGCAGAAGCGGGACCCCGTAGTGCTGTCGCTGACCAAAATCATCAGATCGGACGCCTCATGAACCGTGACCGTGCCACATTCCGGCCGAGCAGGCTGCGAACCGCACGACGCGGCCTCCGGCCCGAGGATTAGCGAGCGCGAGACGACCGGCGCGGACGCTCTCAGCCACGGCGTTCAGAAACAAGAAAGCTCTGCGAACAGTGTCCCTCGCGGCACCGAACCAGGTAGCAGTGCAATCCGCCTTCCACGATTCTCGTCAGTCTCGCCCAGCCCGGCCTTTCCCCGCAGGTCACCCCAATTGCCCGGCTTGTCCGCTCGGAAAGGTGCACGTAAGCGGCCCGCAGGCGTCGTGGCTCACGCTCCGTACTCAGAACACATCAAGGAGCCAGCATGCGCCCCCTGCAGATCCCCACCCTCATGCTCGCCGTCGCCTTCATGGCTGGCTGCACTGCCCCCTCCACGACAACCATCACCCGACCTGACGCCGCAGGGCCGGTCGCGCCCTCGCGTGCGGCAGCGTCCGGCACGAGCCAGCCAGAGACTCCGGCCCAGGCCCCGGAGCCCACCCAGTTCGAGTTGCGGGTGAAAACCCTCAAGAAGCAGTGCTTCGGGAGCGCCGGCTGCAACGTCACCTACTCGATCAAGGTCGGCTACGACGGTCCCGAGTTGGACCCGGACGTCGCCTACCAGGTGACCTACAAGGTGACCGGAGCTGACGACCCGATCATCAATACCTTCACAGTTCAGGGCACTGACGTCACCCGCCAGGAAGAGGAGTTCGCGAGCACGCCATCATCCGGAAGCACGCTCAAGGCCAAGGTGATCGAGATCGAAGAGCAATAGACCCTCCAACGTAGGGTGCCCGAACCTGGCCGCCGGGTGGCCTTACCGTCCGGGCGGCCGTGGCTCCTTCGGCGGGCGACCGAAGCGCTTGCCGAGGCAACCGGCAGCTCCGGATAGCAGACCCGTTAGCCCCCTCCCGGAAGGGAAGCCAACTCCCTCTACCACTACGCCAGGGGCACTGACTTTCACGACCTGGCTGGTTTTCGGCAGCGGGTTCGCCCACCGCTTCTGCAGCCGGGGCCATGGCAACTGGGTCTGCAACCACGCCACTTCTCAGACATCAAAAAGGCCCTCCCCTTCAATGAAGGAGAGGGCCTCTGTCCTGCGGAGGCTCGGGGATTTGAACCCCGGATGGGCGGTAAACCCAAACCGCATTAGCAGTCCCCTGAGGCATGTGATCGATTGCCATCGACCA
>NZ_JBITIW010000008.1:0-474728 GCF_044459405.1 Nonomuraea sp. NPDC050328 | reverse complement strand
CATTCCGAACCCGGAAGTTAAGCTTCTCTGCGCCGATGGTACTGCACTCGCCAGGGTGTGGGAGAGTAGGTCGCCGCCGCACAAATATTGATCAGATGAGGCTGTACCCGGTGATCGGGTACGGCCTCGTCTGTGTTCGAGGCCCGCCCGGGTGTCCGGGCGGGCCTTTTTGCGTTTACTGAGGCTTCTCGCGGAGGCCGGCCCATGTCCAAGCCAGGGAAACACATGATCGGGTTTGGCCCGGGGCGCGAGCCGTACCCGCAGATCAGTAGGGTTGAGGGTGTGGAGTACAGAGCAGTGGAGCGCGCCATCATGGAGCGCGGTGTCGAGTGGGACTTCGAGCCGACGCTGGGGCGGGTGACCGCGCTGCTGGAGTTGCTCGGGGAGCCGCAGAAGGCGTACCCGATCGTGCACATCGCGGGGACGAACGGCAAGACGAGCACGGCGCGGATGACGGAGACGCTGCTGCGCGAGCGCAACCTGCGGGTGGGGCGGTTCACCAGCCCACACCTGGTGACGATGCGCGAGCGGATCGTGGTGGACGGCAAGCCGCTGAGCGAGGAGCGGTTCGTCGAGGTGTTCGAGGAGGTGCTGCCCTACGTCGATCTGCTGGAGCGCGACGGCGGGCGGCGGGTGCAGTTCTTCGAGGTGCTGACCGCGATGGCGTTCGCCGCGTTCGCGGACACGCCGGTGGACGTGGCGGTGATCGAGACCGGGATGGGCGGCACGTGGGATGCCACGAACGCCGCCGACGGGGACGTGGCCGTCATCACGCCGATCTCGCTGGACCACACCGACCGGCTGGGCGAGGACATCGCGACCATCGCCGGGGTGAAGGCCGGGATCATCAAGCCCGGCGCGACGGTCATCCTCGCGCAGCAGGAGCTGGAGGCGGCCGAGGTGCTGATGCGCCAGGCCGCCGAGACCGGCGTGGTGGTGGCGCGGGAGGGTCTGGAGTTCGGGGTGCTGGCCCGCGAGGTGGCGATGGGCGGGCAACTGCTCACGCTGCGCGGGCTGAAGGGCGCCTACGACGAGGTGTACCTGCCGCTGTACGGCGCCCACCAGGCGAGCAACGCGGTGTGCGCGCTGGCGGCGGTCGAGGCGATGACCGGGGGCGACGAGCCGCTGGCCACCGACCTGGTCCGGCAGGCGTTCGCGCAGGTGACGTCGCCGGGCCGGCTGGAGGTCGTGCGACGGGGCCCGACGGTGGTCGTGGACGCGGCGCACAACCCGGGCGGCATGCAGGCGACCATCGAGGCCGTGGAGGAGTCGTTCGACTTCGCCAAGGTGATCGGTGTGGTCGCGGTGATGCGCGACAAGGACGTGTCGGGCATCCTCGAACTGCTGGAGCCGGTCCTGGAGGAGGTCGTGGTGACGACGAACTCCTCGCCGCGGGCGATGCCGGCCGCGGAGCTGGGCGTGCTGGCCGAAGGCTATTTCGGGGCGGACCGGGTGCACGTGGTCGAGCGGCTGGACGACGCGATCGACCGCGGCATCGGGATCGCCGACGCGCAGGGCGAGTTCAGCGGCACGGGCGTGCTGATCACCGGGTCCGTGGTGACCGCGGGGGACGCACGGCATCTGATGAAGGCCGGGGACGAGGAGTGAGCCGCGCGGAGCTGGAGCCGGCGCGGCGAGAGGCTGGAGACGAGACGTGAAATTCGTCGTGACACCGGGACTGCGCCGCCTGTGCGCCACGGTGCTGGGCATGGAGGCGATCGTCGTCGGGCTGGTCACGCCGGTGGCGATCAAGCTGAACGACGTGGCCCCCGCGCTGGCGGTGACCGCGGGCGTGGGCCTGGCGGTGTTGTGCGTGCTGGTGGCCGGGATGCTCAAGCGGCCGTGGGCGTACGCGGCGGGCACGGTGGTGCAGGTGCTGGCGATCGCCACCGGTTTCCTGGTGCCGACCATGTTCTTTCTTGGCGGACTCTTCGCCGTGCTGTGGATCACGGCGATTATCGTCGCTCGCCGTGTCGAGGGCGTGACTTCGCGCTAAAGTCGGCCTACATGGCCGTCCCCCCAATTCAGCGGTCCCAGCAGGCGGCTGCCGCGGGACCGGGCACCAGCGCAGGCTGGTACACCTCACCCCTCCTCTTCGACGTCGTGCTCGGGGCGCTGCTGCTGGTCGCGCTGCCGCTCGCGATCGTCGCCATCCCCAACACCGTCTCGGTCGTGGGCGATCTGCTGCCGCAGGAGATGGACCGCGTCGGGCTGATGCGCGCGCACGGGTTGTCCGTGCCGGCGACGATGCTGACCGTGCCCTTGGCGGCGATCGTGCTGCGCAAGGTGAAGGTCGCGCATCTGCTGGTCGGCGGGCTCGCCCTGCTGGCGGTGGCGGACGTGCTCGGCGGGTTCGCCGGCTCGACCTTCATGGTCGGCGTGCTGCGCGTCCTGCACGGCGTGGGCGCCGGGTTGCTCATCCCCGCGACGCTGGTCGCCGCCTGGGACCGCGGGCCTGCGCTGCGCGCGGTCTGGGCGGGACTGCTGGCCGCGAGCCTGCTCTGCGCGCAGGCGCTGGCGTTGTGGCCGCTCGACGGGGTCACGAGCTGGAAGATCACGCTGCAGCCGTACCCGCTGCTGACCGGGGTGGCGCTGGCGCTGGCGGCCGGATACTTCGTGCTGTGGGTGCTGCGCGGCGAGAGCGCGACGCCCGCGCCGCAGGGCGTCGAGCACAGCCGGTTGTCGCTGTCGGCCGTGCCCGCCGCGGGCATCGCGGTGCTGGCGATCGGCACGACCTACAGCGACTGGGGCGCCTTCCTGGTGCTGGCCGCGGCCGCGCTCTCGGTCGGCGCGCTGCTGGCGCTGGCGTCGATCGGCAACCGGGAGGGCCGCACGCTGGCCTACGCGGTGGTCGCGGTCGGCACGGTCGTGCTGCCGACCGCCGCGCAGACCACCATGGTCGAGATGGGTGGCATGGGCGGTCCGGGGCTGAAGGGGCTGTGGGCGCCGTTCCTGATCGCGGCCGTGCTGACCGTCGCGGCCGCGTTCTGGGCAGGCGTGTACGGCGGAGCCATGCGCCGGTGGCTGGTCTCGGCCGGGCTGCTCAGCATGGTGATGGGGCTGTGCGGGATCCGCCTCATGGTGCCGACGTCCGAGGGGATCTGGCTGGCCGTGCCGTTCGCGCTGCTCGCGGTCGGGGCGGGGGTCGCGCTCGTGGGGGCGTTGCGGCAGGCCGGGGTGGGGTCGGCGTTGTTCGCGTTGACGTTGTGCTTTCCCGGGGTGCTGGCCGGATACCTGCTCGGTACCGGGGTGCAGGTGATGCGGGTCGCCGGGTCGCGGACGCGGCAGCAACTGGTGGACAACTTCGTCGGCGCGCTGCACGGGTGGGCGCTGGTGGGTGGGTTCCTGGTCGTCGTGGTCATTCTGCTGGCCTCGTTCCTGGCTCGCGGGCCGGGGGCGGGGACCGAGGCCGAGGGTGACGGTCCTCCGTCGGAGGAGGCCGTCGTCGCGGCTCCCGAGATGTCGCCGCCGGTGTTCGCCAAGCCGTACGCGACCAAGAAGCCCGCCGAGGAGCGGGAGATGGTCACCGTGTCGGCGCAGGGGGACACGGGTGGCGCGAACGCGGCGGCGAAGGCGCCGGTGGGCGAGGCGGGGCGGCGGAAGACGCCTGCTGAGCCGGAGAAGGGGCCGGATCAGGCGGAGGCCGAGGAGGCCGAGACCCGCGCCGAAGGCACCGAAACCACCGGAAGCGCTCAGAGCGCCGAGAGCGCCGAGAGCGCGGTGGTGGCGGAGGACGAGGCCGACGACGCGCCGACCGGGGAGGTGCCGAGGGTGGTCACCAGCGCCCAGCTCCCGGTCGTGCCACCCCCGGCCCAGTCACCAGAGGACGGGGACCGGCTGTAACCGAGAGGGCGGGGGTGCGCGTAACGGTAAGCTGTGCGACGTCACGCGCATCTGTCGCGACCAAGATCTGTTCAAAGGAGAACCTCCCGTGTCCGAGCGCACTCTTGTCCTGATCAAGCCCGACGGGGTGAAGCGTGGCCTCATCGGTGACGTGATCGCCCGCATTGAGCGCAAGGGCCTCAAGATCGTCGCCATGGAGCTGCGTCAGCTCGACGCTGAGGTCGCCAAGGCGCACTACGCCGAGCACTCCGAGCGTCCGTTCTTCGGCGAGCTGGTGGAGTTCATCACCTCCGCTCCGCTGGTCGCGCTGGTCGTCGAGGGCCCGCGCGCGGTCGAGGCCTTCCGCGCCCTGGCCGGCCTCACCGACCCGGTGAAGTCCGCTCCCGGCACGATCCGCGGCGACCACGCCCTGGAGATCGGCGAGAACGTCGTGCACGGCTCCGACTCGCCCGAGTCCGCCGCTCGCGAGATCAAGATCTTCTTCCCGGACCGCTTCTAAGGTCTGCCGGAAACGCCGGATCCCACGGGGGTCCGGCGTTTCTGCTGTTCAGGGACGGTGGAAAAGGGCGAGCCGGTGTAAAAGGAGGGTCGGCTAGCGAGGAAAGATTTTTCTGGTGCGGAAGCGCTCATTGCGCCACAGGGTGGGTACGTCACGTTACGATTCGGGTGCGATCCGTAGTCATCCGCGTACGACGTGACGGAAGGCCACTTTCCCCATGGGCAGCAAGCTCGCCTTTCTCGGCCGCGACATGGCGGTCGACCTCGGCACCGCAAACACGCTGGTCTACGTGCGCGGCCGCGGCATCGTCCTGAACGAGCCCTCGGTCGTCGCCATCAACACCGCGACCGGAAAGATCGTGGCGGTTGGCATCGAGGCCAAGCGCATGATCGGCCGGACGCCCGGCAACATCGTCGCCGTGCGGCCGCTGAAGGACGGCGTGATCGCCGACTTCGACGTGACCGAGCGCATGTTGCGCTATTTCATCCAACGCGTGCATCGGCGACGCCATTTCGCCAAGCCGCGCATCATCATCGCGGTGCCGAGCGGCATCACCGGCGTGGAGCAGCGCGCGGTGAAGGAGGCCGGCTACCAGGCCGGGGCCCGCAAGGTCTACATCATCGAGGAGCCGATGGCCGCCGCGATCGGCGCGGGGCTGCCGGTGCACGAGCCGACCGGGAACATGGTCGTCGACATCGGCGGCGGCACCACCGAGGTGGCGATCATCTCGATGGGCGGCGTGGTGACCAGCCAGTCGATCCGGGTCGGCGGCGACGAGCTGGACCAGGCGGTGATCAGTTTCGCCAAGAAGGAGTTCAGCCTCATGCTCGGCGAGCGCACCGCCGAGGAGATCAAGATGGCGATCGGCTCGGCCTGCGAGACGGGCGACGAGTGCCATGCCGAGATCCGCGGGCGCGACCTGGTGAGCGGGCTGCCGAAGACCGTCGTGATCAGCGGCGAGGAGATCAGGAAGGCCACCGAGGAGCAGGTCAACGCGATCGTCGACGCGGTGCGCACGACCCTGGACAAGTGCCCGCCCGAGCTGTCGGGCGACATCATGGACCGTGGCATCGCACTGACCGGCGGCGGGGCGTTGCTCAAGGGAATGGACGACCGCATCCGGCATGAGACAGGGATGCCCGTCCACCTGGTCGACAACGCGCTCGACTCGGTGGCGCTGGGCTCCGGCCGGTGCGTGGAGGAGTTCGAGGAACTGCAGCAGGTTCTGGTTCCGGAGGCACGTCACTCATGAGGGACACGCGCCGCGCCCGGCTGATCCTCGGACTGCTGCTGACCGCGGCGCTCGTGATCCTGACCGTCGACCATCGCGCGGGGGACGGCTCGCCGCTGGGCCCGCTGCGCGGGATCGGCGCTTCGGTGTTCGGTACGGCGCAGCAGGTCGGCTCCTCGGTGACCCGCCCGATCGGGTCGTTCTTCAGCGCGCTGGTCGACGCGCCCTCGGCGCAGGAGCGCATCAAACGGCTGGAGGCGGAGAACGCCCGGCTGCGCTCGGGGCTGGCGACGGCCGCGCTGGACAAGTCCCGGTCGGCCGAGCTGCAGCGGATGCTGGGGCTGGCCGGCACGGGCGGGTACACGGTGCTCCCGGCCACCGTCATCGCCCGGCGCGGGCACCCCGGGTTCGAGGACGCGATCGAGATCGATGCCGGCACCGCCGACGGGGTCCGCCCGGACATGACGGTGCTCAACGGCGACGGCCTGGTCGGGCGGGTGGTCGCGGCCAGCGGCAGCACGGCGACCGTGGTCCTGCTGAGCGATCCCGCCTCCTCGGCGGGCGCGCGGGTGGAGGGCGGCAACGAGCTGGGCGTGGTGAGCGGCGTCGGCAACAGCGGGCGGCTTGTGCGCTTCCGGCTGCTCGACTCGACCGCGCCGCTCGCGCGGGGGCTGCGGCTGGTGAGCTTCGGGTCGGAGAAGGGCACGCCGTACGTGCCGGGGGTGCCGATCGGGGTGATCGAGCAGGTCGAGGCCACGCCGGGCGAGCTGACGAGGAGCGCCTACGCCCGGCCGTACGCGAACTTGAGCGCTCTGGACGTGGTGGGCGTGGTGGTGCGGGCGCCGACGCGGCAGCCGCGGGACGCGGTGCTGCCGCCGGCGGCCAAGGAGTCGCGGTGATCGCCGCGCTGGCGCTGGTCGCCGCGCTGCTGGTCCAGATGACGCTGGTGAACCGGCTGCACCTGCCGGCAGGCGGGGTGCCCGACCTGGTGCTGCTGACCGTGATCGGGCTGGCCTCGACGCGCGGGCCGGTGGCGGGGGCGGTCATGGGCTTCTGCGCCGGGCTGCTGGCCGACCTGATGCCGCCGGCGGCGCACCTGGTGGGGCAGTACGCCTTCGTCTACGCGCTGATCGGCTTCCTGGCCGGGCGCGGCGTCGGCGGGCCGGTGACGACCGTCGTGCTCTGCGTGGTGCTGGCGCCGGTGCTGGCCGCGGCGGTGGGCGGGCTGATCGGCGACTCGCGGGTGACGATGGCGACGCTGACCGAGATGGTGCCGGTGACCATGGTGTACACGCTGATCCTGGCGCCGGTCGTGGTCTGGACGATCTCGTGGAGCGGCAGGGGGAGGCTGGCGACGTGACCCGGATGCGGACTCGGCTGGTCGTGCTGCACGTGCTGGTGCTGACGCTGCTGGCCGTGCTGGCGGTGCGGCTGTGGCAGGTGCAGGTGGTCCAGGGGCACGAGTTCGTGTCGGCCGCCGCCGAGACCCGCAACCGCAACGTGGTGGTGCCCGCGGTGCGGGGACAGATCCTCGACTCGTCGGGACGGCCGCTGGTGCGCAACCGCACGGCGCTGGTGGTGTCGGTGGACCGCCAGCAGGCGACCAGGAACCCGAAGGTGCTGCAGCGGCTGGCGGAGGTGCTCGACCGGCCGGTCAAGACGCTGGAGAAGCGCATCAGGCCGTGCGGTCCCGGCGTGACCCGGCCGTGCTGGACCGGCTCGCCGTACCAGCCGATCCCGATCGACGACCGGGTCAGCACCCGGGAGGCGCTGACCATCCTGGAGCGCCAGGAGGAGTTCCCCGGCGTGACCGCGGAGGTGCAGGCGGTCCGCGAGTACCCGGGCGGCCGGGCGGGCGCCCAGATGCTCGGCTACCTGCAGCCCGTCACCGAGGAGGAGCTGGAGCGGCGCGACGGCCTGAAGGCCGGCTTCTCCGGCGTCGACCTGGTCGGCCGCGACGGGCTGGAGGCGACCTACGACGAGGAGCTGCGCGGCAAGCCGGGCCTGCGCAAGGTGCAGGTCGACCGGCTGGGCAAGCCGATCGGCGTCGAGCAGCAGGTCGCGCCGATCCCCGGGGACACGCTGGTGACCAGCATCGACGCGCGGATCCAGGGCTTCGTGGAGAAGGCGGTGCACGGGGCGATGAAGAAGGCCCCGCGGGCCGACGGCGCGGCGGGCGTCGTACTGGACGCCAAGACCGGCCGGGTGATCGCGCTGGCCAGCGCGCCGGGCTACGACCCGGCGGTGTGGGCCGGCGGCATCTCCGAAGCGGAGTACCAGCGGCTGCTGTCGGAGAAGGCGGGCAAGCCGCTGGTGTCGCGGGCGATCAAGGGCGAGTTCGCGCCGGGTTCGACCTTCAAGGTCTCCTCGGTGGCGGCGATGTTGCGCTCCGGCTACCCGATCAAGGGCACGTACGGGTGCCCGGGCGCGTTCATGGTGGGCGACCGGCCCTTCCACAACTTCCGCGGCATCGGGCTCGGCACGCTGACCATGCACACCGCCCTGGTGAAGTCGTGCGACACCATCTTCTACAAGGCCGCCTACGAGGAGTGGATCCGCGACGGCGGGTTGCACGCCGGTCCCAAGGCCAAGGAGCGGTTCGCCGCGACCGCGCGGGCCTTCGGCTTCGGCTCGCCGACCGGGATCGACATCCCGGGCGAGTCGGCCGGGCGCATCCCGGACCGGGCGTGGAAGAAGAACCTGTGGGCGCAGACCAGCGCGGAGACGTGCAAGCGCTCCCGCACCGGCTACCCCGAGGTGAAGAGCGCGTCGCGGCAGGCCTTCCTCAAGCGGCTGGCCCACGAGAACTGCGTCGAGGGCTACTTGCTGCGTCCGGGTGACGCGGCCAACTTCTCCATCGGCCAGGGCGACGTGCTGTCCACGCCGCTGCAGCTCGCGCGGGCGTACGCGGCGCTGGTGAGCGACGGCAAGCTGCGCAGCCCGCGCATCGGCTGGGCGCTGGTGCGGCCGGACGGCACGCTGGTCAAGAAGATCGAGGTGCCGGTGGTCGGGAAGCTGCCGGTCAGCCCCGCCGAGCGGGCCTACATCAAGAACGCGCTCAGCCAGGTCGCCTCCGACGGCACCGCGGCCGGGGCCTTCTCCGGCTTCCCGATGGACCTGGTGAAGATCGGCGGCAAGACCGGAACCGCCGAGGTGTACGGCAAGGCGGACACCTCCTGGTTCGCCTCCTTCGCGCCGACGCAGAACCCGAAGTACGTGGTCGTGGTGATGGTCTCGCAGGGCGGCATGGGCGGCCAGACCGCGGCGCCGGCCGTACGGGAGATCTACGAGGGCATCTACGGCATCAAGGGCACCGAGCCCGTCAAGCCGGTCACCAAGCTGCCGACGATCGCCCCGGACGGGACGGTGCAGCGATGACCGAACGCACGTTGCTCGCCAGGAGGCGGCCCTTCACCCGGGCGGGGGCGCGGGCGGCGGTCTGGAAGCTGGACGGGGTGCTGCTGGTCGCGGTGGTGGCGTTGTGCGTCATCGGCACGCTGCTGGTGTGGTCCTCGACCCGCACCTGGGCGCCCGGCTCGACGGGACTGGTGAAGAAGCACCTGCTCAACGTGGCGATCGGGCTGGCGCTGAGCAGCGCGGTGGCGATGCTGGACTACCGGCTGCTGCGGGCCTACGCGCCGGTGATCTACGCGGTCACCGTGATCGGGCTGGTGCTGGTGCTGACGCCGCTCGGCACCGAGGTGAACGGCTCGCACTCCTGGATCATGCTGGGCGGCGGCTTCGCCATCCAGCCGTCGGAGTTCGCCAAGCTGGGGCTGGTGCTGTTGCTGGCCATGCTGCTGGCCCGGCCCAAGGAGGGCACCGACCGGCCGCGCTGGCTGGACGTGTTCCTGGGCGCGCTGGCGGCGGCGCTGGCGATGGGGCTGGTCATGCTCCAGCCCGACCTGGGCACCACGCTGGTGATGGGCGTCATCTTCGTCGGCGCGCTGGCCATTGGCGGGGTGCGCAAGCGGCTGCTGATCGGCCTGGCGCTGGCGGCGGTGGGCGGGGCGGCGGCGGTCTTCTACTTCGAGCTGCTGGAGCCGTACCAGCTCGCGCGGCTGACCGCCTTCATCGACCCGAGCACCGACCCGCGCGGCGTCGGCTACAACAGCACGCAGTCGATGATCGCCATCGGCTCGGGCGGGCTGTTCGGCAAGGGCCTGTTCGACGGCGGGCAGACCACCGGGCGGTTCGTGCCCGAGCAGCACACCGACTTCGTCTTCACCGTAGCCGGTGAGGAGTTCGGCTTCCTGGGCTCGGT
This sequence comes from Nonomuraea sp. NPDC050328, assembly GCF_044459405.1. Taxonomy (NCBI): domain Bacteria; kingdom Bacillati; phylum Actinomycetota; class Actinomycetes; order Streptosporangiales; family Streptosporangiaceae; genus Nonomuraea; species Nonomuraea sp. NPDC050328. The sequence continues at coordinate 464,891 of NZ_JBITIW010000008.1, read as the reverse complement.
GACCGTGGTGGCGCTGCTCGGCGTGGTGCTGGTGCGGGGGCTGAACATCGCGCGGCTGTGCGACGACCGCTTCGGGACGCTGGTCGCCGGGGGGATCGTGTGCTGGTTCGCCTTCCAGATCTTCGAGAACATCGGGATGACCGTCGGCATCATGCCGATCACCGGCCTGCCGCTGCCGTTCGTGTCCTACGGCGGGACCGCCACCTTCGCCAACCTCATCGCGGTCGGCCTGTTGCAGGCCATCCGGATGCGTGACCAGGCCTTCACCTAGGCAGGCCCGGCCATGCCCGGCGTCCCGATAGTCTTGGGGTATGTCTGTCGAGTCGATTTTCCCGCGCCTGGAGGCGCTCCTGCCCGCGGTGCAGAAGCCGATCCAGTATGTGGGGGGTGAGCTCAACTCGACCGTCAAGGACTGGGACGAGGCCGAGGTCCGCTGGGCGTTGATGTACCCCGACGCCTACGAGGTGGGCCTGCCCAACCAGGGCGTGGCGATCCTCTACGAGATCCTCAACGAGCTGCCCGGCACGCTGGCCGAGCGCACCTACGCGGTCTGGCCCGACCTCGAGAAGCTGATGCGCGAGCACGGCGTCCCGCAGTTCACCGTGGACGGTCACCGGCCGGTGCGCGCCTTCGACGTCTTCGGCGTCTCCTTCTCCACCGAGCTGGGCTACACCAACATGCTCAACGCGCTCGACCTGGCGGGCATCCCGCTGGTCGCCGCCGAGCGTGGCGAGGACGACCCGATCGTGGTGGCCGGCGGGCACGCGGCGTTCAACCCCGAGCCGATCGCCGACTTCCTGGACGCGGCCGTGCTGGGCGACGGGGAGCAGATCTCCATCGCGATCAGCGAGGTCGTCCGCGAGTGGAAGGCCGAGGGACGGCCCGGCGGGCGCGACGAGCTGCTGATGCGGCTGGCCGAATCCGGCGGCGTGTACGTGCCGAAGTTCTACGACGTGACCTACCACCCCGACGGGCGCATCGCCCGGGTGGCGCCCAACCGCTCCGGCGTGCCGTGGCGCGTGCACAAGCACACGGTGATGGACCTCGACGAGTGGCCCTACCCGAAGAAGCCGCTGGTGCCGCTGGCCGAGACCGTGCACGAGCGGTTCAGCGTCGAGATCTTCCGCGGCTGCACCCGTGGCTGCCGCTTCTGCCAGGCCGGGATGATCACCCGGCCGGTGCGCGAGCGGTCGATCACCACGATCGGCGACATGGTGGAGAACGGCATCCGCGAGTCGGGCTTCAACGAGGTCGGCCTGCTGTCGCTGTCCAGCGCCGACCACTCCGAGATCGGCGAGGTCGCCAAGGGGCTGGCCGACCGCTACGAGGGCACCAACACCTCGCTGTCGCTGCCCTCGACCCGGGTCGACGCCTTCAACATCGACCTGGCCAACGAGTTCTCCCGCAACGGCCGGCGCTCCGGCCTCACCTTCGCGCCCGAGGGCGGGTCCGAGCGCATGCGCAAGGTGATCAACAAGATGGTCACCGAGGAAGACCTCATCCGCACGGTGACCACCGCCTACGCGCAGGGGTGGCGGCAGGTGAAGCTGTACTTCATGTGCGGGCTGCCCACCGAGACCGACGAGGACGTGCTCGGCATCGCCGACCTGGCCAAGAAGGTCATCGCCGCGGGCCGCGAGGTCACCGGCTCGCGCGACATCCGCTGCACCGTCTCCATCGGCGGCTTCGTGCCCAAGCCGCACACGCCCTTCCAGTGGGCCGCGCAGGCCGACGCCGAGACCGTCGACCGGCGGCTCATGGCGCTCAAGGACTCGCTGCGCAACGACAAGCAGTACGGCAGGTCGATCGGTTACCGCTACCACGACGGCAAGCCGTCCATCGTCGAGGGCCTGCTCTCGCGGGGCGACCGTCGGGTCGGGGCGGTCATCCGCGCGGTCTGGGAGGACGGCGGGCGCTTCGACGGGTGGAGCGAGCACTTCTCCTACCAGCGGTGGCTCAAGTGCGCCGAGCAGGCCGGAGTCGACGTGGCCTGGTACACCACGCGCGAGCGCGAGGAGAACGAGGTCCTGCCGTGGGACCACCTCGACGCCGGGCTCGACCGCTCCTGGCTCTGGCAGGACTGGCAGGACGCGGTCAACGGGGCCGAGGTCGAGGACTGCCGGTGGACGCCGTGCTACGACTGCGGCGTCTGCCCGACGATGGGGACCGAGATCCAGATCGGGCCCACGGGCCGGAAGCTGCTCCCGCTCACCGTCGTCTGACGCTGGGCCTGGTCGGCGGCCCTCCTTCTACGACCTGAGCTGACGCTGCCTACGGTTTGAGGAACTCGCGGGCGCCGCGCAGGGCGGGCCATCGGGTGCTGCGCAGGCGGGTGTCCAGCGGGTACGGCTGTGCCGCCCGGGCGGAGCACACGCTCGCCGGGTCGAGGCCGTCGCGGGCGGCGATCAGCCGGCCCAGCTCCAGGCGGCTCATGTCGTCGGCGCCGGCCAGGTGCACCACGCCGGTGAGACCGGAGCCGGCCAGCTCCACCAGGGCCGCGGCCAGGTCGGTCACGTGCACGGGAGTGCGGAGCACGTCCTCGAAGCAGGGGATCCCGTCATGGACCAGGCGCTCGTGCGGGCTGGCCCCGCCGTCGCCGATGACCAGGGAGATGCGCACGATCACCGCGTCGGGGCACAGCCGGGTGACCGCCTCCTCGGCCGCCGCCTTGGCTCTGCCGTACGGGGTGATCGGGGCGGGCGAGGCGCTCTCGTCATAGGGAGCGCGGTCGCCGCCGAAGACGGCGTCGGTGGAGACGTGCACCAGCCGGGCCCCGGTACGGCTCGCCGCCGCGGCGACCGCGGCGCTGCCCTGGACGATGACCCCGTCGTCGCCGTACCTGGCGGCGGTGTGCACGATGACGTCCGGCGCGAGCCGCGTCACGAGGGCGAGGGTGGCGTCGTCCCGGGTGAGGTCGAGGCGTTCCCAATGTCCGCTTCCGGACAGGCGGGTGCCGTGCACGGCGAAGCCCGCCGCGGCGGCGGCCGCGGCCGTGACACCGCCGACGAATCCGCTCGCACCGGTGACCAGCATGCTTTTCATCGCATGATGATGGCACGTGACCGGGACGTGACCGGAGCGGACAAGATCGTGGAGGTCAGCGGGGGTTGATGGCTTGCCCGCGGCCTTATCCTGAGGGGGAAGAACTTCCAACAGGATGGAGAGGCAGCCCACCCGCCGGGTACGGCTCGCCTTGACGTGAGAAAGGAAAGACAGGCTCTGAAATCTGTTCCCGAAGGGCCGGCTCCCGCGCCGACGGCGCAGCGCCTTCGCGTGCGCTACGCCAAGCGTGGCCGCCTGCGATTCACCAGCCACCGCGACATCTCGCGGGCGGTGGAGCGGGCGGTTCGCCGCGCCGGAATCCCGGTCGCGTTCAGTGCGGGTTTCTCACCCCACCCCAAGATCTCCTACGCGGGAGCGGCGCCGACCGGCGTCGCCAGCGAGGCCGAATACCTCGAGATCGGCGTCACCGAGCCGTGTGACCCGGGCCGGCTGCTGGCCGATCTGGACGCCTCGCTGCCCCCCGGCCTCGACGTGCTCGACGTCGTCGAGGCGCGCACGGCGGGCTTCGCCGAGCGGCTGGAGGCCTCGGTCTGGGAGTTGCGCCTGCCCGGAGCCGACGTGGGGTCGGCTCGGAGCGCGGTGGAGAAGTTCCTCGCGGCCGAGACCGTGGAGGTGGAGCGCCTCACCAAGAAGGGCATCCGCCGGTTCGACGCGCGCGAGGCTGTGCTCAGCCTTGAGGAAACAGACAGAACCGCAGCTCAGGTGCCCGGGCAGTCGTGTGTCATACTGCGCATGGTTGTTCGGCACATGACTCCTGCCGTTCGACCCGACGACGTGCTCGCAGGTTTGCGTCATGTGGCCGACTTCGCGCCGCCGATTCCCCCCGAGGTGATCAGGCTGGCGCAGGGGCCGCTCGATGCGACCGGTGAGCCTGCCGACCCGCTCGACCTTGACCGCGACACGACGCGCGGCGGCGACACGGGACCGGCGGGCGAGCACGGCGGCGGTTAGGCAACGCCCCACCAGGTGTTGCCGCCCCTGACAGGACTTGGCGCCCGCGCCCTCTCCGGAGGACGCGGGCGGACAACGAGACACGAGAGCTCCCGCGCGGCGCAGACCCTGCGCCCGGGAGCTGACGGGAGAACGCCCGCATGCTCGACAACGAGCCCAACGCCGGCGCCGCAGGCGCCGACGGGGACACAAACGAGGAACGAAGCACCGCCAAGCGGCGCAGGTCGGCCAGCCGGCCCGCCGGCGCACCCGTGGACGACACGCCGAGCGTGATCGTCGTCAACCCGGGAAAGCCGGAGGACTCGGCCGACGCCGGCGGCTCGGCCGGAGCCGGTGGCTCGGCTGGGACCGAAGGTACGGCCGGTAGCGCGAGCTCGGCCGGGACCGGAGGTACGGCCGGCGCCGGGGGCTCGGCTGAGGCCGGGAGCCCGGTCGAGGCCGCGGTGGGTGCGGCGGTCGAGGAGGCCGTCGCCAAGCCCAAGCGCGCTCGCAGGACCACCAAGAAGGCCGCCGCCGAGGCCGCCGCTGCCGAAGAGGCCGCCGCCACTGCGCCCGCCACCCCCACCGCCGCTGCTGGTGGTGCCACTGCGCCCGCCGCCTCCACCGCGGGCGGTGCCACTGCGCCCGCCGCCTCCACCGCGGGCGGTGCCACTGCGCCCGCCGCCTCCGCTGCGGGCAGCGCTACTGCGCCCAAGGTTTCCGCCGCTGCGGGGAGTGCGCCCGAGGCTTCCGCCGTTGCGGGCGGTGTCCCGGTGAGCGACGCCGCTGGTGCTCCGGCTGCCCAGGCCGACGCCTCAGCGGGAGCGGGGGCGGGTACCGGGGCCAGGCGTGCGCCGGTGAAGAAGGCCGCGCGGGCTGCCGGTCCGCCGCCCGAGGTGGAGGACGAGGCGCCGAGCGCGCCGGTCACCCGGCTGGCGGGGTCGGCGTCCGAGGTGGTCGTGGCTCCGGCCGCGCCGGTCGCGGAGTCCGGGCCGGTCAAGAAGGTGACGCGGGCCGCGGGTCCGCCGCCCGAGGTGGAGGACGAGGCGCCGAGCGCGCCGGTCACCCGCCTTGCGGGGTCGGCTTCCGAAGTCGTCGTGGCGCCGGTCGCTGGGGAGAGCCCGGTCAAGAAGGTCACCCGCGCCGCCGGTCCGCCGCCCGAGGTGGACGAGAGCGCCGGACCGCGGGCCCAGAGCGCTGAGGCGGCCGCTCAGCCGGTCAAGGCCACCAGGGGCACCACGAGCCGCACCCGCCGGTCCAAGGCCGCGGAGAGCGCTCCCAGCGCCGCCGAGACCGCTGCCCAGCCCGCGACCGCTCAGCCCGCGACCGCTCAGCCCGCGACGGCTCAGCCGACGACTGCCCAGCCGACCGCCGCTCAGCCGTCCGCCGCTCAGCCGTCGGGCCACGAGGCCGCGACCGCTCAGCCCGCGACCGCCGCGCAGCCGGGGCAGCCGGTAGAGGCGTCCGTCCAGGGCGAAGGCGCGGCGGAGCAGCCGGTCAAGGCGGTCAAGCGGACCCGCACCCGGAAGAAGGCCGAGCCGGAGCCGGTGGTGGACGAGGTCGCCGCCGACATCCTGGAAGTGCTGCCCGAGGACGAGCCGCTCGACGACGAGCCCGCAGGTGAGGACCTCGACGAGGAGCCGATCACCCGCCCCGGCCTGCTGTCCGACCCGTTCGGGTTCACCGCGCGCCGCGACGACCAGCCGGTCTTCCAGCGCCCCGCGGCCATCTTCACGCCGCTGTTCCAGGCGCCCGACCCGAGCCAGGCGATCCCGGCCCGGCCGGAGCCGGTCGTGCCCGCCGTACCGCAGGTGACGGTCACCGAGACCGACGACACCGAGCTGGACGAGGCGGAGGACGACGAGAGCGAGGACACCGAGGACGACGGCGACCGCGAGGAGGCCGGAGGCCGCCGCAGGCGGCGCCGGCGCGGTGGCCGGGGCCGCGGCAAGTCCCGCGAGCGCGACGACGCCGACGAGGCGGAGGAAGGCGCCGAGGAGGAGGCCGCGGAGCAGGAGGAGGAGCAGGACGAGGAGTCCTCGTCCGGTTCGCGCAGGCGGCGTCGCCGCCGGCGTCGCGGCGACGACTCCGACGAGCCGGCCGCCACCCCCGACGACCCGCCGAACACCGTGGTGCGCATCCGCGCGCCGCGCACCGGCCGCGCGGCCCTGCTGGACGTGGCCGCCGACGGCGTGCAGAGCGTGCGGGGCTCGACCCGGCTGGAGGCCAAGAAGCAGCGCCGCCGCGAGGGCCGCGAGCTCGGCCGCCGCCGTCCGCCGATCATCACCGAGGCGGAGTTCCTGGCGCGCCGCGAGTCGGTCGACCGCATGATGGTGGTCCGCCGCACCGGCGACCGCACGCAGATCGCGGTGCTCGAGGACGGCATCCTGGTCGAGCACTACGTCAACCGCGAGGCCAGCCAGTCCTACGTGGGCAACGTCTACCTGGGCAAGGTCCAGAACGTGCTGCCCTCGATGGAGGCGGCCTTCGTCGACGTCGGCAAGGGCCGCAACGCGGTGCTGTACGCCGGTGAGGTCAACTTCGACACCGCCGGGCTGGAGGGCCAGCCCAAGCGCATCGAGACCGCCCTGAAGTCGGGGCAGTCGGTGCTGGTGCAGGTCACCAAGGACCCGATCGGGCACAAGGGCGCGCGGCTCACCTCGCAGATCTCGCTGCCGGGCCGCTACCTGGTGTACGTGCCGGACGGGTCGATGACCGGCATCAGCCGCAAGCTGCCCGACAAGGAGCGCACGCGGCTCAAGAGCATCCTGAAGAAGGTCATGCCGGAGAACGCGGGCGTCATCGTGCGCACCGCGGCCGAGGGCGCTTCCGAGGACGAGCTGGCGCGCGACGTGGCGCGGCTGTCGGCGCAGTGGGAGGCCATCCAGAAGAAGGCCAAGTCCGCCTCGCCGCCCGAGCTGCTGTCGGCCGAGCCCGACCTGACCATCCGGGTCGTGCGTGACGTGTTCAACGAGGACTTCACCTCGCTGGTCGTGCAGGGCGAGGACGCCTGGGAGACGGTCGACGAGTACGTGAAGTACGTCGCGCCGCACCTGGAGGACCGCCTGTCGATGTGGGACGGGGCCGAAGGCGACGTCTTCGCGCACTACCGCATCGACGAGCAGCTCGGCAAGGCGCTGGAGCGCAAGGTGTGGCTGCCCAGCGGCGGCTCGCTGGTGATCGACCGGACCGAGGCCATGACCGTGGTCGACGTCAACACCGGCAAGTTCACCGGCCAGGGCGGCAACCTGGAGGAGACGGTCACCAGGAACAACCTGGAGGCGGCCGAGGAGATCGTGCGCCAGCTCCGGCTGCGCGACATCGGCGGCATCATCGTGATCGACTTCATCGACATGGTGCTGGAGTCCAACCGCGACCTCGTGCTCCGGCGGCTGCTGGAGTGCCTGGCGCGCGACCGGACCAAGCACCAGGTCGCCGAGGTCACCTCCCTGGGTCTGGTGCAGATGACGCGTAAGCGGGTCGGCCAGGGCCTCCTGGAGGCCTTCTCGACGCCGTGCGACTGCTGCAACGGCCGCGGGGTCATCGTCTCGACCGAGCCGGTCGAGTCGAAGCCCGAGCCGCGTGGCACGCAGGGCAAGATGGCTGTCGAGAAGGCGGTCGCGGATAAGGTCTCGGCAGCTAACGGGGCTCCGAGTCGTGATACTGTGACCGGTGCGCTGGAGGACGTTCCTCACGAGGACGACCAGGCAAACCAGACTTCTGGCAGGGGGCGGCGACGCTCCCGCCGAGCCAAGTCCGCCGACTGATTCGGCGGACGGCCGACGATCCGTCCGGTTCGACGACGTTGCCGTTCATCCGGTAACCTAGTAAACCGGTGCGCTCAGTGGCGCGCCTTCTTTGCGCGCCCACCTGGGTCGTCGGTTTTCCTGACGGAGACGGGTGCTCGGGCGCAGCATTCGGCGATTGGTGACCGGTCCTCCCGGGCGCCCATCGCACAGCAGACAGTAGAAGGGTTCCGCGGTGTACGCGATCGTTCGTAGCGGCGGCAGGCAGCAGAAGGTGTCCGTCGGCGACGTCCTTGAGATCGACCTGGTCGCCGGTGAGGTCGGTTCCTCGGTCTCGCTGCCGACGGTGCTCGTCGTCAACGATGGCGATGTCACCACCGAGGCGGGCAAGTTCACGGTGTCGGCCGAGATCCTCGGCGAGACCAAGGGTCCGAAGATCCGCATCCTCAAGTACAAGAACAAGACCGGTTACAAGAAGCGCCAGGGTCACCGTCAGCGGTACACCCAGGTGAAGGTCACCGGAATCGACAAGGCCTGATTGGGAGTTTGAGAAATGGCACACAAGAAGGGCGCATCGTCCACTCGGAACGGCCGTGACTCCAACGCCCAGCGCCTTGGCGTCAAGCGTTTCGGCGGCCAGCTCGTCAACGCGGGCGAGATCATCGTCCGTCAGCGTGGCACCCACTTCCACCCGGGTGACAACGTCGGCCGTGGTGGCGACGACACGCTGTTCGCGCTGACCGCTGGTCACGTGCAGTTCGGCTTCAAGCGCGGTCGCAAGGCCGTCAGCATCGTCCCGGCCGCGGAGTAATCGCGCGCCGACGAGCGTTGATGCGAGGGGTGGATCGACAGGTCCGCCCCTCGTTTCGTGTTTTCGGGGGTCGGTTCGCCGGCTGCCGGGGCATGGATGGGGTACGGCACGCGTTCCGTTGACCAGGGGGCGGTCGCGGGGGGAACCGCGCGGCTCGGCCCGGCTGGACCGGCCGGGAAGACCGGCCCTGGCTGCCCAGGCCTCCGACGGGCTCGGCGTAGCTGACCCGTGGCCCCGAGTGGGCCGGGCGTAGCGGGGCCGACCCCGTGGGTCTCGTCGGCCGTCTCCCTGGAGGGGGCCCGGCCACGTGCGGCGGTTGGGCCTGACCGGGCGCCAGCCGTACAAAATCTAGGTTTTTGGCTTTGGAGGCGGAAATGCCGGACTTTATCGATCAGGTGGTGCTGCACATCACCGCCGGCGACGGGGGACACGGCTGCGCCTCGGTCCACCGGGAGAAGTTCAAGCCGCTCGGCGGCCCCGACGGAGGCAACGGCGGGCGCGGCGGCGACGTGATCCTGGAGGTGGACCCCAACACGGCCACCCTGCTGGACTACCACCGCAGGCCGCACCGCAAGGCGGAGAACGGCAAGCAGGGCCACGGCTCCAACCGGGACGGCGCCAACGGCGGCGACGTGATCCTGCCGGTGCCCAACGGCACGGTGGTGAAGGACGCCTCGACCGGCGAGGTGCTGATCGACCTGGTCGGCGCGGGCACGCGGTACGTCATCGCGAAGGGCGGCCAGGGCGGGCTGGGCAACGCGGCGCTGGCCTCGACCAAGCGCAAGGCGCCCGGGTTCGCGCTGCTGGGCGAGCCGGGTGACGGGCTGGACGTGGTGCTGGAGCTGAAGAGCGTCGCGGACGTGGCGCTGGTCGGCTTCCCGAGCGCGGGCAAGTCGTCGCTGATCGCGGCGATCAGCGCGGCCCGGCCGAAGATCGCCGACTACCCGTTCACCACGCTGGTGCCCAACCTGGGTGTGGTGACGGCGGGGGAGACGGTGTTCACCGTCGCGGACGTGCCGGGGCTGATCCCGGGCGCCTCCGAGGGCAAGGGCCTGGGCCACGAGTTCCTGCGGCACGTGGAGCGCTGCGACGCGCTGGTGCACGTGATCGACATGGCGACGATGGAGCCCGGGCGCGACCCGATCTCCGACTACGAGGCCATCGAGAAGGAGCTGCACGCCTACGGGCAGCTCGAGGACCGGCCGCGGATGGTCGTCCTGAACAAGGCGGACGTGCCGGACGGGCGCGAGCTGGCCGAGATCGTCACGCCGGAGTTCGAGGCGCGCGGGATGCGGGTCTTCACCATCTCGGCGGCCACGCACGAGGGCCTGAAGGAGTTCATCTTCGCGATGGGCGAATGGGTCGCGGCGGCGCGTGCGGCCAAGCCGGTCGAGGAGCCGACGCGGCTGGTCATCCGGCCTCGGCAGCTCGGCGAGGCGGGCTTCACCGTCCGCAAGGTGGGCGAGAACACCTTCCAGGTCACCGGTGAGAAGCCGGAGCGGTGGATCAGGCAGACCGACTTCACCAACGACGAGGCCGTGGGCTACCTGGCCGACCGGCTGGAGCGGCTCGGCATCGAGGACGAGCTGGCCAAGGCGGGCGCCACCGCCGGGGCCGAGGTGGTCATCGGCTCGATGGAGAACGGCTACGTCTTCGACTGGCAGCCGACCCTCAACGCCGAGGCGGTCCGCCAGGGCCCGCGCGGCACCGACAACCGCCTGGGCTGACCCCCGCACAGCACTTGAGCTCACGCGGCCCGGGCGACTCGCCCGGGCCGCTTCGGCATCCGGCTCCGCCGCCGTCTCGGATGGCGAAACAGCGGCGGGCCGGGTGACCGGTCTCGGATAGGGTTTTCGCGTGCGGGAACAGATCAGCGCGGCGTCGAGGGTAGTGGTCAAGGTCGGCTCCTCCTCCCTCACCACGCCACAGGGCATGATCGACGTCGATCGCGTCGACGCCCTCGTCGACGTGCTGTCGGCGCGCCGCCGCACGGGCACGCAGCTCGTCCTGGTCTCCTCGGGCGCCATCGCCGCCGGGCTCGGCCCGCTCGGCCTCAGCGCCCGGCCGCGCGACCTGGCCACCCAGCAGGCCGCCGCCTCGGTCGGCCAGGGGGTGCTCGTCGCCCGCTACACCTCCAGCTTCGCGCGGTACGGCCTGCGCGTGGGCCAGGTGCTGCTCACCGCGGACGACATGATGCGCCGCGCCCACCACGCCAACGCCCAGCGCACCCTCGACCGGCTGCTCGACCTGGGCATCGTGCCGGTGGTGAACGAGAACGACACCGTCGCGACGGATGAGATCCGTTTCGGCGACAACGACCGGCTGGCCGCGCTGGTGGCCCACCTGATCAGGGCCGACGCGCTGGTGCTGCTGTCGGACGTGGACGCGCTCTACGACGGGCCGCCGTCCAGGGCCGGTTCACGCCGGCTGGCGGAGGTGCGCGGGCCGGAGGACCTGGCCGGGGTCGAGATCGGCCGCAACGGTTCTGCGGTCGGCACCGGCGGCATGGTCACCAAGGTCCAGGCGGCGCGGATCGCGACCGGCGCGGGCATCCCGGTGGTGCTCACCGGCGCCGCGCACGCGGCCCACGCGCTCGCCGGAGCCGACGTCGGCACCTACTTCCACCCCGGCGGCCGCCACCCGGGCACCAGGCTGCTCTGGCTCGCGCACGCCACCACCGGGCGCGGCCGGCTGACGCTGGACGACGGCGCGGTCGAGGCCGTGGTGACGCGCCGCAAGTCGCTGCTGCCCGCGGGCGTGCTCTCGGTCGAGGGCGACTTCGCCGCCGGCGATCCGGTGGACCTGGTGGGGCGCGGCGGCGGCGTGGTCGCGCGCGGGCTGGTCAACTTCGACGCGGGGGAGATCCCGGGGCTGCTCGGGCGCTCGACCAAGGAGCTGGCGAGCACGCTCGGCCCGGAGTACGAACGCGAGCTGATCCATCGCGACGACATCGTCATACTTGAATCCCACCAGCCTTAGGAGAGCGCGATGTCCGAGGAGTTCCTGAAGGTCGCCCACGCGGCACGAGCGGCCGCCGCCGAGCTGGCCCCGCTGCCGCGGGCGCCGAAGGACCGGGCGTTGCGCGTGCTGGCCGACGCCCTGGTCGCGGCCACCGCGCAGATCGTCGAGGCCAACGGCCGCGACGTGGAGCGGGCCCGGGAGGCGGGCACGCCGGAGGCGATGATCGACCGGCTGCGGCTCGACGCCGGGCGCGTGGCGGCCATCGCCGAGGCGGTGCGCCAGATCGCCGACCTGCCCGACCCGGTGGGCGAGGTGGTGCGCGGCAACACCCTGCCCAACGGCCTGGAGCTGCGCCAGGTGCGCGTGCCGCTGGGCGTGATCGGCATCATCTACGAGGGCCGCCCCAACGTCACCGTCGACGCCGCGGCGCTCTGCCTCAAGAGCGGCAACGCGGTGCTGCTGCGCGGCTCCTCCAGCGCCTACGAGTCCAACACCGCGCTGGTGCGGGTGATGCAGGAGGCACTGGCCGGCACCGACGTGCCGGCGGGCGCGGTCCAGCTCGTGCCCGGCCTAACGCGCGAGTCGGTCAAGGAGCTGATGCGCGCTCGCGGGCTGGTGGACGTGCTGATCCCGCGCGGCGGGGCGTCGCTGATCACCTCGGTGGTGGAGGAGTCCACGGTGCCGGTGATCGAGACCGGCGTGGGCAACTGCCACGTCTACGTGGACGCGGGGGCCGACCTGGGCATGGCGCTGGAGATCCTGCTCAACTCCAAGACGCAGCGGACCTCGGTGTGCAACGCGGCCGAGTCGCTGCTGGTGCACCAGGAGGTGGCCGCGGAGTTCGTGCCGCTGGCCATGGCGGCGCTCCAGGCGGCGGGCGTGACGGTCCACGGCGACGCCGCGTTCGTCGCGCACGGCGCGGTCGAGGCGACGGAGGAGGACTACTTCACCGAGTACCTCTCGCTCGACCTGGCCGCCAAGGTGGTCGGCTCGCTGGAGGAGGCCGTCGCGCACATCCGCACCTACGGTTCCGGGCACACCGAGGCGATCGTCACCCGCTCGCAGCAGGCCGCCCGCCGGTTCGTCTCGCTCGTCGACTCGGCGGCGGTCGCGGTCAACGCCTCCACCCGCTTCACCGACGGCGGCGAGTTCGGCTTCGGCGCGGAGATCGGCATCTCGACGCAGAAGCTGCACTCCAGGGGCCCGATGGGGCTGCCGGAGCTCACCTCCACCAAGTGGATCTACACCGGAGAGGGTCACGTCCGGGATTGAGCGGCGTGTCATCGTGCCCTGACGGTGGGTAAACGCTTGACTGGGCGCATGGAGATCGTCGTCGCGCTCGCCTTCTCGGCGGCGGTGCTGTTCGGGGCCGACCGGCTGCTGCTGTGGCTCGAGGCCAAGGGCCACGTGAACTGGCGCCGCAAGGGCCGCAAGCGGCTGAACGACCAGCCGGCGGCCGGTCTCGACAAGCTCCTTCGGAAGTAACGGCGCGCCTTGAGTAATTGGCGTGCCCTTCAGCGTTAAAGTTGTGCCCTTATGGGCGCAGGGGAGGGACGGTGAGCAAGCTCGGCAAGGTCGGGCCCTACGCCCTTCTTGAACGGCTGGGCCGTGGCGGGATGGGTGAGGTCTACCTCGCCACCAGCCGTCGTGGCGATCAGGTGGCCGTCAAGGTGCTTCGCGACCTGGTCAACGATGACAACGCCAGGATCCGGCTGGATCGCGAGGTGCGCGCGCTGCGCAGGGTCGAGAGCCCCTATGTCGCCCGCGTGCTCGACGCCGACCTGGAGTGCTCGCGTCCCTACCTGGTCATGGAGTACATCGACGGGGACACCCTGCTCCACCGGGTACGGCGAAGCGGCCCGCTGCTCGGCGCCGACCTGCTCGAACTGGCCCGCGGCATCGCGACCGCGCTGGCGATCGTGCACGCGGCCGGGATCGTGCACCGGGATCTGAAGCCGGCCAACATCCTGATGAGCGACGACGGCCCGGTGCTGATCGACTTCGGCATCGCGCAGGTCAGCGACGCCACCCGGTTGACGCTCACCGGCACCTTCCTCGGCACGCCCGGCTACGCGCCGCCCGAGCTGTTCGCGGATGAGCAGGTGGCCGAGCCGGCCGATGTCTACGCGTGGGCGGCGACGGTCGCGTTCGCGGCCACCGGGCGGCCCACCTTCGGGCGGGGCACGGCCGAGGCGCAGATGTACAACGTGCTGAACGGGCAGGCCGACCTCAAGGGGGTGCCCGCCGGGCTGCTGCCGCTGGTGCGGGCCTCGCTGAACCGGGAGCCGGCCAAGCGGCCGACCGCCGCGATGCTGGCCGACCGGCTTTCCCGGCTGGTCAAGGCCGCCTCCGACGCCGAGCCGCCCAAGCCTCGCACGCCTGCGGACGGGCGGGTGCGGGGGCGCACGATCGTGGAGGAGGGGCAGGGCGCCGGCGAGCGCGGCCGGGCCGCCCGGCCGGCGCCGGAGGAGGACGGGACGACCCGGACCGGTCGCCGCGCCACCGACGACGGAGCGGCTCGTCCCGGGCGTGGCCGTGCCGCGGAGGACGGGACGGCTCGCCCGGGCCGGAGCCGCGTGGTGGACGAGGGAACGGGGCGGGCTGCCCGGGGCCGGGCCGCCGATGACGGCGCCGCACGGTCGTCCCGTGGGGACGGGGCGGCGCGTTCCGTCCGGGGCCGGGCGGCGGAGGAGTCTCGCGGGCGGGCGGCGGAGGAGGCCAGGGGACGGGCGTCGGAGGAGTCGCCGGGCCGGCTCCTGCGGGGGCGGGCTGCCTCGGACGACGGGCCCGGCACCGGTGAGCGCGTGCGTGGACGGCTGCCCGGGCGGGGCCGGGGCGAGGCCCGTGGGGGAGTCGTCGCCCGGGTGGCCGCCGAGGCGCGGCCCGGGGCGGCCGGCCGTACCGCGGGGGTGGCCAAGGTGCGGCGGGCCCGCCGGACGGCCGAGGCCGGGGCGGAGGCCCCGGCGACCGCGCTGCCGGCCGGGAACGTGGCGTTGCTGGTGCTCGCCGTCCTCGCCGTGCCGTGCGTGGTGGCGACGGTGATCTGGCCGGTGGCGACCTTCGGGATCACCGCGGCCTTCGTGATCCTCACCCGGACCCTCTGGGCCGGGCACTGGCTGGTGCGCAACCGGACCTCGCGCCGGATCCGCATCACGCTGCGCGTGCTGAGCTTCCCGTTCGCCGCGGCGGGCGCGGCGCTGGCCGCCGCCGTGTGGCCGGGGGTTCCGGCCGCCGCCCTGGCCGGGCTCACGTTGTGGGCGGTGGCCGGCGGCGAGCTCGGCGGCGACTGGTGGCAGCAGGTGGCCCCGGTGACCGCGGCGGGCGTGGTCTTCGGGGTGGTCTGCGGCGGCATCCTCGGGCGCGAGATCGAGCGCATCGGCGCCCGCCTGCCCGACCTGCGCCGCGAGGGCTTGCGCGCTCTGGCCGTGCTGGGCGGGTTCGTCGCCCTGTGCGCGGCCGCGGTGCGCGCGATCGCCCTGCTGCTCTAGCCGATCTTCGACGGCGGGGCGGTCCAGGTGTTGCAGGCGCCCGGGTCGGCCTGGGCGAAGCCGCGCTTGGTCCAGGCCTTGATGGTCGAGGCCTGGCCCCACTCGCGCGGCCGGCCCGCCTCGTCGCCCTGGAACAGCGAGAGCAGGTAGTCCCAGTCGTCGTCGGTACGGCCCGGCAGCGGCCACACGCTCTTCATGAACGCCCCGGCCAGGCAGTCGTTCTGCAGGGAGTAGCGGCGGATCTGCTCGCTCAGCTCGGCCTTGTTCCTGTACGGCGCGGCGTCATAGGCCGCCCCGATGCCGACGAGCTGCTGGACGTGCATGGCGTACATGGTCGCGGTGTTGGAGAACAGCCACAGGTCGCCCGGCTCGTTGAGCCACTCGTTGCCGAGCTGGACGGCGATGGTCGAGGTCTTGCCGCAGTACCAGGACTGGGAGTCGCCCTCGCCGATCTCCATGTCGCACCATTTGCGCGGGAACTTGGCCAGGTACTTGACGTTGACCGGCTTGAACGGCAGCCCGGCGGCGGTGAGGTGCTGCTGCCAGGTGCGCTCCAGGCAGGTGATGACCGCGTCGATGTAGGCGCGGGCGTCGGCGCGGTTGCGCGGCCTGATCTCCTGCTCCGCGCAGGTGCTGTCCTGCAGCGGCCCCGCCCGGTAGAGCGGGTTCTTGGTCAGCACGGGATCCGTGACGGGGTAGGCCGCGCCGCTGAGCGGGAGCACGGACAGCGCGGCGATGAGGGCGAATTTCACGGATGTGACAGTAGGGGCTCCCGGCAGGCGTGGAAAAGGTCTGGAAGATGACTTTCTTCCAGACCTTTTACCAGGTGAGCAGGGTGGTCAGCTCGTGCTTCCGCCGTCGCGGCGGGCGAAGCGGTTGAAGATCCGCTCGCCGGCGTTGACCGCGCCCTCGGCGACGTCGCGCAGCACGCCGATGAACGGGTCCTGCGACTCCGACCAGGACCGGCGGTAGGACTCGGCCGCGGCCTTGACCTCCTCGGAGACGCGGGCGTTGGCGTCGTCCTCGCGGCGGGGGTAGTCGCCGGCCAGGATCCGCTCGTAGTCGCCGCCCCGGTGCCACTTGTCCAGCTCAGCGACGCGGACCACCGCGAACGGGTGGGTGGTGCCGAGCAGATTGAGCACCTTGAGGAAGCCGTCACGCAGGTCTCCCGCCGTGTCGTACTCCTGGTACTGGGCGAGGAAGGCCTCGATGTTCATCTCGTGCGTGTAGTCGCCGCCGGCGAGCTTCATCAGCGCCCGCTTGGCCGCCTCGGGGTTCTGCCCGGTGAGCAGGCCGCCGCGGTCGCAGGAGAGCTCGGACTTGCGGTACCACTCCTCCAGGCCCGCGACGATCGCGCGCAGGCCGATGTAGCCCAGCGGGATCCAGGCGACGCGGGTGGCGAGGCGGGTGAGGATGTCGAGCATCGTGCGGTAGACCGCGTGGCCCGACAGGATGTGCGCGGTCTCGTGGCCGATGACGAAACGCTGCTCCTCCTCGTTCATGAGGTTCAGCAGACCCGTCGTCACGACGATGAACGGGTCGTCGAAGCCGATGGCCATGGCCTGGACGCGCGGGTCCTGCTGGACGTAGATCTCAGGCACGCGGTGCAGGTCGAGGGTGTAGGCCGCGTCGCGGCCCATGTCGTAGAGCGAGCGGAACTGGGTCTCGCTCACCCGTACGGCCGAAGCCAGGTACATGAGGCGGAGCCGTCGTTCGCTGATCAGGCCGGACATCTGCTTGAGCACCGTGTCGAACCCGCTGAGCTTGCGCAGAGCGACCAGCGCGGACCGGTCTGCGGGGTGTTCGTAGGCACGGGACGAGATGCCGGGCAGTTGGACGCGGCTGCGATCCGGGGTGGTCGTCATGCGGGCATGCTACGTCCGCGATTGGTGTGGTGCGCGATTCCTTGGGAAGGGGGTGCCGTAAAGCTTCGTACGGCTTGCGCGTATCTTCCCAAGCATGATGAACGCGCCACGTGGGGAGGGGAAGCGCCGCCTGGGGGTCATGGGCGGCACTTTCGACCCGATCCACCATGGTCACCTCGTCGCGGCCAGCGAGGTGGCCCATCATTTCGACCTCGACGAGGTCGTGTTCGTGCCGACCGGCCGGCCGTACCAGAAGGACGACCAGCAGGTGTCGGCGCCCGAGGACCGGTACCTGATGACCGTGATCGCCACGGCGTCGAACCCGCGCTTCTCGGTCTCGCGGGTGGACGTGGACCGGCCGGGCCCGACGTTCACCATCGACACCCTGCGCGACATCGCCGCGCACTACGGGCCGGACACCGAGATCTACTTCATCACCGGCGCGGACGCGCTCGCGGCGATCCTGAGCTGGCGGGACGTGGACGAGCTGTTCGAGCTGGCGCACTTCGTGGGCTGCACCCGGCCGGGGCACACGCTGCGCGATCCGGGGCTGCCCAAGGGGAAGGTCAGCCTGATCGAGGTGCCGGCGCTGTCGATCTCCTCGTCGGAGTGCCGCGAGCGGGTCGAGGGCGGCGAGCCGATCTGGTACCTCGTGCCGGACGGCATCGTGCAGTACATCGGCAAACGAGGCCTGTACCGGCCTTAATCCACGTGCGGGGTGGCTCGGAGCCGTGGAAGGGTAACCTGGAAGCAGTAGTGCTTACCGTGGAGGACTGACCCGCATCGTGACCGCATCCGACAGAGCCGTCCAGCTCGTCAAGATCGCCGCCGAGGCGGCGGCCGACAAGCTGGCCGACGACATCCTCGCCTACGACGTCAGTGAGCAGCTCGTGATCACTGACGCCTTCCTGCTGTGCTCCGCCAGCAACGACCGGCAGGTCCGCGCGATCGTCGACGAGATCGAGGACCGCCTGCGCATCGAGGCCGACGCCAAGCCGGTGCGCCGGGAGGGCGAGCGCGAGGGCCGCTGGGTCCTGCTCGACTTCCTCGACATCGTCGTGCACGTGCAGCACGAGGAGGACCGCACCTTCTACGCCCTGGAGCGGCTGTGGAAGGACTGCCCGGCCATCGGCCTGCCGGAGAGCGTCCGGCAGACCAACATCCAGCGGGCCCGCCCTTGAGCCGGAGAATCGTCTGCCTCCGCCATGGGCAGACCCTGTGGAACGTCGAGCACCGCTTCCAGGGGCACTCCGACATCCCGCTCGACGAGACCGGTCACGCGCAGGCGGCCCGCGCCGCCTCGCTGCTCGCCTCGTTGCGCCCGTCGCTGATCGTCTCCTCCGACCTCCAGCGGGCCAACGACACCGCGCTCGCGCTCGGCCGCCTGGTCGGCCTGCCGGTCGCGGTGGACAAGGACTTCCGCGAGCGGGGCGGCGGCCTGTGGGAGGGCCTCACCCGCCGGGAGATCGCCTCCCGCTGGCCGGAGGAGTACGTCAACTGGGAGGCGCCCGAAGGTGAGGACGTCGCCGACGTGGCCGAGCGGGTCTCGACGGCGATGCGCCGCTGGGCCGCCCAGCTCGACGACTCGGGCCTGCTCGTCATCGCCTCGCACGGCGCCGCGCTGCGGCTCGGCATCTGCAAGCTGCTCGGGCTGCCGCAGGAGCTGTGGCACTCCATGGGCGGGCTGGGCAACTGCTCCTGGTCGGTCCTGGAGGAGGGCCGGCAGGGCTGGCGGCTGCTGGAGCACAACGCGGGCACCCTTCCGGAGCCGGTCAACAGCGACGACAGCCCGGCCGCGACCGACGATTAGGTGAATTCGCGGGGAAGCGGATATGCTCTCCGAGCGCCGCAACGGGCGGACCCGAAGCGGTGACCAGGGGCTATGGCGCAGTTGGTAGCGCGCTTCCATGGCATGGAAGAGGTCTGGGGTTCGAATCCCCATAGCTCCACCCCGATCGAAGCCGCCGTTGACCTCAGTCAGCGGCGGTTTCCGCGTTTTCCGGGGCGTGCAGCATCGGCACCAGGAAGCGCCGTGCGACCGCGGCGAGCTGCGTGTCGTCGTCGAGGTCGACGACCTCGCTGGGGATGGTCAGGAACGACGTCGAGATCCGCACCATCATCTCGGCCACCAGGTCGACGTCCAGATCGGCCGCGACGTGGCCGGCGCGTTGCTCGTGGCGGAGCTGGCCGGCGACGAACTGCCGCACGATGGCGAGCGTCTGGCCGCCGTCGGCGGTCATGGACGGCACCAGCAGGTCGGGCTCGGCCGCGATGAGCCCGCCGATCAGCGGGTTGCCGCGGATGGCCCGCAGTGAGGACACGAAGCCCAGCACGACCCGGTCGGCCGCGGTGCCGGCCTGCTCGATGTCGATCAGGAACTGGTCGAAGTAGCGCCGGAACTCGCGGCGGACCACGTGCTCGACCAGCGTGTCCTTGGTGTCGAAGCGGCGGTAGACGGTGATGCGGGAGACCTTGGCCAGCCGGGCGACGTCCTCCATCGTGGAGCGCCTGATGCCCATCCGGCAGAACTGCTCGTAGGCCGCGTCCAGGATGCGGGTCCGCAGCTCGTCGGGGTCGCCGACGCCTTCGACGGCGTCGACGTAGGCGCGTTCGAGCAGCGACTCGGAGTCCGCCGGCGCCAGGAAGCCGGAGAGCACAGATTCCACGATCACCTCCTGCAGAGGATTCTGCCGTACGGGCGGCCTTGTGATGTCCGTCACACTGTGGTCTGATGATGATACACGGACTCATGATCTGTTTCTCAGTATCACCCTGGCACCACGGCATGTCCTGAGCGGGACCCCCCACCTCGAAGGAGTGCAGAGCAATGGCAGAGCTGAGCAGGCGCGAGATACTCATCTCGGGCACCGCCCTGGGCGCGCTGGGCGCGCTGGGCATGACCGCCCCGGCCCAGGCGAGCTCCCTCACCGCCGGCTGGGAATGGCCGGCCAGCGGGTCGATCGCCGGTTCCGGCAGCGGCGCCGATCCCCGCTGGGTGTGGGACGAGGTGGCCGACCCGCTCCTCGCCTCGCTGTTCGAGCGCGGGCTCATCCCCGAGGTCAACCGGCTGCTGTACGACTGGAACCACAACGACCAGCCGCTGCCCGCCGGGCTGCCCGATGACCTGCGGGCCTTCATCGAGCAGGCGCGCGCGCTGCCGCCGTGGGTCGACCACGCCAAGCTGGAGGCCGGAGCCCGCTTCCACGCGCTCAAGGGCAACTACATCGTCGTGCTGACCATCGTCGGCGCCGGCATGCTGGCCACCGCCATCCCCAAGGAGGCGCAGGCGGTCTACTACTCCGCGGGCGGCGCCGACCTCAAGGACCGGGTCGCCAAGACCAACATCCTGGCCTACGCGGTCCGGCCGCGGAACGCCTGGACGGCCGGCGGCACGGCGGTGGTCGAGGCGGTGAAGACCCGCCTGGTGCACGCGGCCGTGCGGCACCTGCTGAAGTCCTCGCCGCACTGGCCCGGGCCCATCCCGATCAGCCAGGAGGACATGCTGGTCACCTGGCACACGCTGGCCACCTACTCCATGCGCGGCCTGCGCGACTGGAACGTGCGCATCTCCTCCGCCGAGTCGGCTGGGTACCTGCACTCGCTGCAGGTGATGGGGCACATGCTCGGCATCCGCGACGAGTTCCTCCCGGCCACGTGGGAGACCTCCTACACGCAGTCGGACATCGTGCTGCCGCGCAACATGGGGCCGACGCGGGAGGGCGTGGAGCTCAACGCCATCCTGCGGCAGATGCTCGCCGAGCTGACCAGCCCGGGCGGCATCGACAAGCCGCTGGTCAACGCCTTCTGCCGCTACCTCACCGGCAACCAGGTGGCCGACTGGAACGGCATACCCCGCGAGCCGCTGTGGGACCCGGTGGTCAGGACCGCCTGGCCGCTGCTGGTGAAGTTCCGCGAGGGCGTCATCGGGCTGCCGCTGGTGCCGGGCGCGGCCTGGCTGCTGGACGAGATGGTCAAGAAGTGGACCACCTACTACCTCACCCGGGGCGCGCAGACGAAGATCGTGATCCCGACCGGCAACCGGCCCGGCTGAGCGCGTCCGCAAGCGCTCAGAAGGTGCGCAGCCAGCGCCGGAAGCGGTCGAGGTGGTCGCCGGGCTTCAGCGGCGGCAAGATCCTGCGGAGCTCGGCGTCGGTGACCGGGCGGGCGTCGAGGGCAGCCTGCCGGAGCAGTGTTCCGGCGACCTTGAGGCCGCCTTCGACGCGGACGTCCAGGCCGCCGCGGCGGACGGTGAAGCTGTGCCGGTCGTCGTGGCGGGCGTAGGTGAGACCGGCGGCGTCCCTGGTGCACTCGACGGCCAGGAAGCAGAGCGAGTCGTCATTGGCGTAGGTCACGTGGAGCGCGATCGTCACGCTGTGCGGGCCGGCCGCGGCGTGGTCGAGCGGCTCGTACACCATGCCCGGCGGGGTGCCGGAAGGCCGGCCGCGGTAGCCGGGGACGGTGACGGCGTAGTACGCGCCGGTCTGCTCGTGGCCGTCGCCGAGCTCGCCGGCCGTGGCCGGGCGCACGGTCCGGGCGGCGGCGCGCACCAGGTCGTGGCTGACCGCGGGGCTCGCGATGACGGTGACGAAGCGGCGGCCCACGGAGACCTGGTAGCCGTGCTCGTTCGCGTTGTGCCGGTACACCAGGCCGTCCGCCTCGACCCGGCAGGAACCCCAGCTCAGCCGGGAGTCCGTCGCGGTGGGCTGGCCGCACATCCGCTCGCCCGCCCGGAGACCCTCGTGGACCGTCGTGGTGAGGTAGCGAGGACCGGGCACCGCCGCGGGATCGGCCGGGCGGAAGCCGCCGCCGCCGAGCCCCCCGCCGTAATCACGGTCGTCGCCGGGGACGTAACCGGGGATGGCCACCGCGTAGGCGGTCTCGCGGGGCAGGTGGGCGATCGCGAGCCGCCGTTCCAGGTCGTCGGGCGGTTCGCGGCGGAGCGCCACGACGCCGGCGCCGGTCAGGGCCACGCTCAGCGCCAGGGCGGCGGCGCTGAACGGCCAGGGGCGCAGCAACATCCCGGCGACCAGCGCGTACGGCAGGCCGCCGAGCAGCAGGGTGGCCTGGGCGTCGCCGCTCACGCCCAGCCCGGCGGCGTCGGTCGCCGCCCAGCCGAGGGCCCAGCCTGCCGTACCGGCCCCGAGGACCAGGCCGGCCCACGCCGCCCGCCGCCAGGCCGTGGCGCCCAGCGGTGAGGCCTGGTGGGTGGCCTTGACCAGCACGATCAGGTAGGCCATGACCACGGCGAGACTCACCGCCACGGCGACCACGAGCAACGAGGTGCCTCCGGCGAAGGCGGCGATCAGCAGGATCTGCAGGGCCAGCGGCATGGCGACCGCGCCCACCACCCAGGCGCCGGCCACCTGGGCCGCGATCAGCAGGGGCTTGACCGCCCTCGACTCGAGCACCCGTCAAGGATGCCGGGAATGTCGGGAGAGCGCATTTTTGCGAGGTTGGTCGCGCCGAGGAAGCCGCGTCGCGAATCGCCGGAATCCCCTGCTAACGTCACGTTCCTGGCCGGTCGCGGGACTTCGGTGCCGACTTCCGGAACCCACCTTAGAAGTGATGCTTCGCTGCTCGGACCTCCACTCCCCGGCCGGCCAGGACGACGGGGAGGGCGCATGGACGTCGGGTACGAGGACCTGCTGCTGTTCGTGAACGCGGCGACGGCGGCGACGGGGCAGCGCGAGTTCCACTCCGGGCAGGCGAGCCAGACGTTGTCCCTGGACTTCCTGCACGAGTACATCCGGGGCAACTACCCGGAGGTGTACGCGGCGGTTCTGGCGCTGGAGCTGAACGACCACAACGCGGCCCGGGTGATCCGGCACCTGCTGGCGACCTCGGGCGGCGGCGAGCTGGTGTCCCAGCGGCTGGCGCGGATGTCGCCGCCGCGGGTGTACGCGCTCTTCCGGGAGCTGCGTGCCGCCGGGGTGAACAACCGGCGGACCCGCGCGGTGCTGCGCGACTGGCTGCGGGCGCGGCCGGACCTGGCGTTCGACGCGGTGAAGTACCGGGCCGGGCTGAAGTCGGCGGTGCGGCACGCGCATCTGAAGCTGGAGGGCGAGCTGCCGGACTTCCTGTTCGCGCCGTTCTCGCGCCAGCGCTACGAGACGCCCATCCTGGAGGCCTGGCGGCGCGCGCACTTCGACAAGGAGGCCCTGTACAGCCTGCCGTACACGGTGGCCGAGGGGTTCGCGGCCCGGCGCGGGATCAAGCGGGAGGTCTTCCTGGAGCGGATCGCCCCGAAGCTGACCCGGCTGGAGCGGTTGCGGCTGCTGGAGTCGGCGGGCCGGGCGGGCACGGACACGCGAGCCGACCTGGCGGCCATGCCGCTGGTCCGGCTGGCGTCCTACGTGTTGTCGCTGCCGGTCGCCGAGCGGGCGGCGCGCCGGGCGGAGCTGACCGGCGCGCTGAGCGCGGCGGCGGTGCGGGTGGCGGGCAAGCGCGCCGGCACCTGGGGCCGCGTGGCGGCGGTCCTGGACGACAGCTATTCGGCCTTCGGCTCGCCGGTGAAGCGGAACCGGCCGCTGGCCGTGGCGCTGGCCTGCGACCACCTGCTGGCGGCGCTGGCCGGGCAGTACCGCGCGCACTGGGTGTCCGGGACGGTCGATCCGCTGCTGGTGCGCGCGAGCGGCCCGAGCCCGCTGGGCATGCGGCTGATCGACGCGCTGGAGGAGCGGCCGGAGCGGCTGGTGATCGTCTCGGACGGCTGGGACAACGCGCCGCCGGGCCTGGCCGCCGAGGTGCTGCGCGTGTGGTCAGACCGGCTGGACCGGGCCGGCGAGGTGCGCCTCGTGCACGTCAACCCGGTCTACGACGCCGAGCGGTTCGAGGTGCGCGCGTTGTCGCCGCTGGTGCCGACGGTCGGCATCCGCGACGCCGAGCACCTGCCGGCGCTGGTGGAGCTGGCGCAGTTCGCGACCGGGCGGACCGACGTGGCCGACCTGCTGGCCTATCTGGAGAGGCGATGATCGAGTTCACCGGGCTGGTGGCGAAGGCCCCGCAGACGTGGGGCGGGGTCCGGCTGGTGCCGCTGGTGCGGCCGGAGCCGATCGTCGACCTGCGCCTGCACCCCAAGGTCTACGGCGACGAGCTGTCGGTGGTCGCGCTGCCGGATCGCAGCGCGTACGTCGCCTACGTCCCGCACGCCTTCGTGGCCTCGTGGAGCGAGGACGGCAGCCCCGCCGCCGCGTACGGCACGCAGCTCGGCGAGGCGGGGCCGCGCGAGCACATCCCGGTCCAGCAGCGGCGCGGGATGGCGCGGCGCACCGAGCCGAACCGGCTGCGCTTCCTCCCGCTGCACCTGGCGCTGGAGGGCTTCCTCTCCCTGCACTTCAAGGGCCCGTCCATCGCATGGGCGGAGTGGTCGCAGCGCGCCCTGCGGCACGGGCTGTCGCCGCGCGGCGAGGAGGCCTACACCGGCGCGCAGGTGCGGGGCCTGGACGACGCGCTGCGCGTGTTCGAGATCCACCCCGGCCAGTGCGGCGTGGCGGTCTACGTCTCCGACGCCCTGGCCGCCGCCTTCGTCGTCCCGCACCAGGAGGACTACCGCGCGCTGCACCCGACGCTCGTCCGCGACCTGTACGGCGAGCTGATCCACGACTACGCGTGGTACCACCCGGCGGTGCGCGACTTCCCGGTCACCCTCGACGAGAGCCGCATCGCCTCCGTGGCCGACCTGAGGTCAGAGGCGCTGCGCCAGGCCGAGGAGTGGGCCGCCTTCCACGCCACCGTCATGGCCGGCGGCCTGCACGCCTCGCACTGGGACGAGATCTACCGGATGGGCCGCTTCACGCTGCGCCGCTTCCTGCCCTCCTTCGAGCGCGACACCGAGAGCCACCTCGGCGAGACGATCACCACGGACGACGGCCGGCTGGCCTATCTCAAGACCTTCCGGCTGTCGGAGCCGCAGCGCCGGCGCGGCTACCTGCTGACCCGCCTGGCCGCGCACGACTGGAACCTAGCCGCCACGGCCACGGCGCTGGGGTGCGGCGTGGCCGAGCTCGGCGTGCGGCTGGAGCGGGCGGGCTTCGGGCACCTGCTGCGGCAGGACGTCCTGGACGGTTACCGCAAGGCGGGCCGCTGAGCGCGGGCGCGCAGCAGGAACCCCGCCACCGCGGCGGTGAAGAACATGAGGATGCCGTAGGTGGCCGCCGGGATGGCCATCTGCGTGTTGACCAGCACGTAGCTGGCCACGGTGATGGCCAGGGTGGAGTTGTGGATGCCGATCTCCATGCAGGAGGCGATGGCCTGCTCGCGCTCCACCCCGGCCAGCCGGGGCGCCCAGTAGCCGACGGTGAGGCTCAGCACGCTGAACAGCAGGGTGATCAGGCCGACCTCGGCGAGGTAGGTGCCGATGTTGGCCCGCTCCTGCCAGACGGCGCCGAGGATGACCAGCACCAGGATCACCGCCGAGGCGATCTTGACCGGCTTGCCCATCCGCTCGGCGAAGGCGTTGCGGCGGGCCTTGACCAGCATGCCGAGCACGACCGGGACCAGGACGATGGCGACGACCTGGAGGGTCTTGTCGAGCTGGAGGCCCAGGCCGCTCGCCTGCGCGCCGAAGAAGCCGACGGACAGGTTGGCGATCAGCGGCAGGGTGACCACGGAGATCACCGAGTTGATCGCGGTCAGCGAGATGTTGAGGGCGACGTCGCCGCCGAACAGGTGGCTGTAGAGGTTGGCCGAGGTGCCGCCGGGCGAGGCGGCCAGCAGCATCATGCCGACCGCCAGGACCGGCGGCAGGTCGAACAGCAGGATCAGGCCCAGGCAGAGCGCGGGCAGGAGCAGGATCTGGCAGGTCAAGGCGATGATCGCGGCCTTGGGGTAGGCGGCGACGCGGCGGAAGTCGCTCACCGTGAGGCTGAGCCCGAGGCCGAACATGATGACGGCCAGGGCGAAGGGGAGGGCGACGGCGGCAAGGCCCATGGGGGTGGGATCCTCTCGGGGGTGGGGCTCTTGTCCCTGGATGGTTGATGAGCGGGTCTCACGTGTCAACGGAGGAACGGGATGACAGCGACTTTTCCGGCCGGTGTGGTCGGCTACCGCGGCTTCCAGGCCGGTGACGAGGCCGGGCTGGTCGAGGCGTGGAACCTCAGCCTGCCCGCCGATCCGACCACGCGGCGGTGGGTGCGGGACCGGGTGCTGCTGGACCCCAACTTCGACCCGGCCGGGTTGCGGGTGGCCGTCCTGGACGGGCGGGTCGTGGGGTGCGCCTACGCCGTGCGCCGGCTGGTGCCGCTGTCGCCGTACGCGGCCGGGACGGAGACGGAGGCCGGGTGGATCCCGTTCTTCTTCGTCGAGCCGGGGATCCGGGGGAGCGGGGTGGGGCGGCGGCTGGTGGGCGAGGCGCTGGACTTCCTCGCCCGGGAGGGGCGCAACCGGGTGGACGTGGCCGGGTACACGCCGAACTACGTGGCTCCGGGGCTGGATCTGGAGCTCTATCCGCAGGCCCGGGGGCTGCTGGAGAAGCTGGGCTTCCGGGTGGTGACCACCGCGCTGGCCATGGACCGGTCGCTGGTGGGGTACGCGCCGCCGTCCGAGGTGCTGGAACTGGCGGCCAAGCGGCTCGCGGAGGGCTACGAGGTGGGGTGCCCGGCCGACGGGGAGCTGCCGGAGCTGGTGCGCTTCGCCGGGACGGGCTTCAACCCGGACTGGGCCGAGGCGATCAGGAGGTTCCCGGACAACGAGCGCCTGCTGGTCGTGCGCAAGGACGGGCGGATCGCCGGGTTCACCGCCTACGGCGCCTACCAGGGCCCGGCCGAGCGGTTCGGCCCCTTCGGGGTGGACCCGGCCGAACGCGGGACCGGGCTCGGCAAGATCCTGCTGCACCGCACGCTGGCCCGGATGCGGGCCGAGGGGCTGCACGGGGCCTGGTTCCTGTGGACCGGCGAGGACAGCCCGGCCGCCCGGCTCTACCTGGGCGCGGGCTTCTCGATCACCCGAACCTACCACCTGATGCGCTGGACGTCGCGCTGACCCGTTCCTCCCCGTAGAAGCGGGTCAGCGCGGCGGCCACCTCGGCGAGCCGGCGGCGCAGCTCGACCGGCCGCACCACCTCGACCTCGCCGCCCAGCCGCAGGAACTCGCCCAGGGCGACGTCGACGCCCTCGATCGGCACGACCGCGGTGACCCAGCCGTCGGCGTCGGGCTCGCCCGCGCTCTCCCGGGCCGCCGTCTCCATGCCGGGCGTGATCAGCGAGCCGAGCCGCTCCAGGCCGCGCGGCGACAGCCGTACCACCGCCTCGCCCTGGTGCAGGCGGGCGGCGAAGGCGGTGAGGTATCCGCGCCAGTAGCCGGCCAGGTCGAAGTCCGCCGGGCGGGTGAAGTGCTCGTCCAGCGGGTGGAGGTCCTGGATCATCCAGACCCGGTAGGTGCGCACCTGCCCGCCGCTGCCCGCCACGACGTACCACCGCCCCGCCTTGACCACCAGCCCGTACGGCTCCAGCCGCCGCGTGACCAGATGCGGCGCCTCCCAGCGCCGGTAACGGACCTCGATGACGCGCTGGTTCCAGACCGCGTCGGCCACGGCGGGCAGGAAGGGCAGCTCGTCGCGCTCGCGGTACCAGCTCGGCGCGTCGAGGTGGAAGCGCTCCTGGACCCGCTCGGCGCGGTCGCGCAGCTCGACCGGCAGCGCGGCCTTGAGCTTGAGCTGCGCGGCGGCCACCACCGAGCCCAGCCCGAGCTCGGCGGCCGGGCCGGGCAGCCCGGCGAGGAACATCGACTCCGCCTCGTCGGCGGTCAGCCCGGTGAGCCTGGTGCGGTAGCCCTCCAGCAACTGGTAGCCGCCCGACGGCCCCGCGTCGCCGTACAGCGGCACGCCCGCGGCGTGCAGGGACTCGACGTCGCGGTAGATCGTGCGCACCGACACCTCCAGCCGCTCGGCGAGCTCGCGGGCGGTCATCCGGCCGCGCGTCTGCAGCAGCAGGAGGATGGACAGCAGCCGGGAAGCGCGCATGACACTGACAATAGATGGCAGCGATGACGGTTTACCGTCCGGCCATGAACGACTTCGACTTCCTGGAGGGCAAGTGGACCTCCAAGCAGCGTTATCTCAAGAAGCGGCTCGCCGGCTGTGACGAATGGGAGGAGTTCACCGGCACCACGGTCGCGACCCGGCATTTCGGCGGCGCGGCCTGCGTGGACGAGGTGTACTTCCCCGAGCGCGGCACGTCCGGGCTGACCCTGCGCCTCTACAACCCCGAGACCGAGCTCTGGTCGATCTACTGGGCCAGCAGCAAGACCGGCGTGCTCGACACCGTGCCCGCGGTGGGCCGGTTCGAGGGCGACCGCGGCGAGTTCTACGCCGACGAGTTCCACGAGGGCACGCCGATCATCTGCCGCTTCGTCTGGACCGTCCAGGACGCCGACCACTGCTCCTGGGAGCAGGCCTTCTCCACCGATCAGGGCAAGACGTGGGAGGTCAACTGGGTGGCGGACTTCACCCGCGCCTAGCCGGAGGCGCCAGGCTCAGGCGCGCGTGGCGAAGAGCACGATGCCGAAGGCGATGGCGGCCACGACCAGGAGCGCCGCGCTCGCCACGACCACCCACCACCAGGCCGAGCGCGGCGGCTTCGCCTCGATCACCGGCACGTCGGGAAACAGGTCCGGCGTGTACGGCAGGCGCACCGTCTCCGGGTGCGGCTGCTCGGGCGGGGGGACCGGCTGGACCGGCTGGCCGGGCGTGGGGATCCGGCGCTGGACCGTGCGGTCGTGCTCTTCGCTCATGACTTTTCCCAATATATCGCGCGAAGAGCGGCCGGTACGGCGTGCCGTACCGGCCGGATTCTTCACATAGCGCGCAAATATGCCAAGGAAGGCATGAAGAAGTACTCCCCGCCGAGCATGGTCACGGTCTGCTCGACCTGCTTGACCGCGACCGTGCGGCCGGGCTGGTCCCAGACCTTGGGGAAGGTGACCTTGAGCTCGCGGGGGCCCTGGCCGATGACGGGGTCGTGGCCAGTGCCCTCCCGCTCGAAGGACGGCTCGTTGGCCCAGCTCCGCTGGGTGAACTCGAACTGGCCGATGCCCTCGGGCCCGTCGGCGACCCGGGAGTTGAACGCCATGAACAGCAGGCCGACGCCCCCGCCGGGCCGCTCCTCGGGCGGGAGCTCGTCCCACGGCCGGTCGGCGCGCTCGCCGTACGTCTGGCCGCGCCTGGCCATGATCACCTCGCGCCCGAAGGAGCGAGGGTTGGTCTTGCGCACGTGCCCGCTGAACGGGCAGCGGTTGCCCTCGCCGTCGCGGTCGAAGGTGAAGTCGTTGCCGACCGGACCGCCGGCCGCCTTGCTCTTGCCGGTCAGCGGCGTGCCGTCACGGAAGCGGCCGACCAGCATGGCTCCGGCGCGGGCCCGGTCGTCGCCGACCAGGCCGAGCGCGTCGGCCAGGTCCTCCTCGATCTGCTGGAAGGCCCGCACGTTCTGCTCCAGCTTGCGGAAGACGAAGTAGCTGCCGAAGTGCCGGCGCGGATCGGCCGCCAGCGGGTCGGCGACCAGCACGTTGCCGAGCGGGAAGAACGGGTCCCAGTGCTCGCGCGGCTCGCGCTCGACCTCGTCGGCCAGGAAGAGCGGCTGGCTGCGGCCGTCCACGTACCCGAAATGCTCGATGCCGTCCCCGGCCGGGTTGCGCAGGCCGCGCCCGGTCTCCTCGCCGAGCACCCGCGCCGAGGCCGGCAGGTCGCGCACCAGCTCCTCGCGCAGCGCCTCGACCGGGCCGGGCTCGGCGTCCCCGATGAGCAGCACGGCGTGGATCTCCCGCTGGTAGGCGCGCTCCCACTCGGCCACGGGCGGGTCGTTGACCTCGGTGATCCGCTTCTTCATGCCGTCGCGGAAGGCGGCGTCCCCGAATCGGCGGATGTCGGCGACGCTGTGCCCCAGGTCGCGGTAGCCGGCGCGGCTGATGCCCAGCCCCACGTACGGCGAGCCGCCCCGACCGCTCCTGGCGAACTCCCGCACCTCCTCCAGGTGCTGCCGCGCCGACTTCATCCTGGTGCGGGCGACGCGGCGCAGGTAGGCGCGGCCCTCGGCGACGTCGTTGAAGCGCAGGAAGAGCACGGTCAGGTGCTCGCGGACGTGCGCGCGCAGGATGTTGGGCTGGAGATTGGCGAGCATCTCCTTGGTGTCGGCGTCGAGCGTGGGCGAGTCCCAGGCCAGGGGTCGTGCGTTGGCGAGGTCGACAGGCATGGTGTCGAGTCCTTTCCCCGTGAGGTGTCGTGGTTCTCCGGGCCCCGCAGGATGAGACTCAGGGCACGGGCGAAAAGTTGGTACGACCCGGGCGGTATCCGAGCCGCCTTCCGCCGGGGGATCCGCCGGCCCACCGGCGGTGCCAGGGTGAGGGGATGGACGACAGAGCTCTCCGGATCGTGCTCGGCGCGGTGGCGGCCGGCATCGCACTCATCTTCGTGCTCGGCGCGCTGCTGCACACCGGCGTGCCGCTGGGGCCGCTGCGCGAGCCGGTCATCGTCCCGGCGACCATCGCCGAGACGGTGTGCGGGCTGGCGCTGCTGGCCGCGGCGTGGGGCGCGCTGGGCGGCCGGGCGTGGGCGTGGCGGGGACTGCGGGCGGGCTACACGGTCGCGCTGGCGGGAGTTTTGGTCGGCACCCTCGCGCTGGCGCTCGGCCGGGGCGAGGCGACGGTGCTCAACACCTGGTATCACGGCACCGTCGCGACGGTGCTGATCGCCGGGCTCGGCGCGCAGCTCTACCGGGCGCGCAGGTAGGCGTCGGCCTCGGTCAGGCGGTCCTCGCCGAAGACCGGGATGCCGTGCTGCTCCAGCAGCGCGGTGGTGACGCCCGGCCCGGGGACCCGGCCGCCGGTGAAGGTGCCGTCGTAGACCGCGAGGGAACCGCAGGACGGGCTGCCCTCCTTCAGGACGGCCAGCCGTACGCCGGAGCTGAGGGCCAGGTCGAGCGCCTGCCGCGCGCCGGACAGGAAGGCGGCGGTGACGTCGCTCCCGTCGGCGGCCAGGACGCGGGCGCGGCCGGCCAGCACGTCGGCGCCCGAGCCGCCCGGCTCGATCTCGGCGGCGGGGCGGGGGATCGGCAGCCCGCCCTCGACCTCCGGGCAGAACGGCACCAGCCGCCCCTCCTCCCGCCAGCCGGCCAGGATCGCCGAGGCGCTGGTCTTGGCGCCGCCGTCGTAGCGCACGCGGCGGCCCATCAGGCAGGCGCTCACCAGGATCCGGTCCATGGACCCCATGGTAGGAGCGGTAGCCTTCTCGCCATGTCCCAGACCCTCGCCACCGGCATCATCGTGGGCGCGCTCGTCCTGGCGGTGGCCAGTCTCGTCGTCGCCATCCGCAACCGGGCGATGGGGGTCGTCCTGCTCGTCGGCTTCGCGGTGCTGGAGCTCGCGGTGCTGGTCCAGGCCGGGATCACCGTCGCGGCGGCGGTGGGCGGCGAGGGGCCGGCCGAGCAGGCGACGCTCTACGGCTACACGGCCGGCGTGGCGCTGATCGCGCCCGCGGGCGTCTTCCTGGCGCTGGCCGAACGGTCGCGGTGGGGCGCGGCGATCCTGGTCGTGGCCGGGTTCGCGGTCGCGGTGATGACCGGGCGGCTGCTGCAGATCTGGGCCGGGCAGTGAGCACCCCGATCGGCACCGGGCCGGGCCGCGCGCTGCTGGCGCTCTACGGGCTGTTCGCGCTGGCGGCCGGCGCGCGGGCGGCCGTGCAGATCGCCACCCGGTTCGACGAGGCGCCGCTGGCCTACGCGCTGTCCGCCTTCGCGGCGGCGGTCTACGTGGTGCTCGCGGTCGCGCTGGCGACCGGGCGGCGCACGCTCGCGTTGTGGGCGCTGGGCATCGAACTGGCCGGAGTCCTGGTCATCGGGACGGCGAGTGTCATCGATCCGGCGGCCTTCCCCGACGAGACGGTCTGGTCGGTTTATGGGAAGGGATACCTGTTCATCCCGCTGATCCTGCCGCTGGTGGGCCTGTTCTGGTTGCGGCGGAGGCGTTAGCGCTCCGGCGAAGCGGGCAGGGGGCGTTACATGAGCACGATCGAGCACTCCGTAGATGTCAATGTCCCAGTGCGGACGGCCTACAACCAGTGGACGCAGTTCGAGAGCTTCCCCGAGTTCATGGAAGGCGTGGAGTCGGTCAAGCAGCTCACCGACACCCGCACCGCTTGGGTGGCCGAGATCGCGGGAGTCCGTCGTGAGTTCGAGGCGGAGATCACCGAACAGCACCCGGACGAGCGGGTCGCCTGGCGCACGGTGGAGCAGCCGCACCAGGCCGGTGTGGTGACCTTCCACCGGCTCGACGACTCCACCACGCGGGTCACCCTGCAGATGGAGTACGACCCCAAGGGCTTCATCGAGACCGCGGGCGACTGGCTGCAACTGGTCCGGATGCGCGTCCGCAACGACATGGAGCGTTTCAAGCGCTTCATCGAGTCCCGTGGGAGCGAGACCGGCGAGTGGCGCGGCGACGTGCCCGGCCCGCACCAGAGCGGGTCCACCTACGGCACGGGCGACCAGCCGATGCCTCCTGGCACCATCGGCGGCGATCCTTACCCGCCCTCGCCCGACCTGCCGGCGCCCGGACCCGGCCCGCTGCGGCCGGAGGACCCGCCGCCGCCCATGCGCCCGGTCATCTGACCTGACGGGACGCCGAGGCCCTCTTCCCACCTCTCCGGGAAGGGGGCCTCTTCCTATGGTCAGGAATAAACCAACATTTCGGACCTGTTAGCATTATTCGTCCCATGATTCCACGAATGGAGGCTGTGCCGGCATGAGCGTGCTCACCGAGAGCAGGAGCAAGAGCGGCTCGCTGGTATGGCTGCTGGTCCTGGGCATCGTCCTGGCCGCGCTCAACCTCCGCACCGCGGTGACCAGCGTCGGCCCGCTGCTCGACCAGCTCTCCGCGGGCCTCGGGATGACGAGCGTCGGCACCGGCCTGCTGACCACCCTGCCGGTCCTGGCCTTCGCCACCGTCGGCGCGGTCACCCCCGCGATGGCGCGCAAGGTCGGCGAGCACCGGCTGCTCCTGGTCGCGCTCGGCCTGCTCGGCGTCGGCCTCGCCACCCGGGCCCTGGTCGACAGCGCCCCCGTCTTCCTGCTGAGCAGCGCCGTGGCGCTGTCCGGCGGCGCGATCGGCAACGTGCTCATCCCCACCCTGATCAAGCGGCACTTCCCGGGCCGCGTGGGCGTGATGACCACCGTCTACACCACCGCCCTGGCCGTCGGCACCATGATGGCCGCCGCCGCGACCGTGCCGATCGAGCGCGCCGCGGGCGGCGACTGGCACGTGGCGCTCGGCGTCTGGGCCGCGCTCGCGGTCGTCGCCGCGCTGCCCTGGCTGGCGCTGCTGCGCAGCGAGCCGCAGCGCGACACCGGCCGTACCGAGGCCGGGCCCGGCCGCCTGGTCCGCAGCAAGCTGGCCTGGTCGGTCGCGGTCTACTTCGGCACGCAGTCGATGATCGCCTACATCATGTTCGGCTGGCTCGCCAAGATCCTCACCGACGCCGGTTACACCACCAGCCAGGCCGGCCTGGTCCTCGGCGTGTTCACCGCGCTGAGCATCCCGATCTCGCTGATCATCCCGGTGCTGGCCACGCGCTTCCGCGACCAGCGGCCCGTGGTCGTCGCCCTGGTCGCCTTCTACGTCGTCGGGTTCGCCGGCATGTGGATCTCGCCGTCCTGGGTCTGGACGGTCTTCATCGGCGTCGGCATGGGCTCCTTCCCGCTCGCGCTGATGATGCTGGCCCTGCGGACCCGCACCGCCGACCACACCGCCGCGCTGTCGGCCTTCGGGCAGAGCGCCGGGTACCTCATCGCGGGCGCCGGGCCGCTGGTCGTGGGCGTGCTGCACGAGGCGACCGGGGGGTGGGCTCTGCCGTACACGCTGATCTTCTTCGTGCTGGCCGTGCAGCTCCTGACCGGGCTTTACGCGGGTCGCAACCGCTTCCTCGAGGATGAGCCTGCGAAGATTTCCGGATGAAGTCCACTATCGTCACCTTCCCTGACGGGCAGGTGTCCGGCCGCTCCGAGGTCGTCGGAACCGTCCAGGCCGGTGACGCGCTCGGCGTGATCGTCGCCGAGACGCCCTTCCATCCGCTCGACCACACCTGGCCCGACCAGCCCGCCGACCGCGGCCTGCTGGCCGGGCACCCCCTTCTCGGCTGCGTCACCGGGGCCACCGCCGGCGACGGGCAGGTCCTGCTCGGCGCCCACATCCCGGTACGGCGGGGCGACCCGGCCTGGCAGTGGCTGGTCGTCCACCTCGTCGAGCCGGCGGCGGCCGTCGAAGCCGGGGCGGAGGTCACGCTGGAGGCCGACGCCGGCTACCGTGCGGCCCTGTCGGCCGGGCACACCGCCTGCCACCTGGCCGCCCTCGCGCTCAACGCCGCCCTGGCCGGGCACTGGCGCAAGGAGACCGGGGCGGACTCGCTCGGGCAGCCGAACTTCGACCAGCACGCCATCACCTCCTCGACCATCGTCGAGAACGGCAGCGTGGACGTGTACCGGCTGGGCAAGTCGCTGCGCAAGAAGGGCTTCTCCGCCGACGGGCTCGACTGGGCCGAGGTCGCGGGGCGGGTCAACGGGATCCTCGCCGGGTGGGTGGCCGCGGACGCGCCGGTGTGGATCGACGCGCCGGACGGGACGCTGACCGCTCGGCGTACCTGGCACTGCGCGTTGCCCGAGGGGGAGGGGTGGATCCCGTGCGGCGGCACGCACGTGCACCGCACCTCCGCGCTCGGTGGGGTGCGGGTGGAGTTGGAGCCCGGTGAGTCGGAGCTGACCATGCGCACCTACGCGGGCTCCTCGTAGCGGGCTGCATTCGGAAAGCGCGCTTCCTTGGTGTGCGGTCTGCCGGCAAAAGTGTCAGCAAGAGCTGACACTTCCGGCTGTGTCAGCTTATGCTGACATCATGAGAGTCACCGAGCTCGCCGAAGCGGCCGCCGGCCCCGATCCGGGCACCGGGCTGGCCGCCTGCGCCGCCCTGCGCTCCCTCCTGGAGGAGTTGGAGGCGGTGCACGTCTCCAACGCCCGCGACCGGGGCTGGTCCTGGGAGCAGATCGCCGCCGCGCTCGGCGTCCGGCGGCAGACCGCGCACCGCAAACACGCCAGGAGGTAGTCCCGTGCTCGACAGGTTCACCCCCGAAGCCCGCAGGGCGTTCGTCCGCGCCGGCATCCTCGCCCACGACGCCCGGCCCGAGGGCGGCCGCTTCGGCACGGACGCGCTCCTGCTCGCCCTCGCCGAGCAGCGCCCGTTCGCCGGCCCCGTGGCCGCCTTCACCCTGACCCCGGACGCCGTCCCGCTGGCCGCCACGCCGGGCCGCGACCTGCTGGCCACCCTCGGCATCGACCTCGACGAGGTGCGCCGCCGTACCAGGCACGGCGTGGACGACCCGGCCCGCTGGCACCTCGACCGGCTCCTGCTCCGCCTCACCCTCCGCGGCCCGCTCGGCGACCTTCCGCTCACCCTGCACCTGCGCAAGGTCGTCGAGGTCGCCGCGTGGAAGCCCGGCCCGATCACCGGCGAACGCCTGCTGTGGGGCCTGCTCGCCGACGCCCGCAACGGCGCCGCCCGCACCCTTCGTACGGCCGGCGTCGACCTCGCCGCCCTGGTCGCCCAGGCCGGCGTCCCGGTCCGCCGAGCCGCCTGAGCACCGCCCCCGCGGGTGCCACGATCATGGTCGTGGCACCCGCCGGATCCGCTAGACTATTCCCGCAAGCGAGGGGCTATGGCGCAGTTGGTAGCGCGCTTCCATGGCATGGAAGAGGTCTGGGGTTCGAATCCCCATAGCTCCACCTCTCACTTACGACGAACCGCCGCATCGCGGCGGTTTCGCTTTTTCCACGGTGCCGCCATGATGTGACCCGGCGTGGATCATCCCGCGAGGGGAGCACCGGTGCAGTCGCAGCGCGCTGATCAGACGCGGTGGTTCCGGGCGCTCGTGGTCGTGCTGACCCTGGCGGCGCTGGGTTCCATGGTCGAGGGGCAGGCGCGGCAGAACGCGGAGCGGGTGGCGGCGGCCCGGACGCTGGCGCTCAAGGGCGCCGAGTTGCGCGAGGTCGACGCTGTGGCCGCCCGCCGGCTCGGCGCGGCGGCGGTCAGCCTGCACGACGACGATCAGACGCGGACGGCGCTGGCCGACACCCTGGCCAACGAAGGGCTGACCGATCTGGTGGAGGCCCCCCGCTCGGACGACGTGGCGATGACGACGGACGGGTCCTTCCTGCTGGGCAGGTCCGGCTCCGGCACGGTGCGCCGCTGGTACCTGCCGCGCGGGCGGGGCGAGCCGGGCGCGCTCGACTTCGGCGGCTCGGTCGACGAGCTGGCGATGTCGGCGGACGGGGAGATCGTTTTGACGGCCGAGTCCTACGAGGGCGTCGGCGTGTGGCGGCTCGGCGAGCGGACCCGGCCGGTCAAGGCGGCCTTCCTGCCGGTCGAGGAGTACTTCGGCCCGCTCGTGCTGTCCGGCGACGGCAGGACGGCGCTGGTCTCCTACGGGCTGGACGAGCCCGAGGCCGTGGCGGTCGAGGTGTGGGACCTGCGGAGCGTGTCCGAGCCGGTCCGGCGGGCGACGCTGAAGATCCGGGGCCCGCACCTGTACGACCTCGCGCTCAGTGCCGACGGGCGGACGGCGGTGGCGGTCCGGGGCGGGGAACCGGGGGCGGTCGTCTGGGACCTCACGGATCAGGCGCGGCCGGTCGCGGTCGCCGAGCTGCGGACCGAGGGGCACGGGGAGGAGTCGGTCGCGCTCAGCCCGGACGGGCGGCGGGCCCTCCTGGGCATCGGCTCCGGCGGCGGCGCCGACGTCTGGGACCTGAGCGACCGCGCGAAGCCGGTGCGGCTGGCGTCGCTGGACGGGGAGTTCCGCGACGTGTTCGCCGTCGCCCTGGCCCGCGCCGGCGAACTGGCGCTCATCGCCGACGCCCGGGGGCGCGCGGTCCTGTGGGATCTCACGACGCCCTCCCATCCGGTGCGGCTGGCCACCCTGAGGACCGGTGGGCGGTCCGC
Organism: Nonomuraea sp. NPDC050328; assembly: GCF_044459405.1. Taxonomy (NCBI): domain Bacteria; kingdom Bacillati; phylum Actinomycetota; class Actinomycetes; order Streptosporangiales; family Streptosporangiaceae; genus Nonomuraea; species Nonomuraea sp. NPDC050328. The sequence continues at coordinate 428,065 of NZ_JBITIW010000008.1, read as the reverse complement.
GGAGGCGGTCGCCATGAGCGAGGACGGGCGGACGGCGGCGCTGGGCAGCCCGATGGCCGGGCCGAGGGTCTGGGACCTGTCGCAGGTGGAGCCCGACCCGCTGGACGTGGTCTGCCGGGCCACGGCGGAGGCGGATGTCATCCCGGCCGAGTCGTGGACGCGCTACGCGGGTGAGGAGAGGGCGGCGTACACCGACGGCGACTTCGTGTTCTGCGAGAAGTAGCGGAGCAGGGGGAGGACTGGCCGGAGGGCGGGTTGGGGGGGCTGGCCGGAATGAACCGGCGCCCCCGCGGTGTGAAGGTGGACCCGGTCTCGCGCGTCGGCGCGGGCGGACCGGGGAGAACCACATGATCAAGTTAGCGGGAGCGGTCGCCGCGGCGGCCGGGCTGGCGTTGACGCCCGGCACGGCCGGGGCGGCGGCGGGTGGGGGCACGGAGCGCCGCCGGTGACCGACGAGGGGTACGAGCGGACCGTGCGGGCCGCCTTCGGCGAGCGCGCGGCGGAGGTGCTGGCCCGCTACCCCCTGGAACGGTACGGGGCGCCGGGGACGAGCCGCGCCGGGCACGCCCTGCGGGATCTGCTGACCGACCATCTCTGGGCCGCCCCGGCGGTGCGGACCAACCGGCTGCTGGCCGCGTGGGTGCCGACCTACGCCTACGAGTTCGCCGACCGGCGGGCTCCGTGGGCGAGCAGCACGCCGGTGAAGCCCAGCTTCCCACCGGCGCCTTCCACGCCTCCGAGCTGCAGCATCTCTTCGAGGCGAGCTACTTCTCCGGCCGGACGCTCGCGCCCGACCAGGCCCGGCTGTCCGACACGATGATCGGCTACTGGAGCCGGTTCGCCCGGCACGGCGACCCCAACGGCCCCGGCGCGCCCGCCTGGCGTCCGGCCGAGCCGGGACGGGACACCGTGCTGCGGCTGGTGCCCGGCCCGCGCGGCATCGGCCCGGTGGACCTGTGCCGCGCCCACCGGTGCGGCTTCTGGGGCGCGCACCGGCAGCCGGAGGGTGGCGCGGGTTAGGCTGGACCGCGTGCGTATCGCCACGTGGAACGTCAACTCCGCCAAGCAACGCGTGCCGCGCCTGCTGCCCTGGCTCGACGAGCGGCAGCCGGACGTGGTCTGCCTGCAGGAGACCAAGCTCGCCGACGCCGCCTTCACCGAGTTGCTGGGCCAGGAGTTCGAGGCCCGCGGCTACGAGCTGGCGCTCCACGGCGAGGTGCAGTGGAACGGGGTGGCGCTGGCCTCCCGGGTGGGACTGGAGGACGTGGTCACCGGGCTGGCCGACGCGCCGGGCTTCCCACACCCGGAGGCGCGTGCGGTGGCCGCGACCTGTGGCGGGATCCGGGTGCACTCGGTGTACGTGCCGAACGGGCGGACGCCCGGCTCGGATCACTACCACTACAAGCTGGCCTGGCTGGCTGCGCTGAAGGCGGTGGTGGCGGCCGGGCCGGCCGACGCGCTGGTCTGCGGTGACGTCAACGTCGCGCCGGCCGACGAGGACGTGTTCGATCCGGGGGCGTTCGCGGGGTCCACGCATGTGACGGCGCCGGAGCGGGAGGCGCTGGCCGCGCTCGGGCTGCGGGACGTGGTGCGGGAGCGGTGGCCGGATCGGCGGGTGTTCTCCTACTGGGACTACCGGGCCGGGATGTTCCACAAGGATCTGGGCATGCGGATCGACCTCGTGCTGGCCTCCGATCCGGTGGCCGAGCGGGTGCGGGCGGCCTGGATCGACCGGCAGGCGCGCAAGGGGACGGGGCCCAGTGACCACGCCCCGGTGATCGTCGACCTCGACGAGGCGCCGGACGGGGACATCGGCCCGGTGGTGCCGCCGCCTTCCGCACCGGCGGCCCGGAAGGGCACGAGCCGCCTGCCGCAGGACAAGGCTCCGCAGTCCTGAGGGCGCCTGCCGTACCGCGAGAGAAGTAGGGCGGCGGGCGGGCGGTGCGTCCGCGGGGGTAGCCGGATCCGGCTCCCCGGGCCGACGCGCGGACCGGGGCGGGCCGGAGAAGGTGAGGGGCATGAGACCTTACCGATTCGGCGCCGTAGCCGGTTTCGCCCCCGACGCCCAGACCTGGACCGGTATCGCCCGCCGCAGCGAGGAGCTGGGCTTCGACACGCTGCTGGTGCCCGACACCCACCGCACCTTCTCGCCGTTCGCCGCCGCGGCCGTGGCGGCGACGGTCACCACGACGCTCAAGGTCGGCACCTACGTGCTCGCGAGCCCGCTACGCACGCCCGCGGCCGTGGCCTGGGAGACCTCGACCCTGCGCACCCTGACCGGCGGGCGTTTCGAGCTCGGCCTGGGCGCGGGCCGGCCGGACAGCGAGCAGGACGCCGCCCGCCTCGGCGTGCCGTTCGGGACGCCCGGCGAACGGCTGGCACGGGTGGCCGAGACGATCGACCTGGTCGAGGACGTCCCGATCCTGCTGGCCGCCTCCGGCCCGGCGGCCCTGCGCCTCGCGGCCGGCAAGGCCGACACCGTCGCGCTCGCGGTGCCTCCGCACGCCACCGAGGAGCAGCTCGCCGCCAAGGTGGACGAGCTGTACGAGCTGGCCGGCGACCGGTTCGGCGAGCTGGAGCTGGCCATGAACCTGGCGGCGGTCGGCGACGAGGTGCCCGCCTGGCTGGGGCCGGTGCGCGAAGGCGTGGGCCTGCTCCGGGGGTCGGTGACCGAGATGGCCGACACGCTGCGGCGGCGGCGCGACAAGCTGGGCATCTCCTACGTCTCGGTGAACGCGCAGTTCCTGACCCAGTTCGCCCCGGTCATCGCCCGGCTCGCCGGAACCTGACGGGAGCTGACAGGTAAGGGCCCTAGCGTGAGGCCCATGATGGCCAAAGGCACCTTTGAGACGCACGACTGGACCCAGGGCGAGCCGTACGCCGACCACGACGGCGTGACGATCACCCCGGTGACGCTCGGCAAGACCTTCCACGGCGACCTGACCGGCAGCGGCGTCGTCCACATGACCATGGTGACGACCCCGGTCGAGGCATCACGTTCGTACGTGGCCGTCGAGCGGGTCACCGGCACGCTCGCCGGCCGGACCGGCGGTTTCCTGCTACAGCACAGCGCCTTCAGCGACCGGGGCGAGCGGTCGCTGCGGGTCACGGTGGTGGCCGACTCGGGCACGGAGGAGCTGACCGGACTGCGCGGCGAGATGACGATCCACGTCGACGAATCCGGGGCGCACTCCTACGTGTTCGACTGGGTGTGCGGGTAACCGGAGCCGGCGGCTTGACCTTTTCACACGCTCCCGGCTGTTGTAGGACGGGAGCGTGAGCCACTGGGCCTGGGGTCCCGAGCCGGACCCGCACGAACTGCGCGAGAGCGCCCGCCTGATCGCCGCGGTGACCGGGCTGGGCGATCCCGCCCGCTGGCGTCCGCCGGTGCCCTTCCCCGAGGTACGGCTGCCGCCGCCCCGGGTGCCGGTGCCCGAGCACCTGTCCGGCTTCTGTACGGCGGAGCCGTACGAACGGGCCCGGCACACCTACGGCCAGGCCTACCGCGACCTGGTCCGCGCCTACCGCGGCGACTTCGCCAACGCCCCCGACCTGGTCGCCCGCCCGCGCACCGAGGAGGAGATCGACCGCGCCCTGGAGTGGGCCCAGACGGTGGGCGTCGCGGTGATCCCCTACGGCGGCGGCACCAGCGTGGTCGGCGGCGTCGAGGCCCGCTTCGACGCCCCGGCGCTCTGCCTCGACCTGGGCCGGATGGACCGGGTGCTGGAGGTGGACGAGTACTCGCGGGCCGCGCTGGTCCAGGCGGGCGCGACCGGCCCGGCGCTGAACGCGCAACTCCCGGCCGGGCTGCAACTGCGCTTCTTCCCGCAGTCCTACGAGTTCTCCACGCTCGGCGGCTGGATCGCCACCCGGGCCGGCGGGCACTTCGCCACCGGGCACACGCACATCGACGACCTGGTGGAGTCGGTGCGCGCGCTGACCCCGTCGGGGGTGTGGGAGTCGCGCCGGGTGCCGGGCAGCGGCGCCGGGCCGTCGCCGGACCGGTGGCTGCTCGGCTCCGAGGGCGCGCTCGGGGTGATCACGCAGGCGTGGGTGCGGCTGCAGCAGCGCCCGGAGGTCAAGGTGTCGGCGCCGGTGACGTTCAAGGAGTGGGACGCGGCGGTCGCGGCGGTGCACGAGATCGTGCAGGCCGGCCTGAACCCGTCCAACTGCCGCCTGCTCGACGCCGGGGAGGCGGCGCTGGCCGCGCGCGGCGACGGGCACGGGCCGGTGCTGCTGCTGGGCTTCGAGTCGGGGCCGGTCGAGGCGCTGCTGGCGGCGGCGCTGGAGCTGGCCAGGCGGCACGGCGGCGAGCCGGGCGCCACCCGGCAGGACCGCGAGTGGAAGGGCTCCTTCACCCGCATGCCGTACCTGAGGAATGCCTATCCGGGGCTGGACGTGCTGGTGGAGACGGTCGAGACGGCGGTCACCTGGGACCGGTTCGAGCGCCTGCACGAGGAGGTCATGGGGCTGGGCCGGATCACCTGCCGGCTCGCCTTCGTCTACCCCGACGGGCCCGCCCCGTACTACACGATCATGGCGCCGGGCGGGGACTGGGACTCGATCAAGGCCCGCGTCTCCGAGGCGATCCTGCTCAACGGCGGGACGATCACCCACCATCACGCGGTCGGGCGCGACCACCGCTTCTGGTACGACCGGCAGCGGCCCGAGCCGTTCGCGCTGGCGCTGCGGGCGGCCAAGGCGGCGCTCGACCCGGCGGGGATCCTCAACCCGGGCGTGCTCGTGTAGCGCCGAGCCTCAGCCGAAGGCGCGGCGGTAGGCCGAGGGGGAGGTGCGCATCAACCGGCCGAAATGGTGGCGGAAGGTCACCGGGCTGTCGAAGCCGACTGCCGCGCCGACCTCCTCGACCGGGACGCCGCCGCGCTCCAGGAGCGGCAGGGCCGCGGCGACGCGCTGCGAGACGACCCAGCGCAGCGGCGAGGTGCCGGTCTGCTGCTTGAAGCGGCGCAGGAAGGTCCGCTCCGCCATGTGCGCCTTCCGCGCCAGCTCGGCGACGGTGATGGTCGTCGTCAGGTGCTCCAGCGCCCAGGCCATCGCCCGCGCCACCCCGTCGTCGGCGGCTATCGGGGTCACCGCCGCCTGGATGAACTGCGCCTGCCCGCCCTCGCGGTGCGGCGGCACGACCAGGCGGCGGGCCACCGCGTTGGCCACCGTCGCGCCGTGGTCCTTGCGCACCAGGTGGATCAGCAGGTCGAGCCCGGCTGCGCTGCCCGCGCTGGTCAGCACGTCGCCGTGATCGACGTAGAGCACGTCCGGGTGGACCTCCACCTGCGGGAAGCGCCGCTGCAGCAGCTCGGCGTAGCGCCAGTGCGTGGTGGCGGGCCGGCCGTCGAGCAGCCCGGTCGCGGCCAGCGCGAAGGCGCCCGAGCAGATCGACACCAGCCGCGCGCCGTTGCGGTGCGCGGCCAGCAGCGCCTCGACGAGTCCGGGGGAGGTCTCGCCGTGCACGTCGGCGACGCCGGGGACGATCACCGTCTCGGCCTGGGCGAGGGTGTCGAGGCCGTGCTCGGCGCGCACGGTGAAGCCGCCCACCGCCCGCATCGGCTCGGTCGTCTCGGCGCAGACCCGCAGGTCGTACCAGGGCACGTCCAGCTCGGGCCGGGACAGGCCGAAGACCTCCACCACGCAGCCCAGTTCGAAGGGGGCCATGCCCTCGTAGGCCAGCACGGCGACCGTGGGCAGCCTGGACGGCAGGGGGAGCAGCATGTCCGGATGGTACCCGGCCCGCGGGTCAGGGCCGGGACACGGGCACCGGTTCGAGGCCTTCCGGCTCCTTGCCGGGATACAGCCCGGTGAGCAGGGTGCTGACCGTGTACAGGTGCCACGCCTGCCCCGGCTTGGTGACCACCGGCCCGGCGAACAGCGCCCGCACCTCGTCCGGGTTGACGATCGGCTCCAGCACGTCGAGATGGCCGATCACCTGCTCGCGCAGGATCGCCGACAGCGCGGGTCCCGGGCTGGTCCGCCACGACCAGCCGCCGCCGGTCGAGACCGTCGGCATCGACGGCGGCGGCACGTGCTCCCACGGCCAGCGCTTGCGCAGGTCACCGGCGAAGCGCCACGGCTTGCCCTCGATCGGCACGTCGCGCAGCGCCGGGGCGAAGCGCAGGATGAGCCGGTAGATCACTTCCTCCGACAGCCGCCAGCCCTGGTCGAGGCCGAGCGCCGCCCGCGCCACCCGGTTGTCGAGGAAGGGCCGCACCGGGTCGCCGCGGCGCAGTGAGCCGGCCCGCGCGCTGGCCTGCCAGCGGCCGACCTTGTACCAGATGTAGATGTGGTCGAGCGCCTCCAGCCGGTTCTTCCGCGCCTGCCAGGGCTTGGCCAGCTCACGCGCGTGCTCGTTGGCGTCGGCGCTGAACAGCTTCTCGTCCTTGAAGAAGGTGGTGTTCACCCGGCGCAGCAGCGCCTTGTCGCTCAGGTCGGTCTGCAGCAGGTTGAGCGAGCCCGCGCGCAGGGTCTCGCCGCTCTGCCCGGACATGGTGGGCTTGTCGGCATAGGGCAGGTAGCTCACGATCGTCTCGTAGGCAGAGGTCATGCCCTCGCAGGTGCGCAGCGTCTCGTAGGCGCGCGCCAGCGGGTGCTCGACCAGCACCGCGTCCTTCTGCGCGGTCTGCGCCGGCGGGATGACGGTGTGCTCCACGCCGAGCCGCGCGGCGATCTGCCGGGCCAGCATCACGTCCGGGTGGGTGTCGAGCCCGTTGGTGGTCACCCGGAACGGCACCTTGGCCGCGTGGAGCAGCGCGGCGAGGATGCGCGTGTCCCGCCCGCCGGTCAGCGCCAGGTTCACCGGCTCGCCCGCCGCCCGCAGCGGCTCCACCGTCGCCAGCAGCGCCTCGGCGAGCTCCGAGATCGCCGCCCGCTTGGCGCGCCCCGACGCGGGCGGCGGCGCCGCCTCCGGCAGCGGGGTCTCCGAGATCGTACGGCTCCCGCCGCGCACACTCAGCCGCGACGAGGGCCGCAGCGCCGACACCCCGAGATAGGGCGTCTCGTCGGACAGGAAGAACCCCTGCCGCGCCATCGACTGCAGCGCCAGCACGTCGAAGGCCGGCCGCTCGCTCGCCACCAGATGCACCAGCAGCGCCCGGCTGCCGACGACGTGCAGCTCGGGCGTCTCGGCGTAGAACACCGGGCAGACGCGGTTGATCGCGGTCGCCGCGGTCAGCTCGCCGTCGCGCGCCACCCAGGCCGACAGGCAGCCGCCCACGGTGTCATCGGGCAGCCGGGTGACGTCCTTGGGATCGGCGAGGTGGCCGTTGACGCCGACCACCCGGTCGCCGGTCCGGTGCAGCAGTCCCGGTTCGCGGCTGTCGTCGGGCTCGTTGCTCCAGCCGAACAGCGAGACGCCGCGGCCGTGCCACTCCTCGCCGCGGATGACCTCCGGGGGGACCGGAAAGGCGGATTCGATCACGGAACGGACCCGGTCCAGGACACGTTCCGGAATCTCCGCCTGCTTCGCGGCCACTCCCAAATAGACGCGCATGAGGCTCATGCCTACCGGATCGCACGGGTTCATCACAACTGATCCGCGGTCCGCCACGGTTTGTTGTCGTTTGCATAACGGGCCCGGCCAGGCGGCTTCGCGCGCCGTCGTAGGGCGTGGAGGTGCATGACATGAAGTTTCGTCTGATCGCGTTGATCGCGGGGTTGGCCGCCCTGCTCGTCCTGGCCGGTTGCGGCGGCAGCGGCACCACGAGCGGGCCGGAAGGCGGCCAGGTCGCCTCTCGCGACCGCGCTCCCGAGGCGGCCACGCAGGCCGAGTCGCCCAAGGAGGCGAAGCCGGAGGAGGGCCAGGAGAAGGACACCAGACAGGCCCAGATCTCGACCTTCGCCCTCGACGTGGACACCGCTTCCTACGGCTATGCCCGCCGTACCCTCGGGGAGGGCCGCTGGCCCGAGCCGGCGAAGATCCGGCCGGAGGAGTTCGTGAACTCCTTCCGCCAGGACTACGCCCAGCCCGACGGGGAGGGCTTCACCGTGCACGTGGACGGCGCGCTCGTGCCGGGCGAGCGTGACCAGGGCGTGATCCGGGTCGGGCTGCAGACCCGCGCCGCCGAGGCGGCCGAGCGGCGGCCGGCCAACCTCACCTTCGTCGTGGACGTCTCCGGCTCCATGGCCGAGCCGGGCCGCCTCGACCTGGTCAAGAACTCGCTGCGCACGCTCCTGGACCAGCTCGCGCCCGGGGACCAGGTGGCCGTGGTCGCCTTCGCCGAGTCGGCCACCGTGCTGGCCGGGATGACCCCGCTGGTCGACCGGGACGACCTGGCGGACGCGATCAACGGACTGGACATCGGCGGCGGCACCAACCTGGCCGCCGGACTGGTCAAGGGCTACGAGGTGGCCGCGCAGGGCTTCCGCCCGGCCGCGACCAACCGGGTGATCGTGCTCTCCGACGGCCTGGCCAACGAGGGCGAGGTCACCTGGCAGGGCATCCTCGACCAGGTCAAGGAGCACGCGGGCCGGCAGATCACGCTGCTCACCGTGGGCGTCGGCCGCGACTACGGCGACGAGCTCATGGAGCAGCTCGCCGACAACGGCGACGGGCACGCGATCTACGTCAGCAGCCAGGAGGAGGCCGACAAGGCCTTCGCCACCCACCTGGCCACCACCATCGAGCTGCGCGCCCGCGACGCGAAGGCGCAGGTCGTCTTCAACCCCTCGGTCGTGGAGTCCTACCGGCTCATCGGCTACGAGAACCGGCAACTGGCCACCGAGGAGTTCAGGGACGACTCCCGCGACGGCGGCGAGATCGGCCCCGGTCACGCGGTGACGGCGCTCTACGTGGTCACCCTCAAGCCCGGCGCCTCCGGCCAGCTCGCCACGGCCACCGTGCGCTGGCAGCACCCCGACACCCGCGAGCCCGCCGAGTCCGCCAAGTCGATCGAGACCGGCCAGCTCGGCCAGGACCTGTGGCAGGCGCCCGCGCGGCTCCAGGTGGACGTGGTCGCCGCGGCGTTCGCCCTGTTCATGCGGGACGGCGAAGCCCTCGGGCTCGACCTGACCGCGCTCCTGGACCAGGCCGAGCGGCTGGCGGCCAAGGTCGAGGACCCGGCGGTGACCGAGCTCGCCCAGCTCATCGGCAAGGCCCGCGCGGTCTAGGTCAGCCGAAGATGGGCACGTCGGCGGCGGCGCCGAAGTAGAAGTCGTAGATCGCCTGGGCGAACTCGTCCTTGGACAGCCGGCCGTCCCGGTTGGAGTCCAGGCGCTCGAACGCCGCCCGCGCCGCCCGCCCGGCGACGTCGTAGGCGCCCCAGAGCCGGAGGTACTCGGCTCTGGTGAGCTGTTCGTCGCCGTCGGTGTCGAGCGCGTCCCACAGCGCGTCGCCGATCGGCCAGACGATGCGCGCGGTGAAGTCGATGCGGTCGAGCACCCGGGAGGTCACGTGCCGGATGTAGGCCTCCCGGCTGATCCGGCCGCGCTCGTCGGTGCCGATCAGCTCGACCGCGTTCCGCCACGCGTAGGCGTAGGCGGTGATCACCGCCTCGCGCCGGGCCGAGTCCTCGGCCAGGCCGAGCCGGTCGCTCACCGAGACGGCCACCACTTCCATGTCCCGGTGATCCAGGTAGCCGTCGCCGTCCATGTCGCTGCTGTCGAACGCGTGTCCCGCGTTGCGGACCTGAGACTTCATCTCATCCCACCCCACGACAATGGTCCTCACCTGCGACAACGGGTGTCAATCGAGTGGTCAGAATTGCCTGTCCCGCGCTCGGCGATATGCCCATCGACCCGGAGAAAAGCCACTCGGCCATCGGCATGAGCCGGGGGTAGCAGAACGACGAGGTGGGCACCCCGAGCACCGCCGGGCTGTCCAGCACCAGCGGCAGCTCGGCCAGCAGGAACGGCAGCGCCTCGGCCACCTGCTCGGCCGCCTGCTCACCCTGGTGCAGGATCGGCTCCAGCGCCTGGCGGCACCGGCTCCTGAAGGACTGGTCGGCCTCGTAGCACTCGCCGATCTCCCGGCGGGCCCGCTCGTAGGCCGGCTCGCCGTACAGGTCGGTCCAGGAGAAGACCCCGACCGGCGGCCGGCCGAGTGCCTCCAGGGCCCGGGCCACCCGGTTGCGGGTGTTGTTGATCTCCTCCCGGGCCTTCTTGCGCGCCCGCGGCCGCTCGTAGCCGCGTGCCACCAGCGTGCCGGCCAGCTCGATGCCCGGCACCAGCACGTCCACCCGCCCGAACCGCCCCACCGCCCAGCCCAGCAGCCCGGTCAGGTTGGGCACCGAGAAGAAGCCGTTCAGCGCGCTCACCCCGAGCAGCGCGTGCTCCCCGGCGGCGTAGATCTTCGCGCAGCGCTGGGTGAGCGGCCGCGCGTCCACAATGGTCATGTGACGGAAGGTAGCAAGTCTGTTGCTCTTGGTTGACCGTCTCTCGCACTCCCGGAGTCCGATATGCTTTTCTCGCAACGACAGCGGGGCTATGGCGCAGTTGGTAGCGCGCTTCCATGGCATGGAAGAGGTCTGGGGTTCGAATCCCCATAGCTCCACCCGACACCTGAGGCTCGATCCCGTCCGACCCGGATTTCCGGAGGCGGGGCCGGGCCTCTTTCGTGTTCCGCGTGATCGTGCGGGGACAAAGCGAGCGGCCGATATCGTGCGCGCGCACAATGCCGCGCGGGCTCGCGGGCCGCAGGATGGGCCCATGGCTGACCTCAACGACCTGCAGCGCCTGCTCGACAGCGAGGCGCGTTCCCGGCACGTTCCCGGCGCGGCGGTGGGCGTCCGGATCGACGGCGCCGACCACGTGCTCACCACCGGCGTCACCAGCCTCGACTCACCGGCCCCGGTGACGGGGGAGACGCTGTTCCAGATCGGGTCGACGACCAAGACGGTCACCGCGACCGTGGTGATGCACCTGGTCGAGGAGGGCCGGGTCGGGCTGGACGATCCGGTGCGGCGGCACCTGCCGGACCTGCGGCTGGCCGACGAGCAGGCCGCGGCGGCACTGACCGTGCGGCACCTGCTCACCCACACCGCGGGATTCATGGGCGACATCGACGACGGCACGAGCTGGGACACCGCCGCGCTCGGCCGGTCGATCGACGGCTACGACCGGCTGCCGCAGCTCTTCCCGCCGGGGACGCTGGCCTCCTACAACAACGCCGCCTTCCGGCTGCTCGGCCGGCTGGCCGAGGTGGTGTACGGCGAGCCGTACGAGAGCGTGGTCAGGAAGGTCGTGCTCGACCCGCTCGGCATGGAGCAGAGCTTCTTCTTCCCCTGGGAGGCGGCGACCCGCTCGCACGCGGTCGGCCACGCGGTCGAGGAGGACGGGGCCCGGGTGGCGCACACGTGGGGGCTGTTCCGCGACGGGATGCCCGAGGGCGGGCTGCTGTCGTCGGCGCGTGACCAGTTGCGGTACGCGGCCTTCCACCTGGGCGAGGGCGGCGAGCGGCCGGTGGGCGCGGCGACACGCGAGCTCATGCGGCGCGAGCACGTGGCGATGGGCGTGCCGTGGCGCGGCATCGGCCTGCCGTGGCTGCTGGAGGAGCAGGGCGGGCTCGAGCTGGTGACGCACGGCGGCAACATCGGCAACGTGCAGATCTCGACGTTCGTGCTGGTGCCGGAGCGGCGGTTCGCGGTGACGACGCTGACCAACTCCGGGGCCGGGCGGGGGCTGGGGCAGCAGGTGACGGACTGGTGCCTGGAGCACCTGCTCGGGGTCGAGATCGAGCGGGCCCGGCCGAGGCTGCGGGATCCGGAGCCGGAGTGCGCGGGCAGCTACGACGCGGGGCAGTGGACGTTCGAGGTGGACGAGGCGCTGAACGTGGAGATGGTGTTGCGGCCGGAGCTGGTGGCCGAGGGCGTGGCCGGGCTGCCGGGCATGGCGCTGGCGCTGGTGGAGGGGAGCGACGACGTGGTCATGGCGGCGGAACCGTCGCGGGTGGTCGGACGGTTCCTGCGCGACGACGCCGGCCGGATCACCTTCCTGCACCTGGCCGGCCGGGCCGCGCGCCGTACCTCCTGAGCTCAGGTGACACGGAGCTCAGGTGACGCTGAGCTCAGGTGACACGGAAGGTCTGGCGGTAGGCCAGGGGAGAGACGCCGACGGCGGCGTGCAGGTGCTGGCGGAGCGAGACCGCGGTGGCGAAGCCGCAGCGGCGGGCCACCTGGTCGACCGGCAGGTCGGTGCTCTCCAGCAGGTGCCGGGCGTGCTCGACGCGCTGGCGGATGAGCCACTGCGCCGGGCTCAGCCCGCTCTCCTGGCGGAAGCGGCGGGTGAAGGTGCGCACGCTCATCCGGGCGTGCGCGGCCAGCGCGGCGAGGTCGAGCGGCTGGTCGAGGTGGCTGAGCATCCAGGCCCGGGTGCCGGCGGTGCTCGCGCCGTCGGCGGGCGGCAGCGGGCGTTCGATGTACTGGGCCTGGCCGCCCTCGCGGAAGGGCGGCATGACGCAGCGGCGCGCGGTGCGGTTGGCCACCTCGCTGCCGTGGTCGCGGCGCACGACGTGCAGGCACAGGTCGAGCCCGGCGGCCACGCCCGCCGAGGTGAGCACGTCGCCGTCGTCGATGAACAACACCTCCGGGTCCAGTTTGACCTGCGGGAAGAGCCGCCGGAAGCGGCGGGCGTGCGCCCAGTGGGTGGTGGCGGGCCGGCCGTCGAGCAGCCCGGCGGCGGCCAGCACGAAGGCGCCGGTGCAGATGGACATGACCCGCTCGCGGCCCCGGAGCGCGCGGGCGAGCTCGCCGGGGACCACTCCGTCGCTCAGCGCCGGGCCGCTGTGGATGCCGGGCACGAGCACGGTGCCGGCGCTGTCGAGCACCTCCAGCCCGTGGTCGGGCACGACGCGGTAGCCCGAGGAGGTGCGCACCGGGCCGCCGTCGACCGAGCAGGTCACCACCTCGTACAGGTGCTCGCCGGCGGGGTCGCGCGCGGCCCAGAAGATCTGGCCGGGCGCGCCGAGGTCGAGGGTGGCCACGTCGTCCAGGACGACCAGCGCGACACGATGCACCATGGCCGGATTCTTGCACATATTGGCTTTCAGGCCACTTCTGCGGGCTTGGCCGGGGCAGCCACGATGGGGCGCATGAGAATCCATCGCGCCTGGTTCGTGGCCGCCGTGGCGTTCGTCGCGATCCTGGGCGCGGCCGGCTTCCGCGCCACCCCCGGCGTGCTGATCACCCCGCTGGAGAACGAGTTCGGCTGGTCCAAGGGGACGATCTCGCTCGCCGTCTCGATCAACCTCATGCTGTACGGGCTGACCGCGCCCTTCGCCGCCGCGCTGATGGACCGCTTCGGCATGCGCCGCGTCGTCACCCTCGCCCTGCTCCTGGTCGCCGCGGGCAGCGGGCTGACCGTGCTGATGACGGCGAGCTGGCAGCTCCTGCTGCTGTGGGGCGTGCTGGTCGGGCTGGGCACCGGGTCGATGGCGCTGGTCTTCGTCGCGACGGTGACCGACCGGTGGTTCGTGCGGCACCGGGGCCTGGTGACCGGGATCCTCACCGCCGCCGGGGCCACCGGGCAACTGATCTTCCTGCCGGTGCTGGCCCACCTGGCCGACGGTCCCGGCTGGCGGGTCGCGTCGCTGTCGGTGGCCGGAGCCGCGCTGGCCGTCGTGCCCCTGGTGTGGCTGCTGCTGCGCGACCACCCGGCCGACGTCGGCACCACCCCGCTGGGCGGCGAGGCGGTCGCGCGGCCCGAGCCGCTGCCCGGCGCGGCCACCCGCGCGCTGCGGGTGCTGCGCGACGCAGCGCGGACCAAGCCGTTCTGGTATCTCGCCGGCGGCTTCGCGATCTGCGGGATGAGCACGAACGGCCTGGTCGGCACCCACTTCATCCCGGCCGCGCACGACCACGGCATGCCGCAGACGGTCGCCGCCGGCCTGCTGGCGCTGATCGGGATCTTCGACATCGCCGGGACGGTCGCCTCCGGCTGGCTGAGCGACCGCGTCGACCCGCGGGTGCTGCTCGGCGCCTACTACGCGTTGCGCGGGCTCAGCCTGATGGTGCTGCCGTCGCTGTTCGCGGCGACCACCGAGCCGAGCATGCTGGTGTTCGTCATCTTCTACGGGCTCGACTGGGTGGCGACCGTGCCGCCGACGGTGGCGTTGTGCCGGCGGATCTACGGCGCGGACGGGGCGGTGGTCTTCGGGTGGGTCTTCGCCTCCCACCAGATCGGCGCGGCCGTCGCCGCGGTCGGCGCCGGCCTGGCCCGCGACCAGTTCGGGGCCTACACCGTCGCGTGGTACGCCGCGGGCGCGCTGTGCCTGCTCGCGGCGGGAATGTCCCTGGCGGTCAGAACCGTTGGAAAGCGGCGTGAGGATGGTTCTGCCGCTGGTCGTCCGGATCGAACGAGCGAGTCCGCCCCAACGCACTGACGCGCTGGAGGCGGCGGCGACGGCCGTGCTCGGGCTGCTCGACGAGCCGGGGGAGTGGGCCGGTGAGGTCGCGGCCTGGCAGGCCAGCGGGAAGATCCGCAAGGTGGTGCGCCGGGCTCGGGGCGCGGAGTGGGCGCGGGCGCTCGCGCTGCCGGGCCGTACCATCCAGCACCGCAGCGCCGAGGTGCGGGTGCATCCGCCGGTGCCGCTCGACGACTGGCCGCGTGACCTGGCGAAGCTGCAGGTGTCCGGGACCACGCTGGAGGACACCGCCGAGCCGGCCGCGGCCTCGGGGATCGTGTTGTGGGAGAACCCGGTGCTGGAGATGACCGCGGGCAAGGCCATGGCGCAGGCCGGGCACTGCGCGCAGCTCGCCTGGTGGGCCTCCTCGGCCGCCGAGCGGGACGCGTGGCGGGCGGCGGGGCTGGCGGTGGCCGTACGGACCGCTGCTCCGGAGCGGTTCGCCGAGCTGGCCGCGGCCGGGCTGCCGGTGGTGCGCGACGCGGGGTACACGGAGATCGCGCCCGGTTCGGCCACCTTCGTCGCCGAAGCGCCCTGGCTCAGATCGTGACGATGCCTGGGCTCGGTTCGTGCCGATGCCTGGACTTAGAACGTGACGATGCCTGGACCTAGAGCGTGACGATGTCGGCGTAGACGCCGTGTTCGGTCAGCCGGTCGAGCCCCGGGCTGTCGTAGGCGACCAGCAGCCGGCCGTCCGGGAGCAGGCTGATGCCCTCCGGGTGGTCGCAGCCGCGGCCGTAGGACAGTTCCGCGACGATCTCCAGGTCGTCGGCGAGCTCCGGCTGCCGCCGCGGCGACCAGCGGACCAGGCGCACCGGGCCGTCCAGGCTCATCGTCGGGCCGGTGAGCAGCAGCAGGTCGCCGTCGCCGAGCGGGCAGATGTCCCGCACGCCGAGGCCCTCCAGGTCGAGGAAGTGCTTGCGGTACGGCTCACGCAGCCGCAGGCGGGGGCCGTCGGCGACCGGCCGCACCTCAAGGACGACCGCCCAGCCCCGCAGCACCGGCCCGCGCAGGCCCACGTAGACCCGGTCGCCGTCCACCGCGAGGCCCTCGATGTCAAGCCCGTTGTCCTTGCCCGGCAGGGCCAGGAAGGGCGCGAGGTGGGGGTCGTCGTGCAGCCGGTCGGCGAGGTTCTCGCCCCGGCCGGACAGGATCGCGCCCTTGGCGGGCGCGTTGGTCTCGGGGTCCAGCGGGAGCCGTACCAGAATGAAACGGTTCTCCTCGCGGACGACGGTGGCCAGTCGCCGCACCCCTTTGTCCGGATTCTTCGTCTTGACGCGGCGGCGCTTCAAGCTGTGCGAGCCGACCGCCCACAGGTGACCGTCCTGCCGGGCCAGGCCCTCGATGTCCGCCTCGTCCTCCGGGCCGGCGGGCAGATCCACGTAGTCGGCCAGGCGGAAGCCGCGCTGGCGGTCGAAGAGCGTGCCGGTCCAGGTGAGGTGTTCGACGGTCGCCGTCTCGTCCCCGGCGACCCACAGACCCGTCTCGTCCACCAGGATCGCGGACAGGTTCGTGTGCGTCCGGCTCTCGCGCGACGACTGGTCGAAGCGGAGCTCTACGCGGGTCATTGGGCCATGATGACACTTCGGACACGACCTGGGCGCGCTGGCCCGATATGTCGTACGCTCCCGATCGTGCTTGCTGGGGATCGTGGGACCGTGGGGTCCGATGTCGTCTCTCCGCGCCGCCCGAACCCGCCCAAGCGTTCCCTGATCGGCGATCTGCCGATGAGGGTGATCTACCGGGGGCTGGCAGTGGTCGCGGCGCTGGGCGCCGTGGTCGTCTGGGCGCTTCCGTCCGGTCCGGGCGAGGATGCGGCACGGCCGGTCGCCGCGCCATCGGCGGTGCCGTCCTCGTCCGGACCGGCCCCGGTCACGCCCTCCCCGGAGGTCTCGCCCGCCTTCGTCGCCCCCACCCCCACCCCCACGCCCAGCCCGACCGCGGCCCCCTCGATCGCGCCCGGGTACACCGCGATGGAGGCCCTCTACGCCGACCCGCGCGTCCCCAAGCTGCCCGCGCGGCTGCGCGCCAAGGCCGTGCGCGGCTACCGGCCGGCCATCAAGGACCGCTTCTCCGGCCTCGCCGTCCCCAGGCTGCCCAGGCCGTGGCGCACCTACGGCTCCGGCCCGTACGCCACCCGGCAGATCATCAAGGGCACCCGCGCCCTGTTCGTCACCGCCCCCGTGCCGATCAAGGTGCAGCGCGAGCACCGTGACACCGCCCTGCTCGCCGCCCGCTGGACGCTCAGCCGCCACCCCAAGGGCGCCCGCCTCACCTGGATCGACTCCCGGCCGATCCGCGACGGCTGGATGCTGGTCTACAAGGTGCGGTACGGCAAGCGATCCGCCCTGGCGGCCGTGGTCGTCGCGAAGGGCGGCGCGAGCAAGCCCGGCCTCGCCTTCATCTCCGTCCCCGATACGCGTAAGCGGCAATGGGGACAGGTCGCCCGCGTGGCCGCGGGGGTGCGTGCCCTAGGCTAGATCGTGATCGAGGGGGGAGATCACCGTGGAACGCTCCGGACCACCGGCCCAGGACCAGGACAAAGGTAAGCAGAAGCCCTGGCGCGCCGAAGGGTTGCCCGGCACGCCCGGCGGCCGCCCGAAGATCAACTGGTGGCGCTTCGTCCTCACCCTCTTGGTGGTCTACGCCGCCTTCTTCCTCATCTCGTCCTTCTTCGACTCCGATCAGCCGGAGACCATCTCCTACACGCAGTTCACCAGCCAGCTCGACGCGGGCAACGTGAAGGAGGTCTACGCCACCGGCTACTCGATCGAGGGCTCGCTCAAGGCCACGGCTAAGGACCCCGACACCGAGAACAAGAGCTACACCAAGTTCGTCACCGAGATCCCGGTCTTCGCGAACATGGACCAGCTCTACGCCACGCTGACCAGCAAGGGAGCGAAGATCAGCGCCGAGTCGCCGGTGCAGAGCCGCGGCCTGTTCTGGAACCTGTTGCTCTCCCTGCTGCCGGTGCTGCTGCTGGTCGGCCTCTGGGTGTGGATCATGCGCAGGGGCGCGGGCATGATGGGCGGCGGTGGCGGCCTCGGCGGGCTGGGCAAGTCGAAGGCGGCCAAGCCGGTCGAGGCGGGCAAGGTCCGCGTCAACTTCGACGACGTCGCCGGCATCGACGAGGTCGAGAACGAGCTGGTCGAGATCGTCGACTACCTCAAGGACCCGGGCAAGTACCGCCGCCTCGGCGCGAAGCTGCCCAAGGGCGTGCTCCTGGCCGGCCCGCCCGGCACCGGCAAGACGCTGCTGGCCCGCGCGGTGGCCGGTGAGGCGAACGTGCCGTTCTTCTCCGCCAGCGCCTCCGAGTTCATCGAGATGATCGTCGGCGTCGGCGCCTCCCGCGTGCGTGACCTGTTCGAGGAGGCCCGCAAGGTCGCCCCGTCGATCGTCTTCATCGACGAGATCGACGCCATCGGCCGCGCCCGCGGCGGCGCCTCCGGCCTCGGCGGCCACGACGAGCGCGAGCAGACGCTCAACCAGATCCTCACCGAGATGGACGGCTTCACCGGCGGCGAGGGCGTCATCGTCATCGGCGCCACCAACCGCCCCGAGGTGCTCGACCCCGCCCTGCTGCGCCCCGGCCGCTTCGACCGCACGGTCGTCGTCGCCCCGCCCGACGCCAAGGGCCGCGTCGAGATCCTGCGCGTGCACACACGCGGCGTCCCGCTCGACGGCGAGGTGAGCCTGGAGCGCCTGGCCAAGACCACTCCCGGCATGACCGGCGCCGACCTGGCCAACCTGGTCAACGAGGCGGCCCTGCTGGCGGCCAAGCGGGGCAAGGAGAAGGTCACCACCCCCGACTTCGGCGACGCCCTGGAGAAGCTCCAGCTCGGTACGGCCCGCAGCATCGTCATGCCGGAGGAGGAGCGCACCCGCACGGCCTACCACGAGGCCGGGCACGCGTTGCTCGGCATGCTCCAGCCCGGCGCCGACCCGGTGCGCAAGATCTCGATCATCCCGCGCGGGCGGGCGCTCGGCGTCACCCTCTCGACGCCCGACTCCGACCGCTACGCCTACGACTACCACTACCTGCGCGGGCGGATCATCGGGGCGCTGGGCGGCATGGCGGCCGAGCGCGTCGTCTACGACGTGATCACCACCGGCGCCGAGAACGACCTGGAGCAGGTCACCATGATCGCCCGGGGCATGGTCGGGCGCTGGGGCATGTCGGAGAAGATCGGCCCGCTGACCATCCTGCCGAGCGACGGCCAGCCCCAGGCGGCCCCGGCCACCTTGGCCGCGGTCGACGACGAGGTCCGGCGGATCGTGGACGAGTGCTACGAGCAGGCCATTCGGCTGCTGGGCGAGAACCGCGAGCGGCTCGACGCGATCGTGACCGCCCTGCTGGAGCACGAGACCCTCGACGAGGCGGACGCCTACCGGGCCGCGGGACTGCCCCGCAAGACCGAGACGCCCGAGCTGCCGACCAGCGAGTCCAGCGGCTAGATCTTTGCCCAACCCCGCACTTACCGGGAACGAGCGCTGGGCAGTTCGTCGTCGTGAGTCTCAACGATGAACTTCTCGAGCAACTGGGCAGCAGCGGCCTCCAGCAGATCGCCGGGCTCCTCGGGACCGACGTGGCCACCGCGCGCCAGGCGGTCGAGGCGGCCACCGGGACCATCGTCGGCGGGCTGGCCCAGAACGCCGAACGCCCCGAGGGCGCGGACGCCCTGCGCACCGCGCTGGACGAGCACGTCTCGGCCGACCCGTTCAACTCCGACCTGTCCTCGGTGACCCGGGACGGGCACGGCATCCTCGGGCACGTGCTGGGCGAGCAGGGGACCGAGCACGCGGCGGCGGGGATCTCGCAGTTCGCCGGGATCAACATGAACACGGTGCTGAAGCTGCTTCCGCTGCTCGCGCCGATGATCATGTCGTTGCTGGCCGGGCGGGCCAATCAGCGGGGCATGGACGCCGGGGCGGTGGCCCAGGACCTCAACAACGAGAAGTCGGAGATGTCGGGCGGGGGTTTGGGGGATCTGCTGAACGCGGTCCTCGGCGGCGCGGGCGGTGGCGGGCTCGGCGGGCTCCTCGGCGGGCTGCTCGGCGACTCCGGCGCTCCTCAGCAGTCTTCTCAGCAACCTCCTCAGCAACCGGCGGAACCTCGGCAGCCTCAGTCCGCCCAGGGCGGCGGCAGCGGCGGGGGCACCAACCCGGACTGGTGACGCGGGAGGCACGATCCGTGCCTGGCCAGGCCGGTAAACTGGTGCCTGTGATCGTCCTGGCCTCTGCCTCCTCCGCCCGTCTCGCCCTCCTGCGCAGCGCGGGCCTCGACCCCAAGGTGATCGTCAGCGGCGTCGACGAGGACGCGATCAGCGCGCCCACGCCCGCTCAGCTCGCCCTCCGCCTGGCGCAGGAGAAGGCCCGCACCGTCGCCGCCGACCTGACCGAGGGCGTCGTCATCGGCTGCGACTCCGTCCTCGAACTGGACGGCCGGCCGTACGGCAAGCCGGGCACGCCCGAGGTGGCGCTGGAGCGCTGGCGGCTGATGCGCGGGCGCACCGGGCGGCTGGTCACCGGCCACTGCCTGATCGAGGCCGCGACCGGACGTGAGGCGGCCCGCGTCGGGTCCACCGTCGTGCACTTCGCGCAGCCCTCCGACGAGGAGATCGCCGCCTACGTCGCCACCGGCGAGCCCCTGGGGCTGGCCGGCGCCTTCTCCCTCGACGGGTACGGCGGCTGGTTCGTCGAGGGCATCGAGGGCGACCACGGGAACGTGCTGGGGATCTCGCTCCCGCTCGTCCGTGCGCTCCTCGGCGAACTCGGCTACGCGGTGACCGACTTCTGGCGCTAGGTTTCTCGGCATGCGCGACTTCTTCACCGGTGTCGGATTCTTCTTCCAGGGCGTCGGCTGGGCCGGACGGAACGGCCGTTGGTGGGCCTTCGGGCTGATCCCGGCGTTGATCGCCTTCGCTGTGTACGTCGTCGCGCTGGTGTTCCTGGGGATGTACGCCTCGGACGTCGCCGAGTTCCTCACGCCCTTCGCCGACTCGTGGAGCTGGCGGGACGGGTTCCGGATGGGGCTGGGGGTGGTGATCTTCCTTGGCGGGCTGGCGCTGGCGGTCATCACCTTCGCGGCGTTGACGCTGGCTGTGGGGGAGCCGTTCTACGAGCGGTTGTCGGGGGAGGCGGATCCGCTGCCCGGGTACCAGGAGGAGCCTTGGTGGCGTAGTGTCCCGCGGTCCATCCGGGACAGCCTGGTGACCTTGCTTTACGTGCTCATGTTCACCATTCCGCTCTTCTTCCTGGGCTTCATCCCTGTCATCGGACAGACGGTTGTGCCGGTGCTAGGCGCCGCCGTGTCCGGATTTTTCCTGACAGTGGAGCTCACCTCCCTGGCCATGGAACGCCGCGGCCTCGCCCGTCGCGCCCGCTTCGCCCTCCTCCGCGGCAACCTCGGCCTTGCCCTGGGCTTCGGCGTCCCCATCTTCCTGCTCTTCCTCGTGCCCTTCGTGGCCGTCCTCGCCATGCCCGCCGCCGTCGCCGGCGCCGCCCTCCTCGTCCGCCACCGCCTCACCCCCACCACCCCCGGCCCGCCCACCCCCGGCCTCAAGGGCCCCGCCACCCCCGGAACCACCGGCCTCAGCGGCCCCGCCACCCCAGGAACCAAGGGCCCCGACGGCCCGTCCGGCCCCACCCCTGGCCCGAGGCGCTAACCTCCGCTCAACCCACCCTCGCCGCGCCCACGCTCGCCCCCTCACAAGCCCGACAACACCCCCAACCGCCCCGCCCAACGTGAGCAACGCCAACAACCCGATCAACACCACCGGCAACAGGTACATGAGCCAATCAAGACTCCCCGCCTCATACGCCTGATCAGCCTCGGCGGGCCCGATGAAGCTGATGTCGGTATTACGTGTCCTAACCACCCGTACCTGGTGCACCGCCCCCCGCACGCACTCACCAGTCAGGTGAACGACCACCTCAGCCCCGGTCCGGCCGAAGCGAGCCAGGCAGTATTTGCTCCGATACCCCGCCCACCGGACAACGGTCGCCGACCCCAGCTCCCCGTGGGAGGCATGCGACGCCGCCATGCCATCAACCATGCGCCAGGCGGACTCGAACTTCACATACTCGGCCGGTGCACCCACCGCGACCAGGATCACCACGGCCAGCAGCGTTTTGACCCGTTCGATTACCACCGTGCCTTGATACCACCCCAGCCCAACCCCCGCCCGCCTCCTCCGCCCCCTCTTCTTTCACCCCCAAATGACCGCCCCAGGACCCCCGCCACCCGAGCCCCGCCGCGCCGGAGAGTTGCCCTCGAGATCGCGGCGCTTCAGACTCCAGCACCTTGGGCGGCCCCCAGCTCCCCAGCCACGCCACCCCCAGCCACGCCGCCCCCGAGGCCAGTCCCCGGCCGCCTTCCTCCAGGTCACCTTCCCCGGGTGGTGCCTTCCCCCCAGGCCACCCTCCCCGCGGAGCCGCCTTCCCAGGCGCAGCGTCCCCGAGACCCCGCGCCTCGGACCACGGCACCCTCCATGCCCCTGCGTCCGCCCCAAATGGGACAGCCCCCTGTCCACAGAAGCACCCGTCACCGCACCCCATCCACAGAACGCCGTTCGATGCCCTCCGCCATTGGGGGCACCTGCGGCACCCTCAACCCCCATGACCGCCGAACCTTCCCCCACCCCCTCCCTCATCCTCACCAACCCCACCGACCTCCTGGCCGCCGTGCCGTACCTCTTCGGCTTCCACCCCGCCAAAAGCCTGGTAGCCCTAGGGATCTCCGGCACCGAACTCCGCATAGCAGCCCGCTGGGACCTCCCCCTCCCACCCCACGCCCTCGACCCCCTCATCCCAGCCACCGACCGCGAAGCCCTCACCCACCTCCTCGCAGTCGGCTACGGCCCCGGCCCGCTGGTCACGCCGGCCATCGACACCCTCCGCACCCTGTCCACCCAAACCGGCCTCCCCGTCGCCGAGGCCCTCCGCGTAGAAGATGGTCGCTACTGGTCATACCTGTGCGACCTCACCACCTGCTGCCCACCGGACGGCTCGCCGTACGACCCGAAAGCCGCCCAGGTAGCCGCCGAAGCCACCGTCCAGGGCCTCGTCGCGCACCCCGACCGCGCCACCCTCCAACGCACCCTGGCCCCTTACGACGGCCCCCTCCGCCTAGCCATGCGCACCGCAACCACCGACGCCGCAACCACCCTCACCACCCGCATAACTGCGGGCGCGCCAGCCTCCACCCCACCAACCGATCCCCCCAACTCACCCTCCACGAAGCCCAAGCCCGCCAGCCCTCCGACCACCCAAGCGGCCGCGCCGGCTCCGGCCCCAGGTACCGAGCTCGAGGTCACCGACGCCTTCGCCGCCACCTACGTCGCCGAGGCGCTATCCCGCATCCGCAAAGCCATGGCCTCCGCCACCACAGGCCCCCGCCTGACCGACCACGAAGCCGCCCAGTTGGGCTTCGACCTCGCCATCATCCGAGTCCGAGACGAAGCCTGGACCGCCATGGACGTCCAGGCCCACCTCCCCCTCTGGCGAGACCTCACCCGCCGCCTGGAACCCCGCTTCGTCCCCCCAGCGGCCTCACTCCTGGCCATGGCGGCGTGGCGCTCAGGCGACTGCGTTCTAGCCTCCCTGGCCGTCGAACGCGCCCTGACGATCAACCCGTACTACTCCATGGCCGGCCTCATCCGCCACGCACTGGTCCACATGATGTCCCCGTCAGCCCTGCGCGACCGCATGCCCACCCCAGCCGACCTGGACCGTTCCATGGGCCCACCAAACCGTCTGTGGATGACCCCCATGCTCGCCCTCCTCACCAGCGAGGACGCCACCTCGTGACAACCCACCCCGCCCTCTGGTTCAGCGGCTAGCCGCTACCCCGCGGCGCCACGACGCAGACGACACCCGACGTCCAGCGCAGCTGGATTCCCGGAGCCACGAGGAATCTCAACCCCAACGCCCCTGCCTTCGAGCCCGGGCGCCGGCCCCGTCGGTGGGCAGCCCTCAGGTTTGGGTTCCCGTCCGGGGCCTCCGCTCGGGCGCTCGGCCCTCAGCCCGGCCTCCGCCCCTCAGCTTTCCGCCCCTCAGCTTTCCGCCCCTCAGCCCGGCCTCCGGCCCTCAGCCCCCGGCCTTCCGCCCCTCAGTCGTGGGGCGCTCGGCCCTCAGGCCTCTTCCTGTCGCCGCCGCTCGTTGTAAGCCCGCATCCGAGCCGGATACCCCGTAAGGTTCACGTCATAGACCGGCAGCCCAAGCCCATGAGCCACCTTTTTGATCACAGCAGGAGCCCCGACCCGCCGCCGGGTCCACTCTCCGTCATCGGCGACCGCAACCGCGGTGGTATCCGTCGCAAACGTCTCAGGCTCGACATAGAACTCGACCCCACGCCGCGACTTGGCGAACGCGATAAGCGCCTCGATGTCCGCATCGGTCGCCTCGCGGTCGAACTTGGCCACCTTGGGCCCGCGCAGCCGCCGGAGCCCATAGCGGTCTCGCCATCTCATAGCTCCTTTTATACCTTTCCGCGCCCGTCGGCGTCGGGGGCTTCTCCGGGACACCTCCGGGTTGGCCCCGATACCGATCCTTGGCTCCGTTCGTCAGGATGAAGGCAGATCGATCCATCTGGAGGGGACAGGCATGGCAGGCACACCATCGATGACCGGACCGGTGCCGCGTGAGCACCTGCGCGTCACCAACCAGGACCGCGAGAACGTAGTCGATCACGTCAAGGCCGCGTACGCCGAGGGCCGCTTCGACAAGTTCGAGTTCGACGAGCGCCTTGAGCGGGCCATGACCGCCCGTACGCACGCCGACCTCATGCCCATCATGTCCGAGCTGTACGGCACGCAGGCCGGCACCCGAGCACCGTTGCGCCCGGTCCCCGCTGCCCGCCCTGCTCCCGCACCGGTGACCTTCGACCGCGCGCCCGAAAGCAACGAACGCCTCGGGGCCGCAGCCGCCCACGGCCTGGCCGTCGTCGGCCTGCCCATCGTCGGCCCGCTGCTCCTCCTGCTGACCGCGGGCAAGACCTCGCCCTACATCCGGCATCACGCTCTGGAGTCGCTGAACTTCCACCTCACCGTGATCGGCGCGACCTTCCTGCTGCCGTTCACCGTCGTCGGCGTGATCCTGATCCCGGTGATCTGGGTCGCAGCCTTCGTCCTGGCCATCGCGGGAAGCATCTCGGCTCTCTCCGAGGGGCCTTTCCGCTACCCGATGACCTTGCGCCTGGTGAAGTAGCCGTCCGACCGCAGACTGAACTCGGCCTCGCCGGGTCTCATCGCGGGCGGTGGGCGGCGGGGGCTTCGTGTCGGCCGCCGAGCCTTGGCCGAGCCTGATCCAGGCGCGGGGCTTGGGCAGCTACGGGGCGCGCAATCTGGAAGCCGGCGCGGGGCCGCTGGGGGAGCTCGCGCTAAGCAGCAGGTTGTTGGTGGGGGTGCCCGAGCGCCGGATACCGGGACGGGGGTGTGACCGAAGATCCAGGGGCTAGCGCCAAGAGCAGGCACTCGCGACTGAGAGCTCAGGGCAAGCGGTCGGGGCCCGAGGGGGATCGGGCTGTGATGCCCAAAGCGTGCGGTCGGCATCGATACATCGGGACCGAGGGGCCGAAGGGCCGGGATCGAGAGGTCGGGACCGAGGGGTCGAGGGGCCGAAGCCTAGGGTCGGAGGGTTGGGATCTAGGGCTGGGGTCGGAAGCTCCGAAAGAGGATCAGGAGCGCGAGGAAAGGACCTCGTACCTGACGTGCATGACCCCGGCGTTGGTGTTGCCGATGGCGTCGAAAGCGGCCTCGGACAGGTCAAGGCACCGGCCGCCGACGTACGGGCCGCGGTCGTTGATGCGGACGATCACCGAGGCGCCGGAGTTGGGGTTGGTGACCCGGACCTTGCTGCCGAGCGGGAGGGTCTTGTGCGCGGCGGTCATGGCGGAGGGGTTGAACCGCTCACCGCTGGCGGTCATCTGCGGCTCGCCGTAGAAGGAAGCACCGCAACTGCCGGAGGAGATGACCTGGTAGCGGGGCTTCTTCGGCGTCACCGGCTTGGGGGTGGCGGACTTGGATGCGGTGGGCTTGTCACCCGACGAGCCATTCGACCCGGTAGAGCCCGTGGAGCCGGTCGAACCGGTTGAGCCAGTCGAGCCGGTTGAGTCGGTGGACTTGGCGGCGTCGGACTTGGTCCCGGTAGCGGAGTCGCCGGTCGTGCCGTTCGTCGGCTTGCCGGAGGCGGCGTTGGACGGGGCGCCGGTGGCGGCGGGGTTGGCGCTCGGGGAAGTGCCGAGGGCCGAGCCGGCGGCGGGGGCGGACGAGGGGTTGGGGGTGCTCGTCGCCAGGGCCGGGCTGTTCATGGCGTGAGAGGCGCTCATCGTCATCGAGGAGTTCGCGTCGTCCGCGACGGCGGCCCAGGTGGCCGTTCCGGCGATCGCGAGGACGGCGGCGCCGGTGGCGATGGCGGTCCAGCGGCGCTTGCTGGAAGTACGGGACGGGGTGACGTTGTGCTGGCCCAAGGGGAACCACGGTCCTAGATAGGGGACAGGGGCGGGGACCTGGCCGGAAGGGTGCGTCGGCCTTGTCCCAAATGCGGGTCAAGTGAAGCCCGCGACGGGGTTGAACTTATGTGAAGAGCAACCGACAAAGGCAAATTAATGGGACAGATGGTGATATATCTCACCAAGCGTTGGTCGCTGAATCCCAGACCCTAGGCGGTGGATCTTGGGATATCTGGCGTTTTCGGCGATCGAGAACCAACGGGTTTGGGATGAGGGCTTGCCGCTGGAGCGTGTCGCGGGGCGGATGTGGCAGGGGGTATGGGACGGCTCGGGCGTGGGTTTCGGCCGCTGCCGACGGGTTGGCGGCGGGTTTGGCGAGGGGCGTGGGCCGAGGTCGACCCGCGCCTTCGCCCGCGCGCGGTTCGGGATCCAGCGGGTCAGGGCGCCTCCGCTGGGCCTTGCGGCCCAGCGGACGGAACCTCCGAGCGGGCGGAACCTCCGAGCGGGCGGAACCTCCGAGCGGGCGGAACCTCCGAGCGGGCGGGGCTTGTGCAGCGGCGCTCGTGCCTGACGGCCCGGGGCGACGGACGCGCTCGGGCGCTGGGCGGCTTCGGGCGAGCGCGTTGCGAGCGCGTTGCGGGAGCGTTGATGACGCGTCAACTACACTGCTGGCCTATGCCTGACCCGCGGTGGCTCACCGAAGAGGAAGCCCGTGCCTGGCGCGGCTACCGTCGTCTGTTTCTCCTGCTCAACCGGCAGATCGCCCGCGATCTAGCGCGCGACTCCGGCCTATCCGAGGCCGACTACGACGTCCTCTCCGCCCTGTCGGAGTCGCCAGGGTCGGAGATGCGCCTGACCGAACTCGCCCGGCACATGCGCTGGTCCAAGAGCCGGCTCTCTCATCACCTCACGCGCATGGAGCAGCGTGGCCTCGTGACCCGTCGGGACGTTCCCACGGACGCCCGTGGCTCCACCATCGCGCTCACCACGACCGGGGTGTCCATCATCCAGCAGGCCGCCCCGCCGCACGTGGCGTCGGTGCGGAGGCACTTCATCGACCTCCTCACGCCGGAACAGGTCGCCGCTTTCGCCGAGCTTTCCTGGCACGTCGTCGATCACCTCCTCGAGACCGAATCCGACTGAGCGATCCGCAGGGCTGCAGGACCCGGTGGCGGCAGGATCAGCCGGCGGCTTCGCGGAGCTCGTGGAGTTCGCGGGCGTCGTGGGCGGCGAAGACGGTGAGCGCCTGGTCGATGAGGGCCGCGGCGGCGGAGGAGTCGCCGCGGGAGGTGAGGACAGTGGCGAGGTCGCGCTTGGTGCGGGCGGCGGGCAGTGGCGTAGCCAGCTCGTCGGAGATGGCGATCGACTCCAGGAAGTGCGCCTCGGCCATGTGCGGGTCGCCGACGGCCCGGAAGGGGTCGAGAGCTGCGAACTGAGCGCGACGGCTTCGCCGTACTCGCCCAGAGCTCGGTGGAGCAGGCTGGTGGTGCTGGGTTCGCGAGGCCCGGTCGGCCTCGGTGATCTCAGATTCCGGCGAGCCGCTGGAAATCCCCTTCAAGCCTCTTTCAAGGGGCTTCATGCGGGCTTAGAGTTGGTGACATGTCAACAAAACAGCTTTTGCTCGGACTGAACATCGCGACCTCTGCGAGCGCGGGAGCCGACCCGGTCGGGGAGGCTGTGCGGGCGGAGGAGGCGGGGTTTGACTTCGTTTCGGCGGCTGATCATCCGGCGACGGCGGAGGCGAGCTTCGAGACGTGGACGATGCTGGCGTGGATCGCGGCCAGGACGGAGCGGATCCACGTCGCGACCAGGGTGCTGGGCGTGCCGTACCGGAATCCGGCCCTGGTGGCGAAGATGGCGGAGACGTTCGATCGGCTGTCGGGCGGGCGGTTGATCCTGGGGCTGGGTGGGGGGTATTCGGACGAGGAGTTCAGGGCGTACGGCATGCGGGTCCCGACGGCTCGGGAGAAGGTGGACGGGCTGGAGGAGGCGATCCGGATCACGCGGGGGTTGTGGGCGGAGCGGGAGTTCAGCTTTGCCGGGCGGTATCACCAGACGGTCGAGGCGCCGCTGGAGCCCAAGCCGGAGCGGCGGATCCCGCTGTGGCTGGGGACGTTCGGGCCGCGGGCGCTGGAGGTGACGGGGCGGCTGGCGGACGGGTGGATTCCGTCGCTGGGGGTCGCCGGGCCGGAGCGGGTCAAGGGGATGCGGGAGCGGATGCTCCGGGCCGCCGAGGGGGCTGGGCGGGATCCGGGGGAGATCACGTGCGCGTACAACGTGGTGGTGCGGGTGGATGAGCGGGCCGAGCCGCGGGACGGGCAGGTCAGGGGGGCGGCTGGGCTCGTGACGGAGACGTTGCTGGGGTTCGTGGGGCTGGGGTTCAGCGCGTTCAACTTCATGGTGGACGGGCCGGAGCAGGTTGAACGGCTGGCTGGAGAGGTGGTTCCGGAGCTGCGTGCCGCCGTCGGCTGATTCGGGCGGCGGAGTCGCTACAGCGGGGACGGCGCAGCTTCGGCTTCTGGGGTTAGAGGAGGAGGGCGCGGACGGTTTCGACGGTGTCGGCTTCCTCGGCGCGCTTGTCGGGGCGGTAGCGCAGGACGCGGGCGAAGCGGAGGGCCATGCCGCCCGGGTAGCGGGGGGAGCGCTGGACGCCGTCGAAGGCGATCTCGACGACGACCTCGGGCCGTACGGTGACCACCAGCTGGTCGGTCGGGCCCTCGGCGAGGGACAGGAAACGTTCGGTCTGCCAGGCCAGGAGCTCGTCGGTGAGGCCCTTGAAGGTCTTGCCGAGCATGACGAAGTCGCCGGTCTCCGGGTCGCGGGCGCCGAGGTGGAGGTTGGAGAGCTTGCCCTCGCGCCGGCCGTGGCCCCACTCGACGGCGAGGACGACGAGGTCGAGGGTGTGCCGCGGCTTGACCTTGATCCAGCCGGCGCCCCGGCGGCCGGCGGCGTAGACGGACGACGGGGACTTGACGACCAGCCCCTCGTGGCCGGCGCGCACGACCTCGGTGAACCAGTCGGTGGCGGCGGCGACGTCGTCGGTGACGATCCGCGGGGTGATGAGCTCGGCGGGTGCCAGACGGGCCAGGGCCTTCTGGCGCTCGGAGTACGGCAGGTCGAGCAGGTCCTGGCCGTCGAGGCGGAGCAGGTCGAAGAAGTAGACGCTGAGCGGGGTGGCCTCACGCAGCCGGGCGACGTCGATCTTGCTGCTGACCCGGGAGCCGGTGACCTGGAACGGGTGCGGCCGGCCGTCCGGACGCAGGGCGATGACCTCGCCGTCGAGGACGAGATCGGTCGCGGGCAGATCGAGGACGGCCTCGACGAGCTCGGGCACCTGCGGGGTGATGTCGTCGAGGGTCCGGGTGAAGACCCGGACCTCCTGGCCGTCGCGGTGCGCCTGGACGCGGATGCCGTCGAGCTTCCACTCCAGGGACGCCGGGCCGCCGATCTTCTCCAGGGCGGCGGCGACGTTGGGAGCGCTGCCGGCGAGCATGGGGGAGATGCCGCGGCCGACCTCCAGCTTGAAGGCGTGGAGCGCCTCGACGCCCCCGGACAGCGCGGCGGCGCCCACAGCGGGGAGCCAGCCGCGCAGGGTGAGGGCGCGGCGGACGTCGGCCGAAGGGGCGCCGGAGGCCTTGGCGACGGCCTCGATCATCACGCCGTCGAGGGCGCCCTGGCGGAGCTCGCCGCTGAGCAGGCGGATGAGGAAGGACTGCTCCTGGCTGGTCACTCCGGCGAACAGCTCGTGGACCAGGGCCTTGCGGGCGGCCTGGGAGCCTTGGCCGGAGACGGCCTTGATGCGGGTGAGGAGGGCGTCGATGTCGGTGAGGGTGGCGGTGGCGACCAGCTTGGGCTGGGGCAGGTCCTGGAGGGTGCGCCAGCCTACGCCGATCTGGCGTTGCGGCAGTTCGCCGGAGAGGTAGGAGATGGCGATCTCCGCCTCGTCGGGACCTACCCGGCCGAGCAGTTCGGCGAGGTGACCGATCTTGCCCAGGCGGGCGGAGGTCCTTGCCACTGCCTCCGAAACTCGTACGACATCGATGAGGAGCACAGGTCAATCGTGCCTTATCGCACTGACAAATGTCCCGCGCCGACCAGCGGGTTTCCGGGGGAGGTGGGGGAGTTGGGCGGGGTTCTGCGGGAGGAAGGGGGAGCCGCACAGGTTTCCCAGGAGCACGTGGGTTCCCCGGGAGGAGGGGAGCCGGCGGGTTCTGTGGGAGGGAAGGGGAGCCACATGGGTTTCCCCCGGGAGGAGGGAAGCGCGCGCGGGCGCCCCGGGAACGCGCGGGCGGGCGCCCCGGGAACGCGCGGGCGGGCGCCCCGGGGAACGCGCGGGCGGGCGCCCCGGGGAACGCGCGCGGGCGCCCCGGGGGAACGCGCGGGCGCTCCAGGGAGAAGGGGAACCGACCGGTGGTCAAGGGCGAGCCGGTGGTCGCCGGAGTCGAGGGGAGGCGGTGGGTTTTCGTAGAAGAGGGGAGTCCGGTGGGGTTCCGTGGCTCCCCCAGGGGGTCAGAGGGTGTGGGGTGGGGTGGCTTGTTCGGTGGTGAAGCGGGACTCGCCCAGGGCGGCCACGGCGGCGGCGGTGATGCGGGAGACGTCGAAGCGTTCCCCCTCGGGCAGGGGAGCGCCGACGGAGGCGCGGTGGGCGGCGGCGGTGCCGAGGAGGCGGGCGGCCTCGGCGGGATCGCCGGCGGCCAGGCGGACCCCGGCCAGCCCCTCCAGGGCGAGCGCGAGCGCCCGCGGGTCGCCGGTCTTGCGCGCGGCGGCGAGCCCCTCCTCGTGCCAGGCCGCGGCCCGGTCGAGCTCGCCGCGTTGCTCGGCCACGAAGCCGAGCTCGGCCAGGATCAACGACAGCGCCGCGTCGGAGCCCAGCCGGCGGTCCCAGCCGAGCCAGCGCAGCAGGTACGCCTCGGCCTCGTCGAGCCGTCCCTGGCGGCGGGCGCTGAGCGCGAGCCCGAGGTCGGCGAACTCCTCGCCGAGGACGTACCCCTGCTCGGCGGCCAGGCGCGAGGCCCGGCCATGTAGGTCGTCGGCCTTGGCGTGGTCGCCGGTGAGCAGGGCGATGCGTCCCAGGTAGGCGAGCTGGTTGGCGGCCTCGGAGCCCAGGGCGAGCTCCTCGGCCAGGCGCAGGGCCTCGCGGTGCATCCGCTCGGCCCGGACGTAGTCGCCGGTGATCTCCGCGTGCGAGCCGAGCGAGGACAGGGCGTACAGCAGGCCCCAGCGGTCGCCGAGCTCCTCGAACAGGGCGCGGCTCTGCTCGCCGTACTGCGCGAGCCGTACTAGATCGCCGCGTAGCATCGCCTGCCTGGCCATGGTGGACAGGACCGCCGCGGTGCCCCACCGGTCGGCGGTCGCGGTGAAGGCGGCGAGGGTACGGCGGGCGGTCTCCTCCAGCTCGGGCTGGTCGCCGACGCCGAGCCTGGAGTGGATCAGGAACCACTCAGCCCTGGCCACCTCCGTCGAGGCCCTGGCGACCTCCGTCGAGGCTCTGGCCACCTCCGTCGAGGCTCTGGCCGGCTCCAGTGAAGCCCTGGCCACTTCCAAGGAAGCCTCGGCCGGCTCAAGAGAGTCGCCGCCCGGGGCGAGGTCGCTGGGCAGTTCGCCGACGCGGAGCGAGAAGGCGGCCAGCCACAGCCGGGCGACCCGCCGCGCCGGCTCCAGCCCGGCCGACTCGAAGCCGGCGGCGATGGTGAGCCAGCGCCGCCCCTCGCCCAGCCGCCCGCGCAGCACCCAGTACCAGGCCAGCGCGTTGACCATGGCCAGCACCCGGGCGTGCTCGCCGTGCCGCAGGGCGGAGTCGAGTGCCAGGCGCAGGTTGCCGGTCTCGGCGTCCAGCACGGCCAGCCAGTGCCGCTGCTCCGGCCCCCGCAGGTACGGCTCGGCCGTCACCGCCAGGCCGGCGTAGTAGGCGCGGTGCCGCGAGGAGATCAGCTCGTCCTCGCCCGCCTCCCGCAACCGCTCCGAGGCGTACGCGGCGACCGACTCCAGGAGGCGGTAGCGCGGCGGCTCGGTGACGGTGGAGAGGGCGACCAGCGAGCGGTCGACCAGCGCGGGCAGCACGGTGAGCACGTCCAGCCCGGTCTCCCCGGCGATCTGCTCGACCGCTCGCAGAGTGGAGCCGTCGGCCTGGACCGCCAGGCGGCGCAGCAGCGTCCGCTCGTCGTCGCCGAGCAGGCTCCAGCTCCAGTCGATCATCGCGCGGAGGGTGCGCTGGCGGGCGGGCGCGCCGGTGTGGCCGGTGGTGAGGAGCTGGAAGCGGTCCTCCAGCCGGGCGGCCAGCTCCTGCACGCCGAGGGCCCGGACCCGGGTGGCGGCCAGTTCGAGGGCCAGCGGCAGGCCGTCGAGGTGGCGGCAGATGGTGGCCACCGCGGCGGCGGTGCCGGCGTCGAGGGTGAGCTGGGCGCGCTGGGCGAACAGTTCGGCGGCGGCGGGCTCGGCCAGGGGCTGGACCTGCCGCAGCAGCTCGCCGGCCAGGCCGAGCGGGCGCTGGCTGGTGGCCAGGATGCGCAGGTCAGGGGCGGTGCCGAGCAGGCGGGCGGCCAGGTGCGCGGCGGCCTCGATCACGTGCTCGCAGTTATCGAGGATGAGGAGCATGCGCTTGCCGCGCAGGCTCTCGGCCAGGCGTTCGGCGGCGCACGCGCCGGGGGCGGCGGCGCTCTCGTCCCGGAGCCGGAGCGCGGCCGAGACCGTCTCGGCGAGCAGTACCTCCAGATCGGGGGTGGCGCTGCCGTCGGCCGGATGGACCGGGCTGAGCTCGGCCAGCCACACCCCGTCGGTGAACCCGGAGACGGAACCGCCCACCTCCAGGGCCAGCCGGGTCTTGCCGACCCCGCCGGGCCCGGTGAGCGTGACGAGCCGCGCCTCGGCCAGGGCCCGGCCGAGCTCGCTCACCGTCTCGGCCCGGCCGACCAGCGGGGTCAGCGGCACGGGCAGGTTGCCCGCGGGCGCGGCGGGCGCCTCCAGGTCGGGGTCCTGGGCGAGGATCGCCTGGTAGAGGGCGGTGAGCTGGGGTCCGGGATCGACGCCGAGCTCGTCGGCCAGCCGCTCGCGCACCTCGCGGTAGCCGTCGAGGGCCTCGTTCTGCCGTCCGGCGCGGTACAGCGCCCGCAGGTGGACGGCCCGCAGCCGCTCGCGCAGCGGGTGCCGGGCGACCAGGTCGCCGAGCTCGTCGGCCAGCGCCTGGTGCTCGCCGAGGTCGAGCCGCGCCTCGGCCCACTCCTCCAGCGCGGTCAGCCGTACCTCGGTCAGCCGGGCGATCTCCGCCGCGGCGAACTCCTCGTCGGCGAAGTCGGGCAGCGCCTCGCCCCGCCACAGCCCGAGCGCCTCGGCCAGCAGCCGCGCCCGCTCGGCGGGATCGGCCAGGGCCCGCGCCTGGACCACCAGTGACTGGAAGCGCAGCGAGTCGACCGCGTCGGCCGGCACGTCGAGCACGTAGCCCGGCGCGCGCCACACGACCAGGTCGCGGCCGAGCGCGCGGCGAAGCTGCGAGACGCGCGTCTGGAGCGCACCCGTAGGGCTGGCCGGCAGCCGGCCGGGCCACAGATGGTCGATCAGCCGGTCGGCGGGAACGACGCGGCCGGCCTCGACGACCAGGGCGGCGAGCAGGGTGCGGACCTTCACCTCGGGGATCCTGACCGGCCGGCCGTCCGGGTCGTGGACCTCCAGCGGACCAAGCACCCCGAAACGCATGGGGTCACCGTACCCAAAGCGGATCTGGAGCCGATCCGTAGGGCCGCCCGGCACTGTGTGGGACATGCGAGTGGCGATTCTCGTCGACCGCTCCGGCCCCGGCCGGAAGCTGGCCGACTGGCTGGCGGAACAGGCCTGCCTGCAAGGGCTGGAGGTCGATCTGATCGACCTGTCGGTGGCCCCGGCGGCGGACCTGGGGCCGTGGCTGGCCGACGCCGACGCCTACGTGGTGGTCACCCCCTGCGAGGTCCCTGCGGACCGGCCGGCGGTGTATCCCGCGGACCTGCTTGAACAGATGCTTAAGGAGATCGAATGAACCGCGCGGGTGCTCGGGAGTGGCTCGGCCTCTCTGTGCTGCTGCTTCCCACCGTCCTGCTCTTCCTGGCCATGACCGTGTTGTTCCTGGCCACGCCCCAGATCGCCGCGGACCTGCGGCCCAGCGGGGCGCAACTGCTGTGGATCAATGACATCTACGGCTTCATGATGGCCGGCTTGCTGGTGGCCATGGGCACCGTGGGCGATCGGATCGGCCGCCGCAAGGTGCTGCTGTTCGGTGCGGCGGCCTTCGGCGTCGCCTCGGCGGTGGCCGCCTTCGCGCCGACCGCCGAACTGCTGGTCGCCGCCCGTGCGGTGATGGGCGTGGGCGCGGCGGCGGTGATGCCCTCGACGTTGTCGCTGATCAGCAACATGTTCCACGACGCCAGGCAGCGGGCCACCGCGATCGGCTTGTGGGCCGCCTCCATCTCGGCGGGCGTCGCGCTCGGGCCGCTGGTCGGCGGCGTGCTGCTGGAGTCGTTCTGGTGGGGCGCGGCGCTGCTGGCCGGCGTCCCGGTGATGGCCCTGGTGCTGGTCGGCGCGCCGCTGCTGGTGCCGGAGTACAAGGCGCCGGGCGGTACAGGCCGCCTGGACGCGCTCAGCGTGGTGCTGTCGATGGCGACGCTGCTGCCGCTGGTCTACGGGATCAAGGAGCTGGCCAAGGCCGGTCCCACCGCCGCCGCCCTGCTCACCATCGCCGCGGGGCTCGTGCTCGGCACCGCCTTCGTCCGCCGTCAGCTCCGCCTGGAGACGCCGCTGCTGGACGTGCGGCTGTTCACCAACCGGCTGTTCAGCGGCGCGCTGGCGGTCTTCATGCTCGCCGCGGTCGCCCTGGGCGGCGTCTACCTGCTCTTCACCCAGTACCTGCAGCTCGTCGCCGAGCTGTCGCCGCTGGAGTCGGGCCTGTGGATCCTGCCCGCCGCGCTGGCCCTGGTCGCGGTCTCGACCTACACCCCGGCCATCGCCCGGCGCATCCGCCCGGCCTACGTGATCGCCGCGGGCCTGCTGGTCGAGGCGGTCGGCTACATCATGCTCACCCAGGTCGGCGTCGACGGGCTGCCGCTGCTGGTCGCCGGGTTCTTCGTGCTCTACCCGGGCATCGCGCCGACCATGGCGCTCACCCCGGGCCTGGTGATCGGCGCGGCGCCGCCGGAGAAGGCCGGAGCCGCCTCCGCGGTGACCACCACCGCCAGCGACCTCGGCACCTCGCTCGGCGTCGCGCTGCTGGGCAGCGTCGGCACCGCCGTCTACGCCGCGCTGCTGCCCGCCGGGGTCCCGGCGCAGGCCGCCGAGAACCTGACCACCGCGCTCTCGCTCGGCGGGGCCGACCTGGCCGCCCAGGCCCGTGACGCCTTCACCGGCGGGCTCAACGTCGCGGCCGGCGTCGCGGCGGGGCTGGTGATCATCGGGGCGCTGCTGTCGATCGGGCTGCTGCGCCGCGTCCCGCCGACCGAGGCCGCCCCGGCTGCCGCGGAGGACAAGGAGCTGGTCAGCCACTAGAAGCCAGGTGTACGGCAGAGCAAGAGGAAGAGGAGCCCACGCCCGCCGTACACCAGGAAAAACCGGGAACCGGAAACCACCGGAGACCGGGAGGAAAACGTGAAGGGCGGACCCCGGCAGGGGCCCGCCCTTCACGCGCGCCAGGGTCAGCGCACGCCGAGCAGGTCGACCACGAAGATCAGGGTCTCGCCCGGCTTGATCGCGGCGCCGGCGCCGCGGTTGCCGTAGCCGAGGTGCGGCGGGATGACCAGCTTGCGGCGGCCGCCCACCTTCATGCCGGCGACGCCCTGGTCCCAGCCCGCGATGACGCGCCCCGCGCCGAGCGGGAACTCGAAGCTGTCCCGGCGGTTCCAGGACGCGTCGAACTCCTCGCCGGAGGAGAACGCCACGCCCACGTAGTGGACGTTGACGTTGTGTCCGGGCTTGGCCTCTTCGCCGTCACCTTCCCAGATGTCGACGATCTCGAGGTCGGCGGGCGGGTTGCCCTCCGGGAAGTCGATTTCCGGCTTCTCGAGTGCCACGTGTTTCTCCTTGATTTCGAGCGAACGTCCCAAGCTACCAACTCTGGTGCAGCGGCATGCCCTCGCTGTAGCCGGAGGAGCTCTGGATGCCGACGATCGCGCGCTCGTGGAACTCCTCCAGGCTGGCCGCGCCGGCGTAGGTGCACGAGGAGCGGAGGCCGGCGACGATGGCGTCGATCTGGTCCTCGACGCTCGGGCGCGCCGGGTCGAGGTACATCCGCGAGGTGGAGATGCCCTCCTCGAACAGCGCCTTGCGCGCCCGGTCGAACGGCGAGTCCTCGGCGGTGCGCAGCCGGACGGCCCGCGCCGAGGCCATGCCGTAGTTCTCCTTGTAGACCCTGCCCTTGGCGTCGGTGCGCGCGTCGCCGGGGGACTCGTAGGTCCCGGCGAACCACGAGCCGATCATCACGTTGGCCGCGCCGGCGGCCAGCGCGAGGGCCACGTCGCGCGGGTGGCGCACGCCGCCGTCGGCCCACACGTGCCGGCCCAGGCGGCGCGCCTCCAGCGAGCACTCCAGCACCGCGGAGAACTGCGGCCGGCCCACGCCGGTCATCATCCGCGTGGTGCACATCGCGCCGGGGCCGACGCCGACCTTGATGATGTCCGCGCCCGCGTCCACCAGATCCTTGACGCCCTCGGCGGTCACCACGTTGCCCGCCGCGACCGGCACCCCGGGCTCCAGCGCCCGTACGGCCCGCAGCGCGGAGATCATCTTCTCCTGGTGCCCGTGCGCGGTGTCGACGACCAGGCAGTCGACGCCGGCTTCGAGCAGCTCCTTGGCCTTGGCCGCGACGTCGCCGTTGACGCCGACCGCCGCGGCGATGCGCAGCCGGCCCTGCGCGTCGAGCGCGGGCTGGTAGAGGGTGGCGCGCAGCGCGCCGGTACGGGTGAGGATGCCGATCAGCCGGCCCTGCCCGTCCACGATCGGGGCCAGCCGGTGGCGGCCCTCGTGCAGCCGGTCGAAGGCGGCCCGAGGGTCGAGCCCGGCCGGCAGTGTGAGGAGCTCGGTGGACATGACCTGCTCGATCTGGGTGAACATGTCCACGCCCGAGCAGTCGGCCTCGGTGACCACGCCGATCGGGCGGTGCTCGCCGTCGACCACGATCACCGCGCCGTGCGCGCGCTTGGGCAGCAGGTTGAGCGCCTCGCCGACGGTGGCGTGCGCGGTCAGCGTGAGCGGGGTGTCGTGGACCAGGTCGCGGTGCTTGACCCAGTCGACCACCTCGGCGACGACGTCGATCGGGATGTCCTGCGGGATGACCGCGATGCCGCCCCGGCGGGCGACCGTCTCGGCCATGCGCCGCCCCGCGACAGCGGTCATGTTGGCCACCACGATCGGGATGGTGGTGCCGGTGCCGTCGGTGGTCGACAGGTCC
Source organism: Nonomuraea sp. NPDC050328 (assembly GCF_044459405.1). Lineage (NCBI taxonomy): Bacteria > Bacillati > Actinomycetota > Actinomycetes > Streptosporangiales > Streptosporangiaceae > Nonomuraea > Nonomuraea sp. NPDC050328. Next base: position 390,871 of record NZ_JBITIW010000008.1, on the reverse strand, counting down.
ACGGCCAGCCGGGAGCCGATCGAGGAGCGCGAGGGCACCATGAAGACGTCGCTGTAGGTCAGGTCGTGCGCGGGCTCGATCCCGTTAAGAAACTTCACGTTCGTCTACCTTATTCGGCGATGGGGCATGAAAGAGCTTTCCCCTGTTCATCAGCCCTTATGATCGGATGCATGGACGTGATCGACCGGAGTGAACTCCTAGTGGTCGGCCTCGCCGTACGGACGTCGAACGCCGATGAGGCGGATCCGGAGCGCGCCCGGCTGCCGCGGTTGTGGCAGCGGGCCGGAGCGCCGGGGGCTTTCGCGCACGTGCCGGGGCGGATGGACGAGAATCTCTACGCGGTGCTGACCGACTACGAGAGCGATCACCACGGCGCCTACACGCAGGTCGTGGGCGTGGCTGTGCGCGCGGTGCCCAAGCTGCCCGAGGGCATGGTGGCCGTGCGGGTGCCGGCGGCGCCGACGGTGCGGATCGAGGTGCGCGGCCAGATGCCGGGCGCGTTGATCGAGGCGTGGCAGCACATCTGGAAGCTCACCGAGTCCGGCGCCCAGCCGGCCCGGTCCTTCCGGACCGACCTCGAGGTCCACCACGATGGCGGGGCGGACATTTACCTTTCTGTATGAAATTTCCTGAACCTGCGTGAAAGCGAAGCGGTCGAACGGGTGATACCCCTCGACCGCTTTCGTTTCCGGAAGGCTTCAGATGACCGTGACCGAGGTGCCGAACCTCGCCGACTCCTTCAGCGAGGTGTTCGACGCGTACTTCGGGGAGATCCACCGCTACGTGGCCCAACGCCTCGGGGTGGACGACGCCGAGGACGTGGTCGCGGAGACCTTCCTGGCCGCCTACCGCAAGCGTGAGCACTACGACCCGGCGCGGGCCTCGGTCCGCACCTGGCTGTACGGCATCGCCACCAACCTGGTCGGCAAGCACCGCCGGGCCGAGGTCAGGGCGCTGCGGGCCATCGCCCGGCACGGCGTGCCCGACCCCGCGGGCGCCGGGCACGAGGAGCGGGTGGCCGCCCGCGTCAGCGCGCAGAGCCTGCGCCCCAGCCTGGCCGCGGCCATCGCCCGGCTCAACTCCGGCGACCGCGACGTGCTCCTGCTCGTCGCCCTGGCCGGGCTCTCGCACGAGGAGATCGCCGAGGCGCTCGGCATCCCGTACGGCACGGTCGGCTCCCGGCTCAGCAGGGCCAGGAGGAAGCTGCGCGACGCGCTGGGCGGCGCCAACCCCATGGAGGCCGGTCATGGATGAGCTGCGCGAGGTGATCGACCTGTACGGCGAGCCGCCCGCCGACCCCGGCGCACGCTCCCGGGTGTGGGCGCGCGTGGAGCAAGAACGGACCCGGCAGACCGGACCGCGCGGCCGGGTGCGTTCGTCGCGCCGCCCGGGGACGCGGGTCCTGGGCGCGTGGTCGGCGGCCCTGGTCGCCGCCGCGGCCCTGATCGTGGTGGTGCCCCGGCTCGACGCGAACCCCCCGGCCGGACCCGCGGCGACCGGCGAGCCGGTGCGGCTCAGCGGGCGGTCCATCCTGCTGGCCGCGGCGAGCCACGTCGAGAGCGCCCCGGTGGCCGGGCAGGGCCGGTTCTGGCACGTCCAGCGGATCGCCGGCGGCCGGGTGAGCGAGCTGTGGGCGGCCAGGACCGGCGGCGCGTGGCAGCGCACCGGCGGCCGGGGCGAGGCCACGCCGCTCGCGCGGCCGTTCACCGTCGCCGGGCGCGGCCTCAGCCTGGCGCAGATCCAGGAGTTGCCCGCCGACCCCGACCGGCTGACCGCCGCGATGAGCGCGCTGTTGCCCGCCGACCTGGCCGGGAGGACCCGCGAGGGCGTGCTCGCCGACGCGCTCAGCGGGCTGCTGTGGAGCAAACCCGCCCCGCCCGCGGTCCGGGCGGCGGCCTACCGGGCGCTGGCCGGGCTGCCCGCGGTGCGCCTGCTCGGCCCGGCCACCGACGAGCGCGGCCGGTCCGGCATGGCCTTCGCCTACGACCTGGCCTGGCCGCGCCCGGCCCACCGGGAGCTGATCATCGATCCGGCCGACGGCCAGGTGCTGGCCTCGGTGACCGACGGGCGTCCGGAACTGATCGCCCATGCCGGCTGGACCGACCAGGGCCCGGTGAGCAGATGAGGACGCGCCGGATCGTGCTCGCCGGCCTGCTCGTCCTGATCTCCCTGACGCTGTGGGACCGCCCGGCGGTGCCCAGCCTCGCCGGGACCGCGGGCCGGCCGGTCTGCGACCGCGCCCAGTTCGCCCAGGCCGACGCGCTGAAGGGCCCGGTCTCCTTCCACGGCCTGCCGCCGGTCGAGCTCGGCGCGGATCTCGACTGGCGCATGGACCCGCACCGCAACCGCTCGTGGATGCTGAGCCTGCACGCCCTGCGCTGGATGGGCCGCCTGATCGTCGAGTACGAGCGGACCGGCGACGGCGCCTACCTGGAACGTGCCAAGCGCATCACCAGGGACTGGGTGGAGGACAACCCGCGCGGCGGTTCCGGCACCAGCGAGTGGGCCTGGGCCGAGCACGCCGTCGCCCTGCGCGCTCCCACCCTCGTCTGCCTCAGCGAGCACGTGCGGGACGGCTGGCTGGCCGAGAGCATGGCCGAGCACGCCCGGGTCCTGAGCGATCCGTCCCTCTACCGCGCCGGTCACAACCACGGCCTCGACCAGGACATCGCCCTGCTCAGCCTGGGCTGCCGGCTCGACGTCGCCGGCTGGCGCGACCTGGCGCTGCGCCGGATGACCAGCTCGGCCGAGCTCGCCATCGACGGGCAGGGGGCGCTCGCGGAACAGGCCCCGCGCTACGGCGTCTACGTCCACCAGCGCCTCGGCGTCGCCTTCACCGCCGCCCGCCGCTGCGGCCTCGCCCTGCCGGCCGGGCTGCGGGCCAGGCGGACCGCGCTGGAGACGTACATCGCGCACGCCACCCGGCCCGACGGCCGGCTCGTGCCGCTCGGCGACAGCCCCGCCGACCTGCGGCCCACCGGGTTCCCGCGGCCATCCTCGCCGGTCGGCGTCTTCACCGGCGGCTACGTCTTCGGCCGCGGCGGCTGGGGGCCGAAGGCCGCCTACTACTCCATCCGCTTCGGCCCCGGCCGCCGCCTGCACGGTCACGAGGACCACCTCGGGCTCACCTACCGGGCCGGCGGCCAGGACCTCCTGGTCGAGGCCGGCTTCCACTCCTACGAGAAGAGCCCCTACGTGGCCTGGACCGCGACCCCCGAAGCGCACAACGTGCCGCTGGTCGAGGGCGAGCGCTTCCGGCCCGGCACCGCCACCCGCCTGGTCCGCTCCCGCATCCAGCCGGTACGGCAGGCGTACGAGCTCACCGACGACGCCTTCGGCGTCAGCCGTACCAGGAAGGTGCTGGTCCACCACGGACCGGACGCCATGGCCGTGCTGGACAGCGCCGGCGGCGGCCGCAGGATCCGCACCGTCTGGCATCTCGCGCCCGGGGCTCAGCTCACCCTCGTGCAGTTCGAGATGCCCGGCTGCGTGCCCGCGGCCCCGCCCGCGCGCAAGGTGGGGCGGATCTCGACCGGCTATCTGAAGACGGCCGAGTCCACCACCTTGACCTCGCCCCCCGCGCGTTCCCTGCTCACCGTCATCGTCCCGGGACGGGCGCGGGTGACGTGCGACGGGGCGAAGATCCGGGTCGGCGCGAACCTGACGATCCCCGCCGATCTGGGCTAGCTCAGTTCGCGCGGCAGATGCGCTTGATCGGCACCGCCATGCTCACGAAGCCGTCGTCCGGCTCCAGGAACCGGATGCGGACGGTCCCCTCCAAGCTGGTGCGCCGCGGGATGTCCACGCCGAAGCCGGCCGTGCCTCCGGACTTGAAGGTGTAGGTGAACGGCTCGGGGTGCAGCGCGACGCCGTTCTGGTCGATGACCTGGTAGCGGATGGTCCGCGCCTGGGTGGTGCGCAGGTTTCCGCCGACCCGGATGGTCAGGGGCTCGCCGTCCCTGGTGCACGGGCCCTCGTAGTTCGCCGGGGTGACCTCCAGCCGGTCGGCCGCCGCGACGTGGCAGGACCAGGGGAAGTCGGCCTCGGCGGACGGCTCGTTCTGCGACAGGACCTCCACGGCCATCTTCAGCGGCCCGTTCTTGCCGAGCGTGACGGGGCGGCTGATCTCCACGCTCTGCCCGGCGGCCAGGGCCACCGACTGCTCCGGCTGCCGGACGCCGTTGTGCACCCAGCGGTAGCGCACGGTGGCGGCCCGGTCGGCCTTGAGCTTCGTGGTGATCTGCGCGTTCCACGGGCACAGCCCGCCGGTCCCCTGGGCGGTGGACGCCAGCCGGTCGACGGTCACGACCGGCTGGGGGTCGTTGGTGTTGCAGGTGACGTGGAAGTCGTAGGCCGCGCGCGGCTTGTTGTAGTTGTCGACGACCAGCTCGACCTTGCCGGGCCGGGTGGCGGTGAAGACGTGGTCCACCCGCGTCTGGCCGGGGGCGGTGAAGGTGTGCTTCTCCCCGGCGCTCGCCTTGCCGTCCACGACCCAGTGGTACTCGACGGTCCCGGCCTGCGAGGCCTGGAGCGCGGCCCGCGCGGTGAGCTGCGGGGGCGGGGTGCAGGAGCCGTTGTAGGCGCCGACCTCGAGGTCGGCGATCCTGACGTCGGCCTCGGGGGCGTCCTTGCAGGTGAAGGTGTAGGTCTTGGTCGCGGTGCCCTTGCCGCCGGTCAGGCGCAGTTCGACGGTGTGCCGGGTGCCGGCCTTCTCCTCGCGGCCGGCGTGGTGCCAGGCGAGGGTGGCGGTGGCGGTGCCGTTGGCGAAGGTGGCGGTCTGCTCGTCGCCGGCCTGGCCGTCGCGGACCCAGTGGTATTTGATCGTGGCGGCGGTGCCGGCTTTGCGGGTGATGACGCCGGTGGCTTGGTAGGCGACCGGCTTGGCGCAGGAGCCGGTGTGGTCGCCGGGGGTGAGTTCGGTGATGGCCACGCCGTACTCCTGGCCGGCGGGCGGCGGGGTGGCGCAGGTGACCGTGTAGGTGGCGCGGCCGGAGTCGTGGCCGTTGCCGAGCAGGTCGATGGCCGCCAGCCGGTGCCGGTCGCCGAGAGGCCGAGCGTGGAGGTGACGGTCTTGCTGCGGGGTGCGCCGGCGGGGAAGTCGGCGTACTCGACGCGGCTCTGGCCGGCGGCGCTGTCGATCCAGCGGTAGGCGATGCGGGCCGGGGTGTGCGAGACCTGGATGGTGCCGGTGAAGGTCACGGTGACCGGGCAGGTGGTGCCGCTGGTCGAGGCGGTGACGTGCGCGGCGGCGACGGTGGGCTGGCCGGCGGTGCCCTGGGGCAGCGGGGCGGCGGTGTCGTAGGTGGTCTCGCAGTCGACGGTGAAGTGGGCCTTCTTGGACAGGCCCTTCTGGCCGGCGATCTGGACGGCCTGCCAGCCGCGGATGGAGCGGTCGAAGGTCTGCCGGTCGCGGATCGTGGCCTTGCCGTTGAGGCGGATGGTTTTGGTCTTGCCCTTGCTGCCGTCTCCCCTGACCCAGCGGTACCGTACCGAGCCCTTGCCCACGAGGACCGCCGAGAAGCCGACGGTGGTGGGGCAGGTGCCTGAGTACGACCGAGGGCCGGCCTTCACCTTGGTGACCGCGACCTTCGCCGGTGCGGCGGCGGAGGCTGCTGCGGGGGGAACGGCCAGCAGGCTGCCGAGCAGGAAGGCGCTCAGCAGCAGTGCTGTCCTCTTCACTTGGGGGTCCCTTTCTCATGACACGAAGGGGTCCCATGCTGCTCAGGAGGGATTGCGGGTCACTTGGATCTCACTGGTGCGAAGGCCAGCGCCGCCCCCAGGCAGGCCAGCGGTACCGAAGGGAGCATGTACCGGTGGTCGAAGTCCATGGCCGCGATCGGCCCCAGGTAGAGGAAGAGCCCCACCGCCCAGGGCAGCGACGGCCGGCGCAGCCCGGCGGCCAGCATCACCAGGAAGATCGGCCCGTGCAGCACGTACGGCCACGGCCAGGCCCCCAGGAGCTTCGACCACGGCTCGACCGAGCTCACCCCCCTGATCGACGGGTCGTACTCGGCCCGCACCTTGGCGACCAGCCCGAACTGCTCGGGCAGCCCCCACGACCCGACCGGCAGGTCGGTGAGGCTCGGCACCCGCTTGGGGTGGGCGACCGGGGTGAGCGACCAGGGCAGCGTCGCGTCCCGAGCGATGTCGGCCACGTAGTCGAACGGCTGGGCGGTGATGGCCGCGAGCGCGAAGCGGCGGGCGAGCGCGTTGTGCCGGAACCGGTCGCCGCCCAGCCGGTTGAGCGAGGCGCCGGGCGCCCACACGTACTCGGACGCGGCGTCGACCACGGTCCCGTTCGGGCAGAGCCGGGCCAGGTCGGCCGGCGGCCGGATGCGGGCGCAGTCGGCGAAGGTCATCGACCGGGCCCAGAGCGAGACCCCGTCCGCGCCGCTCAGCGCGAAGCGGCCGTGGTGCTGCTGGAACCAGGCGGCGTAGCCGAGCAGCGGCAGCCCACCGGCGATCAGCAACGCCACCAGGGGCCGCCACCCGGTCCGCTTGACCAGCAGGTACAGCCCGAACAGGCCGAGCAGCGGCACCGCCGCCGAGCGCACCAGCCCGGCGCAGGCGATCAGCACGCCGGCCAGCGCGGCGTTGACCACGCTCAGCCGCCACAGCAGCACGGTCACCGCGCCCACGAGCAGCACGATCAGCAGTGACTCCGACAGGATCGCGTGCTCGATCCGCAGGAAGGCCGGGTCGAACAGCACCGGGACCGCCGCCAGGCAGGCGCCCCACGCGGGCAGCCCCCGCCGCCGCATCAGCGCGTACGTGAGCACCGCGACCCCGAGCCCGAGCCCGTGCTGGACCCCGGCGATCAGCCGTACCGACCCGAAGGGGGACAGCACCGCCAGGAAAGCCGGGTACCCGGCCGGGTGGAACGCTCCAGACGGCTTGAGATGCAGCGCCGTGTCCAGGTAGCTGAAGGAGTCGTACCAGAACAGCTCGGCGCTCTCGTAGCCGAGCATCACCACGATCCGCAGCAATGCCCCGGCCGCCAGCAGCACGGCGAAGGCCGGGTGGCCGGATCGGCGGGGCAGGGTGGCGACGCCGGTTGGCACACTTCTGGTCAGCAACATGACCAGCAAGTCCACCCATATGCCCATAACCCGGCCGTTACCAAAACTGGTTACGCTCGCGTTACGTCGGACAGGCCATGATCACGGGGGACGTGGTGCGGATTCTGATCGCGGAGGATGAGCGGATGCTCGCCGACTCGCTGGCCGAGGGCTTGCGGGCCGAGGCGCTGGCGGTGGACGTCGCCAACGACGGCGCCGCGGCGCTCGAGCGGCTGGCGGTGCACGACTACGACGTGCTCATCCTCGACCGGGACCTGCCGGAGGTGCACGGCGACGAGGTCTGCCGCCGGGTGGCCGGCGGCCTGGTGCGCATCCTGATGCTGACCGCCTCGGGGGAGGTCCAGGCGCGGGTGACCGGGTTGTCGCTCGGCGCCGACGACTACCTGCCCAAGCCGTTCGCCTTCGAGGAGCTGCTGGCGCGGGTGCACGCGCTGGGCCGGCGGGCGCGCCCGGCCGATCCGCCGGTGCTGGAGTGGGCCGGGCTGACCCTCGACCGGGGGTTGCGGCAGGTCTTCCGCGACGGCCGCTACGTGCCGCTGGCGCGCAAGGAGTTCGGGGTGCTGGCCGAGCTGATGCGGGCGCGCGGCGCGGTCGTCTCGGCCGAGGAGCTGCTGGAGAAGGTCTGGGACGAGCACATCGACCCGTTCACCAACACCGTCCGCACGACCATGGTGAAGCTGCGCCGCAAGCTGGGCGAGCCGCAGGTGATCGAGACCGTCACCGGCGTGGGGTACCGGCTCGGATGAGCGTCCGGCTGCGTTTCGCCCTCGCCTGCGGAGGGCTGTTCCTGGTGCTGGGGGGACTGCTGCTCGGCGGGCTCTACTTCCTGGTGCGGTCCCAGCTCGAACCCGTGCCCGGCTGGCGCAACCCCGAGTACGTCCTGGCCGGCGACCGGATCTATCCGCGGAACTCGCGCGGCTGGGAGGTCGCCAACCTGCGCGGCGTCCAGATCCGCCGCCTCTACCAGGCGCACACCCTGGAGGCCGTGCGCAACGTCGGCCTGGTCGCGCTGGCCGGCGGCAGCGGGCTGGCCACCTTCCTCGGCTGGCGGCTGTCGGCCGTGGTGATGCGCCCGCTGCGGCAGATCACCCGCACCGCCCGCCAGGTCGCCCAGTCGCACGACCTGACCGACCGGATCGACCACCGCGGGCCCCAGGACGAGATCAAGGAGCTGGCCGACACCTTCGACACCATGCTCGCCCGGCTGTCGCGGGCCTTCGACGCGCAGCGCCGCTTCGTCGCCAACGCCTCGCACGAGCTGCGCACCCCGCTGGCGATCAACCGCACGCTGGTCGACGTCGCCGTGCGCCGGCCCGGTGCCCCCGAGGAGGTGCGGCGGCTCGGCGAGTCGCTGCTGGTGGTCAACGAGCGGCACGAACGGCTCATCGGCGGTCTGCTGGCCCTGGCCGAGGGCGAGCAGGAGGTGCTCGACCGGCGCGCCTTCGACCTGTCCGACGTGGTCGAGCACGCCCTCGACCTGGCGGCGGGGGAGGCGGCCGGGCGGGAGGTCCGGCTGCACCGCCTGCTCGACGCCGGCCCGGTCGAGGGCGACCCCGTGCTGGTGGAGCGGCTGGTCCAGAACCTCGTGGAGAACGGCGTCCGGCACAACCAGCCGGGCGGCGAGGTCTGGGTGACCACCCGGCAGCGCCAGGACCGGGTGGAGCTCGTCGTCGCCAACACCGGGCTGCCGGTCCAGCCGTACGAGCTGGAGTCGATCTTCCAGCCGTTCCGGCGGCTGCACGGCGACCGGGTCAACTCCGACCGGGGGACCGGGCTGGGCATGTCCATCGTCAAGACCATCGCCGAGGCGCACGGCGGCGTCGTCCACGCCACGGCGCGCGAGGAGGGCGGGCTCACCGTCACGGTCGAGCTGCCGGCGGCTCCGGCCTGACTTGAGGCTTTGCCGTACTTTCTCGGTGTTTGTTCACCGGGCGCGAGATCGCCGCAGAGGGTAACGTCGTGTTCTCTTTCGGTGATCACCCCGCGTGGAGGCCGGACTCCCCATGAGACACAGACCCCTGCTCGCCGTGCTGGCCGCGCTCGCGCTGCTCGCGCCCGCCGCGCCCGCCCGGGCGGCCGCGCCGCACCAGCTCGCCGGCGTGCCCGCCTACTGGGCGCCCGACGCGCACCCCGAGGAGTTCGTACGGCTGGCGCAGAACGTGCCGGCCGTGGAGCTCGTCGTGGTCAACGGCTCGGCCAGCCGCGCCGAGTCGCCCTTCGACCCGGCCTGGGCCTCGGCCGTCTCCACGCTGCACGACGCCGGGATCAACGTCCTGGCCTACGTGGACACCGGCTACCTGGGCACCACCGGCCACCTCACCCGCACCGGCAGCACGGCAGCCGCCGACTGGATCGCCCAGGCCAAGGCCGACATCGACGAGTGGTACCAGCTCTACGGCCCGGCCGGGCTCGACGGCGTCTTCCTCGACCAGACCGTGGCGAGCTGCGACCAGGCCGACGCCTACGCCGAGCTCAGCGACCACCTCAGCGCCGGGCACCCGCGCGACATGGTGGTGATCAACCCCGGCGTCGGCGTCGGCCAGTGCTACGAGCCGATCGCCGACGTCATCGTCTCCTTCGAGAACACCTGGGCGGCCTACCAGGCGCACGTGCCGCCGGCCTGGGAGACGGCCCACCCGGACCCGCGCAAGTTCTGGCACCTCGTGCACGACGCCCCCGACGCCGCGGCGATGGCGGCGGCGGTGGCCCGGAGCAAGGCCAACAACGCGGGCTACGTCTACGTCACCGACGACACCCTGCACGCCGGCGGCTTCCCGTGGGACTCCTTCCCGGCCTACTGGCACGCCGAGCTGGCGGCGCTGGCCGGGGTGGCCGACACCGTGCCGCCGGATCCGCCGCACGGGTTCACCGCCTCGGTCCAGCCGGGGGTGGTGGAGCTGAGCTGGCGCAACCCCTACGACAACGTGGCCGTCGCCGACTACGAGGTGGTCAACGGGTCGGTCTCGCTCGGCACCTGCTACCCGAACCGGTTCCGGGTGACCGGGCTGGCCGCCGGGACGACGTATCGCTTCAAGGTCAGAGCCCGTGACGTTTCCGGAAATATCGGCCAATATCGGGCGATCACGGTGACCACCCCGTCCTAACGACCGGTCCGCAAGCGCCGTGATCGGCTTTTCGGCCGATCCGGCGCTCCGGGGCGGCGGCGCACGATCCATGGCATGTCTCGACCCCCCTCCCCGTCGCGGCGCCGGATCGCCGAACTGGACGTCCTGCGCGGCTTCGCGCTCTGCGGCATCGTGCTCGCCAACATCCACCCCATCGCCGGCGGCCCGCCCGAGCCCGAACCGGCGTGGATGGGCCTGCTCGTGCACCAGCGCTTCTTCCCGATCTTCTCCCTGCTCTTCGGCGTCGGCTTCTCGCTGCTCCTGGAGTCGGCGGCCCGCCGTACCGCGAGTCCCCGGCTGGTGCTGGTGCGCCGGCTCGGTGCGCTGCTGGCGCTGGGCCTGGTCCACCTGTTCGGGTTGTGGCCGGGCGACATCCTGACCTTCTACGCCGCCCTCGGGCTGCTCGTGCTGCTGCCCTCCACCTGGCTACCCCGCCCCGCCGTGGCGGCGCTGGGCACGGCCCTGGTGATCGCGTCGGTCGTCGCGGGCGGCGAGCGCCTGCTGATGATCTCCGGGCTGTTCCTGTGCGGCTCGGCGCTGACCCGCTACGGGGTGATCGCCCGGCTGGGGGAGTCGGCGCGCGGCATCGCCATGACCGGGCTCATCCTCGCCGCGGGCGCGGCCGTCGCGGTGGAGATCCAGTTCTCCGGCGGCGGCGACCCCGGCTTCGGCCGCCGCCTCGCGGTCGCGGGGCTGTTGGTAGGCGGGGTGTACGTGTGCGGGCTGCTGCTCCTGCTCAAGACGCCCGCGCGGGGCTTCCTGCGGGCGCTCTTCGAGCCGCTGGGCCGGACCGCGCTCACCGGCTACCTGGCCGCCACCGTACTCGTGCTGGCCGTCGACCGGGTGATCGGAGTGGACGTGCCGTTCTGGGCGCTGGCCGCGGGCATCCTGGTGGTCGAATGGCTGTTCGCCACGCTCTGGCTGAGCCGCTTCCGCCAGGGTCCGGTGGAGTGGCTCTGGCGCTGGGCCACCTGGGCCGAACGCCCGCCGCTCCGCCGCCTCCCGGCGGCCGAGGGTCCGCCCCTGCGGAGCCGGTCAGAGGCCGAGAGCGGCGAGGGCGGCCTCGACCGCGAGCGGCCGTAGCTCCTCGGCCGGGATGTGCGCGAACTGCACGGTGATGTCCTGGATGCCGCCCAGGGCCATCACCGCGCGCGCCTGCTGGGCGAGCGTCGGCTCGGGGCCGAGCAGCAACGCGCCCAGCCGCTCCCGCCACTGGATGACCAGGTCGATCAGCCCGAGTTCGGTCAGCGTGCTGAGCTCGCCCAGCAGCATGGCCGTGTCCTCGCGGTGGGCGTAGTTGAAGTCGAAGAAGGCGCCCAGCAGCTCCTCGGGCGGCACCGGCCCGCCGGCCTCCAGCCGGGTCAGCAGCGAGGCGCCGTTCTCCACGATCGGCAGCACGATGCTGCGTACCAGGTCCTCGCGCGAGGTGAAGTGGTAGTAGAGCGCCGGCTTGGTGATCCCGAGCGCGTCGGCGATCTCCTGGAGGCTGGTCTTCTGCACGCCCTGCCGGGCGAACAGCTCGCGGGCCGCCTGCTGGATGCGCTGCTTGGTGCTCGACACCGGCTCAGGATAGCTGACTTAACGGAAGGTAAGTGGGCGTGCTACCGTCTTACTTAACGTTAAGTAAGGAGCGCTATGAAGAGCATCCTGATCTCCGGCGCGAGCGTCGCCGGCCCCGTCCTGGCCTACTGGCTGGCCCGGTACGGCTTCGACGTCACCGTCGTCGAGCGCGCGCCGGCGCTCCGCAAGACCGGCGGCCACGCCGTCGACCTGTTCCGCCCGGCCATGGAGATCTCCGAACGCATGGGCGTGCTGCCCCGGATCGAGGCGGCTGGGACCGGCGCCACCCGGATGAGCGTGGTCCGCGAAGGCCGGCGCAAGGCGGTCGACGTCGACCTGGGCAAGATCTTCCAGGCCACCTCCGACCGGCACGTCGAGATCATGCGCGACGACCTCGCCGAGATCTACTACGACGCGGGCAAGGACCACGCCCGCTACCTCTTCGGCGACTCGATCACCCGCATCGGCCCGGACGGCGAGGCCGAGTTCGAGCGCTCGGCCCCCGGCCGCTACGACGTGATCATCGGAGCCGACGGGCTGCACTCCACCGTGCGGCGGCTGGTCTTCGGCGAGGTGCCCGAGCACCACGTCGGCGGCTACCTCGCCGTCCTGTCGCTGCCCAAGGACCTCGCCGCGGCCGGCGAGGCGCACTCCCGCCTGCACGTGGGCGTCAACCGCGCGGCCGCCCTCTACACCGCGCGCACCCTGCCCGACGCCCGCGCGGTCTTCCTGTTCAACCGCCCCGAGCCGCTCGACTACCACCACCGCGACGTGCCCCGGCAGAAGGAACTGCTGCGCCAGGTGTTCGCCGGCCTGAACCCCGAGGTGGACGGCTGGCTGGCCCGCCTCGACGGCGGCGGGGCCTTCTACTTCGACTCCATCACCCAGCTCCGGCTCGACTCCTGGTCACGCGGCCGGGTGACGCTGGCCGGCGACGCGGGCTACTGCCCGGGACCGGCCGTCGGCGGCAGCACCAGCCTGGCGGTGGTGGGCGCCTACGTGCTGGCCGGCGAGCTCGCCGAGGCGGGCGGCGACCACGAGGCGGCCTTCCAGGCCTACGAGCGGCAGGTCCTGCCGCTCGTGCAGGCCAGCCGCAAGTTCGCGCTCGGCGCGGCCAAGACGCTCATCCCGGGCTCCCGCGCCGCCGTCTGGGGCCTGGTCAACGGGGCCCGAGTCGCCGCCGCGCTGCCCGCCGGCGTCAGCCGTACCCTCGCGAAACTGAACTCCAAGGGCCTGCGGCTGCACGACTCGATGCCGGTCAGGGACTACGCGGCGGGCTGAGCTCAGGCCAGCACGCCGCCGTCGCGCAGCCGGGCGGCCTCCTGCTCGTCCAGGCCCCAGGCGCTCAGGTCGGTCAGCCGGGTGGCCGGCGACAGGTCGGGCAGGGGCGTGCCGAGCAGCCGGGGCGCCGGGCGCGGCTGGCTGGTCCCGCCGACCTCGACGAAGGACTCGCGGGCGACGTTGTGCGGGTGCTCGGCCGCCTCGGCCATGGACAGCACCGGCGAGACGCAGGCGTCCGTGCCGTCGAAGATCTTCTCCCACTCGGCGCGGGTGCGCTTCCCGAACTCCTCGGCCAGCCGCTCGCGCAGGGCCGGCCACTGCGCGGGGTCGTCGCGGTCGGGCAGGTCGTCCACGCCCATCAGGCCGGTCATCGCCGCCCAGAACTGCGGCTCCAGCGAGCCGACGGCCAGGAAGCCGCCGTCGGCGGTCTCGTAGGTGTCGTACTGCGGAGCCCCGGTGTCGAGCAGGTTGGTGCCGCGCGGCCCCCAGTGCCCGCTCCGCGCGGCCTGGTGGAACATGGCGAACAACACCGACGCGCCGTCCACCATGGCCGCGTCGATCACCCGCCCCCGACCGGTGCGCTCTCGCTCCAGCAACGCCAGCAGCACCCCGTAGGCCAGCATCAGCCCGCCCCCGGCGAAGTCGCCCAGGATGTTGATCGGCGGCGTCGGCTTCTCCCCGGCCCGGCCGAGCAGGGACAGCACGCCGGAGACGGCGATGTAGTCGATGTCGTGCCCGGCGGTCGGCGCCAGCGGCCCGTCCTGGCCCCAGCCGGTCATCCGCCCGTAGACCAGGCGCGGGTTGACCGCGTGCAGGTCCTCGGGACCGATGCCGAGCCGCTCGGCGACGCCCGGCCGGAACACCTCGATCACCACGTCGGCCCGCTCGGCGAGCCTGCGGAAGGCCGCGGCGCCGTCGGGCGACTTGAGGTCGAGGCCGATCGTGCGCTTGCCGCGGTCCATGACGTCGCGGCGCGGCCGGTCGTTCACGGCCGCCACCCGGTCCACGCGCAGCACCTCGGCCCCGTGGTCGGCCAGCATCATCCCGGCGAACGGCCCCGGCGCCAGCCCGGCCAGCTCCAGCACGCGCACCCCGGCCAGCGGTCCCTGACGCTCCATCGGGCACTCCCCTTCAATCTGGTACGGCTGCCGCAAATGCCAGAACAATATTCTTATCCCCGATGCCGCGCCTACCCCGCAGCGACACTGACAAGGCGGGATTTCTCCCCGTTACCCGAGAGCGGGAAGATCCGCCCGGTGCGCACAGCACGCGCGCCACGCGTGTGGGAAACTTTTCCCCTTGTCGCGGAGGTTTCGGAATGGTTGGACGGATTGTCGCCGGGCGCTACCAGTTGCGGAGCGAGCTGGGGCGGGGTGGCATGGGTGTGGTGTGGGAGGGCCATGACACCCTCCTCGACCGGCCGATCGCGGTCAAGGAGGTGCTGCTCTCCGCCGGGCTGCCCGACCTCGACCGCGAGCGGCAGTTGCTGCGCACGGCCCGGGAGGCCCGCAACGCCGCCAAGCTGAACCACCCCTCGGTCGTGGCGATCTACGACGTGGTCGAGGAGGACGGCCGGCCGTGGATCATCATGGAGCTGGTCCAGGGCCGCTCGGTGGAGGAGATCGTGGCCACGGCCGGCGCGCTGCCGGTCCGGCAGGCGGCCGACGTCGGCCGGCAACTGCTCGCGGCGCTGACCGCCGCGCACGAGGCCGGGATCATCCACCGGGACGTGAAGCCGAGCAACATCCTGCTCACCCCGGACGGCCGGGCCGTCCTGACCGACTTCGGCATCGCCACCGCCGAGGGCGACGCCTCGCTCACCTCCACCGGGATGGTGACCGGCTCGCCGGCCTTCCTCGCGCCCGAGCGGGTCTTCGCCGCCGAGGCCGGGCCGCCCTCCGACCTGTGGTCGCTGGGCGCCACCCTGTACGCCGCGCTGCTCGGCCGCTCGCCGTTCGAGCGGGGCGAGCCGATGGCCACGCTCACCGCGATGCTCAAGGAGGAGCCCGACTACCGGCGCATCCCGCCCGCGCTGCACCCGGTGCTCCAGGGGCTGATGATCAAGGACCCGGCGGCGCGGATCGGCGCGGCCGAGGCCGACCGGCTGCTCGCCGCGATCGGCAGCGTGGGCGCGCCGCCGCGGCCCGAGGGGCGGCCGGCCGGGCGCACGGTCCTGGCGCTCGCCGCGGCCGTGCTGGCGGTGGCGCTGGGCACGCTCGCCTTCGTGTTACTCCGGCCGCAGGCCGAGGGCGGTCCGGCGGTCGCGCAACGGGTCAGCACGGCGCCGTTGCCGCACCTGGCCGAGGAGACGCCGACGCCGACCGTCTCGGCCACGCCGACCCCGACGCCCACGCCGAGCCGTACGAGAGCCTTGGTCCGGACCTGGACCTCGCCGGACGGGTGGTCGATCGCGCGGCCGGTCGGGTGGGACGGGCGGCGGCGCGACTCCTACACCGAGTGGCTGAAGGCGGACAGGTCGGGCCATTTCAGCGTGCAGCAGCAGTACGCCACGCTGGACGTGAACCAGGTGCTCCAGGACGCGACCACGTTGCTGCCGGACGGGGTGCTGAACTCGCGCAAGCTGGGCGACGGCATGGTCGAGTGGGAGGCGCGCTGGACCGGGCCGACCGAGTCGGCGACCTGGGCCGCCGAGGGGCAGGTCTACCGGCAGCTCAGCCGGGCGGTGGTCGCCGGAGACACGGTCTACGTGCTGTCGTGGACCGCGCCGGAGGAGCAGTGGCGCAAGAGCCTGGCGCTGGGGCGCAAGGTCCTGGCCAGCTTCGTCCCGCCCGTCTCCAGCCAAGGCTGAGCCTCTTTGGGGGGCGGCGAGGCTGAGCCCGGCTCATGACGGGGGCCGGTGGGGCGTGCCAGGATCGCCCCATGACGCCGTGGCACGTGCTCGCCCTCCCGCCCCTCCCGCTGGATCTGCTCCGCAACGTCACCGCGCCGCTCGCCGGCCTGATCGAGCTGAGCGTGCCGGCCACCCGTGACCGCGCCGGACTGCTGGCCGCGCTCGCCGACGCCGAGATCGTGCTCGGCGACTACACCGCAGAACTGGCCCTGGACGCCGAGGCGGTCAAGGCCGCCCCGCGCCTGGCCTTCGTGCAGCAGCCGAGCGTCGGCGTGGACGGTCACGACCTGGACGCGCTGGCCGCCGCCGGGATCCCCCTGGCCAACACCGCGGGCGTCAGCGCGGTCGCGGTGGCCGAATGGTGCCTGGCCGCGACGCTGGCGCTGCTGCGCAAGCTGGTGGCGGCCGACGCCGCGGTGCGGGCGGGGGAGTGGCCGCAGCTCACCCTCCAGCCGCGCGAGCTGTCCGGCTCGAAGGTGGGCCTGGTCGGCTACGGGCCGATCGGCCGCGAGTGCGAGCGGCTGTTCGCCGCCTTCGGCTGCGAGGTCACCCACTGGAGCCGCAGCTCGCAGCGGGAGCCGCTGGAGACCCTCCTGGCCACCAGCGACGTGGTCGTGGTGGTGATCGCGCTGGCCGACGGCACGCGCGGCCTGGTCGACCCGGCCCTGATGAAGCCCGGCGCGGTGCTGGTCAACGCCGCCCGCGGCGGCATCGTCCGGGAGAGCGGCCTGGAGCACCTGGGCGGCGTCGCCCTCGACGTCTTCGAGCGCGAGCCGCTCCCGGCCGCCGACCCGGTCCTTGAACTGCCCAACACTCTGCTGTCCCCGCATGTCGCGGGGGTGACACCGCAGTCGACCATGAGACTGTTCGGGGTGGTGCTCGACAACCTGCGCGCCGCGGTCTCCGGGGAGCCTGTGGCGCATGTGCTCAATGGTGCGTCGCCGCAGGTGGACAGGCGCTGACCGCAAGTTTTCACGGCATTAACGACCCCGGTCTGTTCCATGGTGATTCAGAGAGATACGGTCAGACGGACGATCTCTTGGGGGTGGAGGCCTATGACGAACATGTCGACACACCAGAGGGCCGTTGAGCAGATCAGGCAGTCCTACGCGGAGATCCCGGAGGACTCGGCGCCACGGCTGGCCAAGGCCACCTCGAACCTGTTCAGGTTCCGGGACGGGGGCAAGGCCGCCAAGCTCTCGGCCCGTGACCTGGACGAGGTCATCTCGGTGGACCCGGCGACGATGACCGCCGAGGTGCAGGGGATGACCACCTACGAGCACCTGGTCGACGCCACCCTGCCCTACGGGCTCATGCCTACGGTGGTGCCGCAGCTCAAGACCATCACCCTGGGCGGGGCGGTGACCGGGCTCGGCATCGAGTCCACCAGCTTCCGCGACGGCCTGCCGCACGAGTCGGTCGAGGAGATGGAGATCCTCACCGGCGACGGGCGCATCCTGGTCGCCACCGACGACAACGAGCACCGCGACCTGTTCCGGGCCTTCGCCAACTCCTACGGCACCCTGGGCTACGCGCTGCGGCTGCGCATCAAGCTCAAGCCGGTCCAGCCGTACGTGCAGCTCACGCACCTGCGGTTCACCGACGCCGACAAGTGCATGCTGGCCATGCAGGAGATCTGCGAGACGATGCGGCACGACGGGGAGCCGGTCGACTTCGTGGACGGGGTCTTCTTCTCGCCGTCGGAGCTGTACATCACCGTCGGACGTTTCGCCGACCGCGCGCCGTACGTCTCGGACTACACCGGGATGCGCATCTACTACCAGTCGATCCGCTCGCGCAACCGCGACTGGCTGACCGTGCGCGACTACCTGTGGCGCTGGGACACCGACTGGTTCTGGTGCTCGCGCGCCTTCGGCGTGCAGCAGCCGGTCGTGCGCTCGCTGGTGCCGCGCCGCTACCTGCGCTCCGACGTCTACCGCAAGCTGGTGGCGCTGGACCGCAAGCACGGCGTCACCGCCCGCATCGACCGCTGGCGCAACCAGCCGGTGAGCGAGTCGGTCATCCAGGACATCGAGGTGCCGATCGAGCGGGGCGCGGAGTTCCTGTCGTTCTTCCACGACAAGGTGGGCATGACCCCGGTCTGGATGTGCCCGCTGCGCTCCGGCTCGGAGTGGCCGCTCTACCCGCTGGAGACCGGCAAGCTCTACGTCAACTTCGGCTTCTGGGGCATGGTCCCGCTGCCGCGCGGCCAGTTCGACGGCTACTACAACCGGCTCATCGAGAACGAGGTTCATGCCCTGGACGGGCATAAATCGCTGTACTCGACCTCTTTCTACCGTCGAGAGCAATTCTGGGAGCTCTACAACGGCGATGCGTATTGGAAGGTCAAGCGGGCGTACGACCCCGGGGGTCGCCTGCTGGACCTGTATGACAAGTGTGTGCGGGGAAGGTGAGCAGATGGCACTGGCGTCCATCTTCGAAAGAATCGTCGGCCCCGGGTCGGGTGTCGCGTTCATGGCCTACGACGGCAGCAAGGCCGGGCCGGACAGCGCGGACATCCGTCTCGAAGTGAAGTCCCCCATCGCGGTCGCCTACCTCGCCCAGGCACCGGGCGAGCTCGGGCTGGCGCGAGCCTACGTCTCCGGGCACCTCGACGTGCACGGCGACATGTACACCCTGCTCGACCGCATGTGGACCATCACCACCAACGACCTGTCCCTGAGCGAGAAGGTGGACGCCGTCCGCGCGCTCGGGATGAAGCCGCTGCTGATGCGGGTGCCGCCGCCCCCGCAGGAGGTACGGCAGAGCGCCCTGGCCAGGCTCGGCTCGCGGCACGCCAAGCAGCGTGACGCCGAGGCGATCCACCACCACTACGACGTGTCCAACCGGTTCTACCGCTGGGTGCTCGGCCCCTCGATGGCCTACACCTGCGCGTGTTTCCCCGACGAGGACGCCTCGCTGGAAGAGGCGCAGTACGCCAAGTTCGACCTGGTCGCCAAGAAGCTCGGCCTCAAGCCCGGCATGCGGCTGCTGGACGTCGGCTGCGGCTGGGGCGGCATGGTCATCCACGCCGCCCGCGAGTACGGCGTCAAGGCGCTCGGCGTCACCCTGTCCAAGCAGCAGGCCGAGTGGGCGCAGCAGGCGATCAAGGAGGCCGGGCTGGAGCACCTGGCCGAGGTCCGGCACATGGACTACCGCGACGTCACCGAGACCGGCTTCGACGCGGTCAGCTCCATCGGCCTGACCGAGCACATCGGCAAGGACAACCTGCCCGCCTACTTCTCCTTCCTGTACGGCAAGCTCAAGCAGGGCGGCCGGCTGCTCAACCACTGCATCACCCGGCCCACCGGCTCGGAGAAGACCTTCAACAAGGGCGGCTTCATCAACCGCTACGTCTTCCCCGACGGCGAGCTGGAGTCGGTGGGCTACCTGATCCGGCAGATGGAGGACCTCGGCTTCGAGATCCGCCACGAGGAGAACCTGCGCGAGCACTACGCCAAGACGCTCAAGTTCTGGTGCGACAACCTCGACGAGAACTGGGAGGACGCGGTCCAGGAGGTCGGCCTCGGCACGGCCCGCGTCTGGCGGTTGTACATGGCCGGCTGCATCGTCGGCTTCGAGCGCAACAAGGTGCAGCTGCACCAGGTGCTGGCCGTCAAGCTCGACGACCAGGCCCGGTCGGGCGTCCCGCTGCGCCCCGCCCTCGACTGGCCCTGAGTCTTTCGCAGGGCCGTTTTCGGGCCGCCCGGGGCCTCAGGGCTCCGGGCGTTCCACGGACCTAGCGTGGGCGCGCGCCTCCTCGACCTGACCCAGGATGCGCGCCGCCCCCGCCTCGGCGGCCAGCCCGGCCGCCTCCTCCGCCAGCTCCCGGGCCTCGGCGTGCCGCCCCTGCGCCGCGGCGAGGTGGATCAGCCCCACCTGGTTGGCCGCCACACCCGCCCAGAGCCCGAGCTCGCGGCGGAGCCGTACCGACTCTTCGAGCCGCTCCCGAGCACGATCGAGCTTCCCGGCGGCATGCGCCGCGATGCCCAGATGCCGCAGCGCCTCGGCCTGCGTCCTCCGCGCCCCGTGCTCGCCCGCCAGCCCGGCCGCCTGCTCCAGCAACGGGACTGCGGTGTCGTGATCGCCGAGCACCACCTGGTGGAAGCACCCCACCCAGAACAGTGCCTCGGCCTCACCCACCGGATCCCCGAGCGCCCGGTAGATCCCCAGCGCCTGCTCGAACAACCCGAGCTCGCCCGGATCAGCCTGCCGATCGGCCAGAAACCGGGCGTGCAGCACCCGCCCCCGCCCCACCAGCAGATCGGCCTCGACCGCCGACAGGGCGCGTTCGGCCGCGGCCAAGGCGCCGGTGTCACCGGCGTACACCGCGCGCTCGTAGAGCTCCAAGGCCTGGTCGATCCGTGCGTCCGCGCTCATGCTCACTCCAAGGTCCGTAGGTGGGTGCGCTGGCCTTCGTGGTCGAGGATGCCGAGGATCTCCACCGGCCCGCCGTGCGCCCCGAAGGCGTGCGGGATCATGGTGGAGAACTCCGCCGCCTGGCCGGCCTCGACCAGGATGCGCCGCTCGCCCAGGGCGAGCTCCAGCGTGCCGGACAGCACGGTGAACCAGTCCCGGCCGGGGTGCACCTTGAGCGCGGCCGGGTCGGTGGGCGCGGGCCTGGTCAGCCGGATCTTGGCCACCGAGGCGCCCGGCTCGCGGGTCAGCATCCAGGTGGTGACGCCCCGCTCGGGGTCGTGGTGCGGCCGGATGATCACGTCGGTGTCGTCGGCGGGCTCGACGAGCTGGTCGATCGTGCTGCCCAGGGCGTGCGCGATCGCGCTGAGCTGGTCGAGGCTGATGCGCCGGTGGCCGGTCTCGATGCGGCTCAGCGTGGACGGGCTGAGGTAGCACCGCCCCGCCAGGTCGTCGAGCGACCAGCCCATCGCCACGCGAAGCCCCCGGATCCGCTTCCGGACGAGGGCGTCCACGTCGTTGTCTTGCTTCATACGCAAGATGGTATGTCTCTAGGGCAAGTACCGCCTACTGTCGAAGCATGACGAAGCACGCGCACCACCAGCACGGCCATGATCACGACAGCGAAGCCCTCATGGCCGAAATGCTCGATCTCGACGCCGAGGTGCTCCGCGAGCCCCTGGCCGAGGTTGCCGACTGGCTGGCGGAGCTGGCGGGCGAGCCCGCCCCGGCCCGCCTGCTCGACCTGGGGGCCGGCACCGGCACCGGCACGCTCACCCTGCTGCGCCGCTTCCCCGGCGCCGAGGTGCTGGCGGTGGACCTGTCCCCGCGCTACCTGCACGGCCTGCGGCACAAGGCCGGCGAGCTCGGCCTGGCCGAGCGGGTCCGGACCCTCCAGGCCGACCTCGACGCGGGCTGGCCGGCGGAGGCCCGGGAACTGGACCTGGTCTGGGCGGCCGGCTCGGTGCACCACCTGGCCGACCCCGACCGGGTGCTGCGCGAGATCCTCGCCGCGCTGCGGCCCGGCGGGCTGGTCGCGCTGGTCGAGATGGACGGCTTCCCGCGCTTCCTGCCCCACGACCTCGGCTTCGGCCGTCCCGGCCTGGAGGAGCGGCTGCACGCCGCCCGTGCCGAGCGGCACGCCGAGGAGATGCCGCACCTGGGCGACGACTGGGGTCCCCGGCTGACGGCGGCCGGGTTCACCGAGGTCACCGAGCGTGTCGTCTCGCTGGAGCAGCGCTCGCCGGTGCCCGGCCTCACCCGCCGGTACGCGCAGGTCACCCTGCAGCGCTTCCGCGAGGGCCTGGGCGGCCAGGTGGCGGCCGACGACCAGAAGACGCTCGACGTCCTGCTCGACGAGCACTCGCCCGGCGGACTGCTGCGCCGCGATGACCTGCACCTGCGGGCCGAGCGCCACGTCTGGGTGGGCCGCCGCTAACCGGGCAGGACTCGCACGTCGACGCCGGGCAGGCCCTTGACCCACCAGTGCCCGAACCGCCGGTACAGGGCCGGGTCGCGGCCGGAGAAGAAGGCGGTGAGCGCCGCCGCCTCCACGGCCAGCCCGGCCCACTCCGCCTCGGAGAGCGGCCGGAAGGCGGTCGCCTCGATCCCGCCCTCGACCACCCGCCACACCCCGGCGACGTACCCGTCCACCAGCAGGGTCGGCAGCACGTCCCCGTTGCGCTGGATGACCGCGGGACGGAACTCGGCCGGAATGATCCGCGCCCGGTCGGCGTAGGCCAGCAGCACGTTGTCCCACATCCCCAGCAGCCGGGCCGGCGCGGGCGTCGCCTCGTCCGGCACCTCGCCGCCGGCCAGGTCGAACAGCTCCGTCCCGCCGGGCCCCTCGACCCGGCGCACCCGCTCGCCGAGCCGGGCCAGTTCCTGCCGGATCAGCGGCCGCCCGAGCAGGGTGAACTGCGCGACATCGGCCACCGACGCCGGCCCGAACGCGCCGAGGTAGCGCAGCACGAGCTCCCGCAGCCCTTCCTCGGCCGAGCTCGGCTCACCGCCCGCGGCCACGAACGAGGCCCGGCCCGTCTTGAACGACCACGGGCCGCCGGTGGGCGCGTGGTGCAGCCGGGCGAAGGTCCGCAGCGCCCACCAGACCCGTTCGCGCGGCTCGCCGAGCGCCGTCTCCAGGTACTTCTCGATCTCCCCGGCCGTGCGCGGGGTCAGCGCGAACTCGTCCAGCCCCGGCAGCAGCGCGTCGGCCTCGGCGACGGTCAGCCCGCTCTCGGCGAACCGGGCGTCGTGCAGCCGGGAGGCGCGCAGGTTCGGCGTCATCACCGCGTGCAGCGCCGGGTAGTCCTCGATGTGCACGGCGTGCAGGGTGAGCCGCATCAGCGACGCCTTGACCACGCCGCGGTCGGCGAACAGCGTGTCCAGGTCGGCCGCCTCGAAGCCGGCCAGCCTGTTCCACAACGCCAGGTACGGCGAGGCTGCCTCCTGGGCCTGGAGACCGACCAGATGCCGGACGGCGTCGGGGACGGACAGCTCGGCACGGCTCAGGAGGAGCTGGCGCTGGAGGGTGGCCCGGTTGAGCTGCCGCGCGGTGAGACTCATAGACCCATTGTCGGTTCGGAGGATTTCAGTACGGGAGGTAGAAGCTGAGCACGTCCGCGGTGAGCGGCGGGAACAACGCCCGGTACAGCTCACCACCGTAGACGTCGGGCCGGATCCGGCCGAGCCCCTCCAGCCCGTGCGGCCCGAAGAGCAGCGCAGGCAACTGGTCGGGAGCCACGCCCACCCCGCCCACCGAGCCCGGTCCCTGCATCGTCCCGCCGGTGACCACCTCGCCCAGCCCGTCCTCGGTGACCGGGATGCGGTAGTGCGCCCCGTAGGTGGAGATGACCAGGTTTTTGCCCGTGTGGTCGATCCCGGCCGCCGCCAGCCGCTCCTGGAACACCGGCCGCAGCCGGTCGAGAAGCGTCGCGACCTCCGGGATGCGCACGTAGTACTGCTCGGCGCCGGTGCGCGGCCGGTACTCGGCGAACTCCCGCCAGGCCGCGTCGGTGACCGTCCCGGCCCGGTGCACGACCTGCACCTGGCTGCCGGGGAAGCGCGCGTGCACCGCGCGCAGCAGATCGAGCGCCGCGGCCTCGTCGAGCGCGGCGGCCTCGGCCAGGAGCACCTCGTCACCGGGCGGCATCGTGCGCCCGGTGGCCACGACCACGCCGTCCCGGTCGAGCACCCACGTGGTGCTCGCCTTGTGCTCCAGCAGCCAGCGCCGGCAGGGCGCCGAGTGCGGCATGGCCACGTCGAACCCGCTCTGCGCCGCCTCCTGGAGCCTGGTGATCGCCGGCAGGTCCTCCGCCGTGGCCTCGCGCAGCACCGGCGTCCCCTCGCCGCCCGGCACGGTGTGCACGGGCAGGACGGGCGGGATGTCGATGGCGTACTCGTAGCCGAACAGCCGGTAGAAGTACGGGATCCCGATCATCGTCTGGATCACGTGGCCGCGCGCCGCCGACCGTTCGTGCGCCCAGGCCATGAGCGCCCGCACCAGCCCGCGGCCCTCGTACTCGCTGTCCGTGGCCACCAGCTCGACCTGACCGGCGGGCAACCGTACCCCGCCCACCCGCACCTCCTCGTCCAGGAGGGTCGCGGTGGACACGACGCGCTCGCCGTCGACCACCACCGCGCACGAGGCCCAGCCGGCCTCGGGATCGGTGACCACCAGCCGGAGGTCGACCGCGTCGGCCGGCTCCATCCGGGCGGTGATCAGGGCGCTGATCTGGTCGAGATCGCCGGGCCGCGCCTCACGGAGGACGAGGGTGGAATCGAGGGTGCTGCTCACGGCGGGGACTATCCCAGCTCGGCGACGCCCCCGTCCACCCGATTTTCCCGGCGACGGCTCCGGTGGTCTCCCGCTAGTACCCGCCCAGGATGGCGCTGTCGATGATCACGTGCAGCGGGTGGTTGGCCCCCACCCCGAAGGCCAGCGCCAGCGTGTACCCGATCGCCGCGCCCGTGGCGTCGGCCTCCTCGGTCCACTCCGCGCGCGGGCCCTCCTCCAGCACCGTGATCTCGCCCATCGGCGTCCGGTCCGGGTGGCGGACCAGCAGGCTCGTCTCGGGGGTGTTCGGCGTCAGCTCGTACCCGGTCTCGCCGGCCGTCACCCTGACCCGGTAGGAGCGGCGGGTCAGCCCGCCCGGCCCCAGCTCCAGTACGGCAGGCAGGCCGTCCACCGTCACCGAGAGCACCTCCGGGGTGCGGGTGCCGATGGGGGCCGCGGCCTTGGCGGCGAGCAGGTCGAGATCGCGGCGGATGAACGTCTCGGGGATCTCCGCCCCGGACACGCCGAACCGGCCCTGCTCGCGATCGGCGGTCAGGAAGATCTCGCCGAATCGGGCGTCGGTCACCGTCTGCTGGCTCATGGAGGCAGCGTAACCGGGATTCCTTGCGGGACGCTTTCCGCAGGCCGCCGGTGCATGCCACCGCAAGATGTCCGGATATCGTGCGACAGTGACTCCGATTTTCCGTCTGTGCGATGAGCACATCCTCCGCGCGGCCGAGCTCGACCCGCTCGACGCCGTCTACATGGGCATCAACGGCGACTTCGGCCCGGCCACCGACTACAGCCCGGACGGCCACGCCGCCAGGGCGGAGCACATCCGGGCCACCCTCGCCAAGCTCGACACCCTCGAGCCCACCGGCGACGCCGACGTCCAGGCCGCCGCGCAACTGCGCGAACGCCTGGAGAGCCGCCTGGCCTGGCACGACAGCGGCGAGCCGTACCGTGACCTCAGCGCGCCCTTCGGCCTGGTCGCCGGCGTGCGCGACAGCATCGACATGCTGCCCCAGGGCGACGACGAGCAGTGGCACAAGATCGCCACCCACCTGGCCGCCATCCCCGGCATGCTCGCCACCTACCGCGTCACCCTCGACGAAGGACTCGCCCGCGGCCTCACCGCCGCCCGCCGCCAGGCCCTCGGCGCCGCCGAGCAGGCCGAGCGCTACGCAGGCACCCACGACGGCCTGCTCGCCGACTACGGCGACGGCCCCGTCGCCCGCGACCTCGCCGACGCGGTACGGCAGGCGCACGAAGGCTACGCCGACTTCGCCCGCTACCTGCGCGAGCGGTACGCCCCCAATGCCACCGAGCGCGACGCCGTCGGCCTCGACCGCTACCGCATCGCCGCCCGCGACTCCCTCGGCGACGACATCGACCTGCACGACGCCTACGCCTGGGGCTGGGCCGAACTCGAGCGCATCGAGGAGGAGATGGCCCGCGAGGCGCACGCCATCCTGCCCGGCTCGACCGTCTCCGAAGCCATCGCCCACCTCGACGCCACGCAGTACGTCGACGGGCCCGAGGCCTACCTCGCCTGGCTCAAGGAGCAGCACGCCAGCGCGATCGCCGAGCTCGACGGGGTGCTGTTCGACATCCCCGAGGCGCTCAAGACCGTGGACGTCGTGCTCAACCCGGGCTCCACCTCCGGCGCGCCGTACTACACCGGGCCCAGCGAGGACCTCTCCCGGCCCGGACGCACCTGGTGGCCGCTCGGCGGGCGCACCAAGTTCGCCACCTGGAGCGACCTCAGCACCGTCTTCCATGAGGGCGTGCCCGGCCACCACCTCCAGCTCGGCGCCGTCGCCGTCGCCGGGGACAAGCTCTCCCGCTTCGCCCGCTTCTCCTGGGTCAGCGGGCACGGCGAGGGCTGGGCGCTGTACGCCGAGCGGCTGGCCGACGAGCTCGGCTGGTTCTCCGCGCCCGGCACCCGGCTCGGCATGCTCACCGCCCAGGCGCTCCGCGCCGCCCGCGTCGTCATCGACCTCGGCGTCCACCTCGAACTGCCGATGGCCGACGGGACGGCCTGGACCTTCGAGAAGGCGGTCGACTTCCTGCGCGACCGCGGCCGGGCCGAACCGCACACCGTGGTGCCCGAGGTCATCAGGTACTTCGGCTGGCCCGCCCAGGCGATCAGCTACAAGCTCGGCGAGCGGGCCTGGCTGGAGGCCCGGGCTGCCGCTCAGGCCAAGCCCGGCTTCGACCTCAAGGCGTGGCACACGGCTGCCCTGGACCTCGGCCCCATCGGCCTGGGCACCCTCCGCCAGGCCCTCGACCGCCTCTGACCCCCCCCGGCGCGGAGGCATTCCGCGCCGGGAAAGCGGTGAGGGTGCCCTCCGGAACCGGGCGAGCCCTTCGAGGTTCGCCCGGTGCGGTGGATCGATCGGCGGGAGGCCCGGCAGCGCCGGGCCTCACCCTCCATCGGCTGGAACAACCGGGAGACCTCCGGCTCCCACAGCGGGAGGACCTCCGCCCAGAGCCGCCCGGGGCGGGTTCAGCCCGAGTGCAGGACCCGGAAGTGGTCGAGGGTCTGCGGATCGCGCTCCACGACCTGGATGGGCGGCCAGGCCCACTGCCAGACGTTGATGCCCGGCACGCGGGTGAAGCTGATGACCCCGCGGGTGCCCTCGACGGAGACGTGCGGCCAGGCGGCGGCTATGCGGGCTCGGTCCGCGCCATGGGTGCGGAGCACGTCGGCCAGGACGGTGATGGTGTCGTAGCCCTCGAAGGCCACGAACGACGGCGCGCCGCCCAGGCGGGAGCGCAGGGCGGGGTCGACGCGGGTCCCGAGGGGGGTGAGCTGCTCGGGAAGGTAGCGCAGGAACGGGATCCCGGCGCCGTCGACCCCCAGGGCGGCCAGCCATTCGGCGAACTCCGGCTGCCCGGCCGGGGCGCCGATCAGGAGGCCGGTGAGGCGGGGGTCGGCGCGGACGGCCTTCACCACCGGCACCGCCGGGTCCGGGATGCCGGACAGCATGAGGAGCGCGGTGGCCTGGGACCCGGCGAGGGTGTCGCAGACGGCTGCGGCGTCCAGGGTGTTCAGGTCGAGCTCGACCAGGGTGCCGCCGCCGGCGGCGAGGTGCTCGCGCAGGATGCGGGTTCCCGAAGCCCAGTAGACGCTCGGCTGCGTGGCTACGGCGACCTGCCGGTGTCCGGCGCCGAGGAGGAAGTCGGCGTACAGCCGCCAGCCGCGCGACTGCGCCGGGGCGATGCGGGCCACCCACTCTGACGGCTGGTCGATGAGGGCGTCCAGGACGGCTGACGAGCAGAGGTACGGCACGCTCAGGGCATCGGCTCGGGCGGCGACCGCTCGGGCCACCACGCTGTGGTATTCGCCCACCAGGGCGGTCACACCCAGCCCGGCCAGCTCGTCGACCGCCGCCTCGGCCTTCTGAGCGTCGGCCGCGGTGTCACGGACCACCAGGTCGAGCTGAACACCGCCGGCGGCGTTCACCTCGGCGGCGGCCAGCTCCAGACCGGCGAGCAGATGTTCACCGGCCTGGACCCACCCGGGCCGGGACAAAGGGGCGAGCACACCGATCCGGACGGGGGAACTGGTGGGGGGCGTGGTCATGTGGTTCGGCATCTCCCGGAGGGGGCGGCCCGGCTGGGACCGCTGATCGACATCAGTGAGGCAGAGAGTAGCCGAGGGCGGAAAACGGGCCGCCTCGGCCTCCTGCCCCGATCGGCTCCGAAACGCCGGCCCGGCCCGGGTTCCCTCGGCGGAGGGAAGGGCCTCCCCTCGCCGGGGGAGGTTCGCCGCCCGGCCGCCCGGCAGGCTCGTCCGCGGAGATCGAAGAGGAGTGGGCATGCGCCGGATGTCGGTGTCGTCGATCGTCTCGCTGGCAACGCTGGCCGTGGCGGTCCTGTGGTGGTTCGTCCCGGAGAGCTACCCGTACGGGGCGGCGAGCGAGGTGTCGGTGGGGTTCAACCACTGGGTGGAGCGCGAGGCCGGGACGGCCCTGCTGGCCGCCTCGGGAGTGCTGGGGTTGCTGGTGGCGCCGGCGCAGCGGTCGCGGCCTCGGCTCGCGGCGGTGGGGGCGGCGGTCCAGGGGGCGTTCTTCCTGCTGGTGATGTGCGACGCGTCGGTGCTGGCCTCGCTCGGGTACGCGATGATCCCGGCCGTCGTGGCCGGGGTCGTGGCGCTGGTGGCGATCGGGGTCCTGCGGCGCCGCCCGGTCGCGTACGGCGCGGCGCTCGTCCTGGTCGGCGGGGTGGTGCTGGCGCTGACCCTGACGGACGCGCTGCCGCACTACGTGGCCGGCCTGGCCACCGGCTTCGGGAGTTTCGCGGAGCGGATCGCGTGGTCGTGGGCGATGGCGATCGCCGCGGTGACGTGGGCGTGGCTGGCCTACCGCGGGCTCGCGCAGCCGGAGGAGGCGGCGAACCCGCGCTGGGGCCGGACCGTGACGATCCTGGCCGCCCTGGGCGGCGTGCCGTACGCGGTGGCCCGGCTGTCCTGGGCGACGCCGTGGCCGCTCGGCGGCTTCGACCCGCGGACCGGGCACGTCGAGCTGCTCGCGCAGCCGGGCGGCGATCCGGCCACCCGGCTGCAGGGGTTCATGATCGGGATGAGCGCGGTCCTGGCCGTCGTGCTGACGCTGGGCCTGATCAGCCGGTGGGGCGAGGTCTTCCCGCGCTGGGTGCCCCGGGTGGGCGGGCGGCCGGTGCCGGTGCTGCTGGCCGTGGTGCCCGGCGCCTTCGCCGCCCTCGCGTTGTGCGTCTCGGCGCCCGGCGTGCTGGCCACCGCCGTGCAACTGGGCTCGTGGCTGGACGGCGTGCTGTTCGTGCTGCTGTTCCCGTGTCCGGTCTGGGGGCCGCTGCTCGGGGCGGCCGTGCTGGCCTACTGGCGGCGGCGCACCACGGCCGTGAGCGTGGCCGTGGGCGCGGGTCAGACGAGCGCGCGCAGGTAGGGGACGCGGGACAGCGCGATCGAGGCGCCGAAGGAGAGCGCGAGCACCATCAGGTAGGTGCAGCCCAGCAGGAGCGGGGCGTGGGCGTCGGCCAGCCAGGGGGCCAGCCGCTTGATGGCCTCGAAGACGAGCAGGTGCATGAGGAAGACGCCGAAGGAGGCGTCGGACAGCCGGGTGAGCCACGGGCTGGGGCGGAGGTGGCGCAGGGCGGAGCGGCCGACCAGGAACACGGCCAGGGACAGGGCCATGACGGCGGGACCGAGGTAGCTCACCGGGCTGACCAGGGCCAGCAGGCTGCCCGGGGCGGCGGTGCCGTACTGCCACACGATCTCGGCGGCCAGGACCAGGGCGGCGAGCCCGGTCCAGAGGGTGGCACGGCGGGTCAGCAGCACGTCGCGGACGGCCCAGCCCAGCACGAAGTAGCCGACGTAGGGCCACCACATCGTCCAGGCGCCGAGGGAGAGCGGGCGGGCGAGGCCGAGCGACTCGGCCAGGCCGGGCAGCAGGAAGGCGACCGCGGTCCACCCGAGGAGCGTCGCGGCAAGGACGCGGGCGCGGCGGGGGCCGCCGCCGGACAGGAAGGCGGCCAGCACGGGGGCGACGGCGTAGAGCCCGAGGACGAGCCAGAGGAAGTACAGGGCGGTGAAGACCTTGGCGTCGAGCAGCATCCGGGTCACGCCGGCGGCGGTGAGCTCCTCGCCGCGCAGGAGGGCACGGACGACGAACAGGTAGATCAGGTGCCAGGCGACCAGCGCCGGGATGATCTTCTTGGCGCGGCGGGCGTAGAAGGCGGCGACGCCGCGGGAGTGCGCGCGCGGGTCCAGCGTCAGGACGCCGCTGATCATCACGAAGACCGGGACCACCCAGACGAACCCGAGGTCCAGGGCGGCTCCGGCCCACCAGGTGGGGGTGCCGCGGAGATCGGGGGCGACGACGATGAGGCCGAACAGGTGGATGGCGACCACCCCGCAGACGGCGAGCACGCGCAGGGCGTCGAGGGAGGCCACGCGGGTGCCGGCGGCCGGAGGTGCGAGCGGCGGGCGGAGGGTGGTGGGGGCCACGGTAGGACGCCTTCCGGTTGGGGACCGGGGTTCATCGTGGTTCATCGTGGCCGTGGGGGGTGGAGCGCGGGCGCGGTGACGACCGCATCGGGACCGGCGCTCGACCGTTTCCTTACGAAGATCGTCAGGTCAGCGGGCATGGGTGCCGTCGGGGAGCAGGCGGGGACAGCGCTTGGAGGGCCGGTACTCGAAGTGCCACCACTCGTTGGCGTAGATCCGGCAGAGCCGGTAGCGCCCGGCGGTCTGCTCCAGCCAGCGGGCGGCCGGTTCCGGGCCGAGGTCGAGGGCGGTGCCCTTGACGTGCGCCGACTTCTCCGGAGGGAGCACGTACTTGGCCGCCTCCTCCGCCGAGCCGTACCGGCCGACCGCCTCGCGGAACTCGGCCCGCTGCTGGTCGGGGGTGCGGTACCCGGAGGTGATGCGCAGCTCGAAACCGGCGGCCTTGGCGGCCTTCGCGGCCTTGAGGTAGGCGGCGCGGGTGCCGGCGGTGAGCCCGGTGGTGGGGTCGGCCGAGGCGTGGCTGATGGCCTCGCAGGCGGTCAGGAGCAGGACGAGGCCGAGCGCGAGAACGGCCGGGAGCGGGTTCCGGTGCAGGTTCATGCCTGTCACCGTCGTTTCGGGGTGACCTGGGTTCGTCGCCGAAATGTCACGGCCGTGCCACAAGCCGTGCCACAAGCCGGGCCGCGCCGGGAAATGTCATGGCCGTGCTACAGAAGCCGGCGATCAACCTGGGCATACGCCACCGCCGCCGATAATTGACGGCATGGCGCGCGTACTCCTGGTCGAAGACGACCCCTCGCTCCGGCGAGGGCTCAGCATGGGCCTGCGCCGTCAGGGCCACCAGCTCCACGAGGCCGGAACCGGCGAGGAGGCGCTCGAACTGCTCCGCGCGGCGGTCCCCGAGATCGTGGTCCTCGACCTGATGCTCCCCGGCATCGACGGTTTCGAGGTCGCCCGGCGGATCAGGTCCGCGGGCACCACCCCGATCATCATGCTGACCGCGCGCGACGACGACCTCGACATCGTCAGCGGCCTGGAGGCCGGCGCGGACGACTACGTGGTCAAGCCCATCCGCCCCCGCGTCCTGGACGCCCGGATCCGGGCGATCCTGCGCCGGGGCGAGCGCGTGCCCTCGGGCGCCGAACGGTACGGCGAGCTGGAGATCGACCGCGACTCGCTGACCGTGACCCGCGCCGGGCAGGAGGTCGCGCTGACCCCGACCGAGCTGCGCATGCTGCTGGAGCTGTCCCGCTCGCCGGGCGTGGTGATGTCCAGGCAGCACCTGCTCCAGGCGGTGTGGGAGCACGACTTCCTGGGCGACTCCCGCATCGTGGACGCCTGCGTGCAGCGGCTGCGCGCCAAGATCGAGCCGAACCCGGCCCGCCCGGTGCACGTCAAGACCGTGCGCACCTTCGGCTACCGCTTCCAGCCGGACCCGCGGTGAGCGGCGGGCGGTGGCTGCGCGGGCTCCGGCCGCGGCTGATCCTCGCGTTCACCGCGCTGACCCTGGTCACCGCCGCCGCCACGGCCACCGCCACCTACGTCCACGCCCGCAACCTCATCCTCGACAAGGTGCAGGTCACCCTCGGCCTCCAGGTGCGCGAGACGCTCACCCAGCTCGCGCCCATGCTCGACCACCCGCTCGACGAGCAAGGGATGACCGAGATCATGGAGGCGCTCGACCCGCCCTCCAGCACCGACGCGGTCGCGGTGTTCCTGGGCGGCAAGGTCGTGCACAACGACGAGCGGCTGGCGACCGCGATCCCGGCCGAGCTGCGCCGTGCCGTCGCCGGCGACCGGCGCCTGGCCTGGCAGCGCTACATCCTGGACGGCACGCCGTACCTCGCGGTGGGCACCGTGCTGACCGGCGGCGGCGGGCCGGAGCCCGAGGTGTACGTGGTCAGCTCCCTGCGCGAGGAGCAGGCCGAGCTGGACTCCATGGCCCGGATGGTGGTGCTGATCGTCGGCGGCGCGCTGCTGCTGGCCGTCCTGCTGGCCGTCCTGTCGGCCGGGCAGGTGCTGCGGCCGGTGCGCGAGCTCGGCCGCGCGGCACGGCGGATGGCCGGCGGCGACCTTCAGGTACGGCTCCGCCCCCGGGGCAACGACGAGCTGGCCGAGCTGGCCGCGACCTTCAACACCACCGCGGCCACCCTCGACCGCACCCTGCGCTCGGCCCGGCGCTTCGCCGCGGACGTCTCGCACGAGCTGCGCACCCCGCTGGCCACCATGATGGCGGTCGCGGAGGTGCTGGAGGAGGAGAGCGCCCGCCTCGACGACGACCTGGCCGAGGCCAGCCGGACGGTCGGGGCGGAGACCCGCAACCTGGCCAGGCTGGTGGAGGACCTGATGGAGATCTCCCGCTTCGACGCCGGGGCGGCCACGCTCTCGCTCGGCGAGCTCGACCTGGCCACGGCGGTCGAGGCGTGCCTGCGGACGCGGGGCTGGACGGACGCGGTGCGCACCGACCTGTCGGCGGGGGTCGTCGCCTCGGTGGACCCCCGCCGGTTCGAGGTGATCGTGGCGAACCTGGTCGGCAACGCCCTGCGGCACGGGGCGCCCCCGGTGGAGCTCGCGCTGCGGCGCGAGGCGGAGGAGGCGGTGATCGCGGTGACCGACCACGGGCCGGGCCTGCCCGACGGGCTCGGCGAGCGGATCTTCGAGCGCTTCGTCAAGGGTGACGCCGCCCGCACCCGCGACTCGGGCAACGACGGCGGCAGCGGCCTCGGCCTGGCGCTGGCCTGGGAGAACGCCCACCTGCACGGTGGCACGCTGATCGCCGGCCGCGCCCGGGACGGCGGCGCCGAGTTCACCCTGCGCCTGCCGCTGGACGGCCGGCATGCGTAGCAGCCTGCGGTGGCTGGCCGCGCTGGCGCTGCTGGTGGCGACCGGCTGCGGGATCCAGCCGTCGGACGCGATCGACGCCGGCCCGGCGCCCTCCGGTCTCGGCTCGGGCCCGCGGCTGTTCTTCGTCAAGAAGGGCGCGCTGCACTCGACCGTCCGCCGGGCCGAGGGCTTCCACCGGCCCGAGACGCGGCTGCGCCTGCTGCTGGCCGGGCCCAGCGAGCTGGAGCGCGAGCTGGGCCTGACCACCGACCTGCCTCGCGGGCTGACCCTGGAGACGCTCATCCTCGGCTCGGCCGTGACCGTCTACCTCGGCGGCGCGAAGCAGCTGTCCCCGCTGGCGGTCAGCCAGGTCGCCTGCACGGCGGCGAAGGGCCCGAGGGGCCGGGGCGTCGTCCGGGTCGTCCTGCTGGGCGGGCGCGAGGAGACGGCGAGCTGCCCATTCGACCGCCCGGATCAGCCTCCGCTCAACAGCGCCCCGGCCAACGGCCCCAGCTCGGGTTCCTGAGCGGCCTCGTCCAGCACCTGCTTCAGCACCGCGTCGTGCACCGGGCGGGCGGCGGCGAGCAGCTCGCACCCGGCCGGGGTGACCTCGGAGTAGATCCCCCGGCGGTCGTCCTCGCACAGGTAACGGCGCAGCAGCCCGCGGTTCTCCAGCCGGGTCACCAGCCGCGTGGTCGCGCTCTGGCTGAGCACCACCGCCCGGGCGAGCTGTTGCATGCGCATGTGCCAGCCGTCCTGGCGGCCGAGCACGTCGAGCACGGTGTACTCGCTGACGCTCAGCTCGTGGGCGCGCTGCAGTTCCTTCTCCAGCCGGTCCTCGATGCGGGCGTGCAGGGCGGCGAGGGTGCGCCAGCCCTGCGCGCGCGCCTCGACGGCGTCGTCGGCGATGGCCACGTTTGCCCCTCCAGCTACTTGTGTGCTTATGTAGTCGGCGCGTGCAACTAATGCACACGCTTACTAACGTCGTCTGGGGGATAGTGTATGCCTCTCGCCCTGTTCGCCCTCGCGATCAGCGCCTTCGGCATCGGCACCACCGAGTTCATCATCAACGGGCTCCTGCCCGATCTGGCGGCGGACTTCGGCGTCTCGATCCCGGTCGCGGGCCTGCTCGTCTCCGGCTACGCCCTGGGCGTGGCGATCGGCGGGCCGCCGCTGACCATGCTCGGAGGCCGGCTGTCGCGCAAGCACATGCTGGTCGCGCTGATGGTCCTGTTCATCGCCGGCAACCTGCTGTCGGCCCTCGCGCCCTCCTACGGCGTGCTCATGACCGGTCGCTTCCTCGGCGCCTTCGCGCACGGCGCGTACTTCGGCGTCGGCTCGGTCGTCGCGGCCGAACTGGTCGCCCCCGGCCGCCGGGCCAGCGCCATCGCGCTGATGTTCACCGGGCTGACCCTGGCCAACGTGCTCGGCGTCCCGCTCGGCACCTGGATCGGCCAGGCGTACGGCTGGCGTGCCACCTTCTGGGTCGTGGTCGGCATCGGCGTCGTCGCGCTCGCCGGAGTGCTCGCCCTCGTCCCTCGCCAGCCGCGCCCGCAGGTCAGCATCCGGCAGGAGCTGGCCACCTTCCGCTCCGGGGCGGTCTGGCTGGCGCTGGCGATGACCGTGTTCGGCTTCGCGCCGGTCTTCGCGGTGATCACCTTCATCGCGCCGATGATGACCGACGTCGGCGGCTTCTCGCCGGGCGCGGTGCCGATCGTCATGGCGGTGTTCGGCGTCGGCCTGGTCGTGGGCAACCTGATCGGCGGCAAGCTGGCCGACCGGGCGGTCCTGCGCAGCATCCTGGCCTCGGTCGGCCTGCTGACCGTCCTGTCGGCCGTGGTGGGCTTCGTCGCGAGCAGCCAGATCGCCTTCATCGTCGCGATCACCCTGTTCGGGCTGGCCGGCTTCATGGCCGTGCCGCCCCTGCAGACCCGGGTCCTGGACGCCGCCGCCGGAGCGCCGACTCTGGCCTCGGCGGCCAACATCGGCGCGTTCAACGTCGGCAACGCCATCGGCTCCTTCGCCGCGGGCCTGACCATCGACGCCGGCTTCGGCTACACCGCGCCCGCCTGGACCGCCGCCGTCCTCGGCCTGGTCGGGCTGGGCGTCACCGGCCTGGCTCTGCACCAGAGCCGCCGCGCGGCAAAGCCCGCCGGCCCGGGATCTGAAGGACAGCCACAGACGCCAGCACGGCCAGGCCACCGGCGAGTTGCGGCGCGCTGAGCCGCTCGCCGTACACCAGGGCGGTGGACGCCACGGTGATCGCCGGCTCCACGCAGGACAGGATCGCCGCGGTGGGCGCGCCGACCGCGCGGACGCCGGCGAACATGGTGATCACCGGGACGACCGTCGAGACGACGGCGAGCACGACGGTCCACACCCAGGCGTCGAGCCGGACCGGCAGCACCAGCGTCCCGGTGGCCGACGCGGTGAGGCCGATGCTCGCCGCGGCGCCGGTGCAGACGATCGCCGACAGCAGGTACAGGTCGAGCCCGGCGGGCAGCCCGGCGGCGACGGTCAGGTAGAGGGAGTAGGCGACCGCGGCGCCCAGGGCGAGCAGCACCCCGGCCGAGTGCGCCGAGCCGCCCGCGCCGAGCAGCAGCACCAGCCCGGCCGCCGAGCAGGCCAGCGCCGCCGCCCGCCGTACGTCGAGGGACTCGCGGCGCAGCAGCACCGCCAGGACGGTCACCAGCGCCGGGTAGGCGTACAGCAGCAGCGAGACCAGCGAGGCGTCGGCCAGGGTGAGCGCGCCGAAGAAGAAGGCGGCCTGGCAGGCGTACCCCACCGCGCCGAGAGCCGCCGCGACCGCCAGCGTACGGCGAGGCGGCACCGTCGGCCGCCGCCAGGCGACGATCACCCAGAACAGCGCCGCGGCGACGGCGAAACGCACGGCCAGCAGGGTCGGCACGCCGACCCCGGCCGCGTAGGCCTCCTTGGCGAACAGGGGCGACAGCCCGAACCCGGTCGCCGAGACCAGGCACAACAACGCGCCGGCGGACACCACGGACCGGCGCTGGACGGACGACGTGCGGGTCATGCGACGACGCTAGAGAGCGGCGAGCCATCGAGGTAGCCTCGCTTTTCTTCACCAGCCATAGGAGTCGCCTTGGTCTCCCTCCACAAGTTCCGCTGCTTCCTGGCCACCCTGGAGCACGGCTCGTTCACCGCCGCCGCGACGGCGCTCGGCTACGCCCAGCCCTCGGTCTCGGAGCAGGTCAGGCTGCTGGAGCAGCACCTGGGCACCGCGCTGTTCCGGCGGGCCGGCCGGGGCGTGGTGCCGACGGAGGCGGCGGCGGCCCTGCGCCCGCACGCCGCGGCGGCCCTGGCCTCGGTCGAGGCGGGCGTGCGGGCGGTGACCTCGGTCCGCGAGGTGCTCACCGGGACCGTGCGGTTCGGGGTGTTCAACATCGCGCACTACTACCTGGGCGCCGACCTGGTGGCCGACGTGCTGGAGCGGCATCCGGGCGTGCGGATCGAGATCACCTGCCAGAACTCCGCGGCGACCATCGACGACCTGCGCAAGGGCCGGCTGGAGGCGGCGTTGATCGCGTTGCCGCTGGACGACGAGGCGCTGACGGTGAGCCAGGTGCTGCGCGACGAGCTGGTCTACGTCGGCACCGACCCCGGCCGGCTGCGCGAGCCGGTCACCGCCGCGGCCCTGGCGGAGGCGACGCTGGTGCTGCCGGACGTGAGCTGGCGCGAGGAGGACTCCACCCGCCGCCAGCTCGCCCGGCTGGCCGAGGGGGCGGGCCGGGTGTTACGCACCCGGGTCGAGGTGGACAGCGTGGAGATGGCGCTCGACATCGCCGCCCGCGGCCTGGCCGACACGGTCTGCTGGCGGCTGGTGCTGCAGCGGCTGGGCAGCCGGCTCCCGGCCAACCTCCGCTGGGTGCCGCTGAGCCCGCCGATGTTCGAGCGCTTCGCCATCGCGCACCGGCCGCTGGGCGAGATCTCCCCGGCCACCCGCGTGGTGGTGGAGCTCGCCGCCGCGCGCATGCGCGCCCTCGACACCGGGCTCAGGAGCTGAGCCGGGCGCTGCCCAGGACGTGCGCGGTGCGCGGGATCATCGGCTGCGGCGCGAAGCCGAACCGCTCGGCCGTCTCGACGCGGAAGCCGGCCCGCTCGATCTCGGCCTGGGTGGCCCGGTTGGGGTGGCAGCCGGCCGCCGCCTTGCTCCAGAGCGGGGTGATCAGGTCCTCGAAGAGCCCGAGCAGCGGGTTGGCCGAGCGTACGTGCTCGTAGAAGCGCAGTTCGCCGCCCGGCCGCAGCACCCGGGCGAGTTCGGCCAGCGCCCGCGGCACCGACGGCACGCTGCACAGCACCAGCGAGGCGACGGCGGCGTCGAACGGGCCGTCCGGCAGCGCCTCGGCGTGCCCGTCGACCACGGTGACCGGCACGGGCGCGCGCGCCGCGGCCCGCTGGGCGAAGCGCCGGAGCGTGTCCTCGGGCTCGACCGCGACCACCTCGGTGACCGCCGGGGGATAGTGCGCGAAGTTGCGCCCGTCCCCGGCGCCCACCTCGACCACCCGCCCGGCGAGCCCGGCCAGGAGCCGGGCGCGGTGCTTGCGGCCGCCGCGCCGGTCGGCGGTCTCGGCGGCCTGCACGTACATCTCGGCGAAGCGCGGGTGCTGGAACTGCTCGCTCATCCGGGGCCCCTCCAGTCCTCCTCCCGTTCTACCCCCGGGACGAGGCGGGCGTGGGCCCGGGGGCGGCTAGCGCAGCTCGCGCTTGAGGATCTTGCCGGTCGCGGTCATCGGCAGCGCCTCGCGGAACTCGATGATCCGCGGGTACTTGTAGGCCGCCATGTTCTCCTTCGACCAGGCGATCAGCTCGTCCTCGGTCACGCTCACGCCGGGGGCCGGGATGACGTACGCCTTGACCTCCTCGCCGTGCGAGTCGTGCGGGACGCCGACGACCGCCACCAGCGACACCGCCGGGTGCGTCATCAGCACCTCCTCCAGCTCGCGCGGGTAGACGTTGAAGCCGCCTCGGATGATCATGTCCTTGGCGCGGTCGACGATGGCGTAGTAACCGTCGGCGTCGCGGGTGGCGATGTCGCCGGTGCGGAACCAGCCGTCCTTCATCACCTCGGCGGTGGCCTCGGGCCGCCCGTAGTAGCCCTTCATGATGTTGTGGCCGCGGATGGCGATCTCGCCGGGGCCCTCGCCCTCGATGGTGTTCCAGTCGCCGTCGATCAGGCGCATCTCCACGCCCCAGATCGGGAAGCCGATGGTGCCGGGCTTGGTGGGCCGGCCGAGCTGGTTGAAGCTGGCCACCGGCGAGGTCTCCGACAGGCCGTAGCCCTCCAGGATCGGGATGCCGAAGGTCTTCTCGAAGTCCTTGAGCACCTCGACCGGCGAGGAGGCGCCGCCGGCCACCGCGACCCGGAGCGTGTCGGGCACCTCGACGCCGTCGGCGTGGATCTTCGACAGCAGCGCCCAGTACATCGTCGGCACGCCGGCGAAGATGGTCACGCCCTCCTTGCGCATGATCTCCAGCGCCTCGCCGGGCTCGAAGCGCGGCTGCAGCACCAGGGTGGCGCGGCGGCGCAGGCCCATGTTCATCACGCAGGTCTGGCCGAAGGAGTGGAAGAGCGGCAGCACGCACAGGGTGACGTCGCCGTCCGGGTTGCCGGGGAACATCTCGTCGCTGACGATGGCGTTGGTCAGCATGTTCATGTGGGTCAGCTCGGCGCCCTTGGGCTGGCCGGTGGTGCCCGAGGTGTACAGGATCACCGCGGTGTCGTCCGGCGCGGTCTGCACGGTCTCGAACTCCGCCGACATGCCGCCCAGCGCCGCCCAGATCGACTCGCCGTGCACCGACTCGGTGGCCAGCGGCGTGGCGGGCAGCACGAAGAACTGCTCGCAGCCCTCGGCCGCGTCGAAGCCCTCGCGCCCGCGCGCGCCCATCGGCAGCTCGGGGGAGCCCTCGAAGCAGAACAGCGCCTTCGCGTCGCTGTCGGCCAGGTGGTAGGCGATCTCGCGCGGCTGCAGCAGCACGTTGAGCGGCACGACGGTGGCGCCGGCCTTGAGGATGCCGTAGTACACGAAGGGGAAGTACGGCAGGTTCGGGCAGAGCAGCGCGACCTTGTCACCCTTGCCGATCCCGCGCGCGACCAGGAGGTTGGCCACCTGGTTCGCCACGGAGTTGACCATGGAGTACGGCAGGCGCATGTCCCCGAAGACCACCGCGGCGCGGTCCGGAGCGTTCCGTGCGCTGTCTTCCAGGATGATCGACAGGTTGAGCATCGCGGCCCTTTCCTCGGTGCGTGGTACGAGCCACATCTTTGCAGGACCCTCATACTGACCGGTAGGTAACAATGGTTACGAAACCGTATGGACGAGGTCGGCATCCCGGCGTATGCAAGTAGCTAGTTACCTGCGCCGGGAGGCCCCATGGAGTACGACTACGTGATCGTCGGAGCGGGATCGGCGGGCTGCGTCCTGGCCAACCGGCTGTCGGCCGACCCCGCCGTCAGCGTCGCGCTCGTCGAGGCCGGCGGGCCCGACGACAAGCTGGAGATCCGCATCCCCGCGGGCTTCCCCAAGCTCTTCAAGACCGCCTACGACTGGGACTACACCACCGCCAAGCAGCCCGAGATGCTCGGCCGCGAACTCTACTGGCCGCGCGGGCGGATGCTCGGCGGGTCCTCCAGCCTCAACGCCCAGATGTGGGTGCGCGGCTGCGCGCTCGACTACGACCAGTGGGGCCTGCCCGGCTGGACCTACGAGGACGTCCTGCCGTACTTCCGGAAGGCCGAGCGCCGCGTCGGCAGCAACCACGGCGGCGTGTACGGCGAGGCCGGCCCGCTCTACATCTCCGAGCAGCGCAGCCCCAACGTGATGACCGGCGCCTTCCTGCGTGCCTGCGAGGAACTGGGCATGCGCCGGCTCGACGAGCTGAACGGCCGCTCCAACGAGGGCTGCTGCCAGACGCCGGTCACCCAGAACCGGGGCCGCCGCTGGAGCGCCGCCGACGCCTACCTCAAGCCGGTCGCCAAGCGCCCCAACCTCAAGGTGATCACCGGCGCCGAGGTGGAGCGCGTGCTCTTCGAGGGCGGCCGCGCGGTGGGCGTCCGGCACGGCGGGACCACGCTGGGCGCGCGGCGGGAGGTCATCCTCGCCGCCGGCGCGATCGGCTCGCCCCTGCTGCTGCTGAAGAGCGGGGTGGGACCGGCCGAGGACCTGGCCGCCGAAGGCGTGGAGGTGGTGCACGACCTGCCCGAGGTGGGCCGCAACCTCCAGGACCACCTGGCCAGCGGCGTCATGCTGACCACCCGGCAGCCGGTCTCCATCGCCACCGCCGACTCGCTGCCCAACCTGCTGCGCTTCGTGGTGCTCCGGTCGGGGCCGTTCACCACCAACGTGGGGGAGGCAGTGGCCTTCATCAGGACCACGCCGGACGAGCCCGCCCCCGACATCGAGCTGATCTTCGCGCCCGGGCCGTTCGTCAACCACGGCCTGGACAAGCCCACCGGCCACGGCCTGACCGTCGCCGCCGTACTCCTGCAGCCGGAGAGCCGGGGGCGGGTGACGCTGAGCGACGGCAAGGCGGTGGTCGACCCCGGCTACCTGACCGCCCCGGCCGACGTCGAACGGCTGGTCGCCGGGCTCAAGACGGCCAAGAAGATCCTGGCCACCGACGCCATGCGGCCCTACGCGGGCGGGCCGTACCCGCCCTACACCAACCCGCGCACCGACGAGGAGCTCGCGCAGTGGGTGCGGGAGAAGGGGGAGACCCTCTACCACCCGGTCGGCACCTGCCGGATGGGCGCCGACGCGGCCTCGGTCGTCGACCCGGAGCTGCGCGTGCGCGGCGTCGACCGGCTGCGGGTGGCCGACGCCTCGATCATGCCGACGCTCAACCGCGGCCACACCCACGCCCCGGTGATCATGATCGGGGAGAAGGCCGCAGACCTGATCGGGACCTGAGCAACCCCGGCGGCAACAGGGCGCCCACCCAGCGCCCGGCCGCGCTCGGGGCCCTCGAGGTGTGGCCGTGCCGTACAACGCCGAGGCGCCCACGCCCTGCACCCCGCGGAGGAGGGTGAGCACGAGGGCGTCGGGGCCAGGGTGAAGACCACCAGCACGATGGTGGGGCACGCGAGCGCAAGGACCCATCCCCGTCGCATAGGCCTCTTTGGTACGCCCGAACCGGGACGAATGCTAGGTTTCCCCGCTATGGAGATCAGGACCGTCCACGCCAACGGGGTGGAGTTCGCCTACCTGTCCCTGGGCGACGGCCCTCTGGCGTTGTGCCTGCA
The DNA here is from genome assembly GCF_044459405.1 of Nonomuraea sp. NPDC050328. Classification (NCBI taxonomy): domain Bacteria; kingdom Bacillati; phylum Actinomycetota; class Actinomycetes; order Streptosporangiales; family Streptosporangiaceae; genus Nonomuraea; species Nonomuraea sp. NPDC050328. Next base: position 349,709 of record NZ_JBITIW010000008.1, on the reverse strand, counting down.
CGGCTTCCCCGACACCGCGCACACCTGGCGCCACCTCATGCCGGAACTGGCCGGGCGCGGCTACCGCGCGGTCGCGCCCTTCATGCGCGGCTACGCGCCCACCGAGGTGCCCGACTGCTTCGAGCTCGGCGCGCTGGCCGCCGACGTCGCCGCGCTGCACGAGGAGCTCGGCGGCGACGCCGACGCGGTGGTCATCGGCCACGACTGGGGCGCCTTCGGCGTGTACGGCACCGCCGGCCGCTTCCGGCGCGCGGTGGCGATGAGCGTCATGCCGATGGCGCACCAGGCCCGGGTCTTCCTCCGCTACGAGCAGCTCAAGCGCTCCTTCTACAGCTTCGTCTTCGCCACCGGCCTCGGCGAGCTCGCCGCCACCCAGCCCGGCTTCTGGGAGTCGCTGTGGGCCGACTGGTCGCCCGGCTACGACGCCCGGGCCGACCTGGAGTTCGTCCGGCGCAGCCTGGGCGAGCCGGCCAACCTGAGCGCCGCGCTCGGCTACTACCGGGCGCTGCTCGGCACCGCGCCGCCCTCCGGGCGCTACGCCGCCGAGCAGGCCGCGGTCCAGGCCGGACCGGCCGGGGAGATCCTCTACTTGCACGGCGCCCAGGACGGCTGCATGGGCGCCGAACTGGTCGAGGGCCTGGACCAGGCGCTCCCGGCCGGTTCACGGATCGAGCTGGTCGCGCAGGCCGGTCACTTCCTCCACCTGGAACGACCCGCCGAGGTCAACCGGCTCGTCCTCGACTGGATCTCGTAGATCGTCACCAGCCGGCCGGACAGCCGCAGGCCGTGCCGGGCCCGCACGCGCAGCCCGAAGCGCTCCTCGAACGGCTCGTGCAGCAACGCCACGATCCGGCCGCCGGGCCGTACCACCCGGGCCAGCTCGCGCCAGAGCAGCTCGGGCCGCTCGGCCAGCCGGCCACGGGCCGGCACCTGACGGTTCCACGGCGGGTTGACCAGCACCCCGTCGACGCTCCCCGTCGTCAGCGGCAACGCGCCCGCGTCGGCGCGCGCCCACCGGCCCGCCGGGTCGTTGACCCGCGCGGCGGCGGGGTCCAGGTCGAACCCGACGTAGGCGGCCGGGCCCTGCCGGGCGGCCTCGATCAACGTCGTGCCCGCCCCGCAGCACGGGTCGAGCACGGTGCCCTCCGGGCGCACCAGCCGGGCCATCGCCGCCGCGACCGGCGGGTGCAGCGTCCCGGGCACCGAGGCCAGCTTGTACGGCCGGCGGTGCGCCGGCCGGCCGCCCGGCCGCCAGGCGAGCACCGCCTCGTCGCCCTCCACCGTCACGCGCCACGCCATCGTGCCCTCCGGCGGCGCCTGCCCGCCGCGGCGGCTGTGGTACGGCAGGCCGTACACCCGGGAGAGCGCGGCGCCCGCCGCGTCCTCCAGGTCGTGGCGGGTGTAGGCGCGGCGCCCCACGAAGGAGGCGCTCACGTCGAGCCCGCGGCCGGCGGGCGGCAGATCGGGCCGGAGGCCGCGCAACCGGCCGAGGTCGGCCCGGGCGGCGCCGATCCCGGTGACGATCGCGCCCACCACCAGCACGTCGTCGGCGGTGTGCAGCTCGGGTGGCGCGCCGGCCTCGAACCAGACCTCGCGGTGGCGCACGCGGCGCACCGGTCCGGCGATCTCCTGGCAGGCGAAATTCTCCAGTCCCCGGACAGTCCGGGCGAGCAACAGCATGGGTTCTCTTCCACGTCGCGACCCGGGACGGCGGCCGGCCGTCCCGCATCGCCGATGGCGGGCCCGTCGGCCTCGTCCCACCGGCGGGTCGTCAGCGTCGGAAGAAGAACGTCATGGAGCCAGGATATCGGGCGGGGTCTGGACGTAAGTCCTTACTTCCCGAATCCTGTTCTTATGGACGTGATCGACTTCGACCTCTCCGCGGCGGAGTTCTGGGCCCTGCCCATGGCCGAGCGCGAAGAGGCCTTCCGCAAGCTGCGCGCGCTCGACCGCCCCGCCTTCTTCGAGGAGATGGAGATCTCCTTCGCCCCGCGCGGACCGGGCTACCACGCCCTGGTCCGGCACGCGGACATCCTGGAGGCCAGCCGCCGCCCCGACCTGTTCTGCTCGGGCGACGGCGGCGCGACCAACATCCCCGACATGCCCGCCGAGTTCACCGAGTACTTCGGCTCGATGATCAACATGGACGACCCCCGGCACGCCCGGCTGCGCCGCATCGTCTCCCGCGCCTTCACCCCGCGGATGATCAAACGCTTCGAGGCCGACGTGGACGCCGCGGCCGCCCGGATCGTGGACGAGCTGGTCGCCAAGGGCCCCGGCTGCGACTTCGTCACCGAGGTCGCCGCCCGGCTGCCCCTGAAGATCATCTGCGACATGATGGGCATCCCGGAGGAGCACTACCGCTACGTCTTCGACCGCTCGAACATCATCCTGGGCGGCTTCGACCCCGAGTACACCGACCTGGACAACGTCGCCGCCAACCTGCTCAACGCCGGCCTCGAACTGCAGCAACTCGTCCAGGACCTGGCCGCGCACCGGGCCGAGCACCCGGGCGACGACCTGATCACCGCGCTGACCACCGCCAACCTCGACGGCGAGCAGCTCACCCTGCAGGAGCTCGGCTCCTTCTTCATCCTCCTGGTCGTCGCGGGCAACGAGACCACCCGCAACGCCATCTCCCACGGCCTGCTGCTGCTCACCCGCAACCCCGGCCAGCGCGCCCTGCTGCTCGACGACCTCGGGGGCCGGCTGCCCGGCGCGGTGGAGGAGATCGTCCGGCTGGCCGCCCCGGTCAACTTCATGCGCCGCAAGGTCACCCGCGACTGCGAGATGAACGGCAACCCCTACCGCGCCGGCGAGAAGGTCGTGCTCTTCTACTGGGCGGCCAACCGCGACGAGGCGGTCTTCGCCGACCCCCACCGCTTCGACATCACCCGCAGCCCGAACCCGCACGTCGGGTTCGGGGGACCGGGACCGCACTTCTGCCTGGGCGCCCACCTGGCCAGGCGGGAGATCACGGTGATGTTCCGCGAACTGCTCACCCGCCTGCCCGGCATCGAGAGCGGCCGGCCCGACCGGCTGCACTCCAGCTTCATCAATGGGATCAAGCACATGGAGTGCGCCTTCTAGCGCCGGGTTACTGGCCGGCGGTCACCTTGATCGAGCGCATGATGGTGTTGACGTCCGGCAGCAGCGACTTGCTGTCACCCGGCACCTGCATGTACACGATCGCCGGCACCTCACCGCCGGTCGGGACGGCGGCGACCACGACGGTCGCCTTCGACTCGCCCGCGGTCAGCTCGTAGGCGTTGATCTGCGCGCCGTTCTTCAGCGTCTGCCGCGCGGTCGTGCGGACCGTGTTCGGCTTGGCGAAGAAGCGGTTGCGGGCGTTCAGCACCACCTGGCGGATCACCGGCTGGAGATCGTCCGGGGAGGTGTAGGCGGCGGCCAGCTTCGCGGGCAGCGGGCCGATCAGGACCTGCGCGAAGACCGGCTTGCCCAGCGCGTCGGTGCCGGTCTGCACGTACTGGCGGGTGGTGTAGCCATACGTGGACTGCACCACCGCGCGCTGGTCGAGCAGCCAGCGCCCGCCCAGCCGCGACACGCTCAGCCCCGCCGCGGTGTCGGCCAGCGGGCCGAGCACCGGCGAGGCCTGGCCGGGGTAGCGCGGCAGGCGCGGGAAGCGGTTGGCCGGCTTGGCGCTCGCCGACGGCTTCGCGGAGGACTTCGGCGTCGGCTTGGCCGCCACCGGGTCGCTCTCGCCGGCCAGCGGGCCCGCGACGAACGCCCACACCAGCGCGATCACCAGCGCGACCGCGACCGAGGCGCCCAGCGCGTACATCCACACCGGCTTGGCGCGCTCCTCGTCGTCCAGCGGGTCGCGGCCGTCGTCGTCGCCCTCGGAGAAGACGGCGTTCCACAGCTCCTGCTGGCGCTCGGGGGGCGGGGTGCGCGAGCCGCTGATCTGGCCCGCGGTCACGAAGGGACGGTCGGGGTCGGACGGGTCACGGCCCAGGTCACCGCCGGGCCGCTGGCCGAACTGGTCCCCACCCGGCTGGCCCGGCTGACCCGGCTGGCCCGGCTGACCGGGGTGCCCCGGCTGGCCCGGCTGCCCGGGCTGGCCCGGCGGGAGCTGGTCCTGGGCGGCGGCGAGCTGGTCGGGGGTGAGCATCGCGTAGTTGACCGTGCGCTCCATCGGGTCGCCCGGCGGCTTCGGCGGGACCACCGGCGGGCCGACCTCGTCCGGCCACTGCGCCACCGTCGCCGGACCCTCCTGCGGCGCCCACGCGGGGGCGACCGGGGGCTCCTGCGCGGCCCGGCCCTGCGGCTCGGGGTTCCACGCCGGCGGGCGGGTGTCGGGGGACCAGGCCGGGTGCACCTGGGTGTCCTGCAGCGGCTGCGAGGTGTCCAGCGGGTGCCCCTGCCACTGACCCTGCTGGCCCTGCTGACCCTGACCCTGCTGGCTGGACTGCCCCTGCTGCCCTTGCTGGCCCGCCGGGCTCTGCTGGGTCAATGGGTTCTGCTGGTTCAGCGCGTTCTGCTGGTTCAGCGGGTCGTGCCCGGTCTGCTGCGGCCAGCCGCTCTGGGGCGCGGAGGAGGCGTCCGGCGACTGGGGCCAGCCGACCGGCTCCTGCTGGGCCGGCGGCCACGTGGCCGGTTGCTGGGTGGCGTTGTCGCGGGGCGGCCAGGGCGCCGGCGTCGACAGGTTCCCCCAGCCGCTGTCTCGCGCGGGCGCCGCCGGAGGCGGTCCCGGGTCGGCGGGGCGCGGGGGCTCGGCCCACGCGGGCACCGGCTCCTGCCTGGAGACTTCCGGCCAGGACGTGGGGACGTCCTGGGGCGGCAGTTCCGGCCACGCCGGTGGCAGGTGTGATGCCTCGGACTTCTCCGTCGCCATGGCTGCCGTACCTCCCGATGTTATGTCCGGCAATGCCGCATTGCGCATGATCTCACGCGGGGCTGGGGGGTTCGCAGCAAAACTGGGGAAGCTTGAGTGAATCCGCAGCCCAGTGGGGTCGGTGGGGGGATCCTGCCAGGGCAGGCCGGCCTCCGACTCCTCGGGCGTGCGTGGTTCAGTCATAGCGACGAGAGTAAACTAAAGGGACATAAGTGGTCACAACGGATGTATCACCATCCGATGTCGCGAACCTGAAGCGCCCATTGTGCCGGTCCCCCTCGATCGACGACCGGAAATCTCTTGAAGAGGTGCGGTAGGCTTGGTGTATGCGTACCGCGACCCTGCTTCTTAGTGGGCCGCGACGGCCTTAGGAAGTCCTCCGCCGTCGCGGCTGCCCCTCGTTGTCAGAACGGGGGGTTTTCTTGTGGGGTCAGTCGACAAGCCGAAGGACAACAGCCGTGAGTGAGTACGACCCGCAGGCGCTGCAGGCCAAGTGGCAGCCGCGCTGGGAGGAGATGGACCCGTTCCGGGCCAGCGACGACCCCGCCGATCCGCGTGAGCGGCGCTACCTGCTGGACATGTTCCCCTACCCGTCGGGCGACCTCCACATGGGTCACGCCGAGGCGTGGGCCTTCGGCGACATCATCGCCCGCTACTGGCAGCAGCGCGGCTACAACGTGCTGCACCCGGCCGGCTGGGACTCCTTCGGCCTGCCGGCCGAGAACGCCGCGATCAAGCGCAACGCGCACCCGGCGGAATGGACCTACGCCAACATCGAGACGCAGGTCAACTCGTTCAAGCGGTACGCCATCTCCTTCGACTGGTCGCGCCGGCTGCACACCAGCGACCCCGAGTACTACAAGTGGACCCAGTGGCTGTTCCTGCGCTTCTTCGAGCGCGGGCTGGCCTACCGCAAGGGCGGCCTGGTCAACTGGTGCCCCAACGACCAGACCGTGCTGGCCAACGAGCAGGTCGTCCAGGGCCGCTGCGAGCGCTGCGGCGCCGAGGTCGTGCGCCGCGAGCTGACCCAGTGGTACTTCAAGATCACTGACTACGCGCAGCGCCTGCTGGACGACATGGACCAGCTGGAGGACGGCTGGCCCGACCGCGTCCTGGCCATGCAGCGCAACTGGATCGGCCGCTCCGAGGGCGCCGACGTGCGCTTCGTCATCGAGGGCCGCGAGGAGCCGGTGACGGTCTACACCACCCGGCCCGACACCCTGTTCGGCGCGACCTTCTTCGTCGTCGCGCCCGACGCCGCGCTGGCCGACGAGATCGTCTCGCCCGAGCAGCGCCAGGCCTTCGAGGACTACCGCGCCGAGGTCGCCAAGCTGAGCGACATCGAGCGGCTGTCCACCGAGAAGGAGAAGACCGGCGTCTTCCTGGGCCGCTACGCGATCAACCCGGTCAACGGCGAGCGCATGCCGGTCTGGGCGGCCGACTACGTGCTGTCCGACTACGGCCACGGCGCGATCATGGCCGTGCCCGCCCACGACCAGCGCGACCTCGACTTCGCGCGCCGGTTCGGGCTGCCGGTCAAGGTCGTCGTGCACACCGGCCTGGCCGACCCCGGCGAGACCGGCATCGCCACTCCGGGCGAGGGCCAGCTGGTCAACTCCGGGCCGCTGGACGGCCTGACCAAGACCGAGGCGATCCGCAAGATCATCGAGGTGCTGAGCGCCGACGGTCTGGGCCGGGGCACGGTCAACTTCCGGCTGCGCGACTGGCTGCTGTCGCGCCAGCGCTTCTGGGGCACGCCGATCCCGATCATCCACTGCGCCGACTGCGGCGAGGTGCCCGTCCCCGACGAGCAACTGCCGGTCGAGCTGCCCGACCTGCGGGGCGAGGCCCTGGCGCCCAAGGGCGTCTCCCCGCTGGCCGCCGCGACCGACTGGGTCGAGGTCGAGTGCCCCAAGTGCGGCGGGGCCGCCCGGCGTGACACCGACACGATGGACACCTTCGTCGACTCCTCCTGGTACTTCCTGCGGTACTGCTCGCCGCGGTACGAGGACGGCCCGTTCGACGTCGAGGCGGTCCGCCGGTGGAGCCCCGTCGACCAGTACGTCGGCGGCGTCGAGCACGCGGTCCTGCACCTGCTGTACTCGCGCTTCTTCACCAAGGTCCTGCACGACATGGGCATGCTGGACTTCACCGAGCCGTTCCTGCGCCTGCTGAACCAGGGGCAGGTGATCAACGGCGGCAAGGCCATGTCGAAGTCCCTGGGCAACGGTGTGGACCTGGGCCAGCAACTGGAGGCCTACGGCGTCGACGCGGTCCGGCTGACCATGGCCTTCGCCGGGCCGCCCGAGGAGGACATCGACTGGGCCGACGTCTCCCCGGCCGCCTCGCAGAAGTTCCTGGCCCGCGCCTTCCGCGTCTTCAACGACGTGACCAGCGCCCCCGGCGTCTCGTTCGACACCGGTGACCTGGAGCTGCGCCGCGTCACCCACCGCACGGTCGACGAGGTCACCCGCCTGATCGACTCGCGGCGCTTCAACGTCGCCGTCGCGCGGCTGATGGAGCTGACCTCCGCGGCCCGCAAGGCCATCGACGCCGGTCCCGGCCCGGCCGACCCCGCCGTCCGCGAGGCCGCCGAGGCGCTGGCGATCATGCTGTCCCTGGTGGCGCCCTACACCACCGAGGAGGGCTGGGAGCGGCTGGGCCGCACCGGCAGCGTCGCCCAGGCCGGCTGGCCCGTGGCCGACCCCGCCCTGCTGGTCCAGGAGTCGGTCACCTGCGTCGTCCAGGTCGCCGGCAAGGTCCGTGACCGGCTGGAGGTCTCGCCCGACATCTCCGACGCCGACCTGGAGGCCCTGGCCCTGGCCTCGGACAAGGTCGTCCCGCTGCTGAACGGCACGCCGAAGAAGGTCATCGTGCGGGCTCCGAAGCTGGTCAACATCGTCCCCTGACGCTGGTCGCGCGACGGCTCCGCCGTACCGGTTCTCCGGTACGGCGGAGCCGTCCGCATGTCAGGAGGCCTTCGGCTTCCTCGGTCGGGCGCGGATGTGCATGCGCTCGCCCTGGCGGCCGAAGAGGCTGAGCAGTTCGGCGGGTTCGGGGCCGGCGCTGCCGAACCAGTGGGGCAGGCGGGTGTCGAACTCGGCGACCTCGCCGGCGGCCAGGACGAGGTCGTGCTCGCCGATGATGAGCCGGAGCCGGCCGGAGAGCACGTAGATCCACTCGTAGCCCTCGTGGGTCTTGGGCTCGGGGGGCTCGCCGGTGGCGGGCGGGACGATCATCTTGAACGCCTGCAGCGGGCCGGGGGCGCGGGTGAGCGGGACGACCGTCTGGCCGTTCATGCTCCGAGGGGCCAGGTGCACGCGGGGGTCGCCGGTCTCGGGGTGGCCGACCAGCTCGTCCAGCGGCACCCGGTAGGCCTGGGCGATGGGCAGGAGCAGGTCGAGGCTGGGGCGGCGGTGGCCGGACTCCAGGCGGGACAGGGTGCTCTTGGAGATGCCGGTCGCCTCGGCGAGCGCGCCCAGGGACAGGTCGCGCTCGGCGCGCAGGCGGCGCAGCCGGGGGCCCACCTCGGCGAGGACGGTGGCGAGTTCCATGTCCCGAAACTAGCAACCCCCGATGCCGGAACCGCGCGGCGGTCGGCGGCGGGTGGTCCGGAGATGGTGACCGGTGGCGGGTAGCTCGGTGGTGGCCGCCGTTGGCCGGTGGCGGGCGTCGGCCCGGGGGGCGTCGTCGGTCGGTGGGGCCGGGGGTGTTCGCTGCAAGCGAGCCTGATCGACCCCCGCAGCACCCCGCCCCCCGCAATAGGGTGCTTTTGTGACTAATGGCGCATATCTCAGGTACCCCCACCTTCATGGTGACCTGGTCACCTTCGTGGCCGACGACGACGTCTGGGTGGCCCCCCTCGACGGCGGACGCGCCTGGCGGTTCACCGCCGACCGCGTCCAGGTCTCCCACCCGAGGTTCTCGCCCGACGGCGAGCGCATCGCGTGGACCAGCACGCGAGAAGGCGACCCTGAGGTGTTCGCCGCCGCGCTGGACGGCGCCGAGGGCGAGCGGCTGACCCACTGGGGCAACGCGACGACCGGCGTCCGCGGCTGGAGCGAGGACGGCCGCGTCCTGGCGGTCACCGCCGCGGGGGAGGGCGGGCGCAGCCGCGTGTGGGCCTACGCGGTCCCGCTCGACGGGGGACCCGCCGAGCGCCTGCCGTACGGGTGGGTGAGCGACGTCGCGGTCAGCGGCGGCAAGGTCGCGACGATCTCCTCGCTGTGGCGCGAGGCGTCGCAGTGGAAGCGCTACCGGGGCGGTACGGCAGGCAAGATCTGGGTGGACGCGGACGGCGAGGGCGAGTTCACCCGGCTGTTCGCCGACAACCCGGCCCAGCACGCGTCGATCATGTGGGTGGGCGGGCGGATCGCCTTCCTGGCAGACACCGACGGTGTCGGCAACCTCTACTCCGCGCTGCCCGACGGCTCCGACCTGCGCCAGCACACCACGCACACGGAGTTCTACGCGCGGCACGCCGCCACCGACGGGGAGCGCGTGATCTACAGCCACGCGGGCGACCTGTGGCTCACCGACCTGGACGGCGAGCCGTACAAGCTGGACATCAAGCTCGGCGGGCCGCGCCCGGCGCGCGCCAAGCGCCCGGCGCCCGCCCGCGTGGCCGGCTTCGCCCCCGACAAGGGCGGCCGGGCCAGCGTGGTCGAGATCCGCGGCACCGCCCACTGGGTCACCCACCGCGACGGCCCGGCCGGCGTGCTGCGGGCCGAGCCCGGCGTGCGCGTACGGCTGCCGCGCCCGCTCGACAACGAGGGCAAGGCGATCTGGGTCTCCGACGCCGGCGGCGAGGACGCCCTGGAGATCGGCACCCCCGGCGGCGAGATCCGCACCATCGCCGCCGGCGAGCTGGGCCGGGTGCTCGACCTGGCGGTCGCGCCCGACGGCAAGCACGTCGCGGTGACCAGCCACGATGGCCGGCTGCTGGTGGTCGACGTGGAGTCGGGGACCCTGCGCGAGATCGACCGCACCGACTCCGGCGACATCGGCGGCCCGACGTTCTCACCCGACTCGGCGTGGCTTGCCTGGTCCTTCCCGCAGCACGGCTTCTACCTCAGTCAGATCAAGATGGGCCGGACCGACGGTTCGTCGGTGATCGAGGTGACGCCGCTGCGCTTCACCGACAGCTCGCCGGTCTTCACCAAGGACGGCAAGCACCTGGCGTTCCTGTCGGAGCGGACCTTCGACCCGGTGTACGACTCGCACGTGTTCGACCTGTCGTTCCCGCAGAGCTGCAAGCCGTACCTCGTGCCGTTGAAGGCGACCACGCCCTCGCCCTTCGCGCCCTCGCTGGAGGGGCGCGGGTTCAACGGCGAAGACGCCGACAAGTCCGAGAAATCAGGAGATGCGGCCCCGGTCACCGAGGTGGACGTCGAGGGCCTGTCCGCCCGTGTCGTCGCCGTGCCCGTCCCCGCCGGCACCTACAGCAACCTGCGCAGCGCCAAGGACGCCCTGCTCTGGCTCCGCCACCCGCTGCCCAGCCAGCTCGGCGACGGCACCGACCGCCCCGAGCCGGTGCTGGAGCGCTACGACCTCGCCAAGCGCGCCAAGAGCGAGATCGGCAAGGAGATCCGAGCTTTCGAGGTCAGCGGCGACGGCTCCCGGCTGGTCCTGAACGGCAAGTCCGGCCTGCAGACCCGCTCGTCCGGCGACGGCGACGAGGTCGTTCCCATCGACCTCGACCGCGTCAACGTCACCATCGAACCGGTCGCCGAGTGGCGCCAGGCCTACCGCGAGGCCGGCCGGCTCATGCGCGACCACTTCTGGCGCGAGGACATGAACGGCGTCGACTGGGCCGCCGTCCTCGACCGCTACGAGCCGCTCGTCGAACGGATCGGCGCCTACAGCGAGCTGATCGACCTGCTGTGGGAGGTCCAGGGCGAGCTCGCCACCTCCCACGCCTACGCCCGGCCCAACGCCGTCGGCGTCGACCCGCGCCGCCGCCAGGGCCTGCTCGGCGCCGACCTCGCCCGCGACGAGGACGGCACCTGGCGGGTGGCCCGCATCCTGCCCGGCGAGTCCTCCGACCACAAGGCGCGCTCGCCGCTCCTGGAGCCCGGCGTGGCCGTCCGCGAGGGCGACGCCATCGTCGCCGTGGCCGGCCGTCCCGTCGACCCCGTCCGCGGCCCCCTCGCCCTCCTGTCCGGTACGGCGGAGCATCCGGTCGAGCTGACCATCCGCCCGGCCTCCGGCGGCGAGACCCGGCGGGTCGTCGTCACGCCCGTCGCCGACGAGACCGCCCTGCGCTACCACGCCTGGGTGGAGGGTCGCCGCGCCCGCGTCCACGAGCTGTCCGGCGGGCGGCTCGGCTACCTGCACGTGCCGGACATGGTCTCCTCCGGCTGGGCGCAGTTCCACCGCGACCTCCGGACCGAGATGGCCCGCGAGGGCCTCGTCGTCGACCTCCGCGAGAACGGGGGCGGGCACACCTCCGAGCTCGTCCTGGAGAAGCTGTCCCGCCGGGTCACCGGCTGGGTCCGCTCACGCGGCTACGAGCCCATGCGCTACCCCGTCGACTCGCCGCGCGGCGCCATCGTGGCCATCGCCGACGAGTTCGCCGGCTCGGACGGTGACATCGTCAGCTCCGGCATCAAGGCCCGCAAGCTCGGCCCGCTCATCGGCACCCGCACCTGGGGCGGCGTCATCGGCATCGACTCGCGCTACTCCCTGGTGGACGGCACCGTCGTCACCCAGCCCCGGTACTCCCACTGGCTGGAAGGACAGGAGTGGGGGGTGGAGAACTACGGCGTCGACCCGGACCTCGAGGTCGTCACCACCCCGCAGGACCGCGCCGCCGGGCGTGACCCGCAGCTGGACAAGGCGATCGAGCTCGCCCTCGCCGCCCTCACCGACACCCCCGCCGCCACCGCCCCGCCCCTGCCCCCGCTGACCTGACCCCGGAGACGAGAGGAAGGGGCACGGGCACCCGCCCTGCCCCTTCCCGGGTCCTGAGCCCGGCTTGGGGAGCCGCCGCGCCCAGTTCATCCATCCGGTTCGCCGGCCGGAGGCCTTGGGCTCCTGAGCGGACGCGGCCCGTTCTCTAGAACTCCACGGACGAGATCCGCCCGACCAGTTCCTCCAGCACGGGCAACGAGGTGGCGAAGTTGAGCCGCGCGAAGTTCTCCCCGCCGGGCCCGAACTGCTCACCCCCGCTGAGCAGGACCCCCGCCTCCCGCTCCAGCCGCTCGGCCGCCCCCGGCCGCCCGAAGTCGAGCCACGCCAGGTAGGTGGCCTCAGGCACCCGATACCCGACCCCGGCCGGCAACCGCTCGGCCAGCATCCGCCGGTTCCGGTCGAGCAGACCGAGGATCTCGGCCAGCCAGGGCTCCCCGTGCCGCCAGGCCGCGACCGTCGCCTCCACCCCGAACAGGTTCGCCTCGCCGTACAGGAACTTCGGCGCCGACCACACGGCCTTCCGCGTGGCCTCGTGCCCGAAGTGCGCCACCGCGCACCGGACCCCGCCCAGGTTGAACGCCTTGGACGCCGAGGTCAGCGTGATCGTCCGCTCCGGGAGCAGCGTGGCGAACGGGATGTGCCGGTGCGGCTCGTACACCAGGTCGGCGTGGATCTCGTCGGAGATGACCACCAGGTCGTGCCGCTCCGCCGCCTCGGCCAACTCGGTCAGCTCGGCCCGCGTGAACGCCCGTCCGGTCGGGTTGTGCGGGTTGACCAGCAGCAGCACCTTGGCCCGTGCCAGATCCGGTACCTCGAACCGCCACCCGTCCCCGTCCGTGTCCACTTGTGCGGCGATCGGCAGGATGGGGCGGTTCATCTCGGTCAGCGACGCCACGAACGCGTTGTAGGTCGGCGTGTGCACCGCCACCGGATCGCCGGGCTCGGTGATCGTGTGCAGGATGACCTGGAGGGCCTGGTTGAGGTCGCTGAACGCCCTGACCCGGTCCGGGCCCGAGGGCCGCCAGCCGTACTTGCCCTCCGACCGCTCGGCGAACGCCTCGATGAGCGGTGCCGGGGCGTACTGCTCGTCCCAGGTCGGATACCCCAGGTCGGTGACGATCCGCCGTTCCAGGGCCTCCCGGATCACCGGGGCCACCGGGAAGTCCATGTCCGCCACCCAGGCGGGAATCACCCCCGGGCCCGCTTTGGACCACTTAACCCCGTCGCGTAGCGCTTTGAGGTCTTCCGCCCGGAAAGTGTCGTTCACCCTTTCAGTCTAGATCACCCCCTCTTTTCGCCCCAGCCCCGCTTCCTGGCACCGCCTTGGCGGGGCTCGGGGGCTGCTTTGCGGTGAAGAGGTCCGCCTGTACGGGAGCGTGGGCGCGCCTGAACCGGGGCCCGGCCGGCCCGAGCAAGTGGCCGACCATCCAACCCGGCCGGCCCACCGAAGTGACGAGAAGCCCCAGGGCACCGGACGCCTCAGCAGAAGCGGCGGCCAGGCTCAAGGCGCGGCGGCTCAAGCAGCGGGGGCATGAGGCGGCAAGGAACAGGCCAGGGGGCGGGTCTTAGGGGTCGGCAAGTAGCGGGGCACTCAGGGGGCTCAGAAGGTACCGAGGCGCTCACCGGGTGAGGCTCAGGAGGAGAAGGCGAAACGACTGAGGAACCAGGTGGGGGCCGGTCGGCCGCCCGTGTGCGGACGGGGGCCGACCGGTCGGAGGGGGTTTCAGAGGCGGCGAAGCACCGCCACGACCTTGCCCAGGACGCTGGCCTCATCGCCGGGGATCGGGTCGTAGTTGGGGTTGTGCGGGACGAGCCAGACATGCCCGTCCTTGCGCTTGAACGTCTTGACGGTCGCCTCACCGTCGATCATCGCGGCCACGATGTCGCCACTCTCGGCCACCGGCTGCTGCCGTACGACCACCCAGTCGCCGTCGGCGATCGCCGCCTCGATCATCGAGTCACCGCTGACCTGGAGCAGGAAGAGCGTGCCCTCGCCCACGAGCTGCTTGGGCAGGGCGAACACGTCCTCCACGCTCTCCTCGGCCAGGATCGGCCCACCGGCGGCGATCCGGCCGACCAGCGGCACGTACGCCGCCGTCGGGCGGCTCACCGGCGACTCGACCTCGTCGCCGTCCGGATCTACCCACAGCACCGGCTCACCCGGCAGCCGGACCTCCAACGCGCGCGGCCGGTGCGGATCGCGCCGCAGGTAGCCCTTTCGCTGCAAGGCCGTCAGCTGGTGCGACACGCTCGACGTGCTGGTCAGCTGGACCGCCTCGCCGATCTCGCGCATGGAGGGCGGGTACCCGCGCTGCTGCACCGAGTCGCGGATCACCTCCAGGATCTTGCGTTGCCTGGGCGTCAGACCCAGTGAGTCACGCCTGCGCAACGCGAGGTCGCTGACACCGTTGGAGTCATCGTGCTCGCTCATGCCCTGTTCCTCCTCACCGGCAGACCTTCCGGTCCGTGGTTCGTGTGTCGCACACAGCGACGATATCGCCGTTGAAGATCATCCTCAAACAATTGTTCGAGTGTTCCTCGAAAATGTCGGGTCCCTGTGGTAGACCATCGTACGGGAGTTCGATCGACATCGTGTTCGATACGCCGATCTTTGTTCGGCCATTTTCGGTCGTGACGGGGCGGGAGGCCATTCATGCGGACGACCACAATCGCAGAGACCACCGACAATCTCACCTTGATCGCCGACGCCACCCGGGAGCCCCGTCATTCGAACACGCCCCCGCCGCGTCCCCGCCGCCCGGGCACCCCACCCCTCCGCCTCGTCCCGGCGCCCCGCTCGGACACGGGTACGGCGGAGCCTTCCGGTCCCGGGGTTCCGCGCTCCGCGGGAGTCGGTGGGGGAGGGGCGCCGGGGTCGGAGGGTGGCGTACTCGCTCGGGAAGGCCGCCCTGCACGCCGTCCAGCGAGCGGGCTCTGGGGGCGGCCGGGGAGCGGCGACGGCACGGCGCACTCGAGGAGCAGCGCGGGCGGGGGTGAGACGCTCGGTGTCGGTGTCGGTGTCGGTGTCGGTGTCGGTGGGCCAGGTGACCCTCCTGGAGCGGCCGAGGGTGATGGGCCGGCCTCGGAAGTGGCTGCCGAGGCCGTACGTCTGGCGAGCGTCACCGACCTCCAGGCGTTCCGGCAGGTAACTGGGCGGGCCGAGGCTGCGGGATCGTCGGAAGGACGGCGGCCGGCTGAGCAGGTGGCACGCGTGGGGGGCGAGGGGCGTCCGGAATGGGACAGGCCAAGAGTGTTTCCGGCTCGGGGTGGAACGGGAATCCGTCCCGTGGCCGGGGGTAGTACTACGGGGACGAGACGGCGGAGCTCGGGGGAGCGGCCGAAAGGGGGCGTAGTGGTGGCGGTGAAAGGCAACGGCACCCGGACGACACCGTCCGGCACGGGACGCAAGGGCCGGACCAAGGGCCAGACACGGCGACGGGGCGCAGGCCGTGACGCGGCCCCCAGCGTGCCCCACCCTCGCGTGGGCAGCATCGTCCAGGGCGGCCTGTCCGACGACGGCACCGGCGGCGGCACCGGCACTGGCAGCGGTGGCGGTGGCGGTGGCCGTGCCGGGACCGGCCGCGTTGGGACTGGCCGTGCCGGGACAGGCCGTGTTGGAACTGGCCGTGCTGGGGCTGGCGGTGCGGGCGGTACTGGGGTCGGCGCTCGCCGGGCACGTAGGGCTCGCACGTCGTTCCGTCTCACCCGCCGGGGCCGCATCGTGGTGGCCGCGTTGATCGTCCTACTGGCTGTAGCGGGTTACTGGCTGGGCACCCTAGCAAGCTGACGCTCGGTCACTGTCACTCCACTCAAGCTGACGCTCGGCCGCTGCCACCTCCCTCAAGGTGACGCTCGGCCGCCGTCACTTCATTCAATGGGCGCCGCCTACAACCGGCGCCCATTCGTCGTCTCCGACCGCAGGACCTCGGGCTTGGCGGGAGGGCGGGCGCAGAATCCAGGGTCGGGCCGCGGCCGGGTTGGCAGCGTCCCACATGGGCCCGGAGGGGAATCAAGGCGCGGGGCCCCGACGGGGTGGGCGGGATAGGGGCGGCGGGGAGAGCGAGACCCGGGGCCGGCCCGACGGGGGGGCGAGGCGGGGAAGCACGGCAAGCCCAGGGAAAGCGGCTGAGGCGTGGGGCGGGGCGTCAGCCAAGGCGGCCTGAGGCGTGGGGCGGGGAGTCCGCCAAGGCGGGCTGTGGCGTGGCGCGGGGAAGTCGGTCAAGGCGGGCTGAGGTATGGCGCGGCGAAGTCGGGGCCAGGTGGGCTGAAGAGGAGAGTCCGACCGGCTGGGGACCAGGGCTGAGAGGGCGGCGGAGGGCGGGAATTCCCTGGTAGCCAGGAGTGTTTCCGCAGGTCGGGAGCCCCTATACCAGACCCGCCCACCCCCCGGAACCCGGCAGAATCCCATCCTCGGAACACCCGCACCACGCCCCCCACCGGCGACACGCCGACTGATCAGCCACTTCGCTGGGAAGCCGCCCGGCAAGTTGCGATCACGGCCCGGCAGTTCTACGGTTGGACCACAACATCTAGTACTTACACCGATGTAGTTCACCACAAATTGTGTTTCCGTGACCCTGCTTTGGCGACCCTTGAAGGTCGGGAAACGCGTGTGTCAAGGAGGCGTGGCGTGCACTGTCCGTTCTGTCGCCACCCGGACACCAGGGTGATCGACAGTCGCTCCACGGACGACGGGGCCGCCATCCGGCGACGCAGAACCTGTCCGGAGTGCGGGCGGCGGTTCACCACGCAGGAGACGGTCCTGCTGATGGTGAGCAAGAGAAGTGGCGTGACCGAACCGTTCTCGCGGGACAAGGTGGTCGCGGGCGTGCGGCGGGCGTGCCAGGGCAGGCCGGTGGGCGAGGACTCGCTGGCGCAGCTCGGGCAGCAGGTCGAGGAGGCCATCCGGGCGAAGGGCGTGGCCGAGATCCCGTCCAACGAGGTGGGCCTGGCGATCCTCGGCCCGCTGCGGGAGCTGGACGAGGTGGCGTATTTGCGGTTCGCGTCGGTCTACCGGGGTTTCGAGAGCCTGGCGGACTTTGAAGCGGAGATCGAACAGTTGAAGGCGGAGAAGGGGGACAAGCAATGACGGAGACGGTGTCATCGCGCAAGCGCAGCAAGGGCCTGAAGATGAAGAGGATCTTCACCAAGCCGGGCGTGCACCCGTATGACGAGATCACCTGGGAGCGCCGGGACGTCGTGATGACGAACTGGCGCGACGGCTCGATCAACTTCGAGCAGCGTGGTGTGGAGTTCCCCGACTTCTGGTCGGTCAACGCGGCCAACATCGTGACGACCAAGTACTTCCGGGGCGCGGTCGGCACCCCGCAGCGTGAGTGGTCGCTCAAGCAGCTCGTGGACCGCGTGGTCGGCATGTACACCCGGACCGGTGTCGAGAACGGCTACTTCGCCTCCGACGAGGACGCCGAGATCTTCGACCACGAGCTGAAGCACGCGCTGGTCCACCAGATCTTCGCCTACAACTCGCCCGTGTGGTTCAACGTCGGCACCAAGTCGCCACAGCAGGTCAGCGCCTGTTTCATCCTGTCGGTGGACGACACCATGGAGTCGATCCTCGACTGGTACAAGGAAGAGGGCGTGATCTTCAAGGGCGGTTCTGGCGCGGGGGTCAACCTGTCCCGCATCCGCTCGTCCAAGGAGCTGCTGTCCAGCGGCGGTACGGCCAGCGGCCCGGTGTCCTTCATGCGCGGCGCGGACGCGAGCGCGGGCACCATCAAGTCCGGCGGCGCGACTCGCCGGGCGGCCAAGATGGTCGTGCTCGACGTCGACCACCCCGACATCGAGGAGTTCATCGAGACCAAGGCGCGCGAGGAGGACAAGGTCCGCGCGCTGCGTGACGCCGGTTTCGACATGGACCTCGGCGGCAAGGACATCGTCAGCGTCCAGTACCAGAACGCCAACAACTCGGTCCGCGTCTCGGACGAGTTCATGCGCGCGGTGGACGCGGGCGAGAAGTTCGGCCTGCGCGCCCGCCTGACCGGCGAGATCATCGAGACGATCGACGCCAAGGACCTCTTCACCAAGATGGCCAAGGCCGCGTGGGAGTGCGCGGACCCGGGCGTGCAGTACGACGACACGATCAACGACTGGCACACGACGCCGGAAACGGGCCGGATCACCGCGTCCAACCCGTGTTCGGAATATGTCCACCTGGACAATTCCTCGTGCAACCTGGCGAGCATCAACCTGCTGAAGTTCCTGAAGGACGACAACTCCTTCGATGTCGCCAATTTCGTGAAGCTGACCGAGCTGATCATCACCTCGATGGACATCTCGATCACTTTCGCCGACTTCCCGACAGAGAAGATCGGCGAGACCACCCGCGCCTACCGCCAGCTCGGCATCGGCTACGCCAACCTCGGCGCGCTGCTGATGGCGACCGGCCACGCCTACGACTCCGACGGCGGCCGCGCGGTCGCCGGGGCGATCACCAGCCTGATGACCGGCGTCTCCTACCGCCGCAGCGCGGAGCTGGCGAGCGTCGTCGGCGCCTACGACGGCTACGCCCGCAACGCCGAGCCGCACAAGCGGGTCATGCGCAAGCACGCCGCCGCCAACGACAACCTGCTGACCATCGGCGGCATGGACGCGAAGATCCACGCCGAGGCGTCGAAGCAGTGGTCGGAGTGCCTCAAGCTCGGCGAGAAGCACGGCTACCGCAACGCGCAGGCCTCGCTGCTGGCCCCGACCGGCACCATCGGCCTGATGATGGACTGCGACACCACCGGCATCGAGCCCGACCTGGCGCTGGTCAAGTTCAAGAAGCTGGTCGGCGGCGGCTCCATGCAGATCGTCAACCAGACCATCCCGCGCGCGCTCAAGCAGCTCGGCTACCAGCAGGAGCAGATCGAGGCGATCGTCGAGTACATCGCCGAGAACGGCCACGTCGTCGACGCTCCCGGCCTGAAGCAGGAGCACTACGAGGTGTTCGACTGCGCCATGGGCGAGCGGGCCATCGCGCCGATGGGCCACGTGCGGATGATGGCCGCCGCGCAGCCGTTCCTGTCCGGTGCGATCTCCAAGACCGTCAACCTCCCCGAGAGCGCGACGATCGAGGACATCGAGCAGGTCTACATGGAGGGATGGCGCCTCGGCCTGAAGGCCCTGGCCGTCTACCGCGACAACTGCAAGGTCGGCCAGCCGCTGTCGGTGGCGGGCAAGAAGACCGAGGAGAAGGCGGAGGACAAGGCCGTCGAGACCGTGGCCGTCGAGCCGCAGGTCAAGGTCGTCGAGATCAACCGCCCGACCCGCCGCCGGATGCCCAACTCGCGGCCCAGCGTGACCACCCGCTTCACCGTGGGCGGCGCCAAGGGCTACATGACCGCCTCGTCCTACCCGGACGACGGCCTGGGCGAGGTCTTCCTCAAGATGTCCAAGCAGGGCTCGACCCTCGCCGGCATCATGGACGCCTTCTCGGTGGCGATCTCGATCGGCCTGCAGTACGGCGTGCCGCTGGAGACCTACGTCAGCAAGTACGTCAACATGCGCTTCGAGCCGGCCGGGATGACCGACGACCCGGACGTGCGCATGGCGGCCTCGGTGATGGACTACATCTTCCGCCGCCTGGCCCTCGACCACCTGCCCTACGACGAGCGGGCGGCGCTCGGCATCTTCTCCGCCGCCGAGCGCGCCGCCCAGCAGCGTGGTGAGGACCCCGCCCCCGTGGTGGACAAGGAGGCGCTCGCCCAGTCCGCGCCGATCGAGGTGAAGCCCAAGCCGGCCGCCGACGCTCCCGCCGAGGCCCAGCCGCCGGTCAAGGAGCTGACGCTGGAGAGCCACGCCCGGTTCGTGGCCGACGCCCCGCTCTGCATGACCTGCGGGACGAAGATGCGCCCCGCCGGTAGCTGCTACGTCTGCGAGGGCTGCGGCTCCACCTCCGGCTGCAGCTAGGAGTCACGACGAGGCGGCTCCGGAACACCACTCCGGGGCCGCTTCTTCGTGTTCGGCGAAAGAAGGAGCGGCCTGCACAGGAGTCGGGCTGGTGGCGGCCTGCTCAGGAGACGGGCTGGACGCGGTCTGTTCCAGGAAGCGGCGCAAGGCCAGGCTGAGCACCCGCGGCTGGTCCTCCGGGATGAGCGTGGCGCTGTCGCCGATCTCCACCAGCCGCCCCTGCGGCAGCAGCGCGGCCAGCCGTACCCCGTGGGAGAACGGCCGGCCCCGGTCCTCGAAGGCCCACACGACCAGGGCGGGCCGGTCGAAGGCCCGCAGCCGCTCGGTGCCCTCGGCCACCGCCCCCGGAGTCGTCGATAGCAGGTAGCTCCGCAGGTCACGCCGGTTCCGCCAGGAGGACCGGAGCGGACGGAACCACCCGTCGGTCACCTGGGCCGGCGCCCGCCGCGACCGCGTCCCGAAGGGTGGCATCCGCCGCAGCCCGCGCAGCCGCAGGGCCTGGAAGAGCAGCCACAACCCGCCGGGCGCCTGCGCGGCCCGGTTGAGCAGCCGGCGCGGCGCACCCCGGTAGGCCTCGCACGACACCAGCACGAGCCGCTCGACGAGGTCGGGCCGCGAGGCGGCCAGGGCGAGCGCGACCGGGCCGTCGTTCTGCACCACGGTGACCGGTCCCACGCCGAGCCGCTCCACGAACTCGGCGACGATCCGCGCCTGCCCGGCCAGGGACAGGTCGGCCCCGGCCCGCATGGGCGTGCGGTGCGAGCCCAGCGGCAGCGTGGGCACGACGCAGCGGTAGCCGTCCCGCAGCGCGGCGACGACGTGCCGCCACAGGGCGCCGTGCACGGCCAGGCCGTGCAGGAACAGGAGCACGGGCCCGTCGCCGCCGGTGTCCTCGTAGTGGATCCTTCCGGCTCGGACGTCGATGAAAGGCATACGCCAGTTCTAGAACGGCGCACTGAACATCCGCTTGATTCTCACTGGGAGGCGATGTCGGCGAGCTGCCGGGAGAGCCCCTCGGCGTCGGAGACGACCCAGTACTCGGCGAACCGGTCGCCCTCGGCCCGCAGGATGTCGTGGCCGCTGAAGGAGATCGGCGTCCCCACCGGAGCCGCCACCCCGGGCAGGCCGCCGCGGTACTTGCCGGCGAAGGTCCACCGGGCGGCGACCAGGTCGCCGTCGACCAGCGGCCCGACGTCGAGGGTGACGACGACGTCGGAGAAGGGCTCGTGGCCCTGCCGGAGCGCCTCGGCCAGGCCGTCCGGCCCGCGCACGTCACCGTGCGGCCAGTGGCCGACGAAGCCGGCCGTGACCAGCTCCTTGGCCAGGGCGAAGTCGCCCTGCCACAGCTCCAGGAGCCAGCGCCGGTAGAGGTGAGCGATGTCCATGCGGGCCACCTTCCCGGCGGGGCCGGGCCTACTCCTGCACTAATCTCCGAAGGCATGAACCTTGCGATCGTCAACGGATATGTCGTGCCCATGGACGGCGACCCCATCGAGGGCGGCACCGTCCTGATCGAGGACGGGAAGATCACCGCCGTGGGGAGCGGCCTCGCCGTACCCGAGGGGGTGACCACGGTCGACGCCGGCGGTCAGTGGGTCCTGCCCGGTTTCGTGGAGGCGCACGGGCACATCGGCGTGTACGAGGAGGCCGAGGGCTGGGCGGGGCAGGACACCAACGAGATGACCGACCCCAACGGCGCCCGGCTGCGCGCGCTCGACGGGATCAACCCGGCCGACCTCGGCTTCCAGGACGCCCTGTCCGGCGGCGTGACCACCGCCGTGATCAAGCCGGGCTCCGGCAACCCGATCGGCGGCCAGACCGTCGCGGTGAAGTGCTGGGGGCGCACGGTCGACGAGATGCTGGTCCGCCAGCCGGTGAGCGTGAAGAGCGCGCTGGGGGAGAACCCCAAGCGGGTCTACGGCGACCAGAAGAAGCTGCCCTCCACCCGGCTGGGCGTGGCAACGGTGATCCGCGACGCCTTCCGCCGCGCGCAGGACTACAAGGCCGACACCGACCGCAAGGAACGCGACGCCACGCTGGAGATCCTGGTCAAGGTGCTGGACGGCGAGCTGCCCTGGTGCCAGCACGCGCACCGGGCCGACGACATCGCCACCGCGCTGCGCCTGGCCGACGAGTTCGGCTACAAGGTGATCATCAACCACGGCACCGAGGGTCACCTGCTCGCCGACGAGCTCGCCGCCCGGAACATCCCGGTGATCATCGGCCCGCTCTTCACCTCGCGGTCCAAGGTCGAGCTGCGCAACCGCTCGCTGCGCAACCCCGGCATCCTGGCCCGTGCGGGCGTCGAGCTGGCGATCACCACCGACCACCCGGTGGTGCCGATCCACTTCCTGGTGCACCAGGCGACGCTGGCGGTCAAGGAGGGCCTCGACCGCGAGACCGCGCTCAAGGCGCTCACCGTCAACCCCGCCCGGATCATGGGGCTCGACGACCGGGTCGGCGCGCTCAAGCCGGGCCTGGACGGCGACGTGGTCATCTGGTCGGGCGACCCGCTCGACGTCTTCAGCCGGGCGATGCGCGTCTTCGTCAACGGGCGCGAGGTCTACGCCTACGGTCCCGACGGCGGCACGGTGACCGACCCTTACTACCGCGAGGTGCGCTGACGTCAACTCACCTGCAAGCTTCCGGCTGCATAGTGAGGGGATGACCACTCTGGGACACCGCCCCCCTGTCCTGCCGCCGCGCCCGGCGCGCGGGCTGATCGTCGCGCTGGTGCTGTCGAGCGTCTGCGTCCTGCTGGTGCTGGGCATCTTCCTGTTCAGCGGCGGCACCCTCGGGTTCGGCCTTGCGCTGGTGCTGGCCGTCGCGCCGCTGCCGGTGCTGCTGGCCGCCGTGCTCGCGCTCGACCGGCTGGAGCCGGAACCGCGGCTGAATCTGGTGTACGCCTTCACCTGGGGCGGCGGGGTGGCGGTGGTCCTGACGCTGGTCATCCAGAGCATGGGCGAGGCGGCCATCTCCGGCACGGTGGACCAGTCCGTCCTCGACGGGCTGGGCACCGTGGTCTTCGCGCCGGTGATCGAGGAGGCGCTGAAGGGCTCGGTGCTGATCCCGCTCCTGCTGCGGCGGCGCCGGGAGATCCACGGGCTGACCGACGGCATCATCTACGCCTCGATGGCCGGGCTCGGCTTCGGCGCGGTGGAGAACGTCGGCTACTACGTCATGAACTACACCGAGAACGGCGCGGGCGCCGCCGCGGGCCTGTTCGTCTTCCGCGGGCTGATCGCCCCGCTGGGCCACCCGGTCTACACCTCGATGATCGGCCTGGGCGTCGCCTACGCCGTCACCCGGCGCGGGCCGGGTCGGTTCGCCGCCGTGCCGCTCGGCTACCTGGCCGCCGTCCTGCTGCACGGCATGTGGAACGGCATGGCCACGCTCGGCTCGCTGCCCGGCCTGGCGGCCGTCTACCTCGTCCTGATGGGCCTGATCGGCCTGCTGATCGCCATCACCGTGCGCGAGCGCCGCCGGCTGGTGGCCCGGATGGGCCCGGTGCTGGCCGGCTACCTGCCCACCGGCCTGGTCACCCCGCAGGACATCACCATGCTCGGCTCCCTGCCCGCGCGGCGCGACGCGCGCCGCTGGGCCAAGCGCACGGGGTACGGCAGGGCGATGGCCGACTACCAGCAGGCCGCCACCGAACTGGTGCTGGTGCACGAACGCGCCGAACGGGAGGGCATGCACCCGGCCGAGTTCGTCGCCGAGCGTGACGCCCTGCTGCACCTGATGGCCGGCGCCCGCCGCTGGTGAGGGGGGCGGCGTCAAGCGCTCCTCCGTCGATGGTCAAGAATGGGCAATCCCGACAGAGAGGGTTTTTCCATGACGTGGACGGAGATCCAGTCCGAGGCCGAACTCCGCGAGCTGCTCGGCGAGGTCATGCCCCGCGCCGCGACGAAGGAGCGGACGCGGTTGCACGAGCGGGACCGGGAGTGGCTGGCCCTGTCGCCGTTCTGCATCCTCGCCACCTCGGACGCGGCGGGCAACTGCGACGCCTCGCCCAAGGGCGACCCGGCCGGGTTCACCCACGTCCTCGACGACACCACGATCGCCATCCCCGACCGCCCGGGCAACCGCCGCGCGGACGGCTGGCTCAACGTCCTGGCCAACCCGCACGTCGGGCTGCTCTACCTGATCCCCGGCCGCTCGGAGACCCTGCGCATCAACGGCCGGGCCAAGCTGGTGCGCGAGGCGCCGTTCTTCGACGAGATGATCGTCAAGGGTCACCGCCCGCACCTGACCCTGGTCGTGGAGATCGAGCAGATCTTCTTCCACTGCGCCAAGGCGTTCCTGCGCTCCTCGCTCTGGAAGCCCGAGACCTGGGACGCCGGCGCGCTGCCCTCGCACGCCAAGCTGGTCAAGGAGATCCAGAAGGTCCCCGAGTCGGTGGAGGACCTGGAGCGCTACTACGCCCCGGAGAACTACGAGGTCAAGCTCTACCGCGCCTAGGCGGCCGGAGCCGGTCCGTCGGGGAACGGGATGACGTTGCGACCGCTGTAAGCGTGCAGGTCGACGACCTTGGGGTCGGGAGCGGCAGGCTTGTGGCGGTCGGCGGACCTGATGTCACGAACCTTGTGGCGCGCGACGCGCGGTGGTACCACCACCAGCCTCTTCATCCTGAACCCCCGACGTGATGTATTTGTGACAAGAGTCTATCTACCGGACTACTTGTAGGTTCAGCGTAAACCAGCGACCAGTGTGACTTCCGGTCGGGTTACCCGTCAGTACGGCAAGCTCTTGCCGGACGGCGTTCTGAGGTCGAGGTCGGCGGGGCGGATGGGGCGCTTCTTGACCGGGGTTTTGGCGATCCTGATGCGTCTCATGATGGGCAACCTAGTAAGCCTGGGCCGATCGCTCAACGTATTTCTACGACTACGCCGACAAATCTCCGGATCGTTGTTACCCGATCGCCGGACGGCCGACGGCTCGCCGCAGGACGAGGCCCCGATGCTGGGCCTCATGAAGAAGACCGTCACCCTGCTGTCGCTGTCCGGCGTCCTGCTCGCCGGAGGTCTCCCCTTGACCGCCACCCCGGCCGCCGCCTCGGCGTGCGCCTTCGACCCGAACAAGGTCGAGTACGCCGACGACGCCAGGATCGCGCGCAAGCAGCACGCCTACTACTGCCTCCACCGCCTCATCTCCGCCCGGGGCGCGCTGACCGCCAAGGGCGCCGCCTGGTTCGACCTGCGCAACGGCACCACTCCACCGGCCCGCACCGACAGGGCCGCCGAGCGGCAGCTTCGCGGCTACCGCGACCTCGGGCTCTGGAACCCGAACCGGATCGAGTACGCCGACGCCCCGAGGCCCGCGTTGCGGCAGTTCAAGTCCTGGTTCAAGAAGGGCTACATCAGCCCGGAGGGCGCCTGGACGAAGAAGGGCAAGGCCCGCTTCGCCTGAGTTTCCGGCATGATCGACCCCATGCCGTTGATCCTGGTCTGCGCCGCATGGGGAGTGTTCTGGGGATCGTGGGGCGCGCTGCTGCCGGCGATCCGCGAGCAGATCGAGACCGGCTCGGCGGGGCTGGGCCCGGCGCTCGCCGTGGTCCCGCTCGGCGCGATCCCGGCCATGGCGCTGGCCGGCCGGCTCGCCCGGGGGCGCGAGCGGACCGGGCTGGCGCTGTCGTCGGCGGCCTTCGCGCTCAGCATCCTGCTCATCGCGACCGCGCGCAGCCCGCTGGCCCTCGGCGCCTGCCTGCTGCTGGTGGGCGCGACCAGCGGCGCCCTCGACGTCACCCTCAACCAGGCCACCGGCCGGGCCGAGCGAGACACCGGCAAGCGGCTCTTCCAGCCGGTGCACGCCGCCTTCCCGGTCGCGGTGATCGCCGCGGCCCCGGCCACCGGGCTCGCCCGCGAACTGGGGCTGAGCACCTTCACCGTGCTCGCGGTGATCGCCGTGATCGTGCTGGCCGCCACCGCGTCGCTGCTGTTCCTGCCGATGCCGAGCGGCCCGGCCGCGCCCAGGCCCGACGGCGCGGCCAACCCCTGGCGGGCCGGGTTCGTGCTCGGCGCGTTGGCCGCGTGCGTGCTCATCATCGAGAACTCGGTCGAGCAGTGGTCGGTGCTGCTGCTGGAGGACCACCGCGGCGCCTCGGCCCTGCTGGCCAGCATCGCGCCCGCCGCCTACATGGGCGCGCTCACCCTGGGCCGGCTGCTCGTCCAGGCCATGCCGAGGCTGCGGCTGCGCACCCTCTACCTGGTGTCGGCGCTCGGCGGCGGCACGGGCATCGTGCTGGCCGGGCTGGCGACGCAGCCGTGGCCGGCCATCGCCGGGTTCACCCTCACCGGGCTCGCCTTCGGGCCGGTCGTCCCGGCCATCCTCAGCCGCGCGGCGGCCGACGACCCCCGGGGGGCGCTGGTCTCGGCGGTGTCGGTGATCTCCTACACCGGCTTCATCGTCAGCCCGCTGCTGGTGGCCGGGCTCTCGCTGCGGGTCGGCCTGCCGTACGCGCTGGCGTTGCTGGGATTGTTTGCCCTGCCCCTGGGCTTTCGCTGGCTCGCCGAGGGTATCTCGGTCCGGAAAGGGAGGACCTGATGGCTGTCTGCGAGACCTGCGGAAACGACTACGACCTGAGCTTCGAGGTGCACGCCCAAGGGGCGGTCCACACCTTCGACTCCTTCCAGTGCGCGATCCAGGCGATGGCCCCGATCTGCGAGCACTGCGGGACGAGGGTGATCGGCCACGGGGTGCAGGTCGACCTCGACTGGTACTGCTGTGCCCATTGCGCGCGGGCGGCGGGCTCAAGTGCCATCGTCGACCGGGTTCCCGCCCAGGCTTCGGCATAGCACACTGACGACGTGGCCGATTTTGACATCCTTGTCGTAGGTTCGGGGCCCGGTGGGCAGAAGGCGGCCATCGCCGCCGCCAAGCTGGAGAAACGCGTCGCGCTCGTCGAGCGGCGGAACATGATCGGCGGCGTCTGCATCAACACGGGCACCATCCCGTCGAAGACGCTGCGCGAGGCGGTCCTCTATCTCACCGGGCTCAACCAGCGCGAGATGTACGGCCAGAGCTACCGCGTCAAGGACGAGGTCACCGTCGCCGACCTGGGCATCCGCACCCAGCACGTGATCGGCCGCGAGGTGGACGTGATCCGCTCGCAGCTCTCGCGCAACCACGTCGCGGTGCTGACCGGCTCGGCCCGCTTCGTCGACCAGCACACCATGGACGTCCTCGACGAGTCCGGCCGCGACGCCAAGGTGACCGCCGAGAAGATCATCCTGGCCACCGGCACCCGGCCGGCCCGGCCGGACTCGGTGGAGTTCGACGAAGAGACGATCATCGACAGCGACGGCATCCTGAACCTGCCGGAGGTGCCCGACTCGCTGGTCGTGGTGGGCGCGGGCGTGATCGGCATCGAGTACGCCTCGATGTTCGCCGCCCTGGGCACCAAGGTCACCGTGGTCGAGCGCCGCGAGCGCATGCTGGACTTCTGCGACCTGGAGATCGTCGAGGCGCTGAAGTACCACCTGCGCGACCTGGCGGTCACCTTCCGCTTCGGCGAGAGCGTCGCCGCCGTCGAGAAGCGGCCCCGCGGCGCGATCACCTTGCTGGAGAGCGGCAAGAAGATCCCCGCCGAGACCGTCATGTACTCCGCGGGCCGCCACGGCATGACCGACGACCTGGCCCTGGAGGCCGCCGGGCTGGCCTCGGACGAGCGCGGCCGGATTAAGGTCGACGCCTTCTACCGTACGGCGGTGCCGCACATCTACGCGGTGGGCGACGTGATCGGCTTCCCGTCGCTGGCCGCCACCTCGATGGAGCAGGGGCGCATCGCCGCGCACCACGCCTGCGACGAGCCGCTGCCCGCGCTGTCGATGCTGCAGCCGATCGGCATCTACACCATCCCGGAGATCTCCTTCATCGGGCAGACCGAGGACGAGCTGACCCGCTCGCACGTGCCGTTCGAGGTCGGCATCTCGCGCTACCGAGAGCTGGCCCGCGGGCAGATCATCGGCGACACCTACGGCATGCTCAAGCTGCTGGTCTCGCCGGAGGACCGCTCGCTGCTGGGCGTGCACGTCTTCGGCACCGGCGCCACCGAGCTGCTGCACATCGGCCAGGCCGTGATGGGCTGCGGCGGCACCATCGACTACCTGGTCGACGCCGTGTTCAACTACCCGACGCTGGCCGAGTCGTACAAGGTCGCCGCCCTCGACGCGATGAACAAGCTCCGCCGGGTCGCCCGTTTCGAGCTGTAGCTCGAAAAATAGGAAAATATCCCTACGTATGAGCCCAGCAAGCTGACTACCCTGCTGCCCCGTGCACATCTCAAGCGCGGCGCGCTGGTTGCCCGCCTACGTCCTGCTCGCCTTCATCTGGGGCAACAGCTTCTTCTTCATCAAGAACCTGGTCGGCGTCCTGCACCCGCTCCAGGTCTCCTTCGGCCGGATGGTGGTCGGCGCCGCCGTGCTGCTGGCCGCGCTGGCCGTGGCCCGGCTGCGCCTGCCGCGTGACCCTTCGCTGTGGGGTCACTTCCAGGTCGTCTCCGTCGTCGCCACGACCATCCCCTTCACCCTCTTCGCGTACGGCGAGCAGTACGTCTCCTCGATCGTCGCCTCGATCTGGAACGCCACCACCCCGCTGTGCACCCTCGCCTTCACCCTGCTGCTGCGCAGCGAGAAGGCCACCGCGGGCCGCGCCCTGGGCCTCGGTCTCGGGTTCGCCGGCGTGATGGTCGTGCTCGGCGTCTGGCAGCCGCTCGACGGCGGCCAGCTCCAGGGCAGCCTGGCCTGCTTCGGCGCCGCGGCCAGCTACGGCATCGGCGGCGCGTACATGGGCCGCTTCCTGGTCGGCCGGCGCCCGGAGCCGACGATGGTGCTGGCGGCGGGCCAGTTGCTCAGCGGCACGGTCCAGCTCCTGGTGATCACGCTGATCGCCGGGGTGCCGCTGGTGAACACCGACGTGCCCGCGCTCACCTGGTGGAACCTGCTGGCGCTGGGCGGGCTCGGCACCGGCGTCGCCTACCTGCTGCTCTACTGGATCCAGGCGCGGGCCGGGGTGACCACGACCTCGACGGTCACCTACACCTTCCCGGCGGTCGCCGCGCTGTCCGGCGTGGTGGTGCTGGGGGAGAGCCTGACCTGGAACCAGCCGGTGGGCGCCGTGATCATCCTGGTCGCCATCGCGATCACCCAGCGGGCGGCGGCCAAGCAGCGCGCCGCCGCCGCACTCGCCGAGCCCGTCTGACGCCTACCGGCGCGGCTACGACTCGGTCTTGCGCGGGCGGCCGGACGGCTTGCGGCGGCCCGCGACGAGGGTGTCGCCGGCCGGCGGCTGCTCCGGGTCCGGCGTCCGCTCGGGCACGGGATGCGGCGCGGTGTCGTCCAGCGAGGGCTGTTCGGCGCGGAGCTCGCCGGGGTCCTCCTCCAGCGCGGGCCGCCGGGGCTCGTCCGGATCCCGGAGCGAGTGGATCACCCGGTCGGCGTCCCGGTCGGCCTCGAACTCCGCCTCGGCCTCCGACTGCCGGCGCCGGATGACCACCATGTGATCCACCGACACCCGGCCGGCTCCGACCACGGCCAGCAGGATCGCGGCCGCGCCGAGCAGGATGATCTCGTTGATGTCCACCGGGTTGAGCGGCCGGGCCAGCAGGAACACGCCCAGGGCCTCGACGAACAGCACCAGCCCGGTGACGGAGACGACCAGCCCGGCGATGAGCAGAGCCCCGCCGAGCAGCTCGGCCATCATGGTGATCGTCGCCCACGCGTCCGGCAGCGGCGCGCCCTGGGCGGCGAACTTCTGGCTGGTCAGCCGCAGGCCGTCCTCAAGCTTGCGCCAGCCGTTGGCGAAGAAGATGCCGCCGACCCCTAATCGGGCGACGAGCGCGGCTAAGTCGTAAAAGGCCTGCTTCACGGGGATTCTCCTGCCCTTGTCCGGACATCTCAATCGCGCCGCAAGAGCATCGCCACGGCGACGGCCGTGGCGCCCAGCAGCACCACGCTGACCGCCACCGTGGTGTGCAGGGCGTTGACGAAGGCCCAGCGGGCGGCCTCTAACAGGGCGTGCCCGGGGGTGCCGCCGACCTGGTCGGCCACGTGCTTGGCGCTGGCCAGCGACTGCCTGGCCTGGTCGAGATCGCTCTGCCGTACGCCGGGAACGGGTTTGAGCGCCGGGGCGTAGGCGAGCGTGGTGATGGTGCCGAGGACCGCCACGCCCAGGCCGGCGCCGAGCTCGTAGGCGGTCTCCTCGATCGACGCCGCGCCGCCCGCCCGCGACTCCGGCACCGAGGACATGATCGTGTCGGAGGCGGCCAGCAACGCCACCTGCACGCCGAAGCCGATGCCGACGAAGCAGACGGCCAGCATGACCGGGTGGCCCTCGACACCCCAGCCGAGCGTGGGCGTGAGTGACAGCGCCACCAGGGCCAGGCCGCCGCTCATCGTGGTGCGCAGGCCGAGCCGGGGCAGCAGGTGCGCGGCGATCAGCCCGCCGGAGATGGCCGACAGCACCAGCGGCAGCATGCGCACGGCCGCCACGGGCGGGCTGTCACCGAGCACGAGCTGGAGGTACTGGGCGAGCATGAGCTGCAGGCCGACCAGGGCGAAGACGCCGAGCAGCACGCCGGCCACGCCGGTGCTGAAGGCCCGGCCGCGAAAGAGCGACAGGTCGAGCAGCGGGACCGCCAGGCTGCGCTGGCGGCGCACGAACCAGGCCAGCGCGAGGCCGCCCGCGACCATCACCGCGAGCGCGGCGGCGGGCGGGAGCAGGTGCCCGGAGCCGGCCTCCTTGAGGCCGAAGGCGACCGCCATGATGCCCGCGACCGACAACACCGCGCTGAGGGTGTCCCAGGCGGTGCCGGGGCGGCGGGCGGAGTCGGGCAGCAGGCGCGCGGCCATCGGCAGCAGCACCAGCAGGATCGGCACGTTGATCAGGAAGACGGCGCCCCACCACAGCCCGACGAGCAGGCCGCCGATCAGCGGGCCCACCGCCGCGCCGGCGGCGGCCACGGCGCTCCACACGCCCAGGGCCAAGGCCCGTTCGCGGCGGTCGGTGAAGACCTGGCGGATGATCGAGAGCGTGGCCGGCATGATCATGGCGCCGCCGATGCCGAGCAGCGCGCGGGCGGCGATCAGGCTGGCCGCGTTGGGCGCGAACGCCGCGGCCGCGGAGGCCACCCCGAAGACGCCCAGCCCGGCCAGGACCAGCGGTTTCCGCCCGTACCGGTCGCCAAGCGCGCCGAAGAGGATGAGCAGCGGGGCGACGACCAGCGAGTAGACGTCGATGATCCACAGCAGTTGCACGCCGGACGGGGTGAGCGCCGCGGTGAGCGCCGGGACGGCGATGTGCAGGACGGTCGCGTCCACGGTGATCAGCAGCAGGGCCGTGCAGAGCAGCGCCAGAACCGCCCAGCGCTCTGGTGGCCGGGCGCTCTGGAGACGCCGCCTGGTCGGGGCGGCGGCGGCGATGGTCACGGAGACGCCCCGGGCATGGCTGGCAGCTTAGGCGATGGCCCTGCCCCGGCACAGCCGGATCCGGTGATCCACCTCTCTAGAGAGATACAGGCATATGTCCGGATCTATCAATGCCGGGGGCGGGCGGCGATCATGGAACTCATGGGCGAGGAGGACGACGAACCGGAAAACCCTCGTGCCTGGTGCGAGCTCGCCGTCGCCCACCTCGCCGCCGGCCGTCCCGAGGCCGCCCTGCGCGCCGCCACCGCCGCCGCCGAGCTCGACCCGCTGAGCGAGTGGGCCCACCGCCTGGTCAGCCTCGGCCACTCCCGGATCGGCGACGACCGCGAGGCCCTCGCGCCCGCCCGGGAGGCGGTACGGCTGGCGCCCGGCTCGTGGCCCTCCCGGGTACGGCTGGCCGAGGTGCTCCGCCGGACTCCGGGGAGGTGGGGCGAGGCGCGCGAGCAGGCCGGACTGGCGGCACGGTTCGCGCCCGAGGAACCCGAGCCCCAGGTGGTGCTGGGCGACCTGGCCCTGCTGCGCGGCGCCCACCGGGAGGCGGCCACCCACTACCGCACCGCCCTGTCCACGAGCCCGCCCGCCCGGGAGCCCGATGCGGGCGGGCAGGAGCGGGGAGCTAGAGGGCAGGCGCGGATCAACCTGGGGCTGGCGCTGTTGCGGTGGGACCGCCCCAGGGCGCACCACGACCCGGCCTGGCCGGTCGACCCGAGGGAGACCGGCCGGGCCAGGCGGGCCCTGGAGGTGTGGTCCCGCCAGGTGCGGCTGCTGCTCGCGGTCACCACGCTGGCGGTGGCCGGCGCCGCGCTCGCCCTCGACCGGGGCGGGGAGGCCCGCCTGGCCGGGGTGGCGGTGCTGCTCGCGGTGGTCCCGATCACGGTCCGGCAGGCCCGCCGCGTCCGCCTGTGGTCGCACGTCCCGGCGATGCTGGCCCGCGACCCGTGGCTCGGCACGGCGGTGGCCTCGGCCGTGCTGTCGGTGGCCGCCTTCACGCTCTGGCTGGTGCTGCCGGTCGTCCCCGCGACGCCCGGCCTGGCCCCGGTGCTGGACCCGCTGTGGGCGGGCCTGGCCGGGGTCGTGGTGCTCGGCTGGCCGGCGCTGGCGGGGGTGCGGCTGTTCGCCGAGGTGTGGCGGGGCCGTCCGGTCCTGGCGCTGGAGCAGTTCGCCGCCGCCGCGGGGGAGCGGGTCGCCCGGCGGGACGTCGTGGTCGCGCGCTGGCTGCTGGTGGGCCGGGCGTGGTCGGCGCAACTGGCGCTGGCCGTGGTCGCCCTGGCGGTGGATCCGCGGGGCGCGGTGCTCGGGCTGGCCGTGCCGTACCTGCTGCACCGGGCGAGCCGGCGCGGCGGGCCGGTGACGGGGGACCGGTGGCTGGGGGTGGCCTTCGCCCTGGTGCTGGCGGGGGCGGTGGCCTGCGCGACCGGCGGGCTGACCGGCTGGGTGTGGGCCTGGCGGGCGGGCCTGGGCGCCAAGCTCGCCGTGGTGCTGGTCTTCGCCCTGCGGGCGGTGCGCGCCTGGTGGCGCGGCGCCCCCGGGCCGGGCCGGGCCTCGCTGCTGATGGCCGAGGACCTCCTGGACGCCGAGACGCGCCCGCCGGTGGCCCTGGACCCCGAGGTACGGCAGGCACTCGCCTACGCCCGCGGCGTCGTCGTGGCCTTCGGCGACGAGCGCGGCCCCCGCGTGGCGGGCGTGATCGGCACCGTCAGCGCCCTCGGCGAGCTGCGCCTGATCGCCGGCGAGGAGGTGTGGGCGGCGATCGGGACCGACCCCCGGGTGGCCGTCTTCGCCGCCGACGCGTTGCGCCGGAGGTACTGGGTCGAGGTGCGCGGCGTGGCCTGGGCCGAGGGCGACCTGGTGCGCGTCACCCCCAAGCAGGTGCTCGTGACCGAGTTCCCCGGACGCCACCAGCGCCGCTGAATCGCGGCGCCTCGGGCTTGCCGGCCGGTGACAGTCCCGTGCCCGAGGCCCCGCGCTCGCTCCAGGAGGACGCCGGGGCCGAACTAGGGTGGCGTATCGCCGGATTCCTGGCCGAAACGGATTGACCGTGCCGCTTGGGCGTGTCTCTGGGCCGTGGCTCCGCCGTACGGTATAACCGGGGGCGGCGGACGCGAGGGGGACCGAGGACGTGAGGCCAGATCTTGCGAGACGCGCGGGTCGCACCCGGCGCGTGCCACGCCGGCCCGAGGCGGCGCGGCGATGAACGCGACCGCGGGGCGCGCGGTCGCACGAGACCGGTTCGAGCAGGTCCGCGAGCGCTACTTCCGGCTTCCGCCGGCGTTGCGCCGGGTGATGTTCGGCGTGGTGCTCGTCGGGATGGTCGGCCTGGGCGTGGCCCTCGACTGGGACCTGCCGCGCACCTTCTTCCTCACCCTGGTCGCGCTGGGCTTCATCGGGCTGACGCTGAGCTTCCCGCGCGCCGCGGCGACCGTGCTGGTGGTGGTGGGCTGGGGGGCTCTGCTCGGGGTGATGGTGCAGGACGCCACCGCGCTGACGCTGATGGCGCTGCTGGGCGTGCTCACCGCGGTCGGCGCGCACCTCATCCGCTGGGTGCCGCCCTGGCTGACCACGTTGCTGGCCCTGGTCCCTGCGGGGGTGCTGGCCACGCTGCTCACCCCCGTGCTCGGGCTGGCCGCCGTCTCGGTCGCCTACGGCGCGGCGGTCGCGGTGCTGATCTACCGCTTCGTGGTGGCCCGCAAGGTCCGCCAGGAGCTCAACGCCGAGGAGCAGGTCCGCGTGCGGGTGCGGGAGGGGCGGCCCGAGCAGCAGCACGACCCCTCGCTGCCGCCCCCGCCGCTGTCGGCCGCCGAGGCGCTGAGCGAGCTCGACACGATGATCGGGCTGCAGCCGGTCAAGGAACAGGTGCGCTCGATCGCCGCCTCCATCGAGGCGACCCGGATGCGCGCCGAGGCGGGCTACACCACCGACCGGCCGATGCGGCACTTCGTCTTCGTCGGCCCGCCGGGCACCGGCAAGACCAGCGTGGCCCGCACCCTCGCCAAGATCTTCTACGCCTTCGGCCTGCTGGAGACGCCGTACGTGGTCGAGGCGCAGCGTGCCGACCTGGTCGGCGAGTTCCTGGGCGCGACCGCGATCAAGACCAACGAGCTGGTGGACCGGGCGCTCGGCGGGGTTCTCTTCATCGACGAGGCCTACTCCCTGCTCAACGCCGGCGACGGCCAGCCGGACCGGTTCGGCGCCGAGGCGGTGCAGACGCTGCTCAAGCGGGCTGAGGACGACCGCGACCGGCTGATCATCATCCTGGCCGGCTACGAGCAGGAGATGACCACCTTCCTGGCCTCCAACCCGGGCCTGTCCAGCCGCTTCGCCACCCGGGTGCGCTTCCCCGGCTACTCGCCCGCCGAGCTGCTGGAGATCACCGATCTGCTGCAGCGCCGCCGCGGCGACCGGCTCACCGCCGACGCGCGCCCGGCGCTGCTCGGGCTGTACGAGGACGTGCAGCGCCGCGGCCTGGTGGACGAGCTGGGCAACGCGCGCTTCGTGCGCAGCCTGGTCGAGGCCGCCGCGCAGGCCCGCGACGTGCGGGTGGTCGGCGCGGGCGGCACCCCCGCCACCGAGGACCTGGTGACCACCACGGTCGCCGACGTGACGAAGGCCTTCAACGAGCTGACCTCGCGCTTCCGCGGCTACCAGACCACACCGTCGCTGGAGGAGGCGCTGGCCGACCTCGACCGCATGGGCGGCCTCGAACCGGTCAAGGAACGGGTCCACGCCATCGCCGCCCAGCTCAAGGTGGCCAGGATGCGCCAGGAGCGCGGGCTGCCCGCGCCCGCGCCGATGCGGCACTTCCTGTTCGTCGGCCCGCCGGGCACCGGCAAGACCACCGTGGCCCGCATCCTCGGCCGCATCTTCGCCGCGCTCGGCCTGCTGGCCCGCCCCGACGTGGTCGAGGCGCACCGGGCCGACCTGGTCGGCCAGCACCTGGGCGCGACCGCGATCAAGACCAACGAGCTGGTGGACCGGGCGCTCGGCGGGGTGCTCTTCATCGACGAGGCCTACTCGCTGGTCAACCCGGGCTACTCGGGCGGCGACGCCTTCGGCGCGGAGGCGGTCCAGACGTTGCTCAAGCGGGCCGAGGACGACCGCGACCGGCTGGTGATCATCCTGGCCGGCTACGAGCGCGAGATGACCACCTTCCTGGGCACCAATCCGGGCCTGTCCAGCCGGTTCAACCAGTGGGTGCGCTTCCCGAGCTACTCGCCCGCCGAGCTGTCGCAGATCGCGGTGCTGCTCGCCGAGCGCTCCGGCGACCGCTTCGACGAGGCCGCCCGGGCCGACCTGGACGAGGTCTTCCGGGTGGTGTGCGCCGAGCGGCTGATCGACGGGCTGGGCAACGGCCGCTTCGCCCGCTCGCTGTTCGAGCGCGCGGCCATGCGGCGCGACGTCCGGCTGGCCGCGACCGCCGGTTCCGCCAGCTCCGCCGAGGAGCTCACCACCATCACTCGTGACGACGTCCGCGAGGCCGTCGACGAACTATCCGGACGCTAATAACACCCCTCTTTGAATTCAGACCCCTCCGCAGTGGTTACATGGTGTAGCACTATGACTACTGAGCGGAGGTGCGATGGCGGGGTTCCTGTTCCGGCGGCTGGTCAACTACGTGGTGCTGACCTTCGTCGCCACGAGCCTGGCGTACATGCTGGCCGCCAGCGCCCTCAGTCCGAGGGCCAACTACCTCGGCCGCAACCCGCCGCTCCCCGCGGCGGCGATCGACGCCCGGCTGGACGAGCTGAACCTCAACGACAAGACCCCGCTCCTGGAGCGCTACGGCACCTGGGTGAGCGGGGTCGCGCACGGTGACTTCGGCCTGACCGTCCAGGGCGACTCGGTCAACGAGGACCTCAAGCGCCGCGCCGGGGTGACCTTCCGCCTGATCATCATCGGCGTCTTCTTCGGCAGCTTCCTCGGCGTCGCCATCGGCGCCTACGCCGCGGTCAAGCAGTACGGCTGGTTCGACCGGCTGACCACCGTGGCCTCCTTCTTCGTGCTGGCCGTCCCCACGGTCGTGCTGGCCACGATCCTGGTCATCCTCGGCACGCAGTTCAACAACCTGCTCGGCATCCCGGTCGTCTACGTCAGCGGCGAGGCCACGCCCGGCCTGACCGGCGGCTTCTTCGCGCACCTGCTCGACCGGGTGCAGCACCTCATCCTGCCGACCATCTCGCTGTCCATCGGGCTGATCGCCACCTTCAGCCGCTACCAGCGCAACATGATGCTCGACGTGCTCGGCGCCGACTTCATCCGCACCGCGATGGCCAAGGGCATGTCCAGGCGGGCGGCGCTGACCAAGCACGCGCTGCGCACCGCGCTGATCCCGGCGGTCACCTACTTCGCCTTCACCTTCGGCTCGCTGCTGGTCGGCGCGACGATCACCGAGAAGGTCTTCAACTGGCCCGGCCTGGGCCAGCAACTGGTGAACTCCATCACCACCAACGACGTCAACACCGTGGCCGCCATCGCCTTCCTGACCGCCATCGCCGTGCTCTTCGCCTCGCTGCTGGCCGACCTGCTGACCGCGGCGCTCGACCCGAGGGTGCGGGTCTCGTGACGCTCGCCGAGGAGGAGATGGCGGAAGAGCTGGAGGCGGTCCAGGTCCCGTCCCGCTTCCGGGTGGTCGCCCGGCGCTTCTTCGGCATGCGGCAGGGCCTGATCGGCTTCGTGCTGCTGGCGCTGATGTTCGTGCTGGCCTTCTTCGGGCCGCTGCTGGGCCACTGGAGCTACACCGACAAGGACTTCACCGCCTTCCTGGCCCCGCCGTCGGCCTCGCACTGGTGGGGAACGCTCCAGACCGGGGCCGACGTCTACGCGCTCACCCTGCGCGGCATGCAGAAGTCGTTGCTCGTCGGCCTCCTGGTCGGCGTGATCAGCACCGCCATCGCGGCCGTCGTCGGCGCCTTCGGCGGCTACTTCCTCGGCTGGACCGACCGGGTGCTGCAGTGGGTGGTCAGCCTGCTGCTCGTGCTGCCCAGCTTCCTGATCCTGGCGATCATGTCGCCGCTGTTCTCGGGCGGCGCGTGGGTGCTCTTCGTGATCATGCTGGCGCTGTTCATGTGGATGATCACCTCTCGGGTGGTGCGCGGGCTGACCATCTCTATCAAGGAACGGGAGTTCGTGGCCGCCGCCCGGTTCATGGGCGTGCCCGCCTGGAAGATCATCTTCCAGCACATCATCCCCAACATGTCCTCGCTGCTCATCGTGGACGCCACGCTCAACGTCAGCGCCGCCATCCTCACCGAGACCGTGCTGTCCTACTTCGGCTTCGGCATCCAGCCGCCCGACGTCTCCCTCGGCAGCCTCATCGCCGACGGCTCCAAGACCGCGACCTACGCCCCCTGGACCTTCTGGTTCGCCGCCGGCGTGCTGGTCGTCACCGTGCTGGCGGTCAACCTGATCGGCGACTCCCTGCGCGACGCCTTCGACCCGACCTCGAAGAGGGGAAAATGAACGAACCGGTGCTCCAGGTCACCGACCTCCACGTCCGGTTCGGCGAGGTGCACGCGGTCCGCGGGGTCTCCTACGCGGTACGGCGGGGCGAGGTCCTGGGCATCGTGGGCGAGTCCGGCTCCGGCAAGTCGGTCACCTCGCTCGCGGTGATGGGCCTGCTGCCGCCGCACGCCAGGGCCGAGGGCTCGGTCCGGCTGCACGGCACCGAGATCCTCGGAGGCAAGGAGCGGACGCTCACCGCCTTCCGCGGCAAGACGATCTCCATGGTCTTCCAGGACCCGCTCTCCGCGCTCACCCCGGTCTACCGGGTCGGCGACCAGATCGCCGAGGCGGTCCGGCTGCACCAGAAGGTGTCGAAGGAGCGGGCGGCGGTGCGCGCGGTCGAGCTGCTCGACCTGGTCGGCATCCCCAACCCGGGGGTGCGGGCGCGGCAGTTCCCGCACGAGTTCTCCGGCGGCATGCGGCAGCGGGCGGTCATCGCGATGGCCGTCGCGAACGACCCCGACGTGATCATCTGCGACGAGCCGACGACCGCGCTCGACGTGACCATCCAGGCGCAGGTCCTCGACGTGCTCAAGAAGGCGCGGGAGGAGACCGGGGCGGCGATCGTGATGATCACGCACGACCTCGGGGTGGTGGCGGGGATGGCCGACCGGGTGCTGGTCATGTACGCCGGCCGGCCGGTCGAGGTGGGGACGGTGGACGACATCTACTACCGGCCCCGCATGCCGTACACGCTGGGGTTGCTGGGCTCGATCCCGCGGCTCGACCAGGGGGCGGGGCAGCCGCTGGTGCCGATCGAGGGCAGCCCGCCCTCGCTGGCGGCGCTGCCGCCGGGCTGCCCGTTCCATCCGCGCTGCCCGATGGCGATCGACGCCTGCCGTACCGCGGAGCCGCTGCTGGAGGTGGTCGACGGGCTCGGCCACCGCGCGGCCTGCATCCGCGCCGGCGAGATCGCCGACCGCGACCTGTCGCCGGTCGAGGTCTACGACGTCGAGAGCGCGCCGGCCGGCCGGCACGCGCGGCCCGAACCGGGCGACGCGCTTCCCGAACCGGAGCCCTCCGGCCCGGCGGTGCTGGCAGTCGAGGATCTGATCAAGCACTACCCGCTGATGAAGGGCGCGATCTTCAAGCGCCGGGTCGGCACGGTCCACGCCGTGGACGGCATCAGCTTCGCCATCCGCGAGAGCGAGACGCTCGGCCTGGTCGGCGAGTCAGGATGCGGCAAGACGACGGCGCTCATGGAGGTGCTGGAGCTCAGCCGCCCCCAGGGCGGCTCGATCAGCGTGCTCGGCAAGGACGTCGCCCGGCTGACCGCCAAGGACCGGGCGGGCCTGCGGCGCGACATGTCGGTGGTCTTCCAGGACCCGCTGGCCTCGCTCGACCCCCGGATGACCGTCTACGACCTGCTCGCCGAGCCGCTGCGCGCCCAGGGCGTCAGGAAGCCGGGGCCGCGCATCCACGAGCTGCTCGACCTGGTCGGGCTCGACCGGTCCCACGCCGCCCGCTACCCGCAGGACTTCTCCGGAGGCCAGCGCCAGCGCATCGGCATCGCCCGCGCGCTGGCCCTCGAACCGCGCCTCGTGCTGCTCGACGAGCCGGTCTCCGCGCTCGACGTGTCCATCCAGGCGGGCGTGATCAACCTGCTCGACGACCTGAAGAAGCGGCTGGCGCTGAGCTACCTGTTCGTCGCGCACGACCTGGCCGTGGTGCGGCACCTGGCCGATCGGGTGGCGGTGATGTACCTCGGGCGGATCGTCGAGATCGGCGAGGTCGGGCAGGTCTACGACCGGCCCCTGCACCCCTACACGCGGGCCCTGCTGTCGGCCATCCCGTTGCCCGACCCGGACAAGGAGCGGACCAGGAAGCGGATCCTGCTGGACGGCGACCTGCCCAGCCCGGCCGACCCGCCCTCGGGTTGCCGCTTCCGCACCCGCTGCCCGCTGTTCAAGACCCTTTCCGAGCCGGAGCAGTCGCGGTGCGTCCAGGACGACCCCGCCGTCCGGCAGCTAGACACCGATCATGGCGTGGCATGCCACTACGCCGAGAAAACGGAGGGATTGTGAAGAAGCTCCTGATCCTGGCGGCGGCCGGGGCGCTGGCCCTGTCCGGGTGCGGCGGGGGAGGCGGCAGCTCGGGCGGCAGCGGCGGCGGGAGCGGCGGCGGGGGCTCACCCCAGGCGATGAAGGCCTACGACATCAACCCGGTCGCCCGGGACCAGGTCAAGGACGGCGGCACGCTGCGCTGGGGCATCAACGACTTCCCGACCCAGTGGAACATGGGCCACACCGACGGCAGCAACGCGATCACCAAGAAGGTCATCGACGCGCTGATGCCCGCCCCCTTCCGCTCGGACGAGAAGGCGGTGATCACCCCCAACCCCGACTACCTGGTGGACGGCAAGATCACCGCGAAGAACCCCAAGCAGGTCGTCACCCTCACGCTCAACCCCAAGGCCAAGTGGTCCGACGGCAAGCCGATCACCTGGGCCGACTACGAGGCCCAGTGGAAGGCGCTCAACGGCAAGGACCCCGCCTTCCGCGGCGGCAGCGTCACCGGCTACCAGGACATCGAGAGCGTCAAGAAGGGCAAGGACGACTACGAGGTCGTCATCACCTTCACCCGCAACTTCACCGACTGGCAGAGCCTGTTCGCCCCGCTCTACCCCAAGTCCGCCACCGGTACGGCCGAGCAGTTCAACACCGGCTGGGTGAACAAGATCCCGGTCACCGCCGGGCCGTTCAAGTTCGGCAGCATCGACAAGACGGCCAAGACCACCACGCTGCTGCGCGACGACGCCTGGTGGGGGGAGAAGGCCAAGCTCGACCAGATCATCTTCCGCTCCATGGAGAGCGACGCGCTGATCTCGGCCTTCGCCAACGGCGAGCTCGACACCTTCGACATCGGCCCCTCCGCGCCCGACTACGCCCGCGCCAAGGGCACCTCCGGCGCGGTCGTCCGCCAGGCCGCCGCGCCCGACTTCCGGCACGTGCTCTTCAACGGCGAGAGCGCGCTGCTCAAGGACGTGAAGGTACGGCAGGCGCTGCTCAAGGGCATCAACCGCCAGGCCATCGCCCAGTCCGACCTGCAGGGCCTCGACTGGCCGACCACCCTGCTGAACAACCACTTCTTCATGAACACCCAGGAGGGCTACCAGGACAACGCCGGCGACCTCGGCGTCTACAACGCCGAGCAGGCCAAGCAGCAGCTCGACGCGGCCGGCTGGAAGCTGTCCGGTCAGACCAGGATGAAGGACGGCAAGGAGCTCAACCTGCGCTTCGTCATGCCGTCCGGGCTGCAGCTCACCAAGTCCGAGGGCGAGCTGCTGCAGAGCATGCTCGGCCAGATCGGGGTGAAGGTCACGCTCCAGGCGGTGCCTAGCGAGGACTTCTTCACGAAGTACATCATCCCCGGCAACTACGACTTCACCGCCTTCGCCTACACCGGCACCCCGTTCCCGGTCTCCAGCAGCTACTCCCTGTACGCCAACGCCGCCAAGGGCGCCGGCGGCGAGCTGCAGTGGGGCAACAACCTCGGGCGCATCGGCTCGGCCGAGATCGACGCGGCGATGAACAAGGCCACCGCCGCGCTCGACCCGGCCACCGCGCGGGCCGACACCAACGCCGCCGACAAGCTCATCTGGCAGGCGGTCAACCTGGTCACGCTCTACCAGCGGCCGCAGAACGTCGCGGCCAAGTCCACCCTGGCCAACCTGGGCGCGCGCGGCTTCTACGACCTGAAGTACGAGGACATCGGCTTCACCGCCTGATCTCCGCC
Source organism: Nonomuraea sp. NPDC050328 (assembly GCF_044459405.1). NCBI lineage: Bacteria > Bacillati > Actinomycetota > Actinomycetes > Streptosporangiales > Streptosporangiaceae > Nonomuraea > Nonomuraea sp. NPDC050328. The sequence goes on along the minus strand of NZ_JBITIW010000008.1, from coordinate 308,375 downwards.
CGCACGCCGAAGACCCCCGGGACGCCTGCCCGGGGGTCTTCGCCTGTCGGTGGCAGGGTGTAGAAGTGGTGCCGTGACGATTGAGCTGACCTGGCCCCAGATCCTCTCGTGGCGACTCGACCGGCAGTTCGTGAGCGCCGCCGACGCTCCCGACGCGGTCGCCGTCGCCCGCCGGCTGTGCGGCGTGCAGGCCCAGGTCGCCTCGGCCGCCCGGCTGGCCGTGGCCGTGCGCGGCGCCTCCGGCGTGGAGGAGGCCCTGTGGGAGCGGCGCGAGCTGGTCAAGACCTGGGTCATGCGCGGCACGCTGCACCTCGTGCCCGCCGACACGCTGGCCGACTACTGCTCGGCCCTGTGCGCCTACCGGGCCTGGGAGAAGGGGGCCTGGCAACGCGGCCACGGCGTCACCGCCGCCGAGATCGACAAGATCATCGAGGCCGTGCCCCGGGCGTTGTCCGGCCGGGTCCTGACCCGCGAGGAGCTCGTCGAGGCCGTCGTCGAGGTCACCGCCGACGCCCACCTGCGCGAGGCGCTCTCCTCCGGCTGGGGCGCGCTGCTCAAACCGCTCAGCCGGCTCGGCGAGCTCTGCTACGGCCCGCCCCGCGACGGCAAGGTCACCTTCGCCTCGCCCCGCGACTGGGTCCCCGGCTGGCCCGCCGAGCTGCCCGACTGCACCGAGGCGGGGGTACGGCTGGCGCGCGCCTTCCTCGGGGCGCACGGCCCGGCGAGCGCCGAGATGTTCGGCTCCTGGCTGTTCGGCGCCGGGGTGGCCAAGCCCGCCGTCAAGTCGTGGTTCCGCGCGCTCGCCCCCGAGCTCACCGAGGTCGAGGCCGGCGGGCGGCCGTTGCTCGCGCTCACCGCCGACCTCGACTCGCTGGCGGCCACGCCGGTCTCCGAGGCGGTGCACCTGCTGCCGGGCTTCGACCAGTACATCCTCGGCGCGCCGCGCGACCTGGAGCCGCTCATCCCGGCCGGGGCCAAGGCCAAGGTCAGCCGGCAGGCGGGGTGGATCTCGCCCGTGGTGGTCTACCGGGGCCGGGTGGCCGGCGTCTGGGAAGGCAAGGACGGCGAGATCGTGACCGACCTCTTCGAGGACGTGCCGGCGGACTCCCTGGAGCGGGCGGTGGCGCGCCTCCGCGCCCTGTGAGGCGCTGGCGGGGAGTTCTGCCAGACTCGAAACCATGAAGCGTGCATTCCGGCAAGTCGATGTCTTCACCGCTGTGCCGTACTACGGCAACCCGCTGGCCGTGGTGGTCGACGGGGAGGGGCTGAGCCAGGAGGAGATGCAGCGGTTCGCCCGGTGGACGAACCTCTCCGAGACCACCTTCCTGCTCCCGCCGGCCGACCCCGAGGCGGACTACCTGGTGCGGATCTTCACCCCGGCCCAGGAACTGCCCTTCGCCGGACACCCGACGCTGGGCAGCTGCCAGGTCTGGCTGGAGGCCGGCGGGCGGCCCAAGACCGAGGGCGTCGTGGTCCAGGAGTGCGGGGCCGGGCTGGTGCGGATCCGGCGTGAGGGGGCGAGCCTGGCGTTCGCCGCGCCGCCGCTGATCCGCTCGGGGGAGCTGCCGCCGGAGCTGCTCGACGAGGTCGCGCGGGCGCTGGGGCTCGGGCAGGAGGACATCGTCGCGGCGGCCTGGGCCGACAACGGGCCCGGCTGGGTCGCGGTCGAGCTGGCCGACGCCGAGGCGGTGCTGGCGTTGCGGCCCGGCTACCTGGAGCAGAAGATCGGCGTGGTGGGGGCCTGGCCGCCGGGGTCGGAGACCGACTACGAGGTGCGGGCGTTCTTCCCGGTGGACGGGGTGATGCGCGAGGACCCCGTGACCGGCAGCCTCAACGCCTCCGTCGCCCAGTGGCTCCTCGGCAGGGGCCGGGCCGCTACGCCGTACACCGCCAGCCAGGGCACCGTGATGGGGCGAGCCGGGCGGGTCCGTGTCTCGACCGACGAGCAGGGCACCATCTGGGTCGGCGGCGAGGTCGTCACCTGCGTGAACGGCGAGGTCAACCTCTAACGCTCAGCCCGACCACCCCCCACCACCCCACCGCCTCACACCCCACCACCTGCCCCCCACCACCGGCCACTTACTACCTGGCCCCGGCCGCCGTCCCTCGGCCCACGACCACCGCCTGGCCCCGCTCCCTGCCCCGCCACCAACCGACCCCGACCACCGCCTGCCCCCGCTCCCTGACCCGCCACCAACCGACCCCGGCCACCAACCGACCCCGGCCACCAACCGGCCCCGGCCCCCGGCTGCCACCCGCCCCCGGCCACCTGAGCTCCGGCCGCAGCCCGTCACCCCGCGACCGCCGCCCCCACCCGTCACCCCGCTTACCCGCCACCACCCCGCTCCCACCACGAACCGGCCCCCGGTCGGCACCCCGCCGCCTGGCTCCCGGGAGACCGGGGGTGCTGGGAGACGGGGGGCAGGGTGTCGGGGACTGGGCCGCCGAAAGACGGGGGTGTTCGGGAGGCGGGGGTGTTCGGGAGGCGGGGGTGTTCGGGAGGCGGGGGTGTTCGGGAGGCGGGGGTGCTCGGGAGGCGGGGCTGTCCGGGAGGCGGGGCTGTCCGGGAGGCGGGGGTGCTCGGGAGGCGGGGGTGCCCGGAAGGCGGGGCTGTCCGGGAGGCGAGACTGCCCAAGAGGGGGAGGTGCTGGGGACACGGGGTGCTGAGGGAGGTGGGGCGTCGAGGACGGGGCTGCCGGGGATGGGGAGCTGGGAGGGCGGGCGGCGGTGGATGAGGGCGGGGAGGCGGGGGTCTAGGGCTCGTCGGGGGAGAGGGTGGTGGTGAGGTCGGCTGCGGCGGCTAGGGGGGCGGCGAGGCGGGTGCGGGTGGTGGGGTCGAGGGGGACGGCCAGGGCGCGGGCGAGGAAGGTGCGGGCCTCGTCCGGAGAGCCGAGGCGGCCGGCGAGCTCGGCCCGGTAGAGGAGGACCTCCACCAGGTCACCAGCCGGCGCATCGGCCTCGTCGGTGCGGCGCAGGACGCCGTCGAGGATCAGCGCCGCCTGTCGCTCGTCTCCCCGGGAGTCGCCCTGGACGACGGCGTTCTGCAGGGCGATCCCGAGCTTGGTCGCCGACGACGGCGGGGCGGCGGCGTCGTCCTGGGCGGGGAAGAAGCGGATCCAGTTCCCCCCGGGATCCACGACGCTGAACCCGGCCAGGCCGTCGACGTTCTTGCGCCGCCGCGGCGTGGTCATCCGCGGGATCCCGGACACGAGCACCTTCCCGTAGGCGGCGCGCATGCCGTCGGCGAAGGCCCGGTGCAGCACGCCGGTGTCCGGCACCCGCACGACACAACTGCCGTACGACTGCTCGGGGTCGAAGCCCGGGATACCGGCGAAGTGCAGTTCGAGGTCCTCGCGCCGGACGGCGAGGTAGGGGTTGGGGCGGAGCTGCCGGTAGGTGGTGGTGAAGCCGAGCACCCCGTAGAAGGCGGCGATCTCGTCGATCGAGACGCACGGCAGCAGGGGAATGGTCACCTCGTTGGCCAAGACGGCACCTCCAGCTAATCAAATTTGACTACTGGAAGAGAGCATAGCCCGCCCAGTAGTCGACGTTGACTAGTCGGCCATCTCGTAGCGCCCGGACTCCAGCCGCTCGATCAGCCCCCGCGTCCACTCCGCACTGCCCGTGGAGTAGTGCACCCACAGGCCCATGATCTCCCCGACCGTGCCCCACTCCCGCGCGTCGGAACGCTCGGCGGACCAGTGCCGGTCCACCTCGGCCCGCCACGCCTCCAGCGCCGCGAGCCGGGTCCGGAGCAGCCCGACGGCCTCGGCGCGCGGCAGCGCGGTGAGGAAGCCGACGCCCGCGGTGAGCAGGTCGATCCGCTGGTCGGCCCGCGAGAGCGCCTCCCGCAGCAACGCCAGGAACTCCTCCTCACCAGGCCCGGTGAGCTCGTACTCCACCCGCGGCGGCCCCCCGGCGTCGCTCGGCGCGACGTCGTGCGCCAGCAGCAGGCCCTGCCTGGCCGACTGCTTCAGCGCGTGGTAGATCGAACCGGGCTTGGCGGTCGACCATTCGTGCGCGCCCCAGCTCTCCAGGTCGCTCCGCACCTGGTAGCCGTGCGCACGGCCACGGGCGCGCACCGCGCCGAGCACCAGCAGCCGGATCGCCGACACGTCCCTCCCCTTCGCCGAAGCCTCCCCTCGTAGAAGCCCCCCTCGCGGAAGCCTCCCTCTCGGAGAAGGTCAGGGTATCGAGGGCCGCCGGGTCACAGGACGTGCGAGATCCCGCGGGCCGCCAGGTGGGCGGGGTCGGCCGCGCGGGCCGGGTCCACGATCGCCACCGGGCCGGTGCCGCGCCGCCGTACCCACTCGGTGTGGAAGGGGCTGCCGGGGGCCACCTCCGCGCGCCGGTGCGGCTCCGCCCGCAGGTCGGCGGGGCAGCGGAGGGCGGGCCGCAGGCCCGGCCGGGGCCGGGGCGCGGCCAGGTAGGCGGCCAGCTCCTTGGCGGCCGGCTTGGCGACGTGGTCCACGGTGAACAGCCCGAGGTCGTACTCCCGCTCGGGGAAGTCGGCCAGCGCCCGGTCGAGGTCGTGCGAGCACCACCAGGTCACCCCCCAGAGCGCGGGGTTGGCGCCGACGCTCTCCAGCAACCCCCGCGTGTACGGCGCGGCATCCTCGGCCCCGATGTCCGGCCGGGGCGCCCCCACCTCCTGCAGCCAGACCGGCCGCCCCGGGTCGGCGGAGGCGGCCGCGGCCAGCTCGACCAGGTAGTCGGCGTGCGTCACGGTGGCCGGCCCCAGCGGCCCGTCGAGCGCGGAGACGCCGTTGAACACCCACGAGTGCACGGTGGTCAGATCGCCCAGATCCACGTTGTCGGCCGGGTGGAAGGGATGGCCGGGGGCGTACCAGGTGTCGTCGTAGAGCGAATGCAGGACCGTCAGCCCGGGGGCGGCGGCCCGGGCCACGCCGAGCAACTCGGCCGCCCAGGCGTGCGAGTCCTCGGGCGTGGTGGGGTTGCTCGGCCAGAGGTTGTTGACCTCGTTGCCCAGGGTGAGCGCGAAGACGTTGTCCTTGGCCGCCACGGCCCGGCCGAGGGTGTCCACGTAGGCGGCCAGGCCCTCGCGCACCTTCGGGTCGGTGAACAGGCTGCGGCTGTGGTGGGTGAGCACCCACGAGGGCAGGAAGTCGAAGCTCGACAGGTGCCCCTGGAGCAGGTCGACGGCGACGCCGAGCCCGAACTCGGCGGCGACGTCGATCAGGGTGAGCACGTCCTCGACCGCGCGGGGCCGGATGAGCGTACGGTTGGGCTGGATCCACGGCCAGATCGGAAAGATCCGGACATGGTCGAGGCCCAGCCCGGCCAGGTCGGCGAGGTCGCGGCGGGCGGCGTCGGCGGAGAAGTCGAGCCAGCTGTAGAACCAGTTGGCGGAGGGGACGTAGTTCGCGCCGAAGCGGATGCGCCCGCCGTCCTGAGTGTCGTGTCTGATGATGCTCTCGTTCCACTCGGTCCGGCATGGATCGGCGCGAGCCTAAACCGATTTAGTGCCGTCTGCCAAGGGTGCGGTGCTCTCCCGCACGGTCAGCCGGGGCGTCTGCGTCTGGACCTCGCGCGGCCGGCCCGGCTCGGCGATGGTCTCCAGCAACGTGGCCGCGACCTGCTGGCCGAGCGCGAAGGTGTCGCGCGAGAGCGCGGTCAGCGCGGGGTGGACGATGCGGGCCAGCACGGAGTCGTCGAAGGCGACGATGGAGACCTCGCGCGGGACCCCCACGCCCATCTCGCCGGCGACGCCGAGCCCGGCGACCGCCATGACGTCGCTGTCGTAGATGATCGCGGTCGGCCGGTCGGGCCGCGACAGCAGCGTACGCGTGGCCGCGGCGCCCTCGGCGTCGCTGAAGTCGGTCGGCACCGAGAGCAGTTCGACCAGGCCCAGCCGGCGGGCGGAGTCCTTCAGCGCCCGGATGCGCCGCTGGGTGTGCCGGAAGGAGGGCAGGCCGGAGACGTGCGCGATGCGGGTGTGCCCGAGCGCGGACAGGTACTCCACGATGGAGAGCATGGCCTCGCGGTCGTCGGCCCACACGCTCGACAGCGAGCCGTGCCTGCCCGGCCCGCCCAGCACGACCGAGGGCAGGCCGAGCTCCTCCAGCACGGCCACCCGGGGATCGCGGACCTGCAGGTCGACCAGGATGAAGCCGTCCACCCGGTGCTCGGAGGCCCAGCGCCGGTAGACCTCGATCTCGGCCGCGGTGTCCTCCACCACCAGCAGGTGCAGCGCCACCGCCCGCGCCGACAGGCCCGCCTGCAGTCCGGACAGCAACTGGGCGAAGAACGGCTCGACGCCGATGGTCCGCGCGGGCCGGGCGATGACCAGCCCCACGGCCTCGGCCTTCGCGCCGACCAGGGCGCGGGCCGCGCTGTGCGGACGCCAGTTCATCTCCTCGGCCACCTGCAGGATCAACGCCCGCGTGGCCTCGCTCACGCCGGGCCGGCCGTTGAGCGCGAAGGAGACGGCCCCCTTCGAGACACCGGCCCGCCGGGCAATGTCGGCGATCGTCGGTCGCGCCACGGATCCCCCTTGACACCAGAAGTTTGATGGGTAGATAGTCCCGACAACTAGAGCGGTTTAGCAAGCGGCAGGAGACAGAACATGCGAAGGCACTGGACGGCGCCGGCCTTAACCGTGGCCGTGGCGCTGGCGATGTCGGGCTGCGGCCTCGGCGGCACCGAGACCCCGCCGCAGCAGCAGGCCGCCCCCACCACCACCTCCGGACAGGTCACCGGCAAGGTATCGCTCCAGACGTGGGCGTTGAAGCCGAAGTTCACCGACTACGTCCAGGGTGTCATCGACGGCTTCGAGAAGCAGCACCCCGGCGTCGAGGTCGAGTGGCTCGACCAGCCCGGCGACGGCTACTCCGAGAAGGTGCTCACCCAGGCCGCCAGCGGCACCCTGCCGGACGTGTCCAACCTGCCGCCCGACTTCGCCCTCCCGCTGGCCAAGCAGGGCCTGCTGCTCGACATCGCCAAGACCGACGCCAAGGCGATGGAGGAGTACGTGCCCGGCGGCCTGGAGGCCTACCGGTTCGCCGGACTCGACGGCACCTTCGGCTACCCGTGGTACCTCAACACCGACGTCAACTACTGGAACTCCGAGCTGCTCACCAAGTACGGCCTCGACCCGAAGCAGCCGCCGGCCGACCTCGACGCGCTGATCGAACAGGCCAGGACGGTGAAGGAGAAGTCGGGCGGCAAGGTCTACCTGATGAGCCGCAAGCCCGGCCTGAGCGACCTGGCCAACGCCGGGGTCAAGCTGATGTCCGACGACGGCTCGGCCTTCACCTTCAACACCCCCGAGGCCGCCGCGCTGCTGGACAAGTACGCCCAGGCCTACAAGGACGGCCTGCTGCCCAAGGACATCCTGACCGACACCTTCCAGGGCAACGCCAAGCTCTTCTCCGAGGGCAAGGCCGCCTGGACCACCGGCGGCGGCAACCACATCACCAGCCTGCAGACCGACAACCCCTCGCTGGCGCCGAAGGTGGTCTCCTCGGCGGCGATGGGCACCCCGCCGCTGTACGTGCAGGGCCTGTCGGTCTCGGCCAAGAGCAAGAACCTGCCGGCCGCGGTCGCGCTGGCCCGCTGGGTGACCAACGCGGAGAACCAGGCGGCCTTCGCCCACCTGGTCGCGATCTTCCCCAGCACCAAGGCCTCCGCCAGCGACCCGTTCTTCAGCAAGAGCGACGGCACCAACGCCGGCGACGCCAAGGTGACCGCCTTCACCTCCCTGGCCAGCGCCAAGATGCTGCAGCCCGTGCAGTTCAACAGCGCCATGGACAAGATCGTGAACCAGCAGTTCGCCCTGGCCATCAGTGGCGACGCCACTGCCAAGGAAGCCCTCGACACCGCCGTGGCGAAATGCAACGAACTTCTCAACCAGTGAAACGACCTTCTCAACCAGTGATCAGCCGCCCCGCTGACCGGGCGGTCCCGGCCGCCCGCCGCGGCGGGATCGTCCACCAGCGCTGGTTCACGCCGTGGGTGCTGATCGCGCCCGCGGCGGCCTGGCTGCTGATCTTCTCCATCTGGCCCGTGATCAACACGATCATCCTGTCGTTCACCAACGCCAAGCCGCTCAGCGGGGGCCGCTTCACCGGGCTGCAGAACTTCGAGCGCGCGCTCAACGACGACCAGCTCGCCGACGCCCTGCTCAACAGCGTCGTCTACATGGTGGTCTGCGTGCCGCTGCTGACCTTCCTGCCGCTGCTGCTGGCCGTACTGGTGGAGAAGCGGCTGCCGGGCATCACCTTCTTCCGCACCGCCTTCTACACCCCGGTGATCGCCTCCGCGGTGGTGGTGGCGATCATCTGGAGCTGGATGCTCAACGAGCAGGGCATGCTCAACGGCCTGCTCCAGCAGTTCAGGGTGATCCAGGAACCGCTGCCCTTCCTGACCGACCGGTGGTTGCTGCTGTTCAGCGCGATCAGCCTGACGGTGTGGAAGGGCCTCGGCTACTACATGATCATCTACTTGTCGGCGCTCGGGAACGTCCGCCGTGACCTGCACGAGGCGGCGGCCGTGGACGGGGCCGGGCCGATCCGGCGCTTCTTCCACATCACCGTGCCGGGGGTGCGCAACACGATGCTGCTGGTCTCCGTGCTCATCTCGGTCAACGCGCTGCGCGTCTTCTCCGAGCTGTACGTGCTGTCCAACGGCACCGGCGGGCCCGGCGGGCGCGACATGTCGGTGGTCATGCTGATCCAGCTCTACAGCCGCGGCTTCACCGGCCACCTGGGCTACGCCTCGGCGCTGAGCCTGCTCCTGCTGGTGATCACCATCGGGCCGATGCTCCTGCTCACCCGCCTCGGCCGCGACGATCGGAAGGGGACCTGATGCCGGCGCGCGAGAAGATCCTGCGGTACGGACTCCTCCTGCTGGTCCTGCTGATCACCGTGGGACCCTTCCTGCTCCAGCTCTCCACCTCGCTCAAGAGCGCCGACGAGGACATCTTCACCGCCACCCCGCAGTTCCTGCCGAGCAAGCCGACGCTGGACAACTACGTCACCGTGATGGAGACGCTGCCGGTCCTGAAGTACGCCAGGAACTCGCTGATCGTCGCCTTCCTGGTGGTGACCGGCAACGCCATCGGCGCGACGCTGGCCGGCTACGCGCTGGCCCGGTTGCGCTTCCGCGGCGGCAAGCTGGTGCTCGGCGCCTTCGTGGCCACCCTGGTGCTGCCGGAGGAGGTGACGATCATCTCCAAGCTGGTCACCATCCAGAGCATGGGGCTGTCCGACACCCTGCTCGGCGTCGCCCTGCCCGACATCATCGGCATGCTCAACGTGCTGCTGATGCGCACCGCCTTCGCGGCCATCCCCAAGGAGATGGACGAGGCCGCGATCGTGGACGGCGCCAACGCCTGGCAGCGCTTCCTGCGGATCGGGCTGCCCAACGTGCGCGGCATGCTCAGCGTGATCACGATCTTCGCCTTCATCGGCGCGTGGGACAACTTCCTGTGGCCGCTCATCGTGCTGACCGACCCGGAGAACCTGACCCTCACCGTCGGCCTGAACTACCTCAACGGCACCTTCAGCGCCAACCCGCGCCTGATCACCGCCGGGACGATGATCGCCTTCATCCCGGTCGTGATCGTCTTCGCCACCCTCCAGCGCTTCTTCTTCCGCGGCGTGGAGGAGGGGGCGATCAAGGGCTAACCAGGGGGCTGGGCGGCACCCGCAGGAGGGTCGCGGCCCAGCCCGGCAGCCACCAGTTCCAGCGGCCCATCATCGCCACCAGCGCGGGCAGCAGGACGCCGCGGATCAGCGTGGCGTCGATCAAAATGCCGAGGGCCAGGCCGCCGGCGAAGATCCGCACGTCCATCTCGGGTGTCATGGCCAGTGCGGCGAAGGAGACGATCAGGATCAGCGCCGCCGAGGTCACCAGCCGGCCGGTCCTGGACACGCCCTCGACCACCGCCCGCCGGCTGTCGCCGCTGCGGTCGTACTCCTCGCGCATCCTGGCCAGGATGAACACCTCGTAGTCCATGCTCAGGCCGTACAGGAAGGCGAAGATCGTCAGCGGCACGAACTCGCCGATGCTCATGCCGCCGCTCTGCCAGATCAGCACCATCGCGCCGATCACGGCGCCCAGTGACAGCAGGTTGAGCACGATCGCCTTGATCGGCAGCAGCAGCGAGCGGAAGGCGCGGGCCAGCAGGACGAAGGTGACCAGGGCGATGAGCCCCAGCATCCAGGGGAAGGCGCCGTAGGCCCGGTCGCGGAAGTCCATGCTCTGGGCCACGTTCCCGCCGACCTGCGTGCCCTCGGGTACGGCGGCGCCGAGGCGGGCGACGGTGGCCTCGCCCTCGGCGCTGCCGTTCTCCGCGACCGGCAGGACCGACAGGATCGCCGTGCCGTCCCGGCGCCACTTCGGGGTGTCCGGCGCCAGGACGGCATGCACGCCCGCGACCTTCGCGAGGCTCTCCGGCTTCGGCTGCCCGGTCACCAGCACCTCGATCGGTGTGATCACCCCGGTCGGGATGCCGGCCCGCTCCAGGGCCGCCACGCCGGGCGTCCCGGGTCCGCGCAGGTCGCGGCTCTCCGGCAGGCCGAGGTCGACGCCGAGCCCGGCCCAGGCCAACGCCAGCAGCAGCCCGCCGGTCAGCACGGCGGCCGGGATGCGGCGCCGTACCACCCAGCGAGCCCAGGCCGCCCACGCGCGCGGCTCGTGGTGGCTCACCCGCGACCGGCTCCGGGCCAGCAGCACCGGCAGCACGGTCAGCGTCGTGACCACGCTGACCGCCGCGATGATCATGCCCGCCAGCCCCAGGCTGCGCAGGAACGGCACCGGCAGCACGATCATCGTCAGCAGCCCGATCGCCACCGCGACCCCGCTGAACAGGATCGACCGCCCGGCCGCGGCCATCGCCCGATGGACCGCCTCGTCCCCGGCGAACCCGCGGGCCCGCTCCTCCCGCCAGCGCGCGACCAGCAGCAGAGAGTAGTCGACGGCGATGCCCAGACCCAGCAGCGGCATCGTGGTCAGCGCCACGTCGTGCACCGTCATCACCAGCGTGAGCAGCAGGATCACCAGGAAGGACAGGAAGACGGCCAGCACCGAGACCAGGACCGGCACGAAGGCCAGCGCCGAGCGGAAGACCAGCAGCAACACCACCACGGTGGCCAGCAGCCCGATCAGGATCTTGCTCGGCACGTTCACCCCGCCGGCGTCCGCGCTGGGCACCAGGCGGTCGAGCCCGGTCACGTGGACCACGCTGCCCGGCGGCAGGTGCGGCCGCATCGTCTCGGCGATCAGCGGCCCGTCGTCCGGCGTCTCGCCCAGCCCGCCGCCGGGCGGGCTGCCGTCGGAGTAGGTGCCGGGGAAGACCAGGCCGAAAGTGGTCCGCCCGTCGGAGCCGACCAGGCGGGGCTCGCGGGTGTCGGCGTAGGAGACCACGCGGGCCTCCGGCAGCCGCGCGGCCACGGCGGCGAAGGCCGCGCCCACGGCCTCCGGCGAGCTGCCCTCGGGCAGCACGACGACCGGGACGAAGGGCCGCTGGTAGCCGCCGTTCCCGTAGATCCCGGTGATCTCCTTGTTGACCTCGAAGACCGTGTAGTCCTCCGACAGCCGCTGGACGGCCACCGGGGTGGCCCCGAGCCCGGCGAAGAACCCCACCAGCGCCAGCAGGGCGACCAACCGCCGGCGGCGCAGTACGAAAGCCGAAAATCTCTCCATGTCCGCCAAGTCGACCAAAATGATCTTCAGATACTCGGTGAGGCTTCACAGAGCTCTCCAAGAACCCGCAGGGCAGACTTGAGCCGTGACCCGCATCCTGGTCGTCGACGACGAACCCTTCCTCGCCGATCTGGTCTCCACCGCCCTGGGCTACGAGGGCTACGAGACCTCCGTCGCCGGCTCGGGCGCGGCCGCGATCGCCGCGGCGGCGAGCCTGCGGCCGGACCTGATCGTCCTGGACGTCCTGCTGCCCGACCTGCGCGGCACCGAGGTCTGCCGGCGCATCCGCGCCTCAGGCTCGACCACCCCGATCATCTTCCTGACCGCGGTGGACGACACCCCCGACAAGATCGCCGCGCTGCGCTCCGGCGGCGACGACTACGTGACCAAGCCGTTCAGCCTGGAGGAACTGGTCGCCCGGGTGCAGGCCGTGCTCCGCCGCAGCCTGCCCGGCCGCCGCGAGCTGGTCCTCGCCGACCTGACGGTCGACGAGGCGGCCTACGAGGTACGGCGCGGCGGCCGGCTGGTCGAGCTCACCCCGACCGAGTTCAAGCTGCTGCGCTACCTGCTGGTCAACGCCGGCAAGGTGGTGACCAAGCGGCAGATCGTGCAGCACGTCTGGGACTACGGCAACGACGGCGTCGTCCAGACCTACATCAGCTACCTGCGCCGCAAGGTCGACCACACCGGCCCGCAGCTCATCCACACCGTGCCGCGCGTCGGCTACGTCATGCGCCTGCCCAGGGACGCCTGATGTCGCTGCGCAGCCGCCTGACCGCCACCGTCGTCGGCCTGCTGGCCCTGGCGCTCGTCCTGGTCGGCGGTGCGACCTTCGGCGCCCTCCAGGACTGGCGCGGTCCGGACGACGCGCGGCTCCGCGCCCTGGGCGGCGGCCCGGAGCTGCTGGCCGCCGCCGACGAGCTCACCCACCGGGTGGCCATGGTGCTGATCGGCACCTCCGGGTTCGCGCTGTCCGGCCTCACGTTGCTGGCCGCCTGGCTGGTCCGGCGGGGGCTGCGCCCGCTCGACCGCATGGTGGCCGCCGCCGGGGCGATCGGGGCCGGTGACCTCGGCCGCCGCGTCGAGCCCGCACCGCCGGAGACCGAGGTCGGCCGGCTGGCGCGGGCGCTGAACGCGATGCTCGGCCAGCTCGAAGGGGCCTTCCGCGAGCGGGCCGAGTCGCGTGCGCGGCTGGAGCGGTTCGTCGCCGACGCCTCGCACGAGCTGCGCACGCCGATCGCGACCATCCGGGGCTACGCCGAGCTGTTCCGCCGGGGGGCGCGCGTGCGGCAGGACGACCTGGCCAAGGCGATGAGCCGGATCGAGTCGGAGGCGGCCCGGATGGGGGCGCTGGTCGAGGAGCTCCTGCTGCTCGCCCGGCTGGACCAGGGGCGGGTGGCCGAACGCCGGGTGGTCGAGCTGGACGTGCTGGTGGCCGAGGCGGTCGCCGACACCCTGGCCGTCGAGCCGGACCGGCCCCTGGACCTGCTCGGCGACGGGCCGGTCCGGGTGGACGGCGACGCCGCCCAGCTCCGGCAGGCGGTCGGCAACCTGCTGGCCAACCTGCTGCGGCACACCCCGCCCGGGACCGAGGCGAGCGTCCGCGTCGCGGCCGTGGACGGGCGGGCCGTGGTCGAGGTGGCCGACCGGGGGCCGGGGCTGGAGCCGGGGGCGCGGGTCTTCGAGCGCTTCCACCACCGCGCGGGTGGGGGAGCGGGGCTGGGGCTGTCGATCGTGGCCGCGGTGGCCGAGGCACACGGCGGCCACGCCACCGCCGGACCCCGCCCCGGCGGCGGCGCCATCTTCCGCCTCAACCTCCCCGAGAGCACCGGACTGCCCGAGCGGCCCCCACCCTCCGAGAGTCCCGCACCCTCCGAAAGGCCACCGCCCCCCGAAAGCCGCAGGCCGTCCGAGGGTGGCCCTGGGGTCAGTCCCGGCTGACTACGAAACGGAGCCGGTCGCCCGGGCGGGCCTGCGCGGCCATCGGGAGGTCCCGTGCCGCCACCACCCCGATCACCGGGTACCCGCCGGTCGGCGGGTGGTCGGCCAGGAAGACGATCGGCTGCCCGCTCGGCGGCACCTGCACCGCGCCCAGCACCATGCCCTCGCTCGGCAGCTCACCCGCCCGCGCCCGCTTGAGCTCCCGCCCGCGCAGCCGCACCCCGACCCGGTTGCTGTCCTGGCTCACCTCGTACGGCTCGGCCGCCAGCTCCTCCAGCGCCGCGGGCACGAACCAGTCCGCCCTCGGCCCCGGCAGCACCCGCACCACCGGCTCGCGCCGCGCCGGCTCCGGGGCGAGGTCCACGGTGATCTCCCCGTCCGGCCGCCCCACCGGCAGGCACGTCCCGGCCCGCAACGGCGCCGGGCCCAGGCCGGACAACGAGTCGGTCGAGCGGCTGCCCAAAACGGGTTCGGCCGCGACGCCGCCCCGCACCGCCAGGTAGGTCCGCAGGCCGTACCAGGGGAGACCCACGCGCAGCTCGGCCCCGGGCGGCGCCCAGAACGGCGCGCACCGGCCGGGCCGCCCGCCGGGCAGCGCGAGCGGGCAGGGCGCGCCGGTGAGCGCCAGCCACGCCCCGGCGGGGAAGCGCAGCCGTGCCCCGCCGAAGGTCAGCTCCAGCCCGGCGGCACCCTCGGCGTTGCCCACCAGCCGGTTGGCCAGCCGCAGCGCGTCCGGATCGGCCGCGCCCGAGCGCGGCACCCCCAGGTGGGCGTAACCGGGCCGGCCGAGGTCCTGGACCGTCGCGTACGGCCCCGGCGCCACCACCTCGATCATGCGGCCTCGAAGCGCACCCGCAGGCCCGGCCGGAACCGGGTGGGCGGGTCGGCGCGCACGTCCCAGACGGTCGTGGCGGTCCGCCCCAGCAGCCGCCAGCCGCCGGGCGAGGCGGTGGGGTAGACGGCCGAGTAGGGCCCGGCGACGGCCACCGACCCGGCCGGGACGCCGGTCCGCGGCGTGGCCAGGCGCGGCAGGTGCAGCCTGGGGTCCAGCCCGGTGAGGTAGGCGAAGCCCGGCGCGAACCCCAGCCAGCCCACGACCAGGTCGCTGCCGGTGTGCCGGGCGATCACCTCGTCGGTGCTCAGCCCGGTCTCGGCGGCCACCCGGGGCAGGTCCTCCCCGTCGTAGACGACCGGGATGACGAGCACCTCGCCGGACCCGTCCGCGCCCGCGGCCTCCGGCTCGGCCTCCGCGGCGGCCAGCAGTCCGGCCAGGTGCGCGCGCAGCGGGGCCAGGTCGGCCGCCTCCGACACCACGAGCACCGTCTCCGGTCCCGGCACGATCTCCACCACCCCGGCCGGCGGCTCGGCCCGCAACCGGGCGTCGAGCCGGTGCGACAGGGCCAGTTCCCCGGTCTCGACCAGCAGCCCGCGCTCACCCACCCGGCGGATCATGTGAACGGCTGGAGCACCACACCGGCCTCCAGCAGCCGATCACGTACGGCCCGCGCCAGCCCCACCGCGTCGGGTGTGTCCCCGTGCACGCAGATCGAGCGCGCCGGCACGGCCACGTCGCTGCCGTCGGCGGCGCGCACCCGCTGCTCCACGGCCATCCGCACCGCGCGGGCGGCCACCTCCTCTGCGGTGTGCAGGACCGAGCCGGGCTCGCGGCGCGGCACCAGCGTGCCCTCGGCGGTGTAGGCGCGGTCGGCGAACGCCTCGCAGACCGTCGGCACCCCCTCGGCCGTGGCGGCCTGGTGCACGGCCGAGCCGGGCAGGGTCAGGACCGGCAGCGAGGCGTCGTAGTCGGCCACCGCGTCGATCAGCGCTGCGGCCTGCACCGGGTCGCGCACCACCCGGTTGTAGAGCGCGCCGTGCGGCTTGACGTAGGAGACCCGCCCGCCCATCGCCCGGGCGATGCCGTCGACCGCGGCGAGCTGGTAGAGCACCTCGGCGCACAGCTCCTCGGGCTCCACCTCCATCTCGCGCCGGCCGAAGTGGGCCAGGTCGCGGTAGGACACCTGGGCGCCGATGGTCACGCCCCGGTCGATCGCCGCGGCGCAGGTGCGCCGGATGGTGACGGGGTCGCCGGCGTGGAAGCCGCAGGCGACGTTGGCGCTCGTGACGATGTCCAGCAGCGCCGTGTCGTCGCCCAGCCGCCAGATGCCGAAGCCCTCGCCGAGGTCCGCGTTCAGGTCGATCACCATGGCCCCATCCTCCACCGCATCCGCTACCGGGGCGCGACGAAGAGCGTCTGGGTCGCCACGCCGACCTCGCCGGCCCGGTCGAACAGCCTGGTGCGCACCAGGCCGCGCCCGGCGGGACCGATGACGGTCTCGGCGCCGAGGCACATCCACTCGCCCTCGGGGGCGCGGAAGAGCGAGATCGTCAGGTCGACGTTGACGAAGACGTGGGTGGCGAAGTCGAGGGCGTGGCTGACGCCGTTGCCGCTGTCGGCCAGGACCGCCAGGCGCTCCAGCGGGGTGGGCTCCTCGCCCTCCACGAGCACCGCGCGCGAGCGGCCCCAGACCGTCGCCGGGCCGGTCTCGTCGGGCGAGCCCGCGGCGAACCGCCAGTCCATCGCCCTGCCGTACCCGAAACCGGAGGTCAGCCACGACTCGCCGGGCGGCGGCGTGGGCCCGGCCGGCAGCGGGGGCGGGCCGGCGACCGCGGTCGGCGGGGTGTCCGCCTCGCGGATGCGCCAGGCGGTGGCCCGCACGTACTCGCGCCCGCCGGAGGAGACCGAGGCGCCCAGGCACTGCACCCGCTTGCCGTCGCGCAGGACCGAGGTGGCGACCTCGACCTCGGCCAGCGGCACCGGGCCGAAGATCTCCACCACGAGCCGGGCCAGCGGCAGCTCCGAGGTGCCCAGCTCGTGCACGATCAGCGCGGTGACCGGCCCGAGGTGCTGCATCGCCGGGTCCCAGGGGCTCTGGGTGTGCTCGGTGGCCAGGTAGCGGCCCCCGCCGAGCGGCCGGTACATGAACATGGACGGGTCAGATCTCATCCGGGATCTCCGCGATGTCGTCCAGGGCGGCGGCCAGCTCCTCGGGGTCGCCGCCGATCCGCTCGACGATCTCGATCAGCACGTGGAGCACCTCCTCGCGGTCGTGCCCCAGGTCGAGCAGGCGCTGCGCGGCCTCCCACATCTGCGGCGGGTCGCCCTCCCACAGCCGGGTGGCGACCTCCTCGTGCCAGGCCAGGTGCTGCTCGTCCAGGCCGCCGGAGTGGTCGAGCTCCAGCAGGGTGCGGCGGTCGGCCGGGTCGGCCGGGTTGAGCCGGTCGAGGTTGACGTCGCCGTGCCGGCCCTGCAGCAGCGGGAAGGCGAAGATCCGCCGGGCCAGCGCGGACAGGTCGCCGTCCGGCAGCAGCCGCTCCAGCAGCGAGCGGTCGAGGCCGAAGGAGGTCGGGTCGCGGTAGGCGTCGGGGAACTTGGCCATCGCCTCCCAGACCGCGTCGAGCGTGGCGGTCAGCCCCTGCTGGGGCAGCGCGGTCTTGCGCGCGGAGAAGCGCGCCCAGGCCGACAGCACGTGCGGCATGGCCTCCTGCTCGGCCTCGCTCAGCATGACCTTGCTCGGCAGCCAGGTCAGCAGGAAGGTCTCGCACTTGGCCGGGCTCACCCGCAGCGGCCGGTTGAAGTCCTGGGCGCAGCCGTAGTCGATGATGTGGTCGGCGCAGCGCGAGGCGGCCGAGCGGTCCGACAGGTGCTCGGCCTCGTCGGAGGCCAGGAACTCGGCGGCCAGCATCGCGCGGCGCTCGCGGCTGTAGGGGGCCTCGCTGTGCAGCGGGGCGGGGCGCGTGCGGCCCGGCGGCAACGCCTTGAGCCGGGAGCGGGCGAAGGCGTGGTAGGCGCTGTAGCTGTCGCTGACCGGCGGCCGGGTGCGGGGCTCGCGGGCGGCCTTCATCGCCGAGTCGAGCAGCGCCCTGGCCTGCTGGGGCTCGATCTCCTCGAACAGCAGCATCGGGTTGGCCTCGGCCTCGGCGCGGGCCTGCTCCAGCAGCTTGTCCACCTCGGAGGAGACCCAGGCGTCGCGGGCCATGCCGCGCATGTTGTAGTCGACCACGAGCACCAGGGCGTGCCGGTCGAGACCGGAGTAGGCGAAGGTGCACACCACGGTGTCCTGGTCGCCGTAGGCGTCACGGGAGACGAAGCAGCCGGTCGGCTTGACCGCGCCCACGCGGTCGGCCCAGCCCGGCCGGGCCACGCCCGACTCCATCATCGCCAGCGCCGCGCCCTCGGCCTTGGCGCCCTGGCGGGCCGTGCCGAGGTAGGCCAGGCAGATCAGCAACGTCAGCGCGGCGGGCGTGCCGGCCTTCGCGGCGTAGTCGACCAGCCCCTCGCCCAGGACCTGCTCCACGTCACCGCCCTTGACCCGCCGCCCCCACCAGGCCCCGACCATGTCGGAGACCATGAGTTCGGCGTCCAGCGGGCTGCGTACGGCGAGCAGTTCGCGCGCCGCCTGGAGCAACTCCTTGAACACGTCGTCGGGATTGGTTCGTTGTCGGCGCACGCCCTCACTCTCTCGCATTTCGGCGGAAGCGTTGCCCTGATGGTGCTAACGGGGTAGATGCTAACGTCCCAGCCGCGGAGGTGGAGCGGAGTTCACGATCGCCAGGAGATGCTCCCGGGCTATGCGCTCGATGACGTCGGCCGTCGCCTCGATCCCGAGGTGGTCGGCGCAGGCGCAGACGTCGGCGACGCAGCGGTCGATGGTGTCGACGGGCACCGTCAGGAACTCTTCGGCCAGCCGGAGGCTGACCGGCTCCCGCAGGAAGCGGGTTGCCAGTGCGAGCATAGGAGTCAGATTCCTCTGCAGACCTAGGGGTAAACCGGTGCGAGGGTGACTTGCGCTCCAATTCCACCGGTTATCGGCCGGGTGTCAACCCTCCCGGCCGTCTGTCTTCCCTTCACCGCCGACCTCCGAACGCCCTTTCGTGGGAAGCTGGCCTCATGCGAATCCAGCTCGCCCAGCGGGCCGAGGCCGACGAGCTGCTCGGCCGCAGCCCGCTCGCCCTGCTCGTCGGCATGCTGCTCGATCAGCAAATCCCGATGGAGTGGGCGTTCACCGGCCCGCACACCATCTCGGAGCGGCTCGGGCACGACCTGACGGCCGAGGAGATCGCCGCCTACGACCCCGAGGCCTTCGCCGCGTTGCTGGCCGACAAGCCCGCCGTGCATCGGTACCCGAAGTCCATGGCGACGCGTGTCCAGCAACTGGCCGTCTATTTGGTTGAGCACTACCAGGGTGACCCGACCAGGTTGTGGGCGGACGTGGACAGCGGCAAGGAGCTGCTCAGGCGGCTCCAGGCACTGCCGGGGTACGGCAAGCAGAAGGCCCAGATCTTCCTGGCGCTGCTCGGCAAGCAACTGGGCGTCCAGCCCGCCGGGTGGCGCGAGGCGGCCGGGCCGTACGGTGAAGAGGGATCCTTCCGCTCGGTGGCCGACGTGGTCGATCCGGAGAGCCTGGTCAAGGTCCGGGAAACCAAGCAGGCTGCCAAGAAAGCCGCTGAGTAGGCTGATTTGACAGGATGCGTTGACGCCAATGACGACGTGCTTGCTGCGGGGGCTTCCGTCCGCACGTGCCCATCGCCGATGATGTACAGCAGAATCCGGTCGCCCGGAGCTGCGCTACACCGATACACAGTTTTGGAGATGTGCCGCGTGGGAGACCCTGGCACGCGACGGAGGTGCCGAGCATGAGCGCCGAGACCTCCGTCCCACGTCCCCGGGAGTCGGGTGTGGACATCTCAGACTCCGCCCTGTTCAAGGGCCTGTTGTCCGAAGCGGAGTTCGCCTTCGCCTTCTTCGACGCCGACGGCCGCATCCGGCGCGCGAACGACGTCTTCACCGACGTCGTCGGCGTGCCCGCGGACGAGCTGCCGGGCAAGCTGCCCGGCGAGGTGCTGCCCGCCGACCTCAGCCAGCTCATCACGCATGCCGTCCAGGCGGTGATCGAGAGTGACGCGCCGACCCAGGAGGGCCGCGTGCGGGTGCGCTCGGCCGAGGGCGACACCCGGCACTGGTCGTTGTCGTTCTCGCCGGTCCACGACGAGGAGGGCGTGCTCAAGGCCGTCGCCCTGGTCGGGGCGGACGTGACCGAGAGCCGCCAGACCGAGGAGGAGCTGCGCCGCAGCGAGGAGCGCTACCGCTCGCTGGTCGAGGCGCAGTCCCAGCTCGTCTGGATCACCTCGCCGGCCGGGGCGGTGATCGAGGACGCGCCGCAGTGGCGCGCGATCACCGGCCAGGGCCTGGAGGAGTACCTCGCGCACGGCTGGCTCGACGCGGTCCACCCGGACGAGCGCCGCCAGACCGACGAGGCGTGGCGGGAGGCCCTGCGCGGCCGGACCATGTTCGAGTGGAACTACCGCGTGCGCACCCGCGCCAGCGGCTACCGGCACTTCGAGGTGCGCGCGGTGCCGATCATCCGGCACGGGCGCGTGGTGGAGTGGGTCGGCGCCAACACCGACGTCACCCCGCAGAAGGAAGCCGAGGAGATGCGCGGCCGGCTGACCGACCAGCTCGGCGCCGCCGCCCTGCGCACCGCGCGGCTGCAGGGCGCCACGGCCATGCTGGCCGAGGCGCTCACCGTCGAGCAGGTGGTCCAGGTCATCATCGACGTGGGCCGCACCGCGCTGGCCGCCGACCGCTCGGCGGTGGCGCTGCTGGACGTGGAGCGCGCGTCGCTGAAGCTCATCAACGGCGAGGGCATCCCGGAGATTCCCGGCGCCTCCGGCGAGGAGATCCCGCTGTCGCACTCGAGCGTGATGACCATGGCGGTCAACAGCCGCCGCCCGGTCTTCGCCGAGTCCGCGGAGATCCTCAAGTCGTTGCTGCTGGAGGCCGGCGGCGACGAGGAGGTGGTCGGCACCTACCTGGCGCACAGCGACGAGCGGGCCTGGGTGGGCCTGCCGCTGCTGGCCGCGGGGCGGGCGCTGGGCGCGTTGCGCTTCTCGTTCACCAGGCCGCAGAAGATCTCCCAGGAGGACGGCGTCTTCCTGGAGGCGCTGGCCGGGCAGTGCGCCCTGGCGGTCGAGCGGGCCACGCTGTTCGAGCGCGAGCACAAGACCGCCGAGACGCTCCAGCGCTCGCTGCTGCCCGACCGCCTGCCGGTGGTCAAGGGGCTGCTGCTGGCGCAGCGCTTCCGGTCCGGCAGCCGGCACGTGCAGGTCGGCGGCGACTGGTACGACGCCTTCGTGCTGCAGGACGGCCGGGTCGCGGCCGTGGTCGGCGACGTCATGGGCAAGGGCGTGAAGGCGGCCGCCGGGATGGGCCGCATCCGCAACGCCATGCGCGCGCTGGCCCTGACCAACCCGCCGCCCGCCTCGGTACTCACCGGTCTCGACCGGGTCTTCGAGGCGACCGAGGAGGAGGAGCAGGTCACCACGCTGGCGTACATGGTGGTCGAGCCGGGCACCGGCGAGGGCACCCTGGCGCTGGCCGGTCACCCGCCGCCCGTGCTGGTCTCGCCGCAGGGCACCGCCGTGCTGTGCGAGGCGGAGCCGGGCACCCCGCTCGGCTGGCCGACCTCGCGGCGGCAGTTCCGGTTCGTGGTGCCGCCCGGGCACACCGCGGTGCTCTACTCCGACGGCCTGGTCGAGAACCGCAAGCGCGGGCTCGATGCCGGACTCGCGGAGCTCTGCTCCGTTGTTCGGGAAGCGCCCCAGGAAGTCGTGACATCTCCGCACATGCTGCTGGATTTCCTCGTAGATCGGATGCTGTCGGGCTATGAGCAGGACGACGACGTGACCGCGCTCGCGATTCACGTCCCTCCTGCCACGAAGAGTGACTGAATGAAACAGTCATAAGGGTTGCTTTCGGGTATCAGTGCCTCGCTTCCGTACGCACTACTGTTCCGGTCGGCCTAGGGTGGAGGTCAACCGCCGGGAGGTGGCCGTGTGGAGTGCTGGGTCGTGTCAGAATGCTGGATGGCCCGTCGCATTCCAGCGCGGCCCCCGCATTCTCCAAGAGAGGCAACAGCCCCCCAGCGGGCACATGGGTCCATTGTCGCCACGCGATCGTTCGAGAGGTGTTCGTGTCGCCTGCAAGTTCGACTCGCTCGAAGCCATCTGAGCTGAACGAGCCCGTCATTCAGCGACTGCTCGAGCGTGGGCGCTCGCAGGGTTACCTCGAGTCTGAGGATGTCCGTAAGGCCTTCGAGGAGGCCGACATCCCGATGTCGCAAGCCGCTGGAGTCCTCCGGACTCTCAGCAAGGAGGGCGTCATCGTCCGGTTGACCGCCGCTGACTCGGCGCCGCCGAAGAAGTCTCGTGGTCCAGCAAAGCGCCGCACCGCTGCCCCCGTCAAGACGAAGAGCGCAGCGGCCGCCAAGGAGCAGCAGCCGGAGACCGTGACCGCCGTCGTCCCCGACGAGGTCCGGCCCGAAGCAGAGGCTGCCAAGAAGCCCAAGAAGGCTGCTCCTGCCAAGAAGGCGGTCGTGAAGGACGAGGTGCCCGCCGCGGCGCCCGTCGCCAAGGCCAAGGTCTCCGACGAGGCCGACGGCGAGGAGATCGAACTCGACGGTGACGTCGAACTCGACGACCTCGAAGACCTCGAGATCGAGGACGAGGTGGTCGTCGAGGAAGAGGTCGAGGAGGAGGCCGAGCCGGACGAGGAGCCCAAGGTGGCGGAGGTCGCCGCCGTGGAGGTCAAGTCCGACGACGAGGTCCTGATCCTGTCCGACGACGACGATGACGCCCCGGTGGCCCAGGTCGCCGCCGCCGGCGCCACCGCCGACCCGGTGAAGGACTACCTCAAGCAGATCGGCAAGGTCCCCCTGCTCAACGCCGAGCAGGAGGTCGAGCTGGCCAAGCGCATCGAGGCGGGCCTGTTCGCCGAGGAGCAGCTCGGCAGCGACAACGACGCGCTGCCGGTCGACGTCCGCGCCGAGCTGGAGTGGATCGCCGAGGACGGCCGCCGGGCCAAGAACCACCTGCTGGAGGCCAACCTCCGGCTCGTGGTCTCGCTGGCCAAGCGCTACACCGGCCGCGGCATGCTCTTCCTGGACCTGATCCAGGAGGGCAACCTGGGCCTGATTCGCGCGGTCGAGAAGTTCGACTACACCAAGGGCTACAAGTTCTCCACCTACGCCACGTGGTGGATCCGGCAGGCGATCACCCGCGCCATGGCCGACCAGGCGCGGACCATCCGCATCCCGGTCCACATGGTCGAAGTGATCAACAAGCTGGCCCGGGTCCAGCGGCAGATGCTGCAGGACCTCGGCCGCGAACCCACGCCGGAGGAACTGGCCCGCGAGCTGGACATGACCCCCGAGAAGGTGGTCGAGGTCCAGAAGTACGGCCGCGAGCCGATCTCCCTGCACACCCCGCTGGGTGAGGAGGGCGACTCCGAGTTCGGCGACCTGATCGAGGACTCCGAGGCCATCGTCCCGGCCGACGCCGTCTCCTTCACGCTGTTGCAGGAGCAGTTGCACTCCGTTCTCGACACGCTGTCGGAGCGCGAGGCGGGCGTCGTGTCCATGCGGTTCGGCCTCACCGACGGCCAGCCCAAGACGCTCGACGAGATCGGCAAGGTCTACGGGGTCACGCGTGAGCGGATCCGGCAGATCGAGTCGAAGACGATGTCGAAGCTGCGTCACCCGTCGCGCTCGCAGGTGCTGCGCGACTATCTCGACTGATCTTCCAGTCACCGAGAAGAGGTACGGCTCCGCGGAGCCGTACCTCTTTTTGTTGCGCTCGTTTGTTGCGGTTTGGCGCTACTGATCGGTTGGGGCTAGCGGGACTGGGGTGGTCTGTCCTACCGTTTCCGAACATTTCACACTGAAAAGTTTTGGTTCGGAAGGACCGCCGATGACTTCCCCCCGCCATGCGGCACCCGATCTCGCGCAGTTCGGGTACACCCAGGAACTGAAGCGCACGCTCAGCTTCACCGACCTGCTCTTCTACGGCCTGATCTTCATGGTGCCGATCGCGCCCATGGCCATCTTCGGCGGGGTCTTCCAGGCCTCGGGCGGCATGATCGTCCTGGCCTACATCGTCGGCGTGGTCGCGCTGTCCTTCACCGCCGCCTCCTTCTCGCAGATGACCAAGGCCTTCCCGATCGCGGGCAGCGTCTACAACTTCGCCAGCCGGGCCATCCACCCCTCGGTGGGCTTCCTGGCCGGCTGGGCGATCCTCCTGGACTACCTGCTGGTGCCCAGTCTGCTCTACCTGGTGGCCGCGATGGCGATGAACGGCATCATCACCGTGGTCCCGGTCTGGGGCTGGCTGCTGCTGTTCATCGCGGTCAACACCGTGATCAACCTGACCGGCATCCGGATCACCGCCCGGGTCACCAAGATCTTCATCGTCGGCGAGCTGATCGTGCTGGCGATCTTCCTGATCATCGGCATCACCGCGATCATCGGAGGCAAGGGCAACGGCTGGGGCTTGGAGCCGCTGTTCAACTCCGAGACCTTCAGCTGGTCCCTGATCTTCGGCGCGACCTCGGTGGCCGTGCTCAGCTTCCTCGGCTTCGACGGCATCGCGATGCTCTCGGAGGAGAACAAGGAGAGCGCCAACACGGTCGGCAAGTCGATGATGGCCGCGCTGGCCCTGGCCGGCCTGCTCTTCGTCGCTCAGACCTGGGTCGCCGCCCTGCTGGTGGAGAACCCGGGCAAGCTGATCGCCGAGGGCGACGGCACCGGAACCGCCTTCTACGACGCCGCCGCCCTGGCCGGCGGGAAGTGGATGTTCTACCTCTGCGCCGGAGCCACCGCGCTCGCCTGGGGCTTCGCCGACGCCATGGTGGCCCAGGTGGCCACCTCCCGGCTCCTGTACGCCATGGGCCGCGACGGCGCCCTGCCGCGCTTCCTGGCCAAGGTCTCGCGCAGCTACTCGGTGCCCTACAACGCCATCCTGCTCGGCTCGGTCCTGGCGATCGTGCTGCCCGGCAGCCTCCTGATCTTCCTGGAGAACCCCGGCGACGGCGTGGCCGTGGTGGGCACGCTGATCAACTTCGGCGCGATGATCGCCTTCATGACGCTGCACGTCTCGGTGGTGTGGCACTTCGTCATCAAGCGGCGCTCGTCCGACCTGCTGCTGCACCTGGTCTCGCCGATCATCGGCTTCGTCATCCTGGGCTTCGTGGTCTGGAACGCCAACCTGGCCGCCCAGATCGTCGGCCTGATCTGGCTCGGCGTCGGGTTCGTTATCATGCTTGTCCTGCTGGCGCTCAAGCGCAATGTCAGCCTCGTGGGCATGGACTAGACGATCCGAACGACGGCCGCCCGGCCACCGGCATCCCCGGTGGCCGGGCGCCGGCTCTCCGGCGGAGATGACTGAGATGAACGACCTGGCCCTGCCGTACGACCTGTTCCTGCTCGCGCACAGCGAGGCCGGCATCAGGCTGCCCCACAAACCCGCGCTCTGCGCCGGACTGGCCGGGGCGCTGGTCTCCCAGCTCCTCATCGACGGGGCGGTCACCCTGGTGGGCGACAGCCTCGCCGCGGGGCGGGAGGTGCGGCACACCGACCCCTCGGCGGCCAAGCTCGCCGGGGCGGTGGGGGTGCGGCGGATGCGGGTGCGGGAGTGGCTGCCGCTCGTGGCCGCCGACCTGTACGAGGAGACCGCCGCCCAGCTCGTCGCCCAGCGGGTGGTGGCCGAGGAGCGGCGAGGGCTCTTCCGCAACCAGCGGAGCTATCCTCCGGTCGGGACCACGCCTCTCGTGCGGGCGCGCTCGCGCATCCGGCTGCCGCTGACCGGCGGGAAGGTGCCGGAGGCGGGGGACCTGGTGTTGTGCGCCCTGGTGCCCATGCTGGGGCTGGAGGAGACCCTGTACCTCTCCGAGAGCCCCGGGCAGATCCGGCCCCGGCTGGCCGTGCTGGCGGCGGCGGCTCCTGCGCCGCTGCGAGCCGTCATGCGGGACGTGGAGGACTACATGGGGGACCTGGCCACCGCGGTCTACCGCTGACCGTCCCCCGGGTCAGGGGACCAGTTCGACGTCGAGCTTGCCCGGGGCCTGCCGTACGGCGTAGCCCAGGGTTTGGAGGATCTTGGCCAGCTCGTCCGGGGAGGACGGGTCCTGGCCGCTCTCCAGCAGGACCCGGGCGATCTCCCCGCGGGTGGCCTTGGCCATGTGGCTGACCACCTTGCCCTGGTTGAACACCCGCACGGCCACCGACCGCGCACCCGGCTTCCAGGCCCCGGCGTAGGTGGCCGACCGCATGTCCACCACCAGCCCCGGCAGCCGGTCGAGCTCGGCGGTGACCGAAGGCCGCCAGAACGCGGCCAGGCCGCCGAGCGGAGGCAGGGTGACCCCCATCGACAACCGATAGGGCGGGATCCGGTCCGTGATGCGGACGACGCCCCACAGCCCGGAGAAGATCAGCACCTGCTCCTCGGCCCGCGCCCGGGCCTCCGGGCTCAGCGTGGCGAGACCGAGGTTGTCGTACAGGACGCCGGTGTACAGCTCGGCGGCCGGCAGGGTGGGGGCCTCGCGCAGGGCGAGGTTCTTGTCCAGTTCGCCCCGCTGGCCCGGGCTCAGGCCCAGGACGTCGAGGGCGTCACGCCGCTTCGAGGCCTTCAGGAGCGCGCTCAGCACCCGCTTGCGGGGGCGGTCGAGCTTGGGGAAGGACAGCTCGCCGAGGCTCGGGCCGTCCCCCACGGACGCCTTGCCCTCGGAGGGCGGCAACAGGATGAGCACGATTCCGCAGCTTATCGGGGCCGGGCCTCTCCTCGGTCCCGCCCCTGCCCCCAGCCCGGCCCCGGTTCGGGGAGGACTCAGGACAGACCCGGACCTTCGGCCGGAAGCTCAGGACGGGTCCGTGGCGGGTGCCGGTGGGGCCCGGATCGGGACCAAGCGGGAGCGATGGCCGGGCGAACCCGGCATCCCGTCTCGGGTGGAGACGTGCGAGAGCGGCGGCCCGGGCCTGCCGGGACGCCGCTCTCGCAATATCGATCAGCGCTCGTCTTCGACCGCTGTAGCCTTCGTCTTGCTCAACTTGGCGGATTCATCAAGGATTTCCGCGCCTTTGTCCCTCAGGGCTGCTATGTGCTGGCGACCGTGGTGGGCGCAGAACAGAAGCTCCCCGCCAACGGGCAAGGTCGCACGGATGTAGGCCTGGGCGCCACAACGGTCACAACGGTCGAGGGCCGTCAGCGGCTTAACGGGGGCGAGTGCTCCAGTCACGTATCGCCTTTCGGGTCACCCCCACCGGAGCGGGGATCTGGCGTCAGTCACTTGGGACAACATCTAACCGGATGCGAACGTTCCCAATCACTCCCCGGCTACGCCGAGAGCGGAATGTGGCCAAAAGTAATGGACAGCCAGCTCACAGTCATGCGAAACGTGTCCTGGAGGCAAGGTTGTCCCCGCCCCACCGGGAAGAACGGTAGGCTAACGCACACGTGTTCGATGCTGTCCCAGAGGAGTCAGAGTGACGGTAGTGGAGGCGGGTTACACAGCTCGTCACCTGTCGGTGCTTGAGGGCCTCGAGGCCGTCCGCAAGCGACCCGGCATGTACATCGGGTCCACCGACAGCCGCGGGCTGATGCACTGCCTCTGGGAGATCGTCGACAACGGCGTGGACGAGGCGCTGGCCGGTCACTGCACCCGGATCGAGGTCGAGCTGCACGCCGACGGCTCGATCGAGGTGCGCGACGACGGCCGCGGCATCCCCGTCGACATCGAGCCCAAGAGCGGGCTGCCGGGCGTCGAGCTCGTCTACACCAAGCTCCACGCCGGCGGGAAGTTCGGCAGCGGCTCCTACACCGCCTCAGGCGGCCTCCACGGCGTCGGCGCCTCGGTGGTCAACGCGCTGTCCTCCCGGCTCGACGTCGAGGTCGACCGCGACGGCCAGGTCCACCTGATCAGCTTCCGCCGGGGCGTGCCCGGCCTCTTCGACGGCGACGGCCCGACCGCCAAGTTCAAGAAGAAGTCCGGCCTGCGCGACGGCGGCAAGGCCAAGCGCGGCGTCACCGGCACCCGGGTGCGCTTCTGGGCCGACAAGCAGATCTTCCTGCCCGACGCCGAGGTCGCCGTGGACGAGATCCACGTACGGCTCCGCCAGACCGCCTTCCTGGTGCCCGGCCTGACCCTCGTGCTGATCCAGGGCGAGACGGTCGAGGAGTTCCGCTTCGACGGCGGCATCTCCGAGTTCACCGAGTTCCTGGCCCGCGACGAGGCCGTCTGCGACGTGCTCCGCCTCCAGGGCCTGGGGCACTTCCACGAGACCGTGCCCGTCCTGGACGACCAGGGCCACATGACGCCCACCGAGGTCGAGCGCGAGCTGACCGTCGACGTCGCGCTGCGCTGGGGCAAGGGCTACGACTCCACCGTCCGCTCCTTCGTCAACGTGATCGCCACCCCCAAGGGCGGCACCCACATCACCGGCCTGGAGCGCGGCCTGGTCCGCACGGTCAACGAGCTGCTGCGCGAGACCCGGCTGCTCAAGAACGGCGACGACGCGGTGACCAAGGAGGACATCCTCGAAGGCCTCACCGCCGTGGTCACCGTCCGCGTGCCCGAGCCGCAGTTCGAGGGACAGACCAAGGAGGTGCTCGGCACCTCCGCGGCCACCCGGATCGTCTCCCATGTCGTCTCGCGCGAGCTCAAGGCGCTCTACGCCAACCCGCCGCGCGGGTTCAAGCAGCCGCTGCGGGCCGTGCTGGAGAAGATCGTCGCAGCCGCCAAGGCGCGGATCGCGGCCCGTGAGCACCGCGACAACCAGCGGCGCAAGAGCGCCCTGGAGAACTCCTCGCTCCCGGCCAAGCTGGTCGACTGCCGGAGTGACGACGTCGACCGGAGCGAGCTGTTCATCGTCGAGGGTGACTCGGCGCTGGGCACGGCCAAGCTGGCGCGTGACTCGGAGTTCCAGGCGTTGCTGCCCATCCGCGGCAAGATCCTCAACGTGCAGAAGGCGTCTGTCGCCGACATGTTGAAGAACACCGAGTGTGCGTCGATCATCCAGGTCGTCGGGGCTGGGTCGGGGCGGTCGTTCGAGCTGGAGTCGGCTCGGTACGGCAAGATCATTTTGATGGCGGACGCGGATGTCGACGGTGCGCACATCCGGTGCCTGTTGCTCACGCTCTTCCATCGGTACATGCGGCCCATGATCGAGGCTGGGCGGGTTTTCGCCGCCGTTCCGCCGTTGCACCGGATCGAGCTCACCAACCCGGGGCGGGGGCAGGACAAGTACGTCTACTGCTATTCCGATGCCGAGTTGCACAAGGTGCTGCGTGACCTTGAGCGGCGCGGGAAGCGGTGGAAGGACCCTGTGCAGCGGTACAAGGGTCTTGGGGAGATGGACGCGGATCAGCTTGCGGAGACGACCATGGATCCGCGGCACCGGATCCTTCGGCGGGTTCGGATCGAGGACGCTGAGTCGGCTGAGCGGATCTTCAGTTTGCTCATGGGGAGTGATGTTGCTCCTCGGCGGGAGTTCATCGTCAACAGCGCGGCTGAGGTTGATCGGGACCACATCGACGCCTGACGTCTTTCCGTTTCGGGCTGGATTGTTGGGTGGGGCTCGGACAGGAGCATTTCCCGCCGTACGGGTGCTCGCCGCATAGGTGGGGCACGGGTGGGGGCTGGCGGCGGCGGTGGGGTGGCCGGTCTGGCCAGGCCGGCTGAGACCGGGCCTTCCGCCCCGGCCCTTCGCCGCCCCGGCCCTTCGCCGTTACGGCCCTTCGCCGTTACGGCCTTTCACCGTTACGGCCCTTCACCGTTACGGCCTTTCACCGGCACGGCCCTTCACCGGCACGGCCCATTCGCGCCGCCACGGCCCTAGGTCACGAAGCTCCGCCGGCCGTGGCTCCTCACCCGCCACACAAGCCTCCGCCGCCACCGGCCGTCTCCACGGCTCTCCGTCACGGCCTCTTGCCGCCCCGGCCCTCCGCTACGGCCTCTCACCGTCCTCTGCTACGAGCCCCCACCGCCACCACCCTCCGTCACCGGTCCCCACTGCTGCGGTCTTTCGCCGTTGGGGTGCTGGACCCGTTTCGGGCCTTTCGCCGCTGAGGGTGCGCAAGTCTCCCGACGCCCTTTATGGCGGGTTCGTCGCGGCACTGCGGCAGCCGCCGGCCTTCGGGGCACCGGGGTTCGCCCGTCGCCCGGCGGCCCCCTCCACCGACGCGGAGAGCGCAAGGTGTCCAGGTGTCAGTGTTGTTCCTGGCGGGGGAGGGTTACCTCGTGGAGGACCAGTTGGACGGCGGCGGCCACCGGGATGGCCAGGAGGGCGCCGACGACGCCGAGGAGGGCCCCGCCGATGAGGGCGGCGATGATGGTGACGGCGGCGGGGACGTCGACGGAGGACAACATCACCCGCGGAGCGATGACGTAGTTCTCGACCTGCTGGTAGACGATGAAGAAGATCAGGCAGGCGATCCCCACCGGGAAGGACACGAAGAGGCCGACCAGGGTGACGACGGCGGCGCCGATGGTGGCGCCGACCAGGGGGATGAGGTCGGTGATGGCGACGATCAGCGAAAGGGCCAGAGCGTACGGCACGCCCGCGATCGACAGGAACAGGAACGTGGTCACCCCGGCGATGAGCGAGATGAGCAGGTTCCCCGCCACGTAACCGCCGATGCGCTTGATGATCTCGTCGCCCAGGGCCCGGACGCGGTCGCGGCGGCTGGCCGGGACGAGGCGGTAGCCGAAGCTGGTGATGGACGGCAGCGAGGCCAGGAAGTAGAGCGAGAGGATCAACACCGTCAGCGCGTTGAACAGCGCCCCCGCGACCATCCCGGCGGCCCCGAGCAGCCCGCCGAAGACCTGCTTGCCCAGGTCGCCGCTGGCGAGGTACTGCTGCAGCCGGTCGAGAAGCTGGAACTGCTGATCGAGCGCCCGCACCTGAGGATGGTTCTGCAGCTCGTTGACGTAGGCCGGGAGCTGCGCGGCGAAGTCGGCCGTCTGGGTGGTCAGGGGCGGGACTATGGCCAGCCCGAACCCGACGAAGAAGGCGATCACCAGCAGGAACACGACGGTGATGGCCGCGGGGCGCGGCAGGCCGCGCTTGCCGAGCCAGACGACCGCCGGGTTGAGCCCGACGGCCAGGAAGAGCGAGACCACGATCAGGATGAGCACCGAGGCGGCGGAGGTGAGCGCCTGGACCAGCATCCAGGCGCTGAGCACGCCCAGGGCGGCGGTGAAGCCGAAGACGAACGGGTGGTTGGCCAGGGCCCGTCCCGGCTTGCCGTACGCCAGCTCCCTGCGGCCTTCGGGCGTGGCGGTGGGCGCGCTCGGGTCGAGGGGCAGCTCGACGGCCTTGCTCGAGGCCGGCGCGGGCGACGGCCGGGGGGTGGATGAATCGGTCACGGACACCTCTCAGGCGGGAGTTGTCCGACCAACTGCCCCAGACGGGCTTGAGCACGCCACTTCTGATGGGGGAGCAGCCCGAAGTCCGGCCGGCTCGGTCAGGTGTCGTCGTCCGGGGCGTAGTCGCCGATGGCGACGTCCCAGAGGACGGAGTTCCAGAAGCTGTTCTCGTCGGTGAGGGCGGTGGGGTCGAGGGCGGTGAGGGCCTCGCCGAGGAGGCGGGCCTGGGTCTCCGATTCGTCCTCGTCGCTGGAGGAGGCGGGGGCGAGGCGGAGCTGGCGGGTGAACTCGGCCAGGCAGGCGGCGAAGGTCTGCGGCGAGCTGTTGACCGGCAGGACGGCCGCGTCGATGGTGCTGCGCGAGACGACGGCGCCGGTGCGGCAATTCACGCAGAATTCGTCGAAATCCCCTCCGTCGCCAATCTTGAGCAATTCTCCGGAAGGCTGCGGTTCGGTGGCGGCGGCGAAAAGGAGGTGGTCCTGGGGAAGCCCGGTGTCGAGCAGAAATCGGCGAGCCTCGTCGTGCTGAACCGGCGCGAGATAGGCGCTTGGATAACGGTGGTTCAAGGGGAACTCCGTGGCGTGTCCGGGGAAAAGGGGCCGCTGGGTGGAGAACGGGCCGGCCTCCCCGCCGGAATGGCGGGGAGGCCGGGGTCAAGCGGGGACTTTACCAGCGCCCGGCTATCGCGTCGGCGAAGAGGGAGGCGATGGCCTTCTTCTTGTCCGCCCGGGCCGTGGCCCCGGCGGCGGAGGTTGACCAGTCCCAGGTGTAGGAGGTCGGGATGCCCGCGTCGGCCAGGGCTTTTCGGCACTGGTTGGTCCCGGTGCACGGGCGGAACTCGGAGTAGGCCTCCTGGATGGCGTCGCCGAACTGCCGCATCAGCTTGAGTTCGGCGTGGTTGCCCCGGCCCTTGGAGGAGAAGGCGACCTCGATCCGGTCGGTCCCGTCGGCGTTGCGGACCCGGACGGCGGCGGCGTTGTTGCCGCGGTTGCCGGTCCGGAGCCGTTCCTGCAGGACGGCCCGGCTGAGGTCGTTGCCGCCGTAGTCGACCTGGCAGTTGTGGACGAGGAGGGGCGTGCCGCGGGTGACGACGTAGTAGGTGTGCAGGTCGGCGACGGTGAGGTTGTGCACCCGCTGCCGGGCGTCGCGGCGTTCGACGGCGGCGAGCTGGACGTAGGTGCCCGCGCTGGTGCGCAGCCACATGCCGGGCCGGAGGTCGCCGGCCTTGACCCAGCGGCCCTTGCCGCTGCCGCGAGCGTCCTTGCGGTCCTTGTCGGCGACCCAGAAGGGGTGCCCGTCGGTGGCCACCAGCTCCCCTGAGCTCACCACCAGCCGGACCAGGCGCTTGTCGCCGTCTCCGGTGATCTGGCCGACGACCGGCTTGGCGACGGTCTCCCCGGTCGCCGGGTCGGTGGCCAGGACGGTGTCGCCGAGCCGTACCGACTCGATCGGCTTGGCGGTGCCGTCGCTGAGCAGGACCAGCGTGCCCGGGGTGAAGCTGTTGCCGGTCTTGCAGGAGTCGCCGATGGACGGCCGGGAGGACGGGTTCTGCGTCTTGGTGCTGGCCTTGGCCCGGGCGGCCTGGGCTCTGGCGCGTTCGGCGGCCTCGGCGGCCAGGCGTTTGGCCTCGGCCTCGGCCGCCGCCCTGAGCGCGGCCTCCTTCTCCGCGGCCTCCCGTGCCGCCCTGGCCGCGGCGGCCTTGGCGGCTTCGGCCGCCTTCTCGGCCTTGGCGAGGATGGCGCGGGCCCACTTGAGTTCCTGGAGGAAGGAGACGACCGCCTTGCCGGCCCGCCAGATCGCCCCGATGATCTTCGGTGCTTTGAAGATCTTGCCCCACGGGAGCGAGCCGACGACGGCCGAGACGCAGGCGCCGAGGTCGCCCTGGAGGCAGTTGATGATGTCGTTGATCCCCAGGACCTCCATGAGGATCTGGCCGCCCGCCTCCAGGATCACGTCGAGGATCGACTTGCTCTGGAGCTGCTGGGCCTTGGCCACCTCCTCGGGGCTGGGCCCGGTCTCGATGGTCGCCGGGTCGCCGCCGCCGGTCGCGCCCGCGTCGGGCACGGCGCCGGTGGGGTCGGTGTAGACCATCGGGTTGTTGGCGGCGTAGGTGTAGGGCGAGGTGGCCGCCAGGCCGCTGGGCTGCGGGTCGGTCGAGGTGAACCGGCCGGTGCCCGGGTTGTAGGTGCGCTCGCGCAGGTAGTAGTTGCCGGTCCCGCTGCTGTCGTCCTGGTAGGCGCCGTGGAACTTCATCGGGTTGGCGGGGCCGCCTGCCGTACCGGACAGAGTGGTTCCGGTGCGCGGGTTGCCGAAGGGGTCGTAGTCGTAGCCGGCCTCGACCTCGCCGGACGGCGAGAGCAGGTTGGCCACGCCGCCGAGCCAGTCGTGGGTGTAGGCGTGCGCGGCGCCCCCGGTCAGCAGCGCCAGCGGCTCGTCGCCGGGACCGTAGGTGAAGCCCTGCCGCGACATGACCGAACCGGCCTGGTCGTAGGTGGTGTCCAGGGCGATCTGCGGGATCGAGCCGTTGGTGTCCCAGCTCCAGCGCTGGGTGCCGGTGGCCCCGGTGGCGCTGAGCCGCAGGCCCTGCGCGTCGTAGGTGAAGGTGGTGCTCTTGCCGTTGACCGTCGCCGAGGCGAGCTTGTTGTCCAGCGTGTAGGTGAAGCGGTCGGCGCCCGCCCGGACCTGGTTGCCGTTGACGTCGTAGGCGAAGTCGCGGCTGACGACGCTGCCGGGCTTGCTGACCGTCTCCTTCGTGAGCTGGTTGGCGGCGTCGTAGGTGTAGGTGGTGGTGTCGTTGCCCGCCGTACCGGACCGCTTCTGGCTGAGGCGGTTGCCCATCAGGTCGTAGGCGTAGTCGATGCGCCCGGCCATCGGGCTGCCGGTGGCGCAACTGGTGGCCGAGTAGCACGCCGAGGTGATCCGGTTGACGTTGTCGTAGGTGTAGGCGACCGACTCGTTGCGCTCGCCGCGGGTGGTGACGACGCGCGTGGGGTTGCCGAGCGGGTCGAGGGTGAGCTGGAAGGCCGAGACCGGCGGCTGGCCCTCGCGGCCGGTGACCAGGCTGGTCAGCCGGCCCGCCGGGTCGTAGGCGGCCTCGGCGGCCAGGCCGTTCGGCAGCGTGGTCCTGGTCCGGCGCCCGGCCGGGTCGTAGCCGAACTCCCACTTGGCGGCCGAGCCGGCGACGCCGCCGGCCACGGTGTGCGAGGTGACCCGGTTGTCGGCGTCGTAGGTCGCGGTGACCTTGGTGCCGTCGGGGTACTCGCGGGTCGCGATGTTGCCGCGCTCGTCGTAGGTGTAGGCGAAGCGCTCGTCGGCCAGGCCGGCGGTCTTGCGCAGGACCGAGGTGATCTGGTCCTCGTCGTCGTAGGCGACTTCGCGCACGCCGGCCGGGTCGCCGTACCCGACGGTCCGGTCTTTGGCGTCGTAGGCGAAGGTGTAGACCGGTCCCTCGGAGCCGAGGGTGGACTTCACCCGCCGGTTCAGGATGTCGTAGGTGCTGGTGACGGTCCGCTTGGCGCGCTCCTCCGGCGAGAGCCACTCGGGGCCGTTGATCGCGATCGCGGAGACCGGGTTGCTCTCCGCGTCGTAGCTGATCTCGATGCGGCGGCTGAGCGCGTCGGCCCTGGTGATCAGGCGGCCGGCGTCGTCGTAGGCCATCCGGACGTAGCGCCCCATCGGGTCGCGGACGGCTTCGAGCAAGCCGTCCACCCCGTAGGAGTACACCGTCGAGCGGGCCGCCGGGTCGGCCGGGTTGTACGGGCTGTCCGGGGTGTGCAGGGTCGCCGGGAGGTTGTCCTCGCGGTAGGTCTGGTGCGTGGTGCGGCCCTTGGCGTCGGTGACCGCGACGACGCGGTTGCTCGCGTCGTAGGTCAGCGTCGTCGCGCCGCCGAGCGGGTCGATCGTCTTGACGTGGTTGCCGGCCGCGTCGTACTCGTAGCGGACGGTGTAGCGGTCCGGGTCGGCGCCCTCGACGTTGCCGCGCGGCTCGGTCATCGCGATCGGCCGGCCGTCGTCGTCGTACTTCCAGGTGGTGACGCCGCCGGTGGCGCTGATCTCCTTGATCCGGTTGCCGGCCGCGTCGTACTCGGTGCGCGTGGTCTCGCCGCCGGCGTCCGTGGTCGAGGTCTGCCGGCCCGCCTTGTCGTAGCCCGCCTTGGTGGTACGGCCCAGCGAGTCGGTGACCTGGGTGAGCTGCCCGGCGTCGTCCCTGGTGAAGGACTGCTCGTTGCCGAGCTCGTCGACCTTGCCGGTGGTGCGGTCGAGCGGGTCGACCTTGACGTCCTGGTCGACGAAGCCCCCGCCGGGGTACGGCCGGCGCATCCGGACGAGGTTGTCGTTGTAGTCGTAGAAGTAGGTCGTGGTGAAGTCGGCCTTGTTCGCGCCCGGCTCGTTGCCGCGCGGGGAGACGACCGTCTTGAGCAGGCCCTTGGCGTCGTAGCCGTAGCTGGTGACGATCGGGGCGCGGGTCCGCAGCAGCACCTGGGTGGTCAGGCGGCGCCCGGCCTCGCTGTAGGTGATGACGCTGGTGCGGCGCTCGTTGTCGACCTTCTGCAGCAGGCCGTTGGCCAGGTAGAAGTAGTTGGTCGTCTGCCCGGTCGGGGTCTGCTTGCGCACGACCCGGCCGGTCTCGTCGAACCCGGTGCGCCAGGCGCCGGCCTTGCCGGGGTCGAGGGTGCTGACCAGGTTGTCCTGCGCGTCGTAGCCGTAGCGCGTGGTGTAGGCGTTGCGGTTGCCGCCCGGCGCGGTGCCCCGGCCGTCGATCGCGGCGATCTGGCGGCCCGTGGTGTCGTAGACGCGCTCGTCGCGCCGCCCGGTGGGCAGGATCGTGGACTTGAGCTGGCCCTGGGCGGTGTACTCGTAGCGCGTGACCTTGCCGCGCGGGTCGGTCGTCGACACGCGCAGCCCGCGCGAGTCGTACTCGTGCCGGACCTCGTTGCCCTCGGGGTCCACGCTGCGGACGAGCTCGTTGTACTCGTTGTAGGTGTCCTTCCACACCTCGCCGTTGGCGTCGGTGTGCTCGGTCGGGTTGTTGCGCTCGTCGAACCTGGTCTTCTCGGAGAAGCCCTGCGGCGCGGTCGAGGCGGTCCGGTTGCCGTTGGCGTCGAAGGTGGCCTCGTGCTGGTGCTGGCCGGCGTTGACGACCAGGTTGCGGTTGAGCGAGCGGTCGTAGCGGTGGTTGTCGGAGTCGCCGGTGCCGCGCTGGGAGTAGACCAGGGTGTTGCCGCGGTAGCCGTCCCAGACCACCACGCCGTCGGCGTCGGTGGTCTTGGCCTCCTGGCGGCCGGCGTTCCACTCGAAGCGGGTGGGCTTGCCCAGGCCGTCCTTCTGCTCGGTGACGCGGCCGTCGGCGCCGTAGACGTTGCTGACGATCGCCACGTTGTGCGGGTCGATCACCGAGGCCAGCAGGCTGTTGGCGTGGTAGGTGTACTTCCACGTGAAGCCGCGGGGGTCGATCACCGAGCTGAGCAGGCCGCCGGCGTAGAAGTAGGAGACGTGCCGGCCGTCGGGCAGGCTGATCTGGCGGATCAGCCCGCCCTCGACGCGCACCTCGACGACGCGGCCGGAGGCGTCGGTGATGTTGACGCCCAGTCCTTCGTAGGCGAGCTTGACGCCGACGCCGCGCGCGTTGGTGACCGAGGTCAGCCGGCCCTGGGCGTCGAAGCCGAAGCGCACCTGCCGGGGCGTGGTCAGCACCCAGCCGTCGCCGGACTTGGCCAGCGTGCTGCGCACGCCCGGCGGCCGCTTGTAGCCGTTGCCGTCGGGCGTGTACTTCGCCTGCGCGCCGTCCTCCGCCCGTACGGTGACCACGCCGTCCTCGCCGGGGGTCACGCGCATGTCGTAGGACCACGCCCAGCCGGGGCCGAACGGCCCGGGCCCGCGGTTCATCGAGGAGTAGGTGCGGCTGGAGGCGAAGACCGGGCCGAAGGAGTCCATGGCCAGGTCCTGCTCGGTCCGCACGTAGGCGCCGGTGCCGGTGTTGACGCCCTGGGCGCGTCCGGCCTGCCCGGCGGCGGTGAGCGCGAGCGCGTTGCCGCAGCCGCAGCCGGCGGCCTGCTCGTTCGGCACCGGCGGCGGGTCCTCGGTCAGCCGGGGACCGGCCTGGCCGGAGGGCGGGGAGGCGACCTCGCGCCCGTCGCCGTAGACCGCCGAGACGGTGACGAAGTACTCCTTGCCCACCTCCAGCGTCCAGCCGTCGGCCGTGCCGAAGGAGCGGCAGAACTCGCCCGCTCCGCCGCAGGTGGGGGAGGGGGGAAGGTCGGCGCGCGGGATCAGCGTCGAGGCCTGCTCG
Organism: Nonomuraea sp. NPDC050328; assembly: GCF_044459405.1. Taxonomy (NCBI): domain Bacteria; kingdom Bacillati; phylum Actinomycetota; class Actinomycetes; order Streptosporangiales; family Streptosporangiaceae; genus Nonomuraea; species Nonomuraea sp. NPDC050328. Next base: position 271,227 of record NZ_JBITIW010000008.1, on the reverse strand, counting down.
GTCTGCGAGGCCGCGTCGTAGAGCCGCACGCGGGCTCCGGTCCAGGACGGGTCCACCTGGCCGGAGGAGAAGTACAGGACCAGCGAGGTGTCGCCGATCACGAACCCGGGCCGGAGCGACAGCCCGGTGAAGGCGTCGTCGGCCGCCGTGGCGGCCTTCTTCGAGGTGAGGGCGCTCCAGCGGGCCTCGGCCACCTCGGCCGGTTCGCCGTCCGCGGCGGCGCCCGGGGGAAGGACGGGCGGCCGGTGGGCCGGATCGACGGCCTTGTCGGGGCGGACTCCGGGCGGCATGGGCCGCTGCTCGGGTGCGCCGGTCTGCTGGGTCTGCGCCGCGGCCGGGGTTTCCGCCTTCGCGGGCAGGGGACGGACGGGCCCCAGGACCGAGGCCAGAAGTGCGACGGATAATACTGCGCCCGTTATTCGGGCACGCCGAAATCGACTGAGTAACATTGCAGGTCACCCCCGTTTGTGATCGGCAGGCTTTCAAGAAAGCAGCCGATCGGAAGCGCTGCAACCAGGATTATGTTCGGTCGCGGGAAAAGTGAATAACCGATGCACCGTTCCAGCCAGGTGAAAGCCGTGACAATGGCCCGGGGCATAGTTTGGTGTTATGGGAAAGACTTATGCCTTGCGCTTCATCTCGCCCAGGACGTTGCGCAACTCGTCGAAGATCGGCGTCATGTCCGCGACCCGGCGCGCCGCGCGCGGTTTGTTGGTCAGCAATCCGTCCACGCCCGCGGCCAGCATCCGGCGCATCACCCTCGGCCGGTTGACCGTGTAGGCCATCACCTTCAGGCCGAGCCGGTGGGCGGTCTTCACGTAGGCGGGCGTGACCGTCTGGTGCGGGACGTTCACGTAGTCGGCGAAACCCGCCACGTACGGCAGGCGTGCCGCCGGCACCGTGCCGAGCACCGCCCGCAGCGCGTGCGTCTGGAGGCGGCGGACGAACTCCCAGTCGAAGCTCTGCACGATCGTGTCGGAGGGCGCCTCGGCCAGGACGTCCGCCAGGCGGGGCTCGATCTCGGGCGTGGGCTTCTTGACCTCGACGACCACGGCGGCCGGGCCGGTGCGCATGGCCTCGATCGCCTCGGCCAGCGTCGGGACGCGCTGGCCGGCGAACCTCGGTCCGAACCACTTGCCGGCGTCCAGGCGGCGGATCTCGGCGAGGGTGAAGTCGCTGACCCGCCACGGGGCGCGGTCGGGGTAGAGCTCCTCGGCGTCGGTGGTGCGTTCCAGGGTGGAGTCGTGGAGCACGACGAGCTCGCCGTCCTTGGTGGTGCGGACGTCGAGCTCGTACATGTCGGCGCCTGCCGTACCGGCTGCCTTGAAAGCGGCGAGCGTGTTCTCCGGCGCCACCGCGGAGGCGCCGCGGTGCGCCACGACGAGGAGATCGAGCGTGACCAGGAGTGATACGACAGCTAGCACAAAGTGACTATATATCTACAGACTGTAGCCGCCCGGTGCGGACGTCGTAGATCGCGCCGCCGACCGGCAGATCCTCGGGCAGGAAGGGGCTGGTGCGGATGCGGGTCAGGTCGTGTCGCAGCGCGGCGTCCTGGTCCGGGACGGTGTGGAACTCCAGGCTGCGCGTGTCCACCCCCCGCGCCTGGGTGAGGGCGTGCACGTCCTCGTCGGTCACCTTGGACATGCCGCAGTCGGTGTGCGGCATCACCAGCACCCGTTCCACGCCGAGCAGGTAGACGGCCAGGACCAGGGTGCGGAGGACGTCGTCGGTGACCCGCGCGCCGGCGTTGCGCAGGATCTTGGCGTCGCCCGGCTTCAGCCCCAGCAGGCCGAGGGGGTCGATGCGGGAGTCCATGCAGGTCACCACGGCCAGGCCTCGCGCGGCCCGGCCGGTCAGCCCGGATTCCCCGAAGAAGCGGGCGTAGTCGGCGTTGGCGGACAGCACGTCGTCGAATGCGCTCATGGAGAGATGATCCCCCATGCACGTTTCCTGACGGTTGCCGGGGCTCCCAGGTTTGGAAAGCTCTCACCTGGGAGCATGACGATGCGTGAAGATATGTTGCCGTGAGTAGGACTCAATCGCTGGCCGCCTGCCTGCGGGCGCACGCGCGGCGCAGCCTCGACCGGGTCGAGCCCCGTGACGACGGGCGCAACGCCCGCCGCGCCCTGGCGTTGCTCGACGCCGCCTGTTACGCCGAGAGCCTGCCGGAGGACGACTCGCTCCTCCTGCTGCTGCGGGAGGCGGGCCACTTCGGACCGCACGGCCTCGACGACTTCGAGCCCGACGAGCAGGCCCGCCGCCGGATCGCCGAATGGACCGGCGGCGAGCCCGCCGAGCTCCTGCTGGACCTGGCCGGCCGGCTCCCGCAGGACGCCGCCTCCGACTAGTCCGCGGGCCTGGAATTGTCGGTGCCACCAGGCAGGATAGGGGTCATGAAGGACGCGCCTCCCATCACCGTGATCGCCGACGAGACCGCCTACGCCGAGGCGGTCCAGCTCGCCCTCGACTCGTCGGCGGCCTACTACGCCGACGGCACCTCCACCCTCGACGACGACTCCTACGACCGCCTGGTGCGCGGCATCGAGGCGTACGAGCGCGACCACCCCGAGCAGGTGCTGCCGCAGTCGCCGACGGGCAAGGTGGCCGGCGGCGCGGTGGTGGGCGACGTGCCCCACCTGACCCCGATGCTCAGCCTCGACAACGTCTTCGGCGCCGAACAGCTCGCCGACTGGGCCGCCTCGGTCGAGCGGCGCATCGGCCGACCGGTGACCGCGTGGGCGGTGGAGCCCAAGCTCGACGGCCTGGCGATCTCGGCCCGTTACCGGCGGGGCCGCCTGGTCCAGCTCGTCACCCGCGGCGACGGCGTCGCGGGTGAGGACGTCAGCCACGCCATCGGCACCATCCTCGGCCTGCCCGGCCGCCTCACCGACCCGGTGACGATCGAGCTGCGTGGCGAGGTCATGATGACCACCGCCCAGTTCGAGGAGGCCTGCGCCAAACGCCAGGCGCACGACGGCACCACCTTCGCCAACCCGCGCAGCGCCGCCGCCGGCTCGCTGCGCACCCGCGAGCGGCCCTACGTCTGCGAGCAGACCTTCTTCGGGTACGGCGCGCTGCCCTACCCCGACGACACGTCCGAGCTGGCGGCCGGCCTGCGGGAGTGGCCGCACAGCGAGGTCATGGCCTGGGTCGCCGGGCAGGGCGTGCAGACCACGGCCGTCACCCCGGTCGCCGGCACCGTGGTGGCCACGATCGCGGAGGCGCAGGTCCGGGTCGAGCAGATCGCCGCCGCGCGGCCCGACCTGGAGTTCGGCATCGACGGCATCGTCGTCAAGTGCGACCTGGCCGCCGACCAGGCCGCCGCCGGGTTCAGCTCGCGGGCGCCGCGCTGGGCGGTGGCCTACAAGCTGCCCGCCACCGAGAAGATCACCAAGCTGGTCGGCGTGGAGTGGAACACCGGCCGCACCGGCGTCATCGCCCCGCGGGCCGTCCTGGAGCCGGTCGAGCTCGACGGTTCGATCGTCACCTACGCCACCCTGCACAACGTCGCCGACATCGGGCGGCGCGGGCTCATGCTGGGCGACTCCGTGACCGTCTACAAGGCGGGCGACGTCATCCCGCGGGTCGAGGCGCCCGTGGTGCACCTGCGCACCGGCGACGAGCGGCCGATCCCCATCCCCGAGGTCTGCCCGTCCTGCGGCGACGCCATCGACACCAGCCAGGAGCGCTGGCGGTGCGTGCGCGGCCGGGGCTGCCGGGCCATCGCCTCGATCAGCTACGCCGCCGGGCGCGACCAGCTCGACATCGAGGGGCTGGCCGACAACCGGATCAAGCAGATGCTCGACACCGGGCTGATCGCCGACTTCGCGGACCTGTTCTACCTCACGCGGGAGCAGTTGCTTGGGCTGGAGCGGATGGGCGCGGTCAGCACCGACAACCTGCTGGCCGCCTTCGAGCGGGCCAAGGCGCAGCCGCTCAGCCGGGTCTTCTGCGCGCTGGGCGTCCGGGGGACCGGGCGGTCGATGAGCCGGCGGATCGCGCGGCACTTCGGGACCATGGCGGCCATCCGGGCCGCCGACGCCGCGGCCATCCAGGAGGTCGAGGGGATCGGGCCGGAGAAGGCGCCGGTCGTGGTCGCGGAGCTGGCCGAGCTGGCGCCGCTGATCGACAAGCTGGTGGCGGCGGGGGTCAACATGACCGAGCCCGGGGTGCCTGAGGGTGGGCTGGCCGTCGCTGCCGCGGCCGGTGCGGACGTGGAGGCGGGGGAGCTGGAGTTGCCGCTGGCCGGGATGTCGGTGGTGGTGACCGGGGCGATGTCCGGGGAGCTGGAGGCGTTGTCGCGCAACGAGATGAACGAGCTCATCGAGCGGGCCGGGGGGAAGGCGTCGTCCGGGGTGTCGGCCAAGACGTCGTTGCTGGTGGCGGGGGAGAAGGCGGGGTCCAAGCGGGCCAAGGCGGAGTCTTTGGGCGTCCGGATCGTCAGCCCGGAGGAGTTCGCCGACCTGGTCCGGCCCGTCCTCTGAGCCTCGGCCCAGGCCGGGTCGGTGAGGGAGGGCGGCGGCGTCCCGGCCCCGGGTGGGGCGCCGCCGCCCTCGGTTGAGAGAGCAGAGAGGGTCAGGTCAGGAGGGTGAGGGCTCGGGTGAGGTCGCCCTGGGCCAGAGCCTGGTCGGCCAGGGCCTGGCGCGGGTAGGGCACGGAGCCGGCCTGGGCGAGGTCGCGGGCGACGGAGACGATCGCGTTCCCCTGGGCGAAGGTGCCGGTCCGCGACCGCTCCAGGAGGGCGGCGGCGGTGCGAAGGCCGAGGACGACCTTGCGGGAGTCCCGTACGGCCCCGTCGGCGGTCCACCACGACCGGTGCAACGCCACGGCGAGCGCGGCGGCGGCGGCCTTGGCCGGTCCGTCGCCCCGGGCGAGGGAGTCCCGCGCCGCCACCAGCCGGTCACGCGCCCGGTCGGTCCGCAGTCCCCAGCCGTAGGGGAAGAGCGGCGCGTAGGTCGCGTCCCCCACGTTGATGGGCAGCTGCTCGACCGAGCTGAACCAGGTGAACGGCAACCGCCCGGTGTACGGCACGGCCCCGAACAGCGGGTCGGCCACCCCGTCACCCTCGCTGCCCGGCAGCCACGCCGCCACGACGGCCTCGATCCCGGACAGCTCGCCGAGCAGCAGCGGACGCCCGGACACCACGACGACCACGCACTTGACCGCCCCGCACACCTTGTCGATCGCCGCCCGGTCGGCGGGGGACAGGTCGAGGGTGCGGCCCTGGCGGCCGACGTCGCCGAAGCCCTCGGCGTAGGGCCGCTCGCCGACCACGACGACGCCGGTGGCGGCGGGGTCGATGGGGGCGGAGGCGTCGGGGGAGTGGGTGACGTCCGGCGCCCGCTTCTTGATCGCTTGCAGGATGGTCGTGCCCTCGGTGATCGGGCCGGAGCTGCCCTGCCAGGTGATGGTCCAGCCGCCGGCCTGGTTGCCGAGGTCGTCGGCGTTGGATCCGGCGACGTACAGCTTGCCGCCGGGCTTGAGCGGCAGCAGCCCGCCGTCGTTCTTGAGCAGCACCTGCGACTTGGCGGCAGCCGTACGGGCGACCGAGCGGTGGGCGGCCGAGCCGACGGCGGCCAGGCCCGAGCGGTCGGCGTAGGGCCGCTCGAACAGGCCGAGCTCGAACTTCTTGGTGAGGATGCGCGAGACGGCGTCGTCGATGCGCGCGGCGCTCACCCGTCCGGCGGTGGCCTCGTCGGTGAGGGTCTGGGTGAACTGCACGTACGCGTGCGGCACCATGATCATGTCGAGTCCGGCGTTGATCGAGGTGCGCACGTCGGAGGCGTAGTCGCCGGGGATCTGGTCGATGGCCTGCCAGTCGCTGATCACGAAGCCCTTGAAGCCGAGCCGGCCCTTGAGGGTGTCGGTGATCAGTTCGCGGTGGGCGTGCATCTTGGTGTCGCCGACGCTGGAGAAGCTGGGCATCACGGTGCCGACGCCGCGCTTGACCGCCTCGGCGAAGGGCGCGAGGTGGATCTTCTCCAGCTCGTCCCGGCTGCCGGTGAAGACGCCCTGGTCGATGGTGTAGTCGCCGGTCGTGGAGGAGCCGTAGGCGGTGCCGCCGTCGGCGACGTAGTGCTTGGCGGAGGCCAGCACGCCGTTCTTCTCCAGTCCGCCGATGATCGTCGTCATGCGGCTGACCAGGTGCGGGTCCTCGGAGAAGGACTCGTAGGCGCGGCCCCAGCGGTCGTCACGGGAGACGCACAGGCAGGGCGCGAAGTCCCACGGGATGCCGGTGGCCTTGACCTCCTTGGCGGTGATCGCGCCGGTCCGCTCGACCAGCTCGGGGTCGCGGGTCGCGCCGAGGCCGACGTTGTGCGGGAAGATCGTCGCGCCGACCACGTTGTTGTGCCCGTGCACGGCGTCCACACCGTAGATGATCGGGATCTGCAGCCGGGTCTGCATGGCACGGAGCTGGAAGGCGTCGACCATGTCCGCCCACGCCTCGGGCGTGTTGGTGGCGGGGGTGGAGCCGCCGCCGGATAGCAGCGAGCCGAGCAGGTAGGTGGCGATGTCGTCCTGCTTGGCCAGGGCGCCGCGTTCGGCCTGGGTCATCTGCCCGACCTTCTCGGCGAGCGTCATGCGGCTCAGCAGGTCGGCCACCCGCTGCTTGACCGGCCGCTTCCGGTCGAGGTACGGCAGGCCGTGCGCGTCGATCACGATCGCCGGTTCGTCGGCGGGCGGGCTGACGCCTTCGCCGTCGAGCAGGATCGGGATCGTCTCGGCGGTCTCGGCGTCGCCGTCGCGCAGGGTGCGGACGGTGAAGGTCTTGGCCGTGCCGGAGGCGGTCCCGGCGGGGAAGGCGAGCGTGCCCTCGGCCGGCTCGTAGTCCTGGCCGGCGGTAGCCGTACCGGCTCCGGTGCGGTAGCGGACGGTGGCGTCGGCGGGCAGCGGCGCGCCCGTGGCGGTCGAGACGCTGACCCGGACGGTGACCGTACCCGCCTCGTCCACCTGGTAGACCGGCCGGTCGGTGGCCAGCCGGGCCGGGCGCGGCGGCGCGGTGCCGAAGGCCTGGACGTCGTCCCAGAGCAGCACGCCGCTGGCCCCGGCGGGCAGGCGCATCGAGTAGCCCCACATCGCGACCAGATCGAGCTGGCCGTCGGTGGGCGCGCCGCCGGGCTGGTAGTCGCCGCGGCGGACGAAGTCGGTGAACCGGGTCTGGACCTGCTTCCATCCGGCGGTGTCGTCGACGAAGGAGGACTCGAACAGCTCCGAGCTGCCCGCTCCGCCGCCGCCGTCCTTGACCTCGAAGAAGATGCGCTGGCCCGAGGCGGTGCCCTTCACCCAGAAGGAGAAGCCTTCGTACGGTGACCAGTCCTGGGTGGCGCTCAGGTCGTGCGACCAGCCGCCCCACTGGCCGACGGAGTAGGTCGTCTTGAGCACCCGGCCCTGCCGTTCGGCGTCGGCCTCGACGCTGAGCGCGGGGGTCGAGGCGGCGTCGTTGCCCCAGCCGACGACCCCGGCGGGAACGGTGTCGCTCTCGAAGTCGGTGATGGTGAGCGGCGCTGCCGCCTGTGCGGGGGTGGCGACGAGCGCCGTGGCTAACACGAGGACAGTAGTGAGGATCTTCACGGGACCTCCTTTGGAGCGGTTATCTGCCAGAGAGCGCTCTCTGTCAACCCTTCAGCGCGCCGTGCATGATGCCCTGAATGATCTGCCGCCCGAACACGGCCGCCACGACCAGCAGCGGAAGCGTCCCGACCGTCGTCGCGGCCAGCACGAACGAGTAGTCCACGGAGTAGCCGCTGGACACCGTGGAGAGCGCTACCTGAACCGTCGGGTTCTCCGGGCTGAGCACCACCAGCGGCCAGAAGAAGTCGTTCCAGGCGTTCATGAAGGTGAGCATGCCGAGCACCGCGGCGGCCGGGCGGGCCAGCGGCAGGATGACCCGCCAGAAGAGCCCGAAGGTGGTGCAGCCGTCCACCCGCGCCGCCTCGATCAGCTCGCCGGGGATCGCGCCGCTGAGGTACTGCGCCATGAAGAAGACGCCGAAGGCGCTGACCAGGCTGGGCGCGATGACCGCGTAGAGGGTGTCGATCCACCCGATCTCGGCCATCATCATGTACAGCGGGATGATCCCGAGCTGCGTCGGCACCATCATCGTCGCCACCACGCCCAGGTAGAGCCCGTTGCGCCCGCGGAAGCGCAGCTTGGCGAAGGCGAAGCCGGCCAGCGTGGAGGAGAGGATCTGGCTGAACGTGATCGCCCCCGCGACCACCGCGGTGTTGAGCAGCGCCAGGTCGAACGGGACGGTGGCGAAGACGCGCTGGATGTTGCTCAGCAGGTTGGGGCCCGGCAGCACCGGCGGGGGCACCTGGCCGAGCGCCGAGTTGTCCAGCGAGCCGACCACCACGCTGTAGTAGAGCGGGAAGGCCGAGAAGAAGGCGACCGCGGCGAGCGTCAGGTAGGCCAGCCGGCCGGGCCGGCGCACCCGGCGCCGGGCGTGCCGTACCCGGGCGAGCGTGAGGTCCATCATGTGCTCCTGATGCGGCGGATGAGCAGGTAGTTGACCGCCGCGGCGACGAGCACCAGGGCGAACATCACCCAGGCGGTCGCGCTGGCGAAGCCGAGGTCGAAGCGGCCGAACCCGGCCTCGAACAGGTAGAGCGTCAGCGTCTGGAACTGGTGGTCGTTGCCGCCGCCCGGCTGCCCGCCGCCGAACAGCAGCGGCTCGGCGAACATCTGCATCCCGCCGATGGTCGAGACGATGACGGTGAAGATGATCGTCGGCCGGATCGCCGGGATGGTGATCTTCCGCAGCCGCTGCAGGCTGCTCGCGCCGTCGATGATCGCCGCCTCGTGCAGCGACTGCGGCACCGCCTGCATCGCCGCCAGGTAGATCAGCGCGTTGTAGCCGGTCCAGCGCCAGATGACCATCGCCGAGATGGCCGCGTGCGAGCTGGCCGTGCCGGCCGCCCAGTCGATCTGGCCCGCCCCGAACACCCCCAGCACCCAGTTGACCAGGCCGTAGTCCCGGCCGAAGAGCTGGCCGAAGATGATCGCGACGGCGGCGACGCTGGTCAGGTTGGGCAGCAGCAGGCTCAGCCGCCAGAACGTCTGGCCGCGCAGCCGGCCGCTCAGCAGGTGCGCCAGCAGCAGGGCCAGCAGCAACTGCGGCACGGTGGACAGCACGAGGATCGACACCGTGTTGAACAGCGCGTTCCAGAAGGCCGGGTCGGCCAGGAGGGTCAGGTAGTTCGCCGCGCCGAGGAAGGCGTGCTCGTCCTCCAGCAGGCTCCAGTCGTGCAACGACACCCAGCCGGTGTAGAGCAGCGGGAAGGCCGACAGGGCGGCGAACAGGGCGAAGAACGGCAGGATGTAGAGGTACGGGGACGCCTTGGTGTCCAGGCGGTAGAGCCAGGATCGCAACACCTGGGGTTCCTCCTGTGGTGGGGGGCTTCGGGTACGGCAGGCCGCCCGGCGCGGGTGCCGCGACCGGGCGGCCTGGGTCCGGACGAGGGGGTCAGAGGATCTTCTTGACCTCGGCCATGGCCTGGTTCCAGGCCTCGTCGGGCGTCTGCTTGCCCTGCTCCACCCGGGTGAGCGCGTTGTTGATCGCGGTGTTGATGTCCCCGGCCTTCGGCCCGAGGTACTGCGCGTTCATGGTCGCCACCGACTGGGAGAAGATTTTCCCGACCGGCGCGTCGTTGAAGAACGGGTTGACGAAGTCGGTGATCACCGGGTCGCTGTAGAGCTTGTTGGTGGAGGGGAAGTTGCCCTTGGCGCGGAAGACCTTCGCCTGCTGTTCCGGCGCGGTCAGCCAGGAGGCGAGCGCGAAGGCGGCCTCGGGGTTCTTGCCCTGCTTGGGCAGGGTGAGGAAGGAGCCGCCCCAGTTGCCGGTGCCGCCGGGGATGGCGGCGATGTCCCACTTGCCGGCCGCGTTCTTGGCCTGCTCCTGGATGTAGGCCATCATCCAGGCGGGGCAGGCGATGGTGGCGAAGGAGCCGCGCTGGAAGCCCGCGTTCCAGTCGGCCGACCAGGCGGTGATCTTCGCGGAGAGCCCGGCGCCGATCGCCTCGATGGTCTTGTCGAAGGCGGCGCGCACCTCGGGGTTGGTCTCGACGACCACGGTGTCGTCGGTGGCGTAGAGCCCGGTCGGCGCCTGGCCCAGGATGGCGCGGTACATCACGATCGGGCCGTCGAAGAAGGCGGTCTTGGGCAGCTTGGCCGCGGCGAACTTCTTGCCGGTCTCGATGTAGCCGTCCCAGGTGGACCAGAGTTGGGAGACCTGCTCGCGGTCGGTGGGGAGCCCGGCCTTGGCGAACAGGTCGGTCCGGTAGCACATGGCCAGGCCGCCGACGTCGGTGCCGAGGCCGAGCTGGCGGCCGTCCTTGGACTGGGAGGTCTTCCACTTCCATTCCGGCCACTGGCTCGCCAGCTTGTCCGCGCCGAGCTCGGTGAGGTTGTGGAACTTGTCGGGGTTGGCCTTGAACTGGCCGATCCAGCCTTCCTCGATGGCTTCGATGTCGGCCGCGCCCTTGCCGGTGGCCAGGTTGGTGGCCACCCGCCGGTGGTGCTCCTCGGCGGCGGCCACCCGCTCGACGATGTCGATCTCCGGATGGGCCTTCTCGTACTCCTGGTAGAGCGACTGGTAGCCGAAGTCGTTGAAGGTGCCGATGACGATCTTGGTCTTGGCGCCGCCGCCGGCCGCGCCGGAGGCCGCCGGGGTGGTGCCGCCGCTGCCCGACGTGCCGCCGCCGCAGGCCGTCACGGCGAGAAGGAGTAAGGGCACGAGCAGCCCGCGCTGCAAACGCATAGAACCGCACCTCCGTAGGTCCTGGAATTGCCCAGACCCTACGGCGGCTTCTGACGGACTTCAATATAAGCCTTAAAAAAAGTGGCAACAGCTCGGCAACGCCGTGCTCATCCCGGCGTCACACGCTCTGCAGGGCTCGCTGGCTGTCCAGCAGGAAGCCGTCGACCACCAGCGTCGCCGCCCCCCGCGCCACCGCGTCCGGCCCCAGCAGGCCGAGCTCGATCCCGGTCCGCTCGTACGGCAGGGCCAGCGAATGCGCCCGCGCGGCCTCCCGGATCTCCGGCAGGAACCGCCGCCCCAGCAGCAGCCCGGCCCAGCCGCCCAGCACGATCCGCTCCGGGTTGAGCAGGTTGATCAGCGTGCCCAGCCCCGCGCCCAGGTAGTGCACGGTCTCGGCCAGCACCCGCTCGGCCTCCGGCGAACGATCGGCCAGCAACGCGGCGAAGGCCGGCTCCTCCTCGCCCGCCTCGCCCGGCACCAGCTCGCGGTAACGGTCCAGGACCGCCTCGGCCCCCGCGTACGCCTCCAGGCAGCCGCGGTTGCCGCAGCGGCAGGCCCGGCCGCCGGCCGCCACCGTCATGTGCCCCCACTCGCCCGCGCTGCCCGACGCGCCACGGTAGATGCCGCCGTCGGTCACCAGGCACAGGCCCACCCCCGAGCCGACCAGCGCGACCGCCGCGGTGCTCGCCCCGCGGCCCGCGCCGAACCACAGCTCGGCCTGGCCCATCGTCTTGGCGCCGTTGTCCACGAAGAGCGGCAGCTCGGTGCCGGCGCGCAGCAGTGTGCCGAGCGCGACGCCCTGCCAGCCGTAGGTCGGGGCGTGGATCACCGCCTCCGGGCCGGGCTCGACCAGGCCGGGCACCCCGACGCCGAGCCCCAGCACCCGCTCGCGCGGCACGCCGGCCTCCGACAGCACCAAGTCGGCCCCGGCCAGGATGTGCCGCACCACCAGCTCGACGTCGTGCCGGGCCGGGCGCAACGCGTAGTCGGTGCGGGCCAGCTCGTTCATGCCCAGGTCGAGCAGCTCGACCCGGACGTGCGTCTCGCCGACGTCCACGCCGATGGCGTAGCCGTAGTCGGGGTTGACGCGCAGCAGCACGCGCGGGCGCCCGCCGTCCGACTCGACCTGGCCGGCCTCGGCGATCACCCCGTCGGCCAGCAGGTCGGCGGTGACGTTGCTGACCGTCGCCGCGCTCAGCCCGGTCTGGGCGGTCAGCTCGTGCCGGCTGGCCGGGCCGCCGAAGAACAGCGCGCGAAGGAGGGTCTCGCGGTTGCCCCGGCGCAGGTCTCGTACCGTTCGCCGTCGTGCCTGCATCATGGCGAGCATCTTAGGACAGAACGCGAAATAAGGCAGGGAGAGGGCTTGAGCCGAGGGCGATCGCTGTGCCAGCCTCATTAGTACACGTCGTAAAATAACTCTCGGGAGCGTGAGCGTGGCCATCGAGGTCCGCGACGGAGTCACCGTCATCGACGGAGTGCCCACGGCGCTCGTCACCGCCGACTACCCCTACTACCGGGACCATCCCTCGGTCTGGGCCGACCGGCTGCGGGCGATCCGCGACGAGCTGGGGATCGAGATCATCACCTGCTACCTGCCGTGGCGCCACCACCAGCCCGCTCCCGGCCGCGAGCCCGACTTCACCGGCCGCACCGACCCGGCCACCGATGTGCTGGGCTTCCTGCGCCTGTGTGCGGAACTCGGGCTCAAGGTCGTGGCCAAACCCGGCCCGTTCATCCACGCCGAGGTCGACTACGGCGGCCTGCCCGACTGGGTCTGCCCCACGGCCGACCCGCGCATCGAAGCCCTGCTGGACGCCGACGGCAGGCCCTCCACCTGGGGCGGGCGGGTGCTGCCCGCGCCGCTCGGCCCCGCCTTCGCCGCGCACGCCGAGCAGTGGCTGGCCGCCGTCGGCAAGGAGGTGCTCGACCCCGGCGGGCCGGTCGTCCTGGTGCAGATCGCCAACGAGGGCCTCTACACCAACGGCGCGCTGCCGCTGACCGCCTACGACTACAGCCCGTCCGGCCTGGCCTTCTACCGGGAGCGGCTGCGCGAGTGGTACGGCACGCCGCAGGAGTACGCCCGCGTGCACGGCCACTCCTGGGACCAGCCGCCCTCCGCCGAGGGACTCGCGGCGGCCGCCGACTGGGGGCGCTTCCACGCCGCCTACCTCGCCGAGGTCTACCGCCGCTGGAGCGAGGCGACCGGCACCACCCTGCCGATCGTGGTCAACCTCAACCCGCCCACCGTCGCCCACCTCGACGACTGGCTCGCCCGGGTGCGGCCCCGCGACTGGACGGGCATCCACTACGGCTTCACCAACTGGATGGGCGTCGTCTCGGCCGACCCCGAGGCGCACGCCCGCTACGTGATCGCCGCCAAGCTCTTCCCTGGGCCGAACCTGGAGGAGAACTGGGGCTTCTCCGAGCTGTACGACCGGGCCTACGCCGACGCCGCCACCAGCTTCCACCAGTCGCTGCTGGCGCTGGCGGCCGGGGCGACCGGGGTGAACGTCTACACGGCGGCGGCCACGTCGGGGTGGAGCCGAGCGCTGGACTCGGTGCATGCTGCGCCGTACCCGGACTGTGCGCCGATCGCGGCCGACGGGAGCGCGACCGGAAAGGCGCCGGTGGTGCGGGCGATGGCCGGCTTCCTGGCCCGGCACGGCGGCGAGTTCCTGGCGGCGAAGCCGGTGACCGGCGGGGCCTTCGGGCTCTACGCGCCGCAGGCCCCCGTCGCGGCGGCGGGCGTGGCCGGGCACTCGTGCGGGCGGTCGTTGCTCGCCTACCACGCGCGGATGCGGGCCGCGGGGCTCGACTACGTGCTGGTCGACCTGGAGCACGCCGACGCCGCCGAGCTGGCCGGGCACGCCTCGATCACGCTGCCGGGCGGGACGTTCCTGGGGCGGGCCGCGCAGGAGGCCCTGGCCGGCTACCTCGGCCAGGGCGGCGTGGTCGTGGTGGAGGGGGAGGTGCCGGTGCTGGACGAGCACTTCCGGCCGTGCACGCTGCTCGCCGACGCCTTGGCCGGGAGCTCGGCCGGTTCCTCGTCGGGGGAGTCGCCGGTGCGGGTGGTGCGCGGGGTCGCCGACGCCTACCTGCGGGTGCATCCGAAGCTGGACGTGCGCTACCTGACCGTGCTGGCCGCCGACTCGCACGAGGGGGTGGTCGAGGTCGAGACCCCCGACGGGACGGTCTCGCTGGTCACCTGCCGGGGCGGGGCGGCGATCATCCGGCTCGCCGGGGGACGGCTGGACGACGTGCTGGTCAAGGGGACCAACGCCTTCCTCGGCTCAGCGGTCGAGGCCAGCGTGACCTACGGGAGGGACACCCGCACCGCAGGCCACCCCGCCGACCTGTTCCACCTGACCTGACCCCCGTGCCGGCCGGGTCTCCTCCCCGCAGGAGACCCGGCCGTCCGTTCGTCAGCCCTGCTCGGCCGGTTCGCCGAGCTGATCGGGGGCCGCGGGCTCGGCGGCCGGGGCGCCGGCGGCCAGGGAGCCGCCCACCGCGCCGATGGTGTGCGTCAGGCGCATGCCCGACCCGTCGCGCCGCCCGATCTCCTCCGGCAGCGGGATCGGCTTGCCGGTCGCCGAGACCGCCTTGGCCGGCGCGGGACCCGCCCAGGCCAGCAACAACACGTCCTCGCCCTTCAGGAACCGCTGCGCCCGCACCCCGCCGGTCGCCCGGCCCTTGGGCGGGAACTCGGCGTAGTCGGAGACCTTGCCGCCGCCGACCTGCGTGCCCGGCAGCGCGGTGGAGGACCCGGCGACCGTGACGACCTGGGCCGGCCGGGCCGGATCGACGACACCGAACCAGACCACCCGGGCGTCCCCGTCGAGCCGGATGCCGGCCATGCCGCCCGCCGGCCGCCCCTGGGGGCGCACGACGGAGGCGGGGTACCGCAGCAGTTGCGCGTCGGAGGAGATGAACACCAGGTCGTGCTCCTCCGACTCCAGCTCGACCGCGCCGACGACGGTGTCGCCGTCCTTGAGGGTGATCACCTCGAAGTCGTCCCGGTTGACCGGATACTCGGGCACCACCCGCTTGATCACGCCTTGGGCGGTGCCGAGGGCGAGGCCCGGCCCGGCCGGGTCGAGCGAGCCGAGCCCGACGACCTTCTCCTCCGGGGCGAGCACCACGTACTCCGAGACCGGATGCCCGCCCGACAACGACGGCGGGTTGGCCGACGGCGGCAGGATGGGCAGGTCGAGCACCGAGACCCGGATCACCCGGCCCAGCGAGGTGACCACGCCGACCTCGGCCCGCGCGGTGGTGCGCACCGCGGCGACCAGCACGTCGTGGGCCGACCGCTCGCCCTCCCCGGCCAGCGGCGAGGCGTCGGAGGTGCGGGCCAGCAGACCGGTCGAGGACAGCAGCACCAGGCACGGGTCGTCGGCCACCTCCAGGGTGACCGTGGCCGAGCGCGTCACGCCGGAGGCCTCCAGCAGGACCGTGCGGCGCGGCGTGCCGTACTTCTTGCCCACCTCGGCCAGCTCGCCGGAGACGACCTCGCGCAGCTTGGCGTCGGAGGACAGGATCGCGGTGAGCGCCGCGATCTCCTCGCTGAGCTGCGCCTTCTCGCTGTCGAGCTCCAGCTTGTCGTACTTGGTGAGCCGGCGCAGCGGGGTGTCGAGGATGTAGGCGGCCTGGATCTCCGACAGGTCGAAGACCTCCATGAGGCGCGTGCGCGCCTGCGCGGAGTCGTCGCTGGAGCGGATGACCTGGATGACCTCGTCGATGTTGAGCAGCGCGACGATGAGGCCGTCGACCAGGTGGAGGCGCTCCTCGCGCTTGCGGCGCCGGAACTCGCTGCGCCGCCGGACGACCTCCAGCCGGTGCTGGACGTAGACCTGGAGCAGCTCGCGCAGGCCCAGCGTGCGGGGCTCGCCGTCGACGAGGGCGACGTTGTTGATGCCGAAGGTCTCCTCCATCGGCGTCAGCCGGTAGAGCTCCTCCAGCACCGCCTCGGGCACGAAGCCGTTCTTGATCTCGATGACCAGGCGCAGGCCCTTGTGCCGGTCGGTGAGGTCCTTCAGATCGGCGATGCCCTGGAGCTTCTTGGCGTTGACCAGCTCCTTGATCTTCGTGACGACGCGCTCGGGGCCCACGTTGTAGGGCAGCTCGGTCACCACGATGCCGCGCCGGCGCGGGGTGATCTGCTCGATCGCGCACTTGGCACGCATGCGGAAGGTGCCGCGCCCGGTCTCGTAGGCGTCGCGGACGCCTTCGAGGCCGATGATCGTGCCGCCGGTCGGCAGATCGGGGCCCGGGACGTAACGCATCAGCTCGTCGAGCGTGGCGTCGGGCTTCTTGATCAGGTGGCGGGCGGCCGCGACGACCTCGACGAGGTTGTGCGGCGCCATGTTGGTCGCCATGCCCACCGCGATGCCGGTCGTGCCGTTGACCAGCAGGTTGGGGAAGGCGGACGGCAGGACCGTGGGCTCGGTCTCCTGGCCGTCGTAGTTGGGCTTGAAGTCGACCGTGTCCTCGTGGATGGACTCGGTCATCAGCATGGCCGCCTGGGCCAGCCGCGCCTCGGTGTACCGCATCGCGGCGGGCAGGTCGTCGGGCGAGCCGAAGTTGCCGTGCCCGTCGACCATGGGCAGCCGCATGGAGAACGGCTGGGCCATCCGGACGAGCGCGTCGTAGATCGCGCTGTCGCCGTGTGGATGGAGTTTGCCCATCACGTCGCCCACCACGCGCGAGGACTTGACGTGGCCCCGGTCGGGGCGCAGGCCCATCTCGCTCATCGAGTAGAGGATGCGGCGCTGCACCGGCTTGAGACCGTCGCGCGCGTCGGGCAGGGCCCGCTGGTAGATCACCGAGTAGGCGTACTCGAGGAAGCTGGTGCGCATCTCGGAGGAGACGTCGATGTCGACGATCCGCTCCTCGAAATCCTCGGGCGGGGGTGTGGTGGTGCGTCGGGCCATGTCGAACATTGTGCCGAAGAATTGGCGGTGCCCGCGACCGCCGGAGCATTATGTACGGCTTGCGCCGCCTGTCACCCCCGGCTCACCCCCGCGCGCCGGGCCACGGGCCGGGCGTGGGGCCCTCGGGACGGTCGCCCGGTTCGTTGAGCTTCTCCTGGTAGACGCGGAAGCCACGGGCCCGGTAGTTCGCCAGCGCGTGCGGCCCGTCCAGCGTGCAGGTGTGCAGCCAGACGCGGCGTGTTCCGGGCAGGCCGGGCCAGCGCGAGGCCAGGTCCCAGGCGCGTGCCGTACCGGTGTGCAGCAGGTGGCCGCCGAGCCCCTGGCCGATGGCCCAGGGGAGCAGGCCGAAGCTGGTGATCTCCACCTCGCCCTCCGGGTGCGCCTCCAACTCGGCGAAACCGGCGGGGGTGCCGCGGTGCCAGGCCACCCAGGTCTCGAAGCCGGGCCGCTCCAGCAGGGCGGTCCAGCGGCCGTAGCTCCAGGCCAGCCGGTCGGTCCAGTGCCAGTCGCCGCCGACGGCGGTGTAGAGGAAGCGGCTGAACTCGGGGTTCGGGATCTCGGCCCGCACCACCTCGATCTCCAGGCGGGGCGGCTTGGCCGCGACCAGGTCGCCGGGGGAGGTCTGCTCCAGGTACCAGGTGGTGACGTCCATGGCCCTCATCCTAATCTTGACCAAGCAATTGCTTGGTAATAGCGTCGGTGCATGATTGAGTTCCATCCCGTGACCAAGCACATCGGCGCCGAGGTCACCGGCGTCGACCTGCGCAAACCGCTGTCGGCCGAGGAAGTGGCGACCCTGCGTGCGGGGTGGCTCCGGCACCTGGTGCTGTTCTTCCGCGACCAGCACATCGACGACGAGCAGCACCTGCAGTTCGCGCTCAACTTCGGCACCCTCAACCACCCGGCCTTCAAGAAGGACTCCGCCAGTCCCATCCACGTGCTCGACCAGACCGACCCCAAGGGCGAGGGCGGCGACGAGTGGCACAGCGACAACACCTTCGAGCCCACCCCGCCCATGGGGTCGCTGCTGAGGTGCGTGCAGTTGCCGAGCGTGGGCGGCGACACCTGCTGGGCCAACACCTACCTGGCCTACGAGTCGCTCTCCAAGCCGCTCCAGCGGCTGTGCGACGAGCTGACCGCGGTCCACGACATCACCGCCTCGATGAAGAAGGCGATCTCCAAGGGACACCCCTTCGTCCTGGAGGAGATCCAGGCCAGGTGGCCGCCGATCGAGCGGCCCGTGGTGCGTGTGCACGCCGAGACCGGGCGCAAGGCCTTGTTCGTCAACCGGGCCTCGACCACCCGGCTGGTGGGGCTGAGCGACCGGGAGAACGAGGCGCTGCTGCCGATGCTCATCGACCACATCCGCTCGCCGGAGTTCCAGTGCCGGCTGCAGTGGCGGCCCGGCACGCTGGCGTTCTGGGACAACCGGCCCACCCAGCACTACGCGGTGGCCGACTACACCGAGCGGCGGCGCATGCACCGGGTGACGGTCAACGCCTTCCCGGAGCATCAGGATCGGTGAGCCCCTGCTAGATTCCCGAATTAGGAAAGTTTCCTAACGTCTGGAATCTTGGAGTGCCACTGTGAAACTCGCCGTTGTCGGAGGCGGCTCGACCTACACCCCCGAGCTGATCGACGGGTTCGCGCGCCTGCGCGACGACCTGCCCCTCACCGAGATCGCCCTCATCGACCCCGACGCCGAGCGCCTCGACCTGGTCGCCGGCGTCGCCCGCCGGATGCTGGCCAAGGCCGGGCATCCGGCGAAGGTCGTCGCCACCGCCGACGTCGCGGCCGGCGTCAAGGACGCCCAGGCCGTGCTGTTCCAGCTCCGCGTCGGCGGCCAGGCCGCCCGCAACGTCGACGAGACCCTCCCGCTGCAGTGCGGCTGCGTCGGGCAGGAGACCACCGGCGCCGGCGGCCTGGCCAAGGCCCTGCGCACCGTCCCGCTCGTGCTGGAGCTGGCCGAGCAGGTGCGCACGCACGCCCCCGACGCCTGGATCGTCGACTTCACCAACCCGGTCGGCATCGTCACCCGCGCCCTGCTCGACGCCGGCCACCGCGCCATCGGCCTGTGCAACGTCGCCATCGGCTTCCAGCGCCGCTTCGCCGCCCGCCTCGGCCTCACCCCCGAGCAGGTCCAGCTCGGCCACGTCGGGCTGAACCACCTCACCTGGGAGCGGGCCGTCTACGTCGACGGCGAGAACGTGCTGCCCAAGCTCCTGGCCGACAGCGCCCAGGAGATCGCCGACGACCTCAAGCTGCCGGTCGAGCTGATCACCCGGCTCCAGGTCGTGCCCTCCTACTACCTGCGCTACTTCTACGCCCACGACCTCGTGGTCGAGGAGCAGAAGTCGGCTCCCTCGCGCGCCGCCGAGGTGGCCGCGATGGAGGAGGAGCTGCTCAAGCTCTACGCCGACCCGGCCGTCGACACCAAGCCCGAGCTGCTCGGCAAGCGCGGCGGCGCCTTCTACTCCGAGGCCGCCGTGGCGCTGATCGCCTCGCTGCTCGGCGACCGCGGCGACGTGCAGGTGGTCAACACCCGCAACAACGGCACGCTGCCCTTCCTCGCCGACGACGCGGTCATCGAGGTGCCCGCGAAGATCACCGCGACCGGCGCCGTCCCGCTGCCGGTCGAGCCGGTCGAGCCGCTGTACGCGGGCCTCATCGCGGCCGTCTCCGCCTACGAGGAGCTGGCCCTGGAAGCCGCGCGGTACGGCGGAGCCGACCGGGTGCGCAACGCCCTGCTGGCCCACCCCCTCGTCGGGCAGGAGGCGATCGCCGCCGAGCTGACCGGCCTGCTGCTGGAGGCGAACGGGAAGTACCTGAAGTGGTGAGGCTGCTGGCCGTCGACGGCGGCAACAGCAAGACCGACGTGCTGCTCCTGGACTCCTCCGGCGAGATCCTCGCGCGCGGCCGGGGCGGCCCGTTCGTCCCGCAGAGCGAGGGCGTCCAGGCCGCCGCCGACGTCATCGACGGCGTCGTGCGGCAGGTGATGGGCCTGACCGAGCCGGTGGAGCAGCTCGTCGCCTTCCTCGCCGGGGCCGACCTGCCGGAAGAGGAGGAGGCCCTGGCCGCCGAGATCGGCTCGCGCGGCCTGGCCGGCGAGGTTGTCGTGCGCAACGACACCTTCGCCCTGCTGCGGGCCGGCGCGTCCGGCCCGTGGGGTGTGGCCGTGGTGTGCGGCGCGGGCATCAACGCGGTCGGCGTCGCACCCGGCGGCGAGACGGCGCGGTTCCTGTCCCTCGGGCCGATCAGCGGCGACTGGGGCGGCGGGCAGGGCCTGTCGGGGGAGACCCTCTGGCACGCCATCCGCGCCGAGGACGGCCGCGGCGAGCCGACCGAGCTGGCCGAGCTGGTCAAGACCCACTTCGGCGCGGCCAGCGTCGAGGAGGTCGTGCTGGACGTGCACTTCGGCCGGCTCGACCGGGACCGGCTCCTGGAGCTGACCCCGGGGCTGTTCAAGGTGGCCGCCGGGGGCGACCCGATCGCCCTCGGGCTGGTGCGGCGGATGGCCGACGAGGTCGTCGCCATGGCCGGGGTCTGCCTGCGGCGGCTCGGCCTGCTCGGTGAGCCGGTCGAGGTGGTGCTCGGGGGAGGGGTGCTGCGGGCTCGTGACCCGTTGCTCACCTCGCTGCTCGACGAGCGCTTCGCCGAGGCCGCGCCGCTGGCCCGGCAGGTCGTGGCCGAACTGCCGCCGATCGCCGGGGCCGCCCTGGCGGCGCTCGACCGGATCGGGGCGACGGAGCAGGCCAAGGCCCGCCTCCGCGCCCAGTTCTGAGCCGCACGACCAGGTGAGGCCGGCGCCCGGGCCAAGGAGGGGACCCGGGCCCGCCCGCCCTTTCTCCCTTTCCGTGGGGAGCTCTTGACGCCGCTCGACCTGCCCTCCTAGAGTCAGCCGCTAACCGTCTGGAAAGTATCCAGACGGTTAGCGCTCAGGAGGAGCCATGTCCCCCAACCGCCGCGACGTCCTGCGCGGGCTCGGTCTCGCCGCGCTGGCCGCCCCCCTCGCCGCCTGCGCGACCGCCAGCCGTACCGCGACTCCTGCCGCCACCGCCACGGCCGCCGCGACGTCGGCGGCCAACCCGCTCGGCGTCCAGGCCGCCGCCCCGCTCGAAGTGGTCATCTTCAGCGGCGGCAACGGCGACAAGTACGCCGTGGACCTGCACGAGGCCGCCTACAGCAAGGCCTACCCGAACGCCAGGATCAAGCACGTCGCCACCCAGAAGGTCGGCACGCAGCTCCGCCCGCGCTTCATCGCCGGCGACGTCCCCGACGTGGTCAACAACTCCGGCCCCGAGGCCCTCGACCTGCAGGCCCTCGTCCAGGAAGGCCACCTCGCCGACCTCACCCCGCTGTTCGAGGCCCCCTCGCTCGCCTTCCCCGACAAGAAGGTCAAGGACACCCTCGTCGGCGGCGTCTACGAGAACTCCCTGATCGACGGCGTCCCCCGGGTGCTGCAGTACACCGTCGCCCACCGCGCCCTCTGGTACAACGCCAAGCTGTTCGAGGCCAAGGGCTGGACGGCGCCCAAGACCTGGGCCGAGTTCAACGCCCTCGGCGAGGAGGCGAAGAAGGCGGGCATCGCCCTGTTCGCCTACCCCGGCCAGGTCGGCCCCTTCTACCAGCTCTGGAACCTCGTCTACAGCGCCGCCAAGATCGGTGGCAACCAGGTCATCCTCGACATCGACAACCTGGCCGACGGCGCCTGGACCGCCGACCCGGTACGGCAGGCCGTGGCCGCCTGGGCGCAGATCCAGAAGGACTTCGGCGACAAGGCCTACTTCGGCCTCGACCACACCCAGACCCAGATCAAGCACCTGCAGGACAAGGTCCTGTTCTACCCGTGCGGCTCCTGGCTGGAGAACGAGATGGCCAAGGACCGGCCGGACACCTTCGAGTACGCCATCGCCCCGGTCCCCAGCATCACCGCCGCCGACGCCCTGCCGTACGAAGCGATCTTCGTCGGCGTGTCCGAGGCCTTCTTCGTCGGCGCCAAGGGCAAGAACCCGCAGGGCGGCCTGGAGTACCTGCGGATGATGCTCTCCCGGGAGGGCGCACGCGGCTACACCGAGCTCACCAAGAACCTCACCGTGGTCAACGGCGTGGTCGACGGCCTCCAGCTCACCTCGGCGGTCAACAGCGCCGCCAAGGCCCAGGAGGCGGCCGGCCGCGACACGATCACCGACGCCCGCTTCGAGACCTGGTACAAGGAGCTGTTCGACCACGCCCAGACCCAGACCAACTCGGTCATGGCCGGACGCAGCACCCCCGAGCAGTTCTGCGCGAACATGCAGAAGAAGGCCGACGAGCTCAAGAACGACCCGGCGATCGCCAAGCAGACCCGGAGCGTCTGACCGATGCGGCGGCACGGCTTCGTCGCGGGGTTCCTGATCCTCCCCGTCGCGCTCTACCTCGTCTTCGTGATCAGCCCGTACGCGCAGGCGTTCCAGATCGCGCTGACCGACTGGCGGGGCGTGTCGGCCGGGCTCCACTACGTCGGGCTCGACAACTTCCAGCGGCTGTTCGGCAACGACGCCTTCTGGCAGGCGATCCGCAACCACGTGGTCCTGCTCGTCGCCATGCCGCTGGCCACCATCGCCCTGGCCCTGGTCTTCGCCTACCTGCTCAACGCGCAGGGCGGGGTCAGGGGCTCGGGCTTCTACCGGGTCGTCTTCTTCCTGCCGCAGGTGCTCGCGGTCGCGGTGGTGGGCGTGCTGTTCAAGGCCGTCTACCGGCCCGACTCCAGCGGCGTGCTCAACGGCGCGCTGATGAAGGTCGGGCTGGAGCCGGTCGGGTGGCTGACCGACCAGCGGCTGGCGCTCTGGTCGATCATCGCGGTGATGGTGTGGCAGGCCGTCGGCTTCTACATGGTGCTCTTCTCCGCGGGCATGGCGGCCATCCCGAAGGACGTCTTCGAGGCGGCGTCGCTCGACGGCGCGGGCCGGCTGACCCTGTTCTTCCGGATCACGCTGCCGCTGATCCGGGACACCGTCCAGGTCGGCTGGATCTACCTCGGCATCGCCGCCTTCGACGCCTTCGCCCTGGTCAACGTGCTCTCCATCGAGCAGGGCGGCCCCGACGGCGCGACCACGGTGCTGGCCACCGAGATCTACAAGAACGCCTTCGGCTACTCGCGCTTCGGCTACGCCTCGGCGATGGGCGTGGCGCTGTTCTTCCTGACCCTCACCTTCGCCGCGGTGACGATGCGGGTCACCAGGCGAGAGAGGATCGTGTACTGATGCGCCGCAGGCTCTTCGGCGGCCTGTCCCAGGCCGTGCTGGTGGTGTGGGCGCTGCTGATCATCGGCCCGCTGATCTGGACGCTGCTGGCCTCCTTCAAGAGCAACGCCGAGATCTTCGGCGACGCCCTGCAACTGCCGGGCGAGCTGCGCTGGGACAACTGGCTGCGCGCCTGGGAGAAGGCGAACGTCGGCACCTACCTGCTGAACACGGTGGTCGTGGTGTTCTTCGGGGTGCTCGGCACGATGCTGCTCAGCTCGATGGCCGCCTACGTGCTGGCGCGCTACCGCTTCCCCGGCAACCGGGCGATCTACTTCCTGTTCGTCTCCGGCATGGCCTTCCCGGTCTTCCTGGCGCTGGTCCCGCTCTTCTTCGTGGTCGACGGGCTCGGGCTGCTCGACTCGCACGTGGGGCTGGTGCTGGTCTACATCGCCTACTCGCTGCCGTTCACCGTCTTCTTCCTGACCTCCTTCTTCCGCGGCCTGCCGGACGCGGTCGCGGAGGCGGCGATGATGGACGGCGCCTCGCACACCCGCACGTTCTTCCAGATCATGCTGCCCATGGCCAAGCCCGGACTGGTCAGCCTGACGATCTTCAACGTGCTCGGCCAGTGGAACCAGTACCTCCTGCCGCTGGTGCTCCTGCCCGGCGACAAGAGCAAGTGGGTCATCACCCAGGGCATCGCCGACATCTCCACCATCGCGGGCTACGAGGCCGACTGGCCCGCCCTGTTCGCCGCCCTGAGCATGACGGTCCTGCCGGTCGTGGTCGCCTATATCGTCTTCCAGCGACACATCCAGTCCGGGCTGACCTCAGGAGCCGTGAAGTAAGCATGTCCACCGGGAATCCCACGGTCTTCCGCACCCTCAACGAGCGCGCCGCCCTCGAACTGCTGCTGCGCCACGGCACCCTCACCCGCGCCGAGCTGGAGCTGCACACCGGCCTGTCCAAGGCGTCGGCCGCCGAGGTGCTGCGCCGCCTGGAGAACGGCGGGCTGGCCCGCAAGGCCGGCACCAAGCCGGGCAACGCCGGTCCGGCCGCGCAGATGTGGGAGCTGGAGGGCGGCGCCGCGCTCGTCGCCGGAGCCGACCTGACCGCCGACGCCGTGGAGGTCGCGGTCGCCGACCTGACCGGCACGGTCCTCGGCCGGCACCGCGCCCAGGCCCCCGGGCCCGGGGCCGACGCCGTGGAGTTCCTGACCGCCGCCGTCGCCGCGGCCGCCGCCGAGGCCGGACTCGGGTTCGACGACCTCGACCAGATCGTGCTCGGCGTGCCGGGCATCGTCGAGTCCGGCGGGCAGCGGCTCAGCCAGGCGGTCCAGCTCTCCGGCTGGTCCCACCTCGACGACCTGGCCGACCTGCGCGACGCGCTCGGCGCCGAACGTTTCCGGCTGGAGAACGACGTCAACCTCGTGGCCATCCGCGAGCTGGCCGACCGCGAGGGCCAGAGCTTCGTCCTGCTCTGGATCGGCGGCGGCGTCGGCGCGGGCGCCGTGCTCGACGGCTCGCTCTGGCGGGGCGTCACCGGGCGTGGCGGCGAGGTCGGCTCGGTGATCGTGCCGGACCCGGTCGGCCGCGGGCGGCTCTACGGACCCGAGGGCGGGCCGCTCGGCGCCCTGCTCGGCGCCGCCCCGCTGGCCGCCCTCGCCGCCGCCCACGGCCTCTCCGCCACACCGGCCGCCTCCCTGGCCGAGGTGGCCGCCCTCCTGCGCGAGGACTCCACGGAATCCTTCCTTGACGATGTCGCGGCGCGGGTCGCGGTCGCCGTGACCGCCGCCGTCGGCGTGCTCGACCCGGGCTGCGTCGTGCTGAGCGGCCCCCTCTGCGTGGCCGGCGGCGAACCCCTGCGCGCCCGCGTCGCCGCACTGCTCGCCCCCACCGGCCTGGCCCCGGTCACCGTGACCGTGGGCCGCGCCGGCGGCGGCAGCGTGCTCGAAGGCGCCGTCCGCTACGCCCTCGATCTGGCCCGCGAGCGGGTCTTCCAAGCCGGTACGGCAGGCCGTACCGGCGAGCAAATCCCCTGACGAAAGCTGAGACATGTTGCGCACCCTGGTGATCGCCGCCCATCCCGACGAGCCCGAGATCTACGCCGGCGGCACCGCCGCCCTGCTGGCCCGGGCCGGACACGCGGTGAAGTTCCTGACTCTCACCAACGGTGACGCCGGGCACCACGAGATGGAACGAGCCCCCCTGGCCCGCCGCCGCGCCGAGGAGGCCTGGCGGGCGGCCGACGCGCTCGGCGTGACCACCTACGAGATCTTCGACGACGTGCACGACGGCTTCCTCGAACCCACGGTGGACCTGCGGCTGCGCGTCCTGCGGGAGATCCGCGGCTGGCGGCCCGACCTGGTGGTCGCGCTGCACGCCGACGGCGGCGGCCACCCCGACAACCGCGCGGCCGGCAAGCTCGCCGGACAGGCGGTGGAGTTCTCCACCACCCGCAACGTCGAGTGCGGCAAGCCGGCCCTGGACCGGCAGCCGGTCTGCCTGCTGATGACCGACTACGTCTCGCGGCCCGTCCACCGGGACGACGTCGTGGTGGACGTCGCCCCGGTGCTGGAGGCCAAGCTCGACGCCTGCCTGGCGCACGCCTCGCAGTTCCTGGAGTACGCGCCGTTCCAGCGCGGGCTGCTGGCCAAGGTGCCCGACGCCGCCGACGTGGCGGCCTGCCGTACCTTCGTCAGCGAGCACTGGGCCGAGCACATCGGGCCGGAGACCTTCCAGCTCGCCCCGTACGGCCGGCGGCCGGCCGAGGGCGAACTGCTCGACCTCCTGCCCTTCGCCACGCTCCGAGCCCGCTGACCTCCGGGCGCAGGGTCGCCCCCAGGCCCGCCGGCCTGGCCGGGCGCCGCGCCCGGCGTCAGGCCGCGCGGCCTCGGCGGCGGGCGACCAGGCGCAGCCCCACCCCGGCGGCGATCAGCCCCACGGCCCCGGCCACGCCCAGCGCCACCGGCGCACCGGTCATGGGCAGCACGTCCCCGTGCGGCCGGTGCCTGGGTCCGTCACCCGCATGCCCGCGCTTTCCCGGCCCGTCGGTTGACGGGCCGGGCTCGCTGGACGTGGGCCGCGGCGTCGGCGAACCGGAAGGCGAGGGCGTCGGCGACGGGCTGGGAGCCGGCCCGTCGATCTCGGTGCTCACGCACTCCGCCCCCCGGCCGCCCCGGTTCGCGGTGGTCGTCGTGCCCACCGCGCAGTTGCGGATCACGTCCCCGTCGCCTCCCGAACTCACCCGCACGCCGAAGGTGAGCGTCCTGCTCTCGCCCGGCGCCAGATCGCCCACCGAACACCGGACCGTCCCCCCGGCCAGCGCGCACCCCGGCGGCAGGTCCGCCACGGTGAGCTTGCCGTCGACCAGGTCGGTGACCACCACGTTCTCCGCCGTGGCGTCACCGTCGTTGGCGATGACGACCGTGTACTCGTAGGTGTCACCGGGCCGGGCGACCGCCGGACCGCTCTTGTCCAGGTCGAGGTCGGGCTCGCCGCCCGTGATCGGGGGTGGCGGCTGCACGACGGTCGACACGCAGGAGACGTTGTTGCCGGTCTCGTTCTCGCGGCTGCCGGTGTAGACCGTGGCGCAGTTGTCGATCTGCGTCCCCCCGGGCGCCCGCACCCGGACGGTGAAGGTGAACTCCCGCCGCTCGCCGGGCTTGAGCCTGCCCAGCGGGCACGACACCGTCAGGCCGCTCGCGGGGCACTCGGCCGGCAGGTCGACGATCTCGGTGAGGTTGCCGTCGGTCGGGTCCTGGACCGTCACGTCCACCGCGTCCGAGGGGCCGTGGTTGACCACGACCACGGTGTAGGTGATCGTGCCGTCCTGCTCGACCGTGGCCGGGCCCGACTTGGTGATCTCCACGTCGGTGACCGTCCGGGTCTGCGAGATGAGCTGCCCCGTGGCGGGGGCGGTGTTCGAGCCGTCCGCGGTGAAGCCGTTGCGCAGGTTGGTGCCGTCGGCGAGGGCGGAGTCCACGGTGACCGGGATGCTCAGCGTCAGCTCGCCGCCGGGCGGGATGGCCGTGCCTGGGCCGCCGCAGGTCACCGTCTGCCCGCTCGCCGTACAGCCGGCGGGCAGCGCGCCCGGTGTCAGGTTCGGGTCGAGGGTGTCGGTGACGACCACGTCCGTGGCCGGCGTGTCGCCGGTGTTGCGCACGGTCAGGGTGTAGACCGACTCCGCTCCGATGATCATCGGGTCGGGCGACACGGTCTTGGTGACCTGGAGCTGGGCCGCCCGCGCGCCCCCGCCGAACGGCAGGACCGACAGGGCCAGCACCACCAGGATCGCGACAGTCATGAACCGACTCTCCGACCCGCCTGACCTGCGACGATGGAACGACACAGGGGCAGGCGACAGCTTTTCCCAGCCTTGGCCGGGGCGAAGCGTCGGTCAGACCTGGTAACAAAGGAGCCATGGACGAAGCGGCGCTGATGCGCGAGGAGGCCGAGGAGCGGCTGAGGGCCCTGGCGGGCGAGCACGCCCGGCTCCGGGACGACCAGTGGAACGCCATCGCGGCCCTGGTCATGGAGCGCCGCCGGGTGCTCGTGGTGCAGCGCACCGGCTGGGGCAAGTCGGCGGTCTACTTCGTGGCCACCGGCCTGCTGCGCGACCTCGGCGAGGGGCCCACGGTCATCGTCTCGCCCCTGCTGGCGCTGATGCGCAACCAGATCGCCGCCGCCGAGCGGGCCGGCATCCGCGCGGTGACCATCAACTCGGCCAACCCCGAGGACTGGGCCCGCGTCTACGAGCAGGTCGCCGAGGGCCTGGTCGACGTGCTGCTGGTCAGCCCCGAACGGCTCAACAACCCCGACTTCCGCGACAACGTCCTGCCCGAACTGGCCGAGAGCGCCGGCCTCGTCGTGGTCGACGAGGCGCACTGCATCTCCGACTGGGGCCACGACTTCCGGCCCGACTACCGCCGGCTGGCGCGGCTGTTCGAGGAGCTGCCGCCGGGCATCCCGGTGCTGGCCACGACCGCGACCGCCAACGCCCGCGTCACCCACGACGTCGCCGAGCAGATGGGCGAGGACACCCTGGTCCTGCGCGGGCCGCTGGAGCGCGACAGTCTCCACCTCAGCGTCGTACGGCCCGCCAGCGCCGAGCAGCGGCTGGCCTGGCTCGCCCAGACCCTCGACGAGCTGCCGGGCTCCGGCATCGTCTACACCCTGACCGTGGCCGCCGCCCAGGAGATCGCCGCCTACCTGCGCGACAAGGGCCACGAGGTGCGCGCCTACTCCGGGCAGACCGACCCCGCCGAACGGCTGGAGGCCGAGGAGGCGCTGCTCGCCAACAAGATCAAGGCGCTGGTGGCCACCAGCGCGCTCGGCATGGGCTTCGACAAGCCCGACCTGGGCTTCGTCATCCACGTCGGCGCCCCGCAGTCCCCGGTCGCCTACTACCAGCAGGTCGGCCGGGCCGGCCGCGGCGTCGAGCGGGCCGAGGTCATCCTGCTGCCCGGCGCGGAGGACAAGGAGATCTGGGCCTACTTCGGCTCCCTCGCCTTCCCGCCCGAACCCCAGGTCCGCGCCACGCTGGCCGCGCTCGAAGGAGGTGTGCTGTCCACCCAGGCCCTCGAGAGCCGCGTCGACCTGAGCCGCACCCGCCTGGAGATGATGCTCAAGGTCCTCGACGTGGACGGCGCGGTCCGCCGGGTCAAGGGCGGCTGGGAGTCCACCGGCGAACCGTGGTCCTACGACGCCGACCGCTACGCCCGCGTGGCCGAGGCCCGGCGGAGCGAGCAGGAGGCCATGCTCGGCTACCTCACCACCACCGGCTGCCGGGAGGAGTACCTCCGCCGCTGCCTCGACGACGACGCCGCCACCGCCTGCGGGCGCTGCGACAACTGCACCGGCGCCCACCGCAGCGCCGACGTGCGGGCCGAGGCGCTCGACGACGCCCGCGAGCGGCTGTCCAGGCCCGGCATCGAGATCGAGGCCCGCCGGCAGTGGCCCACCGGGCTGGCCGACCTGTCCGGACGGATCAAGCCCGAGCTCGGCGCCCAGCCCGGGCGGGCGCTCGGGCGGCTGACCGACATCGGCTGGGGCAACCGGCTGCGCGACCTCTTCAGCCAGCCCGACGGGCCGCTGCCCGACGAGGTCTTCCAGGGCGTGGTGCAGGTGCTCAAGACCTGGGGGTGGGCCGAGCGGCCGGTCGCGGTGGTCTCGCTGCCCTCCGGCTCCCGGCCGCAGCTCGTCCGCAGCCTGGCCGAGCGGCTGGCCCAGATCGGGCGGCTCGACTACCTCGGCGAGCTGGGCTACCGCGCCGGGTCGCCGGGGAGCCAGTTCAACAGCGCCAAGCGGGTGCAGGCCATCCGCGCCACCCTGGCCATGCCGCGCGAGCTCGGGGGGCGGATCGCGGCTTGCGGCGGGCCGGTGCTGCTGGTGGACGACCGGATCGACACCGGCTGGACCATGACCCTGGCCACCGCCCTCGTCCGCCACGCCGGCGCCCCCGCCGTCCTCCCCCTGGCTTTGGCCGCCACCTCCTAACCGCAGCCCTACCTGGGCGGGGGCCGCTCCTTGGGACCCACCCAAGATGTACGGCTAGCCGCCCCGGCCACCGGGGCTGCGGGCCGTACAGACGACCGCATCGGGGGCGCGCGCCCGAGCGGGACGCGGGCCGTACAGGGGGCCGGGTCTGGGCGGGCCGCCCGAGCGCGCCGGGCAGGTGGGGGAGTGGGTGGAGTGGTCAAGGCCGCCAGCAGACGGACAGCGGCAGCCGAGGGCCGGTTCACCCAACCAAGCCGCACCGGCCGCACCGACCGGGCCAACCCGGCCAACCGGAAAGAGGCTGGGCCGGTTAGAGGCGCGCCGGTTAGAGGCTGGTCCGGTTACTGGCCGGTCCGGTTAGAGGTCGGGGCGGTTAGAGGCGGGGGCGGGCGCCGAGGTGGCTGATGGCCTGGGCGGCGAGGTGGCAGCCGGCGGCCAGCGACTCCGCCGGCGGCTTGCCGGCCAGCCAAGGCGGCAGCATCCCGGCCACGAAGGCGTCACCCGCACCGGTGCCGTCGACCACCCGGTCCACGGGCACGGCCGGAACCTTCACCGGCTCGCTACGCCCGTTGGTGAACCAGAGCGCCCCGTCCTTGTTGAGCTTGATCACAACCTGCGGGAACCAGGCGGTCAGCACCTTGGCCGCCGCAGCCGGGTCGTCCCGGCCGGTGAGCAGCTTGGCCTGGTCGGCGTTGGCGAAGAGCAGCTTGGCGCCGTTGGTCCACTCGAGGTACGGCTCGGCGCCGATGCGCTCCAGCGGCGCGGTGGAGGCGCAGTCGACCGAGATGGACATCCCACCCCGCCGAGCCATGTCCAGCGCCGCGAACCCGGCCTCACGTGAGCCCTCGTTCATCAGCGTGTAGCCGGACAAGTGCAGATGACTGCCCTGGGTGAACAGGTCACGCGGCAGGTCCTCGGGGGAGAGCGCCGCGTTGGCCCCGGGGTCGGACAGCTGCGTGCGCTCGCCCTTGTGCGTCACCAGCACCACGCAGGTGCCGGTGGGGCGTTCGGGGTCCATGACGAGCCGGGCGTCGACGCCGTAGCCCATCAGTTCCATGTCGCGGTTACGCCCGGTGATGTCGGCGCCACGACGGCCGATGAAGGCCACCTCCGCGCCCTCGACCGCGAGCCACGAGGCGACGTTGGCGCCGGAGCCGCCGCCGTGCATCGTGACCGTGGCGGGAGTGTCACTGGCGCGGGCGAGGGCATAACGGGCGCGCGCCAGCGCGTCGGTCATGAGATCGCCCACCACGACGACCCGCGTCATGATGCCACCACCTTGCTGCCTTCAGAACGAGCCCGGCCTTGGCGAAGAACCTATCGTCGCCAAGGCAAAAAGTAACAGCTTCCCGGCGGCTCGTGGGGGAGAGAGCCAGTTCGGCGATGCAGTCGATGCACAAGCGTTGCCCAGCGGAGGCGCACGTGAGGCACGGGACTACGCTCGAGACTGTGGAGGCACCGCACAGCCCTTACCCCGCCCACTGGGAGGCGGACGTCGTCCTGACCGACGGCGGGACCGCGCATGTCCGCCCGATCCGCCCGGAGGACGCCGGCCTCTTGCGCGCCTTCTACTCCCGGCTGTCGGACGAGTCGATCTATTTCCGTTTCTTCGGTCCCCGCCCCAAGCTGAGCGACCGCGAGGTGGAGTGGTTCACCAACGTGGACTACACCGGCCGCGTCGCGCTGATCGCCACGATCGGCACCGAGATGGTGGCGGTCATCCGCTACGACCGGATCGATCCGGGGGAGGCGGAGGTCGCCTTCCTGGTCGAGGACGCCCATCAGGGCCGGGGCGTGGCCAGCGTGCTCCTGGAGCACCTCGCCGCCACCGCCAGGGAGAACGGCATCGAGCACTTCGTCGCCGACGTGCTGCCGGCCAACATGAAGATGATGGCCGTGCTGCGCCAGGCCGGTTACACCGCGCAGAGCCGGTTCGCCGACGGCGTGGTCCGCATGACGCTCGACCTCACGCCCACCGAGACCTCCGCCGAGGTGACCGCCGCCCGCGAGCACCGCGCCGAGGCCCGGTCCATCGCCCGGCTGCTGTCGCCCGGCTCGGTCGCGGTCATCGGCGCCTCGCGCGAGCCCCGTGGGGTCGGCCAGACCGTGCTGCGCAACCTGCTGGCAGCCGACTTCACGGGCCCGGTCTACCCGGTCCACCGCGAGGTGCGCGCGGTCGCCGGGGTGCGGGCCTACCCGAGCGTCACCGCGATCGACGACGAGGTGGACCTCGCCGTCGTGGCCGTCCCCGCCGACAGCGTCATCGACGTGGTCAAGGAGTGCGCCGAGAAGGGGGTGCACGGCCTGGTCGTGGTCTCCTCCGGCTTCGGCGAGACCGGTGCGGCCGGCAAGGCCCGCCAGGACGAGCTGGCCAGCCTCGCCCGCGCGTACGGCCTGCGCGTGGTCGGCCCCAACTGCCTGGGCATCGCCAACACCGACCCGGCGGTCCGGCTCAACGCCACCCTGGCCGCCACCGTTCCCGGCCGTGGCCGGGTCGGCTTCTTCAGCCAGTCCGGCGCGCTCGGCACCGCGTTGCTCCAGCGGGTGGCGCAGCGCGGCATGGGCATCTCGTCCTTCGTCAGCGCCGGCAACCGGGCCGACGTCTCCGGCAACGACCTGCTGCAGTACTGGGAGGAGGACCCGGCCACCGAGGTCATCCTCCTCTACCTGGAGTCGCTCGGTAATCCGCGCAAGTTCACCCGGCTGGCCAGGCGCATCTCGCAGAGCAAACCGATCGTGGTGGTCAAGAGCCTCGGCGCGCCCAAGTCCCACTCCGGCACCGAGCTGGGCCTGCCCGACTCGGCGATCAGCTCGCTGTTCGAGCAGTCCGGCGTGATCCGGGTGGACGACCTCATCCAGCTCTTCGACGTCGGTCAGCTCCTGGCGCACCAGCCGCTGCCGCGCGGGCCGCGCGTGGGCCTGGTGACCAACTCGGACGCCATGGGCCACCTCGCGGTGGACTCCTGCCTGGGCGCCGGGCTGGAGCCGGGCCGCCCGGTCAACCTGGGGGCCGCCGCCGGGGCACAGGAGTACGGCAGCGCCCTGGCCGGCCTGCTCGGCTCCGGCGAGGTCGACTCCGCGGTGGTGATCTACATGCCGCCCGTGCCCGGCGGCAGCGACGCGGTCGCCGCCGAGCTGGCCCGGGTCGCGGCCGACAGCGGCAAGCCGGTCGTGGCCACCTTCGAGGGCTACCTCGGCATGCATCCCGCGCTCGCGCCCATCCCCTCCTACGCCGCGCCCGAGGAGGCCGTGCGCGCGCTGGCCCGCGCGACCGCCTACGCCGCCTGGCGCGACCGGCCCGCCGACTACCCGCCCGAGCTGGACGACCTCGACCCCGAGCGCGCCCGCGCCCTCGTCGAGGCCGCCCTCGAAGACCCTGCTCCCGGCGACTCTGCTCCCGGCCACGCTGCTCCCGGCGGCTCCGCTTCTGGCGATCCGGGGGACCGCTCCGGGCGGGCCGACGCGCCCGAACGCCGGGTGGAGCTCGACCCCACCGACCTGCTCGCCTGCTACGGCCTGTCGGTCTGGCCGTCCGAGCCGGTCTCCTCGCCCGAGGAGGCCGCCTTCGAGGCCGAGCGCATGGGCTGGCCGGTCGTGCTCAAGCTGACCGGCCCCGGCGCCTCCCGCCAGGCCGGCACCGTACGGCTCGGCCTGTCCGGCCCGGAGAGCGTGCGCCACGCCTACGAGGAGTTCGTCGCCCGCTTCGGCCCCGACGCCCCGCTCGCCGTCCAGCGCATGGCCCCGCAGCCGGCCGTACCGACCGTGGTCAGCGTGGTGGAGGACCCCGCCTTCGGCCCGGTCGTCTCCTTCGGCCTCGGCGAGGTCACCGCCCGGCTGCTCGGCGACGAGAGCTTCCGCCTGGCCCCCCTGACCCGCCAGGACGCCGCAGAACTGGTCCGCTCCGTGCGCGCCGCGCCGCTGCTCCTGGGCGAGTACGGTTACCCCCCGGTCGCGGTCGGGGCGCTGGAGGACCTGCTCGTCCGCGTCGCCCGCCTGGCGCACGACCTGCCCGAACTGGCCCGCCTCGACCTCGACCAGGTGCTCGTCGGCGAGTCCGAGACGATCGTGCTCGGCGCGCGGGCGGTCCTGGCCACCCCCGACGCCCCGCGCCTCGACGGGGGGCCACGCCGCCTGTTGTGATCCCGCGGCAGTGTGAGACGAGGCCCCGCTCCTGGCAGGATGGACCCATGAGGGAAACCCGAGTCTCAGCCGCGGGCCTGCGTGAAGCGATCGAGCGCAGCGGCTACTACCCCGACCTCGTCACCGATGCGGTCGAATCCGCGCTGGGCAAGGAAGCCGTGACCGCCTTCGTGGTGCACCACGAGGCCACCTTCGACCCCGCCATGGAGGTCCGCCGGCACGTCACCGTCCTGGTGCTCACCGCCGGGCGGCTGCTGGTCTGCCACACCGACGAGCATCCGGCGGTCGAGGGCGTCTCCGCCTCCCACGCCTCCACGACCACCGAGGCGGTCCGCCTGAGCCGCATCCAGTCGGTCGCGGTGACCCGCGTGGTGCCCGACCCCGCCGCCTACGCGCCGGGCGTCGCCCCCACCGAGGTCACGCTGACCATCGGCTGGGGCGCCATCTCCCACGTGGATCTCGAACCGGCCACCTGCGGCGACGAGAACTGCGAGGCCGACCACGGCTATACCGGCGCGATCACCGCCGACGACCTGTCGCTGCGGGTCAGCGAGGCCGCCGACGGGCCGGAAGCCGTCTCGCACGTGCTGGCCTTCGCCAAGTCCCTCTCCGAGGCCACCGCCCGCGCCGCCTCCTGAACCGAGCCGCCTCCGACGCCGAGGCAGCGAACCCAGCCGCCTCCTGACCCTCCAGAGGTGCCCATGCGGCATGAGCCGCTCCTGCCCGCCTACGGCGGGTCCACGCTGGCCGAGCTGCCCGGTTCGGTGCTGGCCGCGCTCGGGTTGCCCGGCCCCAACCCGCTCGGCCTCGAACCCGTCCGGCGCGTGGTCGTCCTGCTCGTCGACGGGCTGGGCGCCGATCTCCTGCGCGCCCATCCCGAACGCGCGCCCTTCCTGTCCGCCGCGGCCGGCCGTACGCTCACCTCGGGTTTCCCCGCGACCACGGTGACCAGCCTGTGCACGCTCGGCACCGGGCTCGCGCCGGGCGAGCACGGCATGCTCGGCATGGTCCTGGCGGTGCCCGGCACCGGCCACCTGTTCAACTGCCTGCGCTGGACGCTGCCCGGCGGCCTCGACATGGACCCGCTGGAGTGGCAGCCCGCCCCCACCGTCTTCCAGCGCGCGGCCGGGGCCGGGATCGCGACCAGTTACGTCGGCCCCGCCGAGTTCGAGGGCACCGGCCTGACCCGCGCGGTCTACCGCGGCGCCCGCTACCTGGCCGCCAACACCGTGGACGAGCGGGTCGAGGCCACCCGCCGCGCCCTGGCCGAACCACGCGCGCACGTGACCGTCTACTACGGCGACCTCGACGCCTACGGGCACCTGTGCGGCTGGGGCAGCCCCGAATGGCTCGACCAGCTCGCCGTCGTCGACGAGTTGGCCCGGCGGCTGGCCGAGGCGCTGCCGCCCGGCTCGGCGCTCTACGTCACCGCCGACCACGGCATGGTCAACGCCACCGCCAAGGCCGACGCCGACACCGACCCGGCGCTCACCGCCGGCGTGGCCATGCTCGGCGGCGACTCCCGCGCCCGGCACGTCTACGCCGAGTCCGGCGCGGCCGGGGCCGTGCTCGACTCGTGGCGCGAGCGGCTGGCCGGGCAGGCGTGGGTGCTCTCGCGCGGCGAGGCGGTCGAGGCCGGCTGGTTCGGCCCCCGAGTAAGATCCGAATGGCTCGGGCGCATCGGCGACGTGGTCGCGGTTCCCTACGGTGAGCTGGCCATCGTCGCCTCGCGGACCGGTTCGCTGGAGGCCACCTTCACCGGGTACCACGGCTCGCTGACCGCGCTGGAGCAGCACGTCCCGCTTCTGGAAGTGAGCACCCGATGAGTCCGTTGATCACCCTGGCCGAGCTCGACGCGCTGGGCGAGGTGACCCTGCTCGACGTGCGGTCGCGGTTGGGCGGCCCGCCCGGCGTCACCTTCTACCGCGAAGGCCACATCCCCGGCGCCGCCTACTGCGACCTCGACGCCGACCTCGCCGGTCCGGCCGGCGCGGGCGGCCGGCACCCGCTGCCCGAGACCGAGGCGTTCCAGGCGGCGATGCGGCGGCTCGGCGTCTCGAACGACCGCCCCGTGGTGGCCTACGACGACGCCGGCTCCACCATCGCCGCCCGCATCTGGTGGACGCTGCGGTACTTCGGCCACCAGGACGTGCGCGTGCTCGACGGCGGCCTGGCCGCCTGGACCGCCGACGGGCGGCCGGCCACCACCGACGAGCCGCAGGTCGAGCCGGGTGACTTCGTCGCCAAGCCGGGCGCGCTGCCCGTCCTCGACGCCGACGAGGCCGCCGCCCTGGCCCGTTCCGGGATCCTCGTGGACGCCCGGTCCGCCGAGCGCTACCGCGGTGAGACCGAGCCCATCGACCCGGCGGCCGGGCACGTCCCGGGGGCGGTCAACGTGCCGACCACCGGGAACGTCGGCCCCGACGGGCGGTTCCTGCCCGCAGAACAGCTCCGGGCCCGTTTCGACGCCGTGGGAGTGCGGGACGGGATCCCGCTGGGGGCCTACTGCGGGTCCGGCGTGACCGCCGCGCACGAGCTGATCGCCCTCGAACTCGCCGGCTACCCCGGTGCGGCCCTGTACGTGGGCTCGTGGTCCAACTGGTCGGCCGACCCGTCCCGCCCGATCGAGACCGCCTGACCCCCGCCCCAGCCTGACCCGGCCAGGCCGACCTGCTCAGCCTGGCCGGCCGGCCTGGTCTCGCTCAGCCGGTGATCTGGCGGCCGAGGGGGCGGTCGCCCGCGCCGAAGCAGACGAACCCGCGGGCCCCGGTCTCGGCCGCCGCCGCGGCCAGGGCCCGCTCGGGCGTCTCCCGCCCGGCCAGCCGCCGGTGGAAGGCGTCCATCAACGCGGCGGTCTCCTCGTCCGGCACGGGCACCATCCCGGCCACCACGCAGCTCGTCCCCTGCGCCAGGAACGCCCCGGCCAGCCCCAGCGCCGCCCCCTCCGCCGGGACGTGCGCCATCCCCGAGTCGCACGCCGACAGCACCACCAGCCGCGGCGGGCCGGCCACCCGCAGCAGGTCGTAGGCCATCAGCGGCCGATCCTCCAGCGTCAGGCTCGACAGCAGCGGGCTGCGCGCGTGGAAGGTGCCGTGCGCGGCCAGGTGCACCACCTCGGCCCGGTCGAGCGCCGCCAGCACCTCCGCCACGGTGGCCGGGACCCGCGTCGCGCCGGCGTGGTGCCGCGCGACCGTCTCCGCCTCGCGCTCGGCGTGCCGCAGCCCAGGACCCGCGCAGACCGCGACCTCGCCCTTCCCGGTCCGCCGCGGCCCCACCCGCGCCGCGTACCAGGCCCGGGCGCTGGCCGCCACGCTCACCGGCCGCCCCCGCAGGTACGGCAAAGCCGCCCACGGCACCGTGTGCAGCGGCCCCGCGGGCACGATGACCAGCGGCGACTCCCCGATCCCGGCGGCGAGCGGCGCGAACAGCAGCTCCTCCAGCTCCCCGGCCGCGGCCGCCAGCGCGTCGAGGTCCTGGGCCGCCTCCACCCCGAGCCCGCCGTCGGCGAGGTGCACCCGGCGCAACGCGTACCGCACCCGCACGACGGCCTCGCCGATCTGCTGGACCGGTCCGAGCCGCCGCAGGACGGGCCGTCCGGGACCGGCCAGGAGGGCGACGAGCTCGCCGTCGTCGATCAGGAACTCCACCAGCGCCCGGCCGCCCAGTGCGGTCCGGACGGCGGCCAGCCGTACCGTCTGGGGGCGGCCGGTGGCGGTCACCGCCCGCCAGCGCTCGGCCCAGGCGAAGACCTGCTCGGGCCGGCCGTCGCCCAGCGCCAGCCGCAGCCCGAAGGCGGCCAGCCGCTCCCCGGCCCGGGCGGTGTGGGCGCGGATGGCCGGATCGTCCACCCGTCGCACCTGGTGCCCGATGCCGGCCAATCCGTCGAGGACCGCGCCGAAGGCCGTCGCGGGATCGCCGTCCAGCGCCGCCTCCAGCGCGAGCGCGTGCTGGTGGATGACCGGCGGCACGCTCCGGCCGGGCGCGGCGGTGAGCCGGGTGAGCTGGGCCGCGGCCGTCTCGGTCGCCCCCAGCTTCAACGCGGTCTCGGCCGCCAGCAGCCGCGTCCCGGCCCCGCAGGTCGCCGAGGCCGGACCGCGGTCGAGCTCGTCGGCGCAGGCCAGCAGCTCGTCGACCAGCTCGGGGGTGGGCGGTTCGAGGGCGAGCCTGGCCCGCAGCAGGGTGTCGGTGGCCACCGGCGCCCAGACGTGCCGGTCCTGCCCGGACAGCTCGTCGCGGGCCCGCCCGGCCAGCTCGGCGGCCCGGCGGGCGTCGCCGGTGAGCAGCTCGACCTGGGCGAGCTTCAGCCGCGCCTCGGCCAGGGCCGCCCCGGCTCCGGCCGCCTCCAGCTCGGGGAGCGCCAGGCTGAGCATCACCCGCGCCTCGCCGGGCAGGTGGGCGGCCAGCAGGGCCCCGGCGAAGTCGGTGCGCATCGTGGCCAGGCGCTCGGTGAAGCCGAACAGCGTGTCCTCGGAGGCGCGGTAGTGGGCGAAGGCGGCGGCGATGTCGCCCTGCCGTACCGCCACGAAGGGCAGGTTGGCGGTGGCCAGCCGGGCGAGGTGGTCGAGGCGGTGCCGCGTGGACAGCTCCCGGCAGGCGGTGATGTCGCGCACGGCCTCGGGCCATTCGGCGCGGTAGGCGTGGACCAGGCCCCGGTTGAGCAGGCCACCGGCCAGGAAGCGCTGGTTGTCGAGGCTGTCGTCGGCGCGGGACAGCTCGGCCACCGCGCGGTCGCAGGCGGCCACGGCCTCCTGGCAGCGGCCGAGGTGGGCCAGCGCGACCGCGCGCTGGGTCTCCAGCTTGGCGCGGTCGAGGCGGGGCAGATGGGCGTAGGCCAGGGCGGCGATGCGCAGGGCCTGAAGCGGATGCCCCCGCTCGGTCCGTACGGTCACCAGCGACAACCGGGCCTGCGCCACCCGGTGGGCGGGCACGCCGGGCAGGGCGATGGCCCGGCGCAGGCAGTGCTCGGCCATCCGCAGATCGCCCAGCTCCCGCGCGGCCAGCGCCATGGCCCGCAACGACACCGCGGCCATCTCGGGAGCCGCCGCACGCAGCTCGGGGTCGTCAGGAGGGTCCTCGTGCGCTGCGGGTTCGGGCGCCGGCCGATGGCTGGCGAACGAGCTGCGCGGCTGCCCCGCGCCGAGCCGTTCGGCCAGGGCGAGCAGGCCACGGCCCGTGGCCAGGGCGGCCGCGGGATCGACCACCGAACGGATCACCGCACCCTCGGCCCTGGCGAGGAGCTCGTCGCGAGGGCCGGGCGCGGCGGCGCCCGGCCCCGGCTCGCTCAGGAGCGGATCCGCAACCATCGGGTGACGATCGGGGCGTGCCCGGTCCGGTGGCAGACCAGGCTGAACCACCCGGGGGGCAGTCCGGTGGCGGCGAACTGCCCTGACGCGGCCACCTCGCGGCGGACGGTCAGTTGCAGGGTCCGGATCTCGATGCGGCAGCCGTCGGGCGGGCAGGGGAAGACCCGCCCGGCCAGGTTGATCAGCCCGTCCCCGATCGTGACCTCCACGTCGAACGCGAGCTCGGGCGTGGCGAAGCGGACCAGCCGCGGGCCGTCCTCCCCTCGGACGCCGCGGGCGGCGGCGGACTCGACGGGGGTGGCGGTGACCGCGTCTGGCACCCGCAGGTTGTACGCCTCACGTGCCGCCGCGGACACGTGAGCCGGGATCGGGTCGTGGCCCGATCCGAGACGGAGGGCGGCTAGAAGGTATTCGTCGTCGGTCATTGCACCTTTTCCTCGAGGGAGATCCGGGTGCGCAGTTTCTGCAGGCAGCGAGCTCGGGTCGGACCCACGCTGCCGGGTGGGATGCCCATGCGGACGGCCACCTGCCGCGGTCCCGCCTGGGTGGCCAGGAGCTTGAGCAGCGTGCGGCACGGCTCCGGCAGGTCGGTGACCTGCTGCCAGAGCAGCCGGACCGAGTCCGCCTCGAGGAGCGTGGACT
The DNA here is from genome assembly GCF_044459405.1 of Nonomuraea sp. NPDC050328. Lineage (NCBI taxonomy): Bacteria > Bacillati > Actinomycetota > Actinomycetes > Streptosporangiales > Streptosporangiaceae > Nonomuraea > Nonomuraea sp. NPDC050328. The sequence goes on along the minus strand of NZ_JBITIW010000008.1, from coordinate 231,732 downwards.
CGGGGCTGGGATGAGCCGGCGGGGTGAACGCGGGGAACGTCGTCGGTCCCCGCCTGAGCAACTGGATCGCCTCGCGCCTGGCGGTGGTGACCAGCCAGGCCCCGACGCAGGAAGGTTCCCTGATCCGGTCGAGACTCTCCAGCAGGCGGAGCCAGGCGCCCTGCACCGCGTCGGCGGCGTCGGCCTCACCCAGCCCGCAAGCGCGTGCGACGGCCCACATCCGCGGCCCGAAGAGGGCTTCGAGCCCGGCCCAGGCCGACTCGTCCCCTTCTGCCGCGGCCTTGAGCAGGAGCGCCGCATCGCTCATGTTGCCTCCCCGTGGTTGGACGAGGACTGAGCGTAAACTCTACCGAGTCGCCGGGACGACAGCCCCCAGATCGGGAATTTGCCTTTCCTTGAGCACCGCTTGGGCCGCCTCGTGCGGCGGCAGGTCGGCGGCGGCGCGGGCGATGGCCCCGCTGACCAGCGCGGCGGCGAAGGAGGTGCCGCTCCAGGAGGCGTAGCCGGCGAACTCGCCGGTGCGCAGGTAGGCCGAGGTCAGCCACTCCCCGCGGGCCCAGGCGTCGATCCAGCTCCCGTGCGCGGAGAACGGCGCCCGGCGTTCCTCGGCGGCGTCGAGCGCGCCGACCCCGATGACGCCGGGCAGGGCCGCGGGCCAGAAGGGCCGGTCGGAGCCGGTGTTGCCGGCGCAGGCCACCACGACGGTCTCGGTGAGCGCGGAGACCGCGTCGGCCAGTAGCGGCGAGGGCTGGTCGTTGTGGGTGTGGCCGCCGAAGGAGAGGTTGAGCACGTGCGGGCCTCCGGCCAGGTCGCCGGGCCGGGCGCCCTCCTGCTCCCGCTGCCGCAGCCGGCGCAGGGCGCGGACCACCCCGGCCTCGTCCCCGAGGCCGTCGCCGTCGAGGACGCGGGCCACGCGCAGCGAGCTCTCCGGGGCCTGGCGCAGCAGCAGGCCGGCGATGAAGGTGCCGTGGCCGGCCTGGGCGCCCTGGACCGCGTCGGCGGCGGCCTCGGGCAGCCCGCCGTACCACGTGCTGCCGGCCCACCAGGGGTGGGCGGCGACGCCGGTGTCGAGCAGGGCGACGGTGACCCCGGAGCGTTCCCGGCCGATCTTGGCCTTGACCGGATCGGCGGGGAACGGGCGCGAGGCGGGCCCGCCGAAGAACAGCGGCTGGCCGGCGAACACGTGGTTGGGCGAGGCCCGATGGCCCTGATCGCGCAGCTCGGCGACGAGCTCGCAGGGGTCCACCCCTGGTGAGAGGCGTACGACGCAGACGCCGTCGGCCTCCGCGATGGCCTGGGTCCAGCGGGAGACGGCCGAGACCGTGCCCCGTTCGATCAGGATCTGGCCCGGCCGGATGAGCGAGTGACCAACAGCTTGGACGTCCATGTGGACGTATCTTTCCGTCTCAGGAGACGTGTCACGTGCCACATCCGCAACAACTTGGTATGGCCCCCCTCTGGTGCCGAGAAACGACGGACGGTAGTCTCTCCCTAGTCACTTGTGATCATCCCAGGACGAGGCCGTTGGGGAAGGCGCACCTCGTACCGAAACGGGAGGTCCGGTGTCTGCTCGTGGCGTGCTGTACGTCCACTCGGCTCAGCCCGCGCTGTGCCCTCATATCGAATGGGCGGTCGCGGGTGTTCTTGGCGTGCCTGTCGACCTGACCTGGACTCCCCAGCCTGCCGCGCCCAATGTCGTGCGGGCCCAGGCCGAGTGGGAGGGGCGCCCCGGCATCGCCGCCGCGATCGCCTCCTCGTTGATGGGCTGGCAGCGCATCCGCTTCGAGGTGACCGAGGACGCCACACCTGGCGTGGACGGCACCCGTTACGCCTACACCCCGACCTTGGGGGCCTTCCACGCCGTGGTGGGGGCGACCGGCGACATCCTCGTGCCGGAGGACCGGCTGCGGACGGCCATGATGCTGGCCGCGCAGGGCCGGTGCGTGCTGGAGGAGGAGCTGGACAAGCTGCTCGGGCGCGCGTGGGACGAGGAGCTGGAGCCGTTCCGCTACGCCGGCGACGGCGCCCCGGTCCGCTGGCTCCACGCCGCGGTGTGATCCGCGCCGGGTCTGCCCGGCGGCGGTCCAGCGCGGGCTTTCCCCTGCGCGCCCGGATTCTTTCGCGGCGGTCTAGAGCGGGATGTTGCCGTGCGACCCGCGGGCCGGAGTGGCCTGGGCCAGCACCCGGGCGATGGCGCCCCGGGTCTCCTCGGGCTTGACGACCTCGTCGATGACGCCGAGCTCCTGGGCACGTTCCAGGCCGCCGGCCTGCTCGGCGTGCTCCTCCGCCAGCCGCCGCTCCAGTTCGGCCCGCTCCTGCTCGGGAGCCGCGGCCAGCTCGCGCCGTTTCAGGACGCGTACGGCGGCCACGGCGCCCATCACGGCGACCTCGGTGGTCGGCCAGGCGAAGACCTTGGTCGCGCCCAGCGCCCGCGAGTTCATCGCGATGTAGGCCCCGCCGTACGCCTTGCGGGTCACCAGGGTGACGCGCGGCACGGAAGCCTCCGCGAAGGCGTGCAGCAGCTTGGCGCCCCGGCGCACCACGCCCTCGTGCTCCTGCGAGACGCCGGGCAGGTAGCCGGGCACGTCCACCAGGACGACCAGCGGCACCCCGAACGCATCGCACATGCGCACGAACCGGGCGGCCTTCTCCGCCGAGGTGGCGTCGAGGCAGCCGCCGAGCCGCAGCGGGTTGTTGGCCACGACGCCGACCGTACGGCCGCCGAGCCGGCCCAGCGAGGTGACGACGTTCGGCGCCCACTTGGGGTGCAGCTCCAGGCCGGGCTCGTCCAGCAGCCCGTTGACCAGCGGCTTGACGTCGTAGGCGCGGCGCGGCGAGTCGGGCAGCAGCGAGGAGAAGTCCACCTCGGCCACCTCGGCGGTGCGGACGCGGCCCTGGTGTCCCAGGAGGACGGCCAGCCGCCGGGCCTTGAGATAGGCCTCCGGCTCGGTGGGGGCGACCAGGTGCACGACGCCGCTGAGCTTGCTGTGCGGCACGGGACCGCCGAGCGAGGCGGCGTCCACGTCCTCGCCGGTGACGCTGCGGACCACGTCGGGCCCGGTCACGAAGATGCGGCCGGACTCGGCCAGGATGACCACGTCGGTGAGCGCCGGCCCGTAGGCGGCGCCGCCGGCGGCCGGGCCGACGACGACGGAGAGCTGCGGCACGACGCCGGAGGCCTTCGTCATCGCGGCGAAGACGCGGCCCACCGCGTGCAGGGAGTCGACCCCTTCGGCCAGCCGGGCGCCGCCCGAGTGCCAGATGCCGATGACCGGCACCCGCTCGCGGACGGCGACGTCGTAGGCGTGGACGATGTGCTCGCAGCCCTCGGCGCCCATCGCGCCGCCCTGGATGCGGGCGTCGCTGCAGAAGGCGACGACGGGCACGCCCTCGACGCGGCCCGCCGCGGCGTAGACGCCACTGCGGTCCTCGGGCGTGAGCAGGCGGACCGAGCCCTCGTCGAGGAGGGCGGTCAACCGGACGAGCGGGTCGCGGGGATCGGCGGGCTCCTCGTCGGAGCCCGCCGGGAGCACCCGGCTGCCCGCGACCGTCACGTCAGGCGCCCTGGAAGACGACGGTGACGTTGTGGCCGCCGAACCCGAAGGAGTTGTTGATCGCGGCGAGGTCGCCGTCCGGCAGCGCGCGGCTCTGGCCGTGGACCAGGTCGACCTCGATGCCGTCGTCGGGGTTGTTCAGGTTGATGGTCGCCGGGACGATGCGCTCACGCAGGGCCAGGACGGTGAAGACCGACTCGATGCCGCCGGCGCCGCCCAGCAGGTGGCCGGTCATCGACTTGGTCGAGGTGACCAGCGGGTGGGTGCCGATGGCCTTGGCCACCGCCTGCACCTCGATCACGTCACCGGCCGGCGTGGAGGTGCCGTGCGCGTTGAGGTGCTTGATGTCCTGGCCGCTCAGCCCGGCGTCCTTCAGGGCCATCGTCATCGCCATGCTGATGCCGCGGCCCTCGGGCTCGGGCTGGGTGATGTGGTGGCCGTCGGAGGAGTAGCCGACGCCGGAGGCGTAGGCGTGGATGCGCGCGCCGCGGGCGCGGGCGTGCTCCTCGGACTCCAGGACGACGATGCCCGCGCCCTCGCCCAGGACGAAGCCGTCCCGCTCGCGGTCCCACGGGCGGGAGGCGCCCTGCGGGTCGTCGTTGCGGGTGGACATCGCGCGCGCCGCGGCGAAGGCCGCGATGTTGAGCGGGTGAATGGCCGCCTCGGTGCCGCCGGCGACGACGACGTCGGCGCGGCCGGAGCGGATCATGTCCATCGCGTAGCCGATGGCCTCGGCGCCGGAGGCGCAGGCCGACACGGTCGCGTGCACGCCCGCCATGGCGCCCAGGTCGAGCCCGATCCAGGCGGCCGGGCCGTTCGGCATGAGCATCGGGACGGTGAAGGGCGAAAGGCGGTTCCAGCCCTTCTCCTTGAAGACGTCGTAGGCCGAGAGCGTGGTGCCTATGCCGCCGATGCCGCTGGACACCACGACGCCGAGCCGCTCGGGGGCGACCTCGGGCTTGCCCGCGTCGGCCCAGGCCTCACGGGCCGCGACCAGGGCGAACTGCTCGCTCCGGTCGAGCCGGCGGGCCTCCGGCCGGGGGAGCACCTCGGCCGGGTCGACGGCGGCCATGCCCGCGAACTTCACGGGGACGCTGTCGACCCAGTCCTCGGTGATGCTCTCCACCCCGGACCGACCGGCGAGGAGCGCCGACCAGGTCGAGGTGACGTCTCCGCCCAATGGCGTCGTCGCGCCAAGCCCGGTGACGACGACTCGTGCCCGGTTCGCACTCACGTGGTTACGCTCCTTGCTGGTCAGAAATGGGGTTGATCAGGCGTTGATGAAGTTGATGACGTCCTTGACCGTCTTCAGGTTCTTGAGCTGGTCGTCGGGGATCTCGACGCCGAACTCGTCCTGAGCGGCCACGGCGATCTCGACCATGGACAGGGAGTCGATGTCGAGGTCGTCCACGAAGCTCTTCTCCGGGGTGACCTCGGACGCCGGGATCCCGGTGATCTCGTTGACGATCTTGCCGAGGCCCTCGAGGATCTCCTGCTCGCTGACTGCCATGTCGGTGGTTCTCCTTTGGTTGAATATTCGGTCCGTACGGCATGCGTCGCCGTACGAAGCCTAGGGAATCTCGATCACTTGCCCGGCGTAGGTCAGACCCGCGCCGAACCCGAGCAACAATGCCAGACCTCCGGACTGGACCTCACCCCGCTCGATCATCCTGGAGATGGCCAGCGGGATGGAGGCGGCCGAGGTGTTGCCCGCGAGCACGATGTCTCGGGCGATCACCGCGTCATCGGCGCCGATCTTGCGGGCGATCGCCTCGATGATGCGCAGGTTGGCCTGGTGAGGGACGAAGGCGGCCAGCTCCGACGGGTCGACCCCGGCTCGCTCGCACGCCTCCTTGGCCACCGGGTGGAGCGAGGTGGTCGCCCACCGGAAGACCGTCTGCCCTTCCTGGTAGAGGAAGGAGTTGCGGTCCGCGACGCTGATGACCTCGGCCTTGTCGCCTGAGCTGCCCCAGACGACCGGGCCGATGCGCGGAGTGTCGGAAGGGCCGACGACCGCGGCGCCGGCGCCGTCGGCGAAGATCACCGCGGTGGCGCGGTCGGTCCAGTCGACCCACTGCGACAGCTTCTCCGCGCCGATGACCAGCACGTGCCGGGCGGCGCCGCCGCGCACCGCCGCCGAGGCGGTGGCCAGCGCGTAGCAGAAGCCGGCGCAGGCGGCGTTGACGTCGAAGGCGCCGGGGGAGTCGATGCCGAGGCGGTGGGCGACCGTGGCCGAGACGTTGGGGATCTGGGTCTCGCCCGTGCAGGTGGCGACGATGACCAGGTCGATGTCGGCCGCCGACAGGCCGCTGGCGGCCAGCGCCTTGGCGGCGGCCTGGGTGGCCATGTCGGCGAGGGACTCCTCGGGACCGGCGACGCGGCGTTCCTTGATCCCGACGCGGGACTGGATCCACTCGTCGTTGGTCTCCATGGTCTTGGCGAGGTCGTCGTTGGTGACGATGCCGGCCGGCTGGTAGCCGCCGAACGCCAGGATCCGTGCCCCTGCCGCGACGTCGGGAATCCTCACTTGACCAGCTCCTTAGCCGCTTCGAGATCGTCGGGTGTCTTCAGTGCCACGGTCTCGACCCCGCGCAGCCCGCGCTTGGCCAGACCGGTCAACGTACCGCCGGGCAGCAGCTCGATCATCCTGGTGACGCCGAGCGAGGCCATGGTCTCCATGCAGAGGTCCCAGCGGACCGGGTTGCTGACCTGGTCGATGAGGCGGGCGACGAAGTCGGCGCCGCTCTCCACGACCGTGCCGTCGCGGTTGGACAGGACCTTGATCCGCGGGTCGCGCGGGGTGAGCTCGGCCGCGGCGGCGCGGAGGTCGTCCACGGCGGGGGCCATGTGGCTGGTGTGGAACGCTCCCGCCACCTGGAGCGGGATGAGCCGGGCCCGGGCGGGCGGCTCCTCCTTGAAGGCGGCGAGCTGCTCCAGCGTGCCGCCGGCGACGATCTGGCCGGCGCCGTTGATGTTGGCGGGGGTCAGGCCGTGCTTGTCGATCGACTCGAGCACGTCGGTGCCGCCCAGGACGGCGGTCATGCCGGTCCGGGTGACGGCGGCGGCGCGGGCCATGGCCTGGCCGCGCTCGCGGACGAGGCCGAGGGCCTCCTCCGGGGTCAGGACGCCGGCCAGCGCGCCCGCGGCCAGCTCGCCGACGCTGTGCCCGGCCAGCAGGTCAGGGGTCGCGCCCTTGCCGTCGGCCGACAGGCTCAGCCCGAGCGTCTCGGCGGCGGCCAGCGCGGCGGCGACCAGCAGCGGCTGGGCGACGGCGGTGTCACGGATCTCGTCGGCGTCGGCGGTGGTGCCGTAGGCGATCAGGTCCAGCCGGACGATCTCCGACCAGGCGGACAGCCGGTCGGCGACCCCCGGCAGGTCGAGCCACGGGGTCAGGAAGCCTGGAGTTTGGGCGCCTTGGCCAGGCGCGACGATGACGAGCACAAAATCCACCATGCACTGTGGAAGTCCGACACGAGGATCACGATCCGTACGAACTTTGTCCCGTCGATTTTGTAGGGAACCTACAGTGGGGCTTGCTCGGGGGCTAGGTTAGTGACCGCCATGTTATGGGTTTGGCGCCCATGCTCCGTTGCGCCTCGGTCGGGGCGTTCTCGGCGAGTCGCCCGAGAATGAGACCCACCTGGAGGGTGAAGGCCGAGCGGCCCTCGGTCGGCTGGTAGCCGGTCAGTTCGGTGATCTTCTTGAGCCGGTACCTGACGGTGTTCGGATGCACGAACAGCAGCCGGGCGGTGGCCTCCAGCGAGGTGCCCTGCTCCAGGTAGGTGGCCAGCGTGTCGAGCAGCGGGGTGCCGGCCAGCGGCAGGTAGACGTTCTCCACGAGCTGCTCGCGGGCGTCGAGGTCGCCGTCCAGCGCACGCTCGGCCAGCAGGTCCTCGGCGTGCACCGGGCGCGGCGCGTCCGGCCAGCCGCTGGAGGCGCGCAGCCCCGCGATGGCCGCCCGCGCGCTGCGGGTGGCGGCGTGCAGGTCGGGCACCTCCGGGCCGATGACGATGGGTCCCGGCCCGAACTGCCGCACCACGTGCTTGGCCGCCTCGTCCACGCTGCCCGCGCCGCCCACGATCACGATCAGCCGGTCGGCCTGGACGCCGGCCAGCAGGTCGAGCCCGATGCGCCGGCCGCGCTCGCGCAGCCCGTCGATCACGGCGCGCGGGTCGTCGTCGGGCGCCTCTCCGGCGATCACCACCACGGGGGAGGAGGTCCAGCCGAGCGCCGCCGCCCACGAGTGCAGGCCGTCGTCGACCTCGCCGCGCACCAGCGCGTCCACGATCAGCGCCTCCAGCCGGGCGTCCCACGCGCCGCGCACCTCGGCCTCGCGGGCGTAGACCTGGGCCGCGGCGAAGGCGACGTCGCGGGTGTAGCGGAGCATGGCCTGCTCGAGCTGGTCGCGGCCGTCGGGCGCGGCCAGGTCGTCCACCTGCGCCTCGACCACCTCGACGATCATGCGGATGATGTCGACGGTCTGCTGGAGCGAGATCGAGCGCTTCAGCTCGCGCGGGGCCGTGCCGAAGAAGGCGATGCTCGGCGTCGGGCGGCCCTCCCCGGCGTGCTGGAACCACTCCACGAAGGCCGCGATGCCCGCCTGGGCCACCAGGCCCACCCAGGACCTGTCCTCCGCGCTCAGGGCGCGGAACCAGGCCAGGCGCTCCTCCATGCGGCCCATGGCCGCGGTGCCCAGGGCGCCCATGTTGCGCTCCAGGCGCCGGGTGGTGTCCAGGCGGGTCTGTTCTTGGTCCTTCACGCTACTAAGAGTGCCAGCCTGTTCGCGATGACCGGAACAGCGGTTACGGTCACGCCGCCGGGGCGGCTCAGATGACCGCGACCGCGGTGATCAGGCCGATCGCCAGGTGGGTGGTGGCCAGCAGCTTCGCGCCCGGCTGCAGCTCGGCCTCCGCGGCCAGCTCGCGGATCGAGATGCCGATCAGCTTGTCGAAGACCACCATGGAGATGGTCTGGACGGCGATGCCCACCAGGCCGAAGACCGCCGTCGCGGCCAGGCCCTCGGCCAGCCGGCCGCCGGAGGCGAAGATCGAGGCGGCCACGATCAGCCCGACCGCGGCCAGGCCGCTGGAGGTGAGCAGGGTGGCGTTGGGGTTGCGCTCGACCTTGATGATCTGGCTGAGCTTGCCGGGGATCGCCCAGTCGATGACGTAGAAGCCGATGATGAGCAGGATCAGGCCGACGGCGGCGTACGCGGCGATCGCGCCCGCACCCCGGGCGAGGGTCTCGAAGATGGTCATGGTTGCTCTATTCGATGGGGTACGAACGACGAGGTGTCATCGGTGATCAAACCACTGGTCTCACGGATTCCCAAGCCTGCGGACTCGTCGGCGACCATCCAGGCGCCCAGCACCGGGTGCTGGCCCTCGAAGTCGGGCAGCGGCTCGAAGGCCTGGTGGACGTAGCCCTCGACGCCGTAGGAGCCCGGCGTCTCGATCGTGCCCCGCGGGGTGACCACGCGCATCGACGCGCCCTCGCGGCCGAGCAGCGGCTTGGCGATGTACGACGACAGCTCGCGCGGGCCGTCGAGGTAGGCGGGCAGCAGGTTGGGGTGGCCGGGGTACAGCTCCCACAGGATCGCCAGCAGCGCCTTGTTCGACAGCAGCGTCTTCCACAGCGGCTCGATCCACGTGGTCGAGGCCGCGTGCCGTACGGCATGCTGGCCGAACCCGTCGCCCAGCATCCACTCCCACGGGTAGAGCTTGAACGCCGAGCGGATCACCCGGCCCTCCAGATCGACGAAGCGGCGGTTGGCGGGGTCCCAGCCCACGTCCTCCATCGCGATCTCCAGCGCGTACAGGCCCGCCTGCGTGGCGGTGTCCTGGAGGTAGGCCACGGTCATGGCCTCCTCGCCGGTCTCGTCGCGGTTGGTCCAGGCGAAGTGGGTGGGGCCGGTGGGCAGCACCAGCTCGCCCCAGCGCTCGATCAGCCGCTCGTGGATGGAGTTCCACTGGTCGTCGTCGGGGAAGACGTCCTGCTTCCAGAACCACTGGACGACCGAGGCCTCCAGCAGCGAGGTCGGGGTGTCGGCGTTGTACTCCAGCAGCTTGGCCGGGCCGTCGCCGTCGTAACGCAGGTCGAAGCGGCCGTAGACGTGCGGGTCGCGCCGCTGCCACGACTGGGCGATCTCCGGGGCCGCCCACGCCGGGATGGCGAAGTCCTTGAACCGGTCACGCTCGATGACGTGCTCGACCGCGGCCAGGCACATCCGGTGGAGCTCCTCGACCTGCTCCTCCAGCGCCTCGACCTCGGCCAGGCTGAAGACGTAGTGGACCGACTCGTCCCAGTACGGCCGGGGCGACCCGGTGGGGTGGGCGACGCGGTGGAAGGCCAGGCCCTGGCTCTCGACGATCTGCTCCCAGCCCTCGCGGGGGGCCGAGCGGGCTCTTCTCAACTGCCGCTGCCCCCGCGTCCGCCGAAGCCGCCGCGCTGGATCGTGGTGCCCTGCCGGGTGTTGATCGTCACGCCGGACGGGCGGATGGTCGTGCCCCTGGCCACCCGCGCGCCGATGCGCGTGCCGGCGTAGTACCACAGGAAGGCGCTGCCGGCCCCGCCGCGGTAGTGGGTGGTGTCGCAGAAGTCGTCGTCGACCACGGCGTAGGACCCGTCGGGCTGCATGGTGCTGGTGTCCACGCAGTCGGCCGTGACCTCTTCGTCGTCGTCCATCTGCGCGGCGCAGAAGCCGATGAGCAGCACGCCCACGGCCCCCACGATGGTCAGCTTCACGACCTTGGAGGACTTGCCGGACTTGGGCGGCGGCGGCTGCTGAACGGTCTGATTTGTCATCGTGCTCCCGACACTCTGTGCCTCAAGCCTACGCCTGCTTCAATGAAGGTACGGCTCCTGCTTGCATGGTGCTATGAGACCACTTGCGGCCCTTGAGGAGATCGCCCTCCTGCTGGAAGAAGCAGGTGAGGCGGCTCACCGGGTCCGCGCCTTCCGGCGCGCGGCCGCCGCCATCGCCGACCTGCCCGACGACGAGCTGGTACGGCTGGCGCACAGCGGCGAACTGACGGGGCTGGCGGGCATCGGCAAAGTCACCTCATTGGCTATAAACGAGGCACTCGACGGCCAGGTTCCCACCTACCTGCGCCGCCTGCGCGCCACGGCCGAGGTCGACCTGGGCTCCGCCGCGGGCGAACTGCGCGCGGCGCTCAAGGGCGACCTGCACAGTCACTCCGAGTGGTCGGACGGCGGCTCGCCGATCGCCGAGATGGCCGCCGCCGCGCAGGACCAGGGGCACGCCTACCTCGCGCTCACCGACCACTCGCCCCGGCTGACCGTCGCCAACGGCCTGTCGCCCGAGCGGCTGCGCGAGCAGCTCCGCGTGGTGGCCGAGCTGAACGAGCGGCTGGCGCCGTTCCGCATCCTGACCGGGATCGAGGTGGACATCCTCGCCGACGGGCGGCTCGACCAGGAGCCGGAGCTGCTGGCGCGGCTCGACGTGGTGGTGGCCAGCGTGCACTCCCAGCTCCGGATGGACCGCGAGTCGATGACCCGGCGCATGGTCACCGCCATCGCCAACCCGCACGTGGACGTGCTCGGCCACTGCACCGGGCGGATCGTCAAGGCCGGGAGCCGGCGGGGCGGGCTGCGGCCGGAGTCCGACTTCGACCCCGAGCTGGTCTTCGAGGCCTGCCGGCGGTTCGGGGTGGCGGTCGAGATCAACTCGCGGCCGGACCGGCTGGACCCGCCCAAGCGGCTGCTGCGGCAGGCGTACGAGTGGGGGTGCCTGTTCTCGATCGACTCCGACGCGCACGCGCCCGGGCAGCTCGCCTGGCAGCGGTTCGGGTGCGAGCGGGCGGCGCTGTGCGGGGTGGGGGCCGACCGGGTGGTGAACACCTGGGCGGTGGCCGACCTGCTGGCCTGGACCACCTCCTGAACCTCTCGCCGGAGCTCTGGCGGGCTGTACGCCCGGCAGGTTTGTACGGCGGGGCGGCCCGGCGGGTTTGTACGGCGGGGCGGCCCGGCGGGGTGTCCGGGGTTCGGCGGGTTTGTACGGTGGGGCCGCGCGGCGGGGTATCCGGTGGGGGAGAAGTGCCTGGCCACGGCTCCTGAACCGGGCAACTGTCGGTGGCGCGGCGTAGCGTCGCGCATGTGAACCGTACCGACCGGCTCTACGCGCTCGTCGAGGACCTGCGCGCGATCTCCCCCAGGCCACGCTCGGCACGAGAGCTGGCCGAACGTTACGGCGTGAGCGTGCGGACCATCGAGCGCGACATCATCGCCCTGCAGGGATCCGGCGTCCCCATCTACGCCGAGGCGGGCCGGCGGGGCGGCTACGCGCTGGACAAGGCGATGTCGCTGCCGCCGCTCAACTTCACCCCGGCCGAGGCCGTGGCCATCGCCCTCGCCCTGTCGCGGGCCGGCGACCAGCCCTTCGGGCAGCAGGCCCGCTCGGCGTTGCGCAAGGTCGTGGCGGCGATGCCGGGACGGGAGGGCGAGCTGGCCAGGGAACTGGCCCGCCGCGTGCAGGTGATGGCGCCCGCCGAGCCGGTCGAGGAGGTCCGCCCCCTGGGGCCGGCCGGGGTGTCCCGCTCGATCGAGGACGCTTTACTCCACCGGCGCGTCCTCAAACTCGAATACGCCGACCGCAAGGGCATGCTGACCGTCCGCGACGTCGAGCCCGGCGTGTTCCTGGGCGGCCGGGGCGGGTTCTGGTACCTCGTGGCGTGGTGCCGGCTCCGGGACGACGTGCGGGTCTTCCGGCTCGACCGGATCATGTCCGCGCTGGTCACCCCCGAGCGGGCGCCGGACCGGCCGTTGGAGGGCTACGTCTCGGACGTCCCGGAGATGCTCGTCCAGGGCGCGGTGCTCGACTAGATTCTCGATAAGTCAATCGAAAACACCGACATAGTGCTGTCGCTTGGCCGCCATATCGTTCTCTTGTTCGAGGAAAGTCGTTCGTTCAAGAGGGAGGGACGGTCATGGACAACACCGTCACGTGGTTCGAGGTCGCCACCGATGACCCGGCCGGGGTCGAGCGGTTCTACGGCGACCTGTTCGGCTGGACGTTCGCGCCCGCCGACGGGCCGATCGACTACCGGACGATCAGCTACCCCGGCGGTGGGCAGCCGGCCGGAGGCCTTTACAACACCGAGGGCCGCTTCCCCAACCACGCCCTCTTCCACGTGCAGGTCCCCGACGTCGCCGCCGCCTGCGCCCGCTCGGAGTCACTCGGCGGGAAGGTCGTGTTCCAGGAGATCGGGGGCGAGGGGCCGGGCACCGACTTCGCCTACGTCAGCGACACCTCGGGCAACCTCTTCGGCATCTTCCACCAGCGCTCCTGACCCCTCAGGCCCCCTGGTTCCCTCCGCTATCGGAGCTTTCTGACCCGCGACGTGGATGTCCGCCGGCCGGCGTTCCCCCGCCCGGCCTTCCCCCGGACCCGTTCGTCGCGTCCTGACCCGGGCTCGCCGCCCCCCGCCGAGCGGCGGCGCGCCCGGGTTAACCCCCTCGCCCCGATCCACGCCAGCGCCCGGTGCACCGCCGTACCCAGGTCTCCGGTGCACCCCAGCGCCCGGTGCACCGCCGTACCCGGGTCCCCCGGTTCACCCCAGGCCGTGCCCCAGCCTCAGCCCCAGGCCGTGGTCCCAGGCCCCAGCCCTGGAACCACACGTGCCCGGCCCCGGGACCACGCCTGCCCAGCCCGGGGTCCACCCCATCACCCGGGCTCACCTCATCCCCCGGCTCCCGGGCGAGCGGCCTGGGGAAGCCGTCAGGCGGCGCAGGTGGTGTCGGCGGCGGGGACCTTGCCCTCCAGCAGATAGGAGTTGACCGTCTTCATCACGCACGGGTTCCCGCTCAGGTAGGCCCCGTGCCCCTCACCCTCGAAGGTGACCAGCACAGCGGTCTTGAGCTGCTCGGTGAGCTTGGGCGCCCACTCGTACGGCGTCGCCGGGTCCCCCTTGCCGCCGACGACGAGGATGGGCCCCGACCCGGTGGCGTCCACCCGCTTGGCCTCGTCGCTCCCCGGCACCGGCCAGACACTGCACAGCGAGCCCGCCCCCGCACTGCCGAACAGCGGCGAGATCTTGAGCGCCGCCTCCTCGGTCCGGAGCAGCGTCTCCCGGTCCGGCCGCTCGGCGCTGTCCACGCAGGTGATCGCCGGGAAGGCGCTCATCTGGGTGTTGTACTGCCCGTCGGCGGTCCGCCCGGTGTAGGAGTCGGCCAGGTACATCAGGCCACCTCCGTCGCCCTGTGTGGCCTGCGCGAGCGCCTCCTCCAGCAACGGCCAGCTGTACTCGGAGTACAGCGCCGCGGCGATTCCGGTGGAGGCCAGACCCTGGGTGAGCTGCCGCCCGCGCACGGCCAGCGGCTGGCCGACCAGCTTGGTCATCAACGCCGCGATCTTGTCGTCGGCGGCGTCCACGGTCTTGCCGAGCTGGCAGCCCTCGGCCACGCACGCCTTGAGGAAGCTCTCGTAGGCCTGCTGGAAGCCCTTGGTCTGGGCGAGGGTGCGCTCCTCGAAGCTGACCGTCGGGTCGAGCGGCGCGTCGAGCACGGTCCGCCCGACCTGGGCCGGGAAGAGCGTCGCGTAGACGCCGCCGAGCTGCGTGCCGTACGACATGCCGAAGTAGTTGAGCTTGGCGTCGCCGAGGGCGGCGCGCAGGCGGTCCATGTCCTTGGCGGCGTTCACCGTGCCGACGTAGGGCAGGACCTTGCCGGAGTCCTGCTGGCAGAGCCCGGCAAAGGTCTTGTTGGCGGCCTCGTTGCGGGTGCGGGTCTCGGCGTTGGCGGGCAGCGTGTTGAGCGCCATGAAGGAATCCATCTGCTTGCCGTCGCCGCACCGCACCCCGTCGCTGCGCTCGACGCCCCGCGGGTCGAAGCTGACCAGGTCGTAGCGGGCGTTGAGCGGGCCGAAGGCCTTGGCGGCCTGGGCGAGGGTGTCGACGCCGGAGCCGCCCGGGCCGCCGAAGTTGAAGACGAGCGAGCCGATGCGCTTGCTCTTGTCGGTGGCCGCGACGCGGATGAGGGCCAGGTCGAGCTGCTCGCCGTCCGGCTTGGCGTAGTCGAGCGGCACCGCCAGCTTGCCGCACTGCAGGCTGGGGTCGGGCTTGGCGGGGGTGCCGCCGTCGGGGCGCGTGAGGTCGGTGCACGCGCCCCACTCGATCTGGCCGCCCTGGGCGGACGTGGCGGGCGGTTGGGTCCCGGCCGCCGACGGCGTGGGTGTGCCGCTGGTTCCGGCGCTGCTGCCGCAGGCGGCCACGGTGACGAGCACCGCGGTGGCGGTCAGGAGTCTGCGCATGGTCTTCCCCTCTCTCAGGGGGGAAGTTCTACCCACAATACGAGTGAGGCGGCGAGCACCCCTCCAGAACTCGCCGCCTCATTCCTCAAAGACGGAGCCCCCGGTTGTCTATGACGCGATTCAGCCACCGGAATTTTGCTGGCGGCGCAGATCGGCAAGCTTACGCTCAAGCTCGGCGATCTCCTGCTGACTCGGATCATAGGGGGACGGCTGGCGCCGCACGTACTGGGTCTGCACCGGCTGCTGCCCGGACTGCGGGTGGCCCGGCTGCGGCGGGTACTGCTGCGGGTACTGCGGCGGCTGCGGCTGGGAGTGCGGCTGCTGCTGGTAGGGCGCCGGCGGAAGCTGCCGCGCGGGCTGCTGCTGCAGCGGCGCGTGCTGGCCCGGCCCGCCCGGCACCTGCGGCGGCGACCACGTGCCGGGCTGCCAGCCGGGCGGCGGTCCCTGCACGACCGGCGGCCGGGCCGCCGAACGCCGGCCGCGGCGCTTGAGGATCATCAGGAAGAGCAGCCCGAGCACGACCAGCAGCAGGATGCCGCCGCCGAGCACGATCCAGAACCACATCGGCTGCGGCGTCTGGTCCTTGCCCGAGGTGATCGCGAGCTGGGTGTCGGTGATGTACTTGGCCACGTAGGAGTGGTTCGGCTGCAGCGCCTGGACCTCACGGAACTTCGGCAGCGCCGCCTCGTAGTGGTGGCGGAAGAAGTCGTCCAGCGCCTCGTTGTACTTCGTGGTCGTCGCCGAGACCGAGGGCTGGATGTTCTTCTCGTTCAGCTTCTCCTTGACCACGCTGACCGGCAGCACGAAGCTCTCCGACTCCGAGCTGGTGCCGTTGGCGTCCACGGTGCCGGCGATCAGCATGCCGATCACCTTGCCGTTGGCCGCGAAGACCGGTCCGCCGGAGTTGCCGTGGTAGGAGGGGGCCTGAGTCTGGATGTACGGCACGCCGGACTTGGTGGCCCGCATGGCGTTGAACGGGCCCTCCGTGAGCGCGGGCTCCAGGCGCGACTCCAGGCTGAAGAAGTCGGTGTTGGTGACCAGGCCGGGGAAGCCGCTGATGTAGAGCGTGTCGCCGGTGCGCACGTCGGAGTCCTCGCCGAGGGAGACCGTCGGCAGGTTCTTCTGCCCGTTGATCTTCAGCAGGGCGAAGTCCTTGCCCGGGTAGTCCTCACCGACCGAGACCAGCTCGGCGGGCACGAACTTGGCGCTCTTGTCCACGCCGCCGCCGGGGAGCGTCTGGACCACGTCCAGGCTCTGCTGCAGGCCGGTGATCTGCAGGTTGGTGGCGTTGAAGGTGGCGAAGATCTGCGCGGCGAGGTTGAGCAGCTCGGGGTCGGCGCTCTTGCCGAGGTCGGCGACGAGCGCCTTGGCGTCCTCGTCGTTGAACTTCTTCAGCGCCTGGGTGGAGAACTGGGTGGCCAGGGCGCGCTCGCTGAGCTGCACGCAGTGGGCGCCGGTGACCATGTACCCGTCCGGGGTGACCCACCAGCCGGTGCACATGCCGCCCACCTCGCCGTCCACGGTGCGGTACGGCTCGATGGCGGTGAGGTACTGGTCCGGATTCTTGGCGATCTGCTGGAAGGCCCAGCGCATGATGCTCTGCTCGTCGGAGGGGATCTTCCCGGCGAGGGCCTGCTGCCCGGCCTGGGTGCCGATCTCCTCGAGGGCCGCCTGGTTGAACTGCGGCGTGGGGACGCTCACCTTGGCCGTGTAGGTGAGGCTGGTGAGCATGATGGCGGGGTGCGTCTGCGCGGCGATCCTGGTGCCGGTCGGGACCGGGGGCGGATCGTCGGCCATCGCGGGTCCGGCGGAGAGTCCGACGGTCAGGGAAGCCGCCAGGAGAATGCTGACATAACGGTTCACAGCCTCCAACCCTCGCGAAGACGACTTGGCGCTCGCTTGTGAGAGGCTTGGACGGCCCTTGGATCCAAGGGCCGTCCAGGTCAGCGCAGGTCAGACGCCCATCGACTCGGCGTCGTTGCTCTCGGCGCCACCGGCCTCGGTGACACCGTTCTTCAGGTGGTACTTCGCGATCGCCTCGCGCAGCACCTCGGCCTGCAGCTCGCCACGCTTGACGAGCTGCGTGAGGACCGCGAGCGTGATCGAGGCGGCGTCCACGTGGAAGTGGCGGCGCAGCGCCGAGCGGGTGTCGGACAGGCCGAACCCGTCGGTGCCCAGCGAGCTCCAGTCGCCCGGAACCCACTGCGCGATCTGGTCCTGCACGGCGCGCATGTAGTCGCTGACGCCGACGAACGGCCCGCTCGCCCCGCTGAGCTTCTGCGTGACGTACGGCACGCGCGGCTCGGACTCGGGGTTGAGCAGGTTGTGCTCCTCGGCGGCCAGCGCGTCCCGGCGCAGCTCCGACCAGGAGGTCGCCGACCAGACGTCCGCGGAGACGTTCCAGTCCTCGGCCAGCATGCGCTGCGCCTCGACCGCCCACGGTCCGGCGACGCCGGAGGCCAGGATGTTGGCCTTCAGGCCCTCCTTGTCGCTGGGCGCGTAGAGGTAGAGGCCCTTGAGCAGGCCCTCCACGTCCAGGTTGGCCGGCTCGGCGGGCTGCACGTACGGCTCGTTGTAGACGGTGAGGTAGTAGAACACGTTCTCCGGCTGCTCGCCGTACATCCGCCGCAGGCCGTCCTTGATGATGTAGGACGTCTCGAAGGCCCAGCTCGGGTCGTAGGAGAGCGCGGCCGGGTTGGTCGAGGCGATCAGCGGCGTGTGCCCGTCCTCGTGCTGCAGGCCCTCGCCGTTCAGCGTCGTACGGCCGGCGGTGGCGCCCAGCAGGAAGCCGCGCGTCATCTGGTCGGCGGCCTGCCACATCTGGTCGCCGGTCCGCTGCCAGCCGAACATCGAGTAGAAGATGTAGAACGGGATCATGTGCTCGCCGTGCGTGGCGTAGCTGGAGCCGACGGCGGTGAAGCTGGCCATCGAGCCGGCCTCGTTGATGCCCTCGTGCAGGATCTGGCCCTGCTCGGACTCCTTGTAGCTGAGCAGCAGCTCCCGGTCGACGGCCTCGTAGGTCTGGCCGTGCGGGTTGTAGATCTTCGCGGTCGGGAACATCGCGTCGAGGCCGAAGGTGCGGGCCTCGTCGGGGATGATCGGCACGATGCGGTGGCCGATCTCCTTGTCCCGCATGAGGTCCTTGAGCAGGCGCGCGAAGGCCATCGTGGTGGCGACCGACTGCTTGCCCGAGCCCTTGGCGAACTGCTTGTAGACCTCGTCGCCGGGGAGCTTGAGCGCCTTGGCCCGCACGACGCGCTTGGGCAGCACGCCGCCGAGCGCCGCGCGGCGCTCCTTCATGTAGGCGATCTCTTCGTCGTTCTCGCCCGGGTGGAAGTAGGGCGGCAGGTCGCCTTCCAGCGCGGAGTCGGGGATCGGCAGGTAGAGCCGGTCGCGGAACTCCTTGAGCTCGGTCTTGCTGAGCTTCTTCATCTGGTGGGTGGCGTTGCGCGCCTCGAAGTCCTTGCCCAGCGTCCAGCCCTTGATGGTCTGGGCGAGGATGACGGTCGGCTGGCCGACGTGCTCGCGGGCCGCCTTGAAGGCCGCGTAGACCTTGCGGTAGTCGTGGCCGCCGCGCGACAGCTTGCGGATGTCGTCGTCGGTGAGGTGCTCGACCATCTTGCGCAGGCGCGGGTCGCCGCTGAAGAAGTTCTCGCGGATGTACTCGCCGGACTCGACGGAGTAGGTCTGGAACTGGCCGTCGGGCGTGGTGTTCATCTGGTTGACCAGCACGCCGTCGACGTCGGCGGCCAGGAGCGGGTCCCAGTCGCGGCCCCAGACGACCTTGATGACGTTCCAGCCCGCGCCGCGGAAGAACGACTCGAGCTCCTGGATGATCTTGCCGTTGCCGCGCACCGGGCCGTCGAGCCGCTGCAGGTTGCAGTTGATGACGAAGGTGAGGTTGTCGAGCTCCTCACGCGCGGCGATGCCGATGGGGCCGAGCGACTCGGGCTCGTCCATCTCGCCGTCGCCCAGGAAGGCCCAGACGTGGCTGCGGCTGGTGTCCTTGATCTTGCGGTTCAGCAGGTAGCGGTTGAACCGCGCCTGGTAGATCGCGCCGATCGGGCCGAGGCCCATGGAGACGGTCGGGAACTCCCAGAAGTCGGGCATGAGCCGCGGGTGCGGGTAGCTGGGCAGGCCGTGGAAGCCGTGCGACAGCTCCTGCCGGAAGGCGTCGAGCTGCGCCTCGTTGAGGCGGCCCTCCAGGAAGGCGCGGGCGTAGATGCCCGGCGCGGCGTGGCCCTGGAAGAAGACCTGGTCGCCCGACTCGCCGTGGTCCTTGCCGCGGAAGAAGTGGTTGAAGCCGACCTCGTAGAGCGAGGCGGCGCTCGCGTACGTGGCGATGTGCCCGCCGACGTTCGTGCGGGCGTTCGCGCGGGAGACCATGACGGCGGCGTTCCACCGGACATAGGCGCGGATGCGCCGCTCCACGTGCTCGTCGCCGGGGAACCAGGGCTCGCGCTCCGGCGGGATCGTGTTGATGTAGTCGGTGCTGCGCAGGCCGGGCACGCCGACCTGGTGCTCACGCGCCCTCTCCAGGAGGCGGAGCATCAGGTAGCGGGCCCGGGTTCGGCCCTCCGTCTTGACGACGTTGTCGAGCGACTCGAGCCACTCGTTGGTCTCGCTGGGGTCGACATCAGGTAGCTGGCTGGGTAGGCCGTCGCTGATGATCGAGAAACGCTGGCGTCCGGAAGCCACTGGGTCTCGCCTTCCGAGGTGGACGGATGTCTGCTTGTCGTGGGTCGTCTTCCATCCTGGTCTCTGGCTGCGGAAAGTGCGACTCTACTCACCGGTAACCAGAACGTCCCTGCTGGCAGGACCAGTAAGGTGGCCTAGACCACCGATGGTAGGACGAATCCCCGCAAAGGTTACACGTAGCCACCCGTTTAACAAGACCGCAAAACCTACGAAAATTCTCAACGTTCCGTATGGTTCGGCGGATCATGGTAGCTGTCGCATTTAGGGCCTTTCCTTCGGCCGCCTGCCGTACCAGATTGAAGAGATGAACGCGACGGTAGGAGACCGGCTCCTGATGCACGGCAACGTCGTCGGGCGGAAGGACCGAGCCGGGGAGATCGTGGAGATCCGCGGGCCGGACGGCGGCCCCCCGTACCTGGTGCGCTTCGACGACGGGCATACCGGGCTGATCTATCCCGGACCGGATGCCGTGCTGCAGCCCAGGTAGAATCGTCTTCGTGAGATCAGAGGTCGTCAGGCTGACCACGGGGTCGCACGAGACGGTGCACGACATCACCGGCCGGTGCGCCGAGTTCGTGCGCGGTGCCGGCGACGGGCTGCTGCACGTCTTCGTGCCGCACGCCACCGCGGGCGTGGCCCTGATCGAACTCGGCGCGGGCAGCGACGACGACCTGCTCTCCGCGCTGCGCGACCTGCTGCCGGCCGACTCCCGGTGGCAGCACAGCCACGGGTCGCCCGGGCACGGCCGATCTCACGTGATGCCCGCCTTTATCCCCCCATACGCGACCGTTCCCGTTCTCGGCGGACGGCTCGCGCTTGGCACCTGGCAGTCCATCGCCGTCGTCGATCTGAACGTGGACAACCCTGAGCGTGAGGTCAGGTTGTCGTTCATCGGCGGTTGACCGTTGACGACTGAGGGTCACAGCGTGTGGACTGTCCCGAAGCGATAACCGCATACCAGGAGGGATACAAGTGAGCGCGACCGCGGGTCAGGCGCAGGGCGAGCGCGGCCTGGCCGAACGACTCGGACTCAAGCCGGGTCAGGTGGTGCAGGAGATCGGTTGGGACGAGGACGTCGACGACGAGCTTCGCGAGTCCATCGAGAACCTGACCGGCAACGAACTGCTCGACGAGGACACCGACGACGTCGTGGACGTCGTGCTGCTGTGGTGGCGTGACGGTGACGGCGACCTGTTCGACGTGTTGAGCGACGCCATGCGAGGTCTCGCCGAAGGCGGCCAGATCTGGCTGCTGACTCCGAAGGCCGGACGGGACGGCCACGTGGAGCCGAGCGACATCGGCGAGGACGCCGCCACCGCGGGTCTCTCGCAGACCAGCAGCATCTCCGCTGCGCCCGACTGGTCCGGCACGAGGCTGGCCACGCCCAAGGGGCGACGCTGACCGTCGCGCCCGACTTCGAGCTGAAGGACCAGCACGGCGCGCCCGTCCGGCTCTCCGGGCTGCGCGGCCGCCGTGTCGTGCTGGTCTTCTTCCCTCTGGCCTTCACCGGGGTGTGCCAGGGCGAGCTCACCGAACTCGCCGAACGACGCGACGAGTTCCCGGCCGACGTCGAGATCCTGGCCGTCTCGGTCGACTCGCTGTTCACCTTGCGTGCCTGGGCGGACCAGAAGGGCTTTCCCTTCCCGCTTCTCTCCGATTTCTGGCCACACGGACAGGTCGCGCGGGCGTACGGTGTGTTCGACGATGACAAGGGGGTCGCCCGGCGGGGGACCTTCGTCATCGACGGCGACGGCGTGATTCTCTGGTCGATCGTCACCCCGATCACCGAGCCACGTGACGTCGGCGCATATCTCAAGGCCTTGTCGTAGGAGGTTCCCATGCCCTGCTATCGCTGCGGGGCCCGGCAGACGGACCCCGTGCGCGGCGCCTCGCCCTGGCGGCGGGGGGTGAGCAACGAGGTGCAGGTGCTGATCTGCCCCGACTGCCAACGGCTGCACGACCTTGCCCTCGACACCTGCTCCACCTGTGCCTCCACGGCGCTCATCTGCCGGCTCGGCGAGGTGGAGTGCCGGGGGTGCGGTGCGGTACGGCAGGCGTCGGGGGGCGCGGGGGAGCGGCGCGAACTGGTCACCACGGTGCCTGGGTTGTCGGCCGAGGTCGAGGCGGCCCTCGAGCGCGTCCTCGGCCGCCGCTGACGCTACTCGTGTGCCGCGGCCTTCGTGTGCCGACTTCGATTTCCCGGCTTCCTGCGTGCCGCGGCCTTCGTGTGCCGGGCTTCCCGTCTCCCGTCTCCCGCCTTCGGCTTCGCGGGCTGGGCTCCTGTGTAAGACCCTGGTGAAACGGGTGCTCAGCCCCATTTCGTGACATGCGCTATCTTCTGGTGTCGTGAGCGGACTCCTGCCTGGGTCCCTCGCGCGCCTGAAGGAGAGCACGTGAGTTCGTTCGTTGTCGCCCTCGATGTCGGTGGTACGTCCATGAAGGGCGGCCTGGTCGACGAGACCGGCGTCGTGTTGCTGACCGAGCGCCGGCCCACCCCCCGGGGCGAGGGCGGCCACGCGGCCGTCGAAGCGATCCGCACCTTCGTGAGCGACCTCGCCGCCTCCGGCGACGGCACCCCCTCCGGCGTCGGCGTCGCCGTACCCGGACTCGTCTCGCCCGGCACCGCCCACTACTCGGCCAACATCGGCTGGCGTGACGTCCCCGCCACCGCCTTCACCGCGCTCGACCTGCCGGTCATCCTCGGCCACGACGTCCAGACCGGCGGCCTCGCCGAGAGCGTCCTGGGCGCCGGACGCGGCGTCTCCGACTTCCTCTTCCTCCCCATCGGCACCGGCATCGCCGGCGCCATGATCCTTCGCGGGGCACCGTACGGCGGAGCCTCCGGCTGGGGCGGCGAGATCGGCCACATCCCCGTCTTCCCCGACGGCGAGCAGTGCGCCTGCGGCCAGTTCGGCTGCCTGGAGCAGTACGCCTCCGCCTCTGCCGTCGGCCGCCGCTACTCCCAGCGCTCCGGCCTCCCCGACGTCCGCGCCGAGCAGGTCGTCGCCTCGGACGACCCCCTGGCCATCGAGGTCTGGGACGAGGCCGTCGAGGCCCTCTCCCTCGCCCTGGCCACCTACACCCTCCTCCTCGACCCCTCGGTCATCGTCCTCGGCGGTGGCCTGGCCGAGGCCGGCCCGGCCCTCTTCGACCCGGTCCGTACCCGCCTCGTCAAGCGCCTCGCCTTCCGTGACGCCCCGCCCCTCGTCCCGGCCGCCCTAGGCGTCGACGCCGGCATGCTCGGCGCCGCCCTCCTCGGCTGGCGCGCCGCCGGCCACCCCGCCATCGGCGAGGGCTGGAGTTTGGATGTGCGATCGGGGCCTGTCGTGTCGTAAGGTGTAGTGCCGATCAGGGGACGGTTAGCTCAGCGGTAGAGCATCCGCCTTACAAGCGGAGGGTCACTGGTTCGAACCCAGTACCGTCCACCAGCGCATCGAAGCCCAGTAGCTTGACTGCTACTGGGCTTTCGCGTCATCGGCTCGCACGGGGCTGGTGGGTTTCTGGCCGGCTTCCCACGCAGCTCAGCTCGTGGCGTTGGCGGCCATGAAGAGCAGGACAACGCCGACGGCGACACCGGCAACGGCCATCGCGCCAAGGGTGCTGACCGGTTTGGACTCCTTCGTGTTCTTGCTCGCATGCTGGATCAGCGCAGCCAGCACGACCCAGCCAATCGCTGCGAAGGCCAAAAGGTAGGCAGCGCCGTAGGTATCGGTCAAGCTGCGGGTGATCTCATCGCTCATGGTGCGTGTGATCCTTTCGGAATCGCCGGCAAGGGACAAGACCGTGCCGACCCCCGCCGCCCTAGTCCCTGGTATCGGGCGGTATCCGGCAATAGCGCTTTATGGCGGCGCGGCGAGCTGCTACAGGGTGTCCCGGGAGTTCCGTCGAGGGCTCTTCGTTGGCGTTCCAGATCCGGCACGGGGATGAACTGGACGTCGGCTGTCGTCATGGGACCGGGGCAGCTCTCAGAATCAATGCGACTTGACGGTCTCCGGTGCACCGAGGCCCTTGTCGGAACGTGCCTGCGGGGGTGGTGCGGGAGTCCCCACACTCATAGGCTGCTGGTCTTGATCTTCGGAAGGTGCCAGGTGCGTAAAGTCGCTGCAGCCATCGCCATCGTCTTGCCTCTGGCGGGTTGTGTGCCATTGGGTGGGGTCGTGGAGCGGCGTCAGAGTGTTTTCGATTTACCTCCGAGCACACGGGCTCTTGCGGATCTCACGCAGGGGGTCAAGGGCAAGGTGCTGCTTCATCACATCGACGATCAAGGCATAAGCCAGGGCTGGACGAAAAGACTCAGGATGGGGACATCGTTTTGGGTCCAACTTGATTGCGTCGGGGTGACTGGAACGATGATCGTCCGCATTGGAGGGTCTCAGGTTCCTCATCGGTGCTCTTCAAAGGGACCCCGCGGTATACGGATCAGCGCATCCCCTGACACGGTTGCTCTTCGTGAGGTCACGGTGGAGGTGCCGGACAAGGCCAAGTGGGCCGTTCTCATTTGGAAGCTTCCGAAGGCCAGGTAGGGGCCAAGCGGTCGGTTTCTGAAGCCGGTGAACAGGGGTGGAACGGTCACCCTGTCGGGCTCCTGCAAGCTCCAAGGGTGGTCCGTGTGGCTTGAGTCGCTTGCCGTACAGATGGAAGAGCAACAGGTTCGTGCACGAGCTTCAGGGATGATGGGTTATCCAGCCGGGAATCGGATTGACCTTGGATGGCGGTTAGTGCAAGGACCGTGGGCTGAAGGCGCTACGTCGCGAGGGGCGTTTCCGGGCTGGAGGATCTGGGACGACAGGGTTCGCCGTTGGTGGGGTGACCAGTGGTCACGACAAGGTCACCGCTCTTCTGCAGCCATAGAGAGACCTCAAGCGGTAAGTGAGGAGTTCCCGGCCGAGAGTCCGAGCGCTGGTCGATTACGGTTCCAGGCGGGCGTGGTGCTGCTCGCCACCTGCGGAAGCTCTTCTGTGGTGCAGACGAGGGCGTGGAGCTCCCGGAAAATCACGGAACGTAGCGATACCATCACCGCATGAGCGGAAGAGTCGTGCACTTTGAGATTCCTGCTGACAACGTCGACCGGGCCAGTGCGTTCTATCGGGAGGCCTTCGGGTGGCAGCTTCAGCCGGTGCCCGAGATGGACTACACCATGGTCATGACCACGCCCATCGACGAGCAGGGCATGCCGACCGAGGCCGGGGGGATCAACGGCGGGATGTTCGATCGGAGCGGCGAGGGGGGCAAGTTCAAGACGCCGGTGATCGTGATCGACGTGACAAGCGTCGATGAGGCGCTGGAGAAGGTCGAGTCCCTCGGCGGCCAGGTCATCTCGCCCAAGATGGCGGTCGGGGACATGGGCTTCGCCGGCTACTTCACCGACTCGGAGGGCAACATCATGGGGTTGTGGGAGTCGGCTCAGGGCTGACCTGCGAACCGGTGGAAAGGCGATCTCCCTGGGTGGGAGGTCGCCTTTGGCGTGTCAGTGGTGGATCAGGGCCTCGACGAGGGGGCGGATGGTGGTTTCCATGTCCTGGCGGGCGGCGGTCGGGTCGGGGGCGGCGCTGATGTAGAGGGCGGCCTCGTCGGCGACGGCGAGGAGGAGGTGGGCCAGGGGCCGGGCGGGGAGCGGGGAGAGGGTTCCGTCGCGCATGCCCTGGGCGAGGACGTGTTCGATGAGGCCGAGGATGTGCGGCTGGCAGATGTCGCGCCAGCGGGCCCAGCCCAGTACGGAGGGGCCGTCGATCAGGACGATGCGGCGTACCTCGGCACGCTGGCAGGCGTCGAGCCAGGCCTGGAGGCTGGCCATCATCAGCGTGACGAAGTCGGCCTCGGCCTCGGCGTCGACGGCGGCGGCGAGCTGGGTGGTGACCTCGCCTTCCACGTCCGCGAGGACGGCGGCGAAGAGTTCGGTCTTGTCGCCGAAGTGGTGGTAGAGCGCGCCACGGCTGACGGCGGCGTCGCGGACGATGGCCTCGGTGCCGACGCCGGCGAATCCGTGCTCGGCGAAGAGCCTCCTGCCTGCGGCGATGAGGGCGGTACGGGTGGCGGCGGTGCGGTCCGCTTGCGTGCGGCGGGATATTTGCATACAGTCTGTCCGTAAGTTACATGCAGGTTGTATCTTTCTGAGGATTCTCGCATGCCGATCATCGAGCTTCCGCAAGGACCTGTCAGTTACCGAATCGCCGGGCCGGAAAAGGGTGAGGTGGCCGCGCCGCCGGTGGTGTTCGTGCACGCGTTCTTAGTGGACGGCTCGGTCTGGTCCGCCGTCGCCGAACGGCTGGCCGAGCAGGGGATCCGCTCCTACGCCCCCGACTGGCCCCTCGGGGCCCACCGCACCCCGCTCAAGAACGACGCCGACCAGTCGCCGCGCGGCGTGGCGGGCCAGATCCTCGCCTTTCTGGAGGCGCTCGACCTGCACGACGTCACCCTCGTCGGCAACGACACCGGGGGAGCGCTCTGCCAGTACGTGCTCGACCTCGACGCCCGGCGGATCGGGCGGGTCGTGCTCACCAACTGCGACGCGTTCGACACCTTCCCGCCCTTCCCGTTCAACGTGATCTTCCGGCTGCTCGGCGGGGAAGGCCGGATGTGGTTCAACCTGCAGCCCATGCGCTGGCGCGCCTTCCGGCACTCGCCGCTCGGCCTGGGGCTGCTCGCCAACAAGCTGGACCCGGTCCAGAGCAGGAGCTGGATGGAGCCGAGCCTGAGCAACCGGGAGATCCGGCGCGACGCCACCCGCTTCCTGCGGGCCATCGATCCGAAGGAACTGCTCGACGTGTCCACCCGGCTCAAGGAGTTCGCCGGGCCGGTGAAGATCGTCTGGGGGATGGCCGACCCGGCGTTCAAGCCCGCGCTCGGCCGGCGGCTGCGGGCGGCTTTCCGCGACGCCACGCTGGTCGAGGTGCCCGGTGCGCGGACCTTCGTCCAGCTCGACGCGCCCGACGTGCTCGCTGCGGAGATCGCCGCGCTGGCTCCGCCGTACGGGCAGGAGACAGAGGTACGGCGAAGCGCAACGGGCGGCGGCTCCGGCGAGTAGGGCGCGATCGCTGGGTTAGCGGGGTCGGGGGCCCTTCTTCTTGCCCTGGTTGCTCTGTCGGCCGGGCGGCACGGACCGGCGGTTGGGCGCGGGCTTGCGCTGAGCCGGCTTCTTCCCGGCGGCGGCCGGCGGGGTACGGCCGCGCGAGCTGTTGGCCGTACGGCCGCGGACGATCCCGATGAAGTCCTCCACCAGGTCGGTCGTCGCCTCGGCCGGCCAGGCGAGCGCGACCTGCGACTGCGGGCAGTCCAGGACCGGCCGGTAGGTGAGGTCGCGCCGGTGGTACAGCCGGGCCAGCGACTGCGGCACCAGCAGCAGCCCAGCCCCGGACGCCACCAGCTCGACCGCCTCGGCCGTGGTCTCGGGCCGGGTGAAGGCGGGCTGGCCCGGACGGGACGGCCACTCGATGGTGTCGTCCAGCGGGTGGAAGACGTCGTCGTCGGCCAGGTCGGCGACCTCCACCTCGTCGGCCGCGGCCACCGCGTGGTCCTTGGGCACGACGACCACCGTGGTCTCGACGTACAGGGGGATCACGCTGAGCCCCTCCCGGTCCACCGGCAACCGGACGAATCCCGCGTCGGCCCCGCCGTTCCGCAGCAGGTCGGCCACCTCGCCGACGGTGGCCGCGACCAGCGTGAGCGGCACGTCGGGCAGCCGCTCCGTCCAGATGTTCACCCATTTGGCCGGCGTCACGCCGGGCACGTACGCCAGCCGGAACGTCCTGCCGCTCTCCCCATCAGTCACCTCACCAGGGTATCGATGTCAAGGGGACCGCCTCCGACTGATTACCCTTGACCCATGACCTCGCTCAAGCCCAAGACGACCCAGACGATGAAGCCCGCGACCGCGGCCAAGAAGCTGGGTGTCCTCCTGTCGGCCACGCCGGCCGAGTTCCAGGAGGGCGTGGTCTCCCGGGACGAGCTCAACGCCATGCAGGCCACCCCGCCCGCCTGGCTCACCGACCTGCGCCGCAACGGCCCCCACCCCCGGCAGGTCGTGGCCGCCAAGCTCGGGGTCTCCATCTCCGGCCTGGCCCGGGCGGGCATCACCGAGCCGCTCACCACCGCCGAGATCGACGCGCTCAAGGCGGAGAACCCGGAGTGGCTGGAGCGCGAGCGGACCATCCAGGCCGAGGCCCGCAAGGAAGCACTCCGTCTCAAGGACCGAGCCTGACGAACCTGCCGGGCGGCCCTGGGAGGAGTCTGCGTAGACTCCGGTACATGGCCCCTGTGCTGGTGTTCGACGGTGATTGCGGCTTCTGTGCCACCTGTGTCCGCTTCGTCGAGCGGCGGTTGCGGACCTCGGCGCGGATCACCGCCTGGCAGTTCGCCGACCTGGGTGAGTTGGGCGTCACCGCCGAGCGGGCCACCTACGAGCTGCTGTGGATCGACGGCCCAAGGGTGTACGGCGGAGCCCAGGCGGTGGCGAAGCTGCTGATCGACGCCGGGCTGCCGTGGAGCCTGGCGGGCTGGGCGCTGCGGGTGCCGCCGCTGCGGTGGGTGGCGCACGCCGTGTACCGGCTGGTGGCGCGGAACCGGCATCGGCTGCCGGGCGGGACGCCGGCCTGTGCGTTGCCGCCGAGATGACCCTCCAGAGCGAGCAGAATTATGCTCTAAAGCGCTATGGTTATACGTATGAGCAACGATGACGCAGTCGTGGTCCCCACCGCCTCCGGCCTGGTCAAAGGGAAGAAGACCGCCCAGGGCGCGCGCTTCCTCGGCATCCCCTACGCGAAGCCCCCGGTGGGCGAGCTCCGCTTCGCGGCTCCCCAGCCGCCGGAGCCCTGGCAGGAGCCGCTGGAGGCGTACGACTACGGTCCGACCGCCCAGCGCAAGCCGCTGTCGGAGATGACGATCATCCCCGAGCCCAGCATCCCGGGCGAAGGCATCCTCAACCTCAACGTCTTCACCCCGGACGTCACCGGCAAGCGCCCGGTCCTGGTGTGGATCCACGGCGGCGGCTTCATCGGCGGCTCGGCCGCGAGCCCGTGGTACGACGGCGCGTCGTTCAACCGGGACGGCGTCGTGCTGGTCTCGGTGGGCTACCGGCTGGGCGTCGAGGGCTTCCTGCACCTGGAGGGCGCGCCGGACAACCGGGGCGTGCTCGACTGGGTCGCGGCCCTGGAGTGGGTGCGCGACAACATCGCCGCCTTCGGCGGCGACCCGGCGCAGGTCACCATCGCCGGGCAGTCCGCCGGGGGCGGTGCGGTGCTCACCCTGCTGGCCACGCCCGCCGCGCAGGGGTTGTTCCGGGCGGCGATCTCGGTCTCCGGCGCGGTCATGCACGAGCAGGACCGCGCCGCCGGGCTGCGGGTGGCCGAGCTGTTCACCAGACGCACCGGCGTGCCCGCCACCGTCGAGGCACTGCGCGGCCTGACCGACGACGAACTGCTCACGCTGCAGGACAAGCTGACCGCGCCCGGACCCGACAACGTCCTCCCGCTGACCGTCGCGCCGTTCGCCGACGGGCAGGTCGTGCCGGTCCCGGTCCGTGACGCCCTGCGATCCGGGGCGGCCGGGCGGGTCCCGCTGGTGCTCGGCTTCACCAGGGACGAGTTCAGCATGATCCCGATGCCGGACGAGCACGCGCTGCCCGTCCTGGCCGGGTTCGGGCTGGTCGGCGAGCGGGCCGAGGCCTTCGCCGCGCACTACGGGCCGGGGCGGCTGCTGGGGCAGGCGCTGACCGACGGGCTGTTCCGGTCCTTCGGCGTGGACCTCGCCGACGGGCGGGCCGAGCAGGGGTTGCCGACCTGGCTGTACGAGTTCGACTGGAGCTCGGGGGAGGCGGGCGGGTTCCTGCCGGGGGACCTGGCGTTGCACTGCCTGGACCTGCCGTTCGCCTTCGACCTGCTCGGCGCGCCCGGTGTGGCCGCGGTCGCGGGGGGCAATCCGCCGCAGGCGCTGGCCGATGCCATGCACGGGGCCTGGGTGTCGTTCATCCGCGACCTCGACCCGGGGCGTTCGTGGCCGCGCTACACCGTGGAGGAGCGGGCCACCATGATCTGGGACGTCGAGCCTCAGGTCCGTCCCGATGCGCTCGGCGGGGTGCGGGAGCTCTGGGGGCGGTAGCCGTACCGGATCACCGGGCGGGCGTATCTTCGGGGCGAGT
Organism: Nonomuraea sp. NPDC050328; assembly: GCF_044459405.1. Lineage (NCBI taxonomy): Bacteria > Bacillati > Actinomycetota > Actinomycetes > Streptosporangiales > Streptosporangiaceae > Nonomuraea > Nonomuraea sp. NPDC050328. Next base: position 202,082 of record NZ_JBITIW010000008.1, on the reverse strand, counting down.
GGGCGGCGTATCATCCCGGTTAACGGGGTTCTAGGAGGGCCTGGATGGCGGCTGCGAGTCTTGATCCCGGCGAGGGGCTGGTCGATCTCACCCGGATGTCCCTGTCCGAGCTCGCCGAGCTGGACGACGACGTCGTGGCCCGAGCGGTGGACCGGCTGGTCGGCCGCTGCGACACCGGCGACCGCCTCTGGCAAGCCGACCCCACCCCGCCCGGCGACCGCCCCCAGGAAGCCGACTTCGCCCCGCCCGGCGGCCGGTGATCCACCGGCTCGACGAGACCGAGGTGACCGAGCTCGCCACCGGCCGCCCCTCCGTGGCGACCGTACGCAAGCTCACCCAAGCCCAGCGCAGCAAACAACGCCTGCTGCTGGAGGCCGTCCGCCGGGGCTGCCCGGCGGCCGAGCCCGCCTTCACCCTCCTGGCCGAGGTGGAACACACCGAACCCCGCCTGGTGGCCAAGCTGCTGGACCTCCCGCAACTGGGCCTGTGGGCGGTTGACGGCCTGGCCCGATTACGCCGGGGCGAGACCCCCGACCCCGGCTACCTGAACGCGCTCGCCGCGGTGGCCGCGATCCGCGCGCACCGCCCCTGCGACCTCCCCGGAGACCCCCTGCTCCTGCCCGGCCTGGGCCGGTGGGCCGACGGCCGCTGGACCCCCGTGCCCCGCCTGACCCTGGCCGGCGACGGCCTCGAACTCCGCCTCGCCGTCGACGCCCTCGACCCCCGCTTCGCCGTCTTCGGCGACCGCCTCACGCCCGGCCCCGCGGAGCTGGAGACCCTCCGGGCGAGACTCGCCGAAGCCTGGCACCTCCTCGTCCGCCTCGACCGCAGGGCCGCCGCCGCCCTGGCCGCCGGCGTCCGCACCCTCGTGCCCCTGCGCGAACCGGGAGCGGGTGCGAGCTCCGGCTGGGCCTGGGGCACCGTCGCCCTCTACATCCCACCCGACCCGGTACGGCTGGCCGAAGCCCTCCTGCACGAGTTCCAGCACCTCGTGCTCGGCGCGGTGGACGACCTGGCCCCGCTCACCAGCCCGGCCGACACCTCCCGCCGGTACGTGCCGTGGCGCGCCGACCCCCGCCCCGTCGCCGGCGTGCTCCAGGGCTGCTATGCCTTCCTGGCCGTCACCGCGTTCTGGCGCCGGATCGTGCGCACCGGCCCCCCGCCCGGCCGCCGGCAGGAGGCCGAGACCGAGTACGCCCGCTGGCGCGAGGCCACCCACGCCACCGCCGAGGCCCTGGCCGAGGGCCCCGGCCTCACCCCGGCCGGCGAACAGTTCGCCCGGGGCATCGCCCGCCGCATCCACCCCTGGCTGGCCGAACCCCTGCCCCCCGAGTCCGTACGGCAAGCCGCGACCCTGCGCCACGCCCACCACGAACGCTGGCGCCTGGCTCACGAGCAGGAGTGACCTCGATCAGCCCGAGGGATCAGGGACGGGCGCCCAGGGTGTCCACCCAGCCGGAGGAGAGGATGGCGACCTTGCGGCCGCTGACCTGGGCCGCGCGCACCGAGGTGCCGGCGCGCTTCTCGGGGACGTCCGGGCCGGTGTAGGTGAAGGCGAGCAGCTTGGCGCCGGTGGGGTCGACGGTGAGCTGGACCGGGCTGCCGGCCAGGCCGATCTGGACGCCGGAGCGGCCGGCCGGGTCGGTGACGCCCTGCTGCATGGTGAGGCCGGGCTGGGCGGCGAGCAGGCGCAGAACGGCGGCACGCGTGGCCGGGGTGGCGGGGGAGTCGAGCAGGAAGCGCGCGGCGCCCAGGACGAAGGCGGGGTAGGTCTCCGCGCGCGCCTCGGCGGCGGCCTCGGAGGGGAGGTCCTTGCCCCGGCCCTGGTAGGCGTCGCGGAGCCAGCGGTCGAGGGCCGCCTGGCCGCTGGGCAGGGCGGCGACGTCGGCGTCGCTGACGAGCGCGCCGCCGATCGCGGTCTTCAGCAGCATGGGCCCATGGTCGAGGCTCTTCTCCTCGGGCAGGGCGGCGCCGGGCCGGGCGGGCAGGTACTCGGCGTCCTTGCCGGTGACCAGGCGGCCGCCACGCGGGCTGCTCCAGACCTCGTCGGTGACGGCGAGCACCCCGCCGCCCTTGACCGGGTCGTAGGTGCGGGTGCTGGAGAACCAGTAACGAGCCGAGGCCGCGGGCGTCTTGGCGAGGGTCTCGGCGCCGGCCAGCAGGAAGGAGCGGGCGTCGACGGTCTCGGCCGGAGCCGGGACGGCCGCCACGCCGGCCGATCCGCCAGGGCTCGCCACCGATGGGGGAGCGGTCGCGGGGGAGCTGCTGACCACGTACGGCACGCCGACCGCCGCGGCGGCGGCCAGGCCGAGCCCGGCCTTGAGCAGCCGCGCGGGCAGCGGGGACCGGGGCCGCCGGGCGGCGGCGAAGGCGGCCGACAGGTCGCGCTCGCGGCGCAGCCGGTGGCTGTCCTCGGTGAGGGCGTCGGGGCGCAGGCTGAGCATCAGGTCGTCGGGGGTCATCGTCGTTCCTCCAGGGTGAGTGCGGCTCGGTCGAGCGCGTGCGACAGGCGGCGGCGGGCACGGTGCAGGCGGACGGCGAAGGCCTTGGCCGAGCAGCCCGCCACGCGGGCCGCCTCGGCCGGGGTCAGCCCGTACCAGCTCGCCAGGACCAGGGCTTCGACGTCCTGGTCGCCGAGTTCGGCGAGGGCGGCCAGGGCGGCCTCGCGCTGGGCGACGCGTTCTGCGACGTCGTCCTCGGGCGGAGGGGCCAGGTCGGCCAGCCGGGTGGCGAGGGCCTGCCCGCGCAGCCCGGAGTCGCGCTGCTTGCGCAGCAGGTTCCGGGCCACGCCGAGCAGCCACGGCAGCGCGGGGTCGGGGACCTCGCGCAGCCGTCGCCAGGCGATCAGGAAGGTCTCGCCCGCCACGTCCTCGGCGGCCTGCCGTTCGGCGCGCAGCAGCGCGTAGCCGAGGACGCCGCGGTAGTGCCGGTCGTAGAGCTCGGTGAAGCGTTGTTGGGGTTGGTCCACACCCATAAGTCCCTGGAGGGGCCCGCGGATTACAGCGTTCCGAAAGCTCGTACCTCGATTCGGCCGCCGCGTGCCATCGGGTGGGCGGCGGCGACCTCGACGGCTTCGTCGATCGAGGCGCATTCGAGGATGTCGTAGCCCACGATGACCTCACGGGTCTCGGTGAACGGCCCGTCGGAGACGAGCAGACTGCCCTCGCGCACCCGGACCGTCCTGGCCTCGGCGGGGGCGGCCAGGACGTCGCCGTCGAGGCGGCGGCCGAGCTTGTCGTTCTCGCCCACCCACTGCTCGATGTCGGGGTAGGCGCTCTGGTCGGTGTCGGGCGCGAGGTCGGTGCAGACGAACATCATGAACTTCATGCTGACTCCTTCGAGGTGTCGTTTCACCAGCATGACGAAGGGGCCGGACCGCTTTTCTACACCGTCGGGAAAAAACTCCGGGGTTCGTAGGCGACGATCTCCTGCGTCTCGCGGACCAGCGCGCGCATCTCGGCCAGCCCGCCGACCTTTCCGGTGGCCCGCAGTTGCACCAGCAGGTTGCCCAGCGCGGTGGCCTCGGCGGGGCCGGCCAGGACCGGCAGGCCGCAGGCGTCCGCGGTGAGCTGGCACAGCAGCGCGTTGCGCGCCCCGCCACCGACCAGGTGGATCACGTCCACTTCCTGACCGGACAGCCGCTGGGCGTCGCGCAGCGCGTCGCGGTGGGCCAGGGCGAGGCTGGCCAGGACGCAGCGCACGGTCTCCGCGGGGGTGCGCGGCTCGGGCCGCCCGGTGCGGCGGCATTCGGCGGCGATGCGCGCGGGCATGTCGCCGGGGGCCAGGAAGAGCCCCGGATCGACGACTGCCCGGGTGGGCAGCTCGGCCGCGGCGGCCAGCAGGGGGCCCAGCTCGGGATCGCCCCACTCGCGCAGGCACTCTTGCAGGATCCACAGGCCCATGACGTTGCGCAGGTAGCGGACGGTGCCGTCGAGACCGGCCTCGTTGGTGAAGTCGGCCAGCCGGCTCTCCTCGGTCAGCACCGGCGCCGCCAGCTCGACCCCGGCCAGCGACCACGTGCCGCACGACAGGTAGGCGAAACGCGGCCCCTCGGCGGGGACGGCGACGACCGCGGAGGCGGTGTCGTGCGAGGCGACCGCGACCACCGGCGTGCCCGAGGCGGTCGTGCCGATGGTGTCGCCCGGGTGCCGGAGCGCAGGGAAGAGCCCGGCGTCGAGGCCGAGCCGGCCGATCAGCTCGGCCGACCACCGGCGGGTGCGGGCGTCGAGCAGGCCGGTGGTGGAGGCGTTGGTCACCTCCGCGCCGCTCTCGCCGGTCAGGTGGTGCGCGATCAGGTCGGGGACGAGCAGCATCGTCGCGGCCTGCCGTACCAGAGGGTCGGCCCGGAGCTGGTAGAGCGTGTTGAAGGGCAGGAACTGCAGGCCGGAGCGGGCGTAGAGCTCGGCGTCGCCGAGTTCGGCGGCCACCTGCTCCCGCACCCCGTCGGTACGGCTGTCGCGGTAGGACACCGGGTCGGCCAGCAGCCTGCCGGCGGCGTCGAGCAGCCCGTAGTCGACCGCCCAGGAGTCGATGCCCAGCGAGGTCAGCGGCCCCGCGGCGGCCAGCCCGGCCTCGATCTCGGCCAGCAGCCGGGGCAGGTCCCAGCGGAGCGCTCCGCCCCGCCGCAGCGGGCCGTTGGGGAAGCGGCGCATCTCGACCGGCCGCAGCCGTTCGTCGGCGACGATCACGCGCCCGCTGGAGGCGCCCAGGTCGACGGCGGCGAAGGTGGTCATGGGGCCGACTCCCTGACGACGAGTTCGGGCTGGAACATGATCTGCCGGTGCGCGTGCGTCTCGGGGTGGTCGCACTCGTCGAGCAGGAGCTCGGCGGCGACCTGCCCGAGGCGGCGGATGGGCTGGCGGACGGAGGTGAGCGCGACGACGGAGGCCCCGGCCAGGTCGATGTCGTCGTAGCCGACCACCCGGACCTGCTCGGGGACGCGGACGCCGGCTTGGAGCAGGCCGCGCAGCAGGCCCAGGGCGAGCAGGTCGTTGGCGCAGAAGACCGCCTCGGGCAGCGGTCCCGCGGCGAGCAGGTCGGCCGCCGCCCGCTCGCCGCCGCGCGCGTTCATGGCGGGGACGATCAGCTCGGTCACCGGTGCTCCGGCCCGGCGCGCGCCGTCGAGGCGGTCGCGGCACTGCCGGATGCCGAGCGGGCCGCTGACGTAGGTGAGCGCGCGGGCGCCGGAGGCGAGCAGGTGGGTGGCGGCCAGGGTGCCGCCGGCGACGTCGTTGACCGCGACCGCGCACTGGTCGGGCCGGTGCGCGGGATGGTCGACGAGCACGACGTTGATGCCGCGTTCGCGCAGCAGGTCGAGCTGGTGCAGCTCGTCGCCGACCGGGGTGATGAGCACGCCGCCCACCCGCTGTTCGGCCAGCACGCGCAGCACGCGTTCCTGCTTGGCCGGGTCGGCGGCCGAGTTGGCCAGCAGCACCGCGTACCCCTCGGCGCTGGCGACGTCCTCCGCCCCGGCGGCGACCTCGGTGAAGAACGGGTTGGCGATGTCGATCACGGCCAGCCCGAGCGAGCGGCTGCGCCCGGCGCGCAGCGAGGAGGCCGAGCCGTGCCGGACGAAGCCGAGCTCCTGCACGGCGCGTTCCACGCGCAGCCGGGTCTCCTCGGCGACCTTGCCGGGCCGGTTGAGCACGTTGGAGACCGTGCCGGCGGAGACGCCCGCGCGGGCGGCCACGTCCTTGATGGAGACGTCCTTCATCGGGCCTCTTGAAACGTGTTAAGGAATCGAGCAGTGGGAGGCAGGATAGCGGCCCCGATTGACACCCGCCAGTCAGCCGCTCTAGCCTCGGCACATCTGTTAAAACGTTTTACACGAGGTGATGCGATGAGCCTGGACGAGCTCGCCGTCGAGACCTGTTCGTGGGCGTTCGGCAACTCCGGCACCCGCTTCAAGGTCTTCGCCCAGCCGGGCGTGCCGAGGGATCCGTACGAGAAGCTGGCCGACGCCGCCCAGGTGCACGCCTACACCGGCGCCGCCCCCAGCGTCGCCCTGCACATCCCGTGGGACCGGGTCGACGACTACGCCCACCTGGCGCGGTACGCCGGGGAGCTCGGCCTGCGCATCGGCGCGATCAACTCCAACACCTTCCAGGACGACGGCTACCGCCTGGGCAGCGTCTGCCACCCGGACCCGGCGATCCGCCGCCAGGCCGTCGACCACCTGCTGGAGTGCGTGGACATCATGGACGCCACCGGCTCGCCTGAGCTCAAGCTCTGGTTCGCCGACGGCACCAACTACCCCGGCCAGGACGACATCCGCGCCCGCCAGGACCGCCTGGCCGAGGCGCTGGCCGAGGTCTACGCAAGGCTCGGCGAGGGCCAGCGCCTGTTGCTGGAGTACAAGCTGTTCGAGCCCAGCTTCTACACCACCGACGTGCCGGACTGGGGCACCGCCTACGCGCACTGCCTCAAGCTCGGGCCGAAGGCGCAGGTCGTGGTGGACACCGGCCACCACGCGCCGGGGGTGAACATCGAGTTCATCGTGGCCTTCCTGCTGCGCGAGGGCCGGCTGGGCGGGTTCGACTTCAACTCGCGCTTCTACGCCGACGACGACCTGATGGTCGGCGCGGCCGACCCCTTCCAGCTCTTCCGAATCCTGGCCGAGGTGCTGCGCGAGCCGTCCGGCGGCATCGCCTTCATGCTCGACCAGTGCCACAACATCGAGCCCAAGATCCCCGGTCAGATCCGCTCGGTGCTCAACGTGCAGGAGGCGGCGGCCAAGGTGCTGCGCATCGACCGCGCTGCCCTGTCGGCCGCGCAGCGTGAGGGCGACGTGCTGGCGGCCAACGCCGTTCTCATGGACGCCTTCAACACCGACGTACGGCCCGCACTGGCCGAGTTCCGTGCGGCCAAAGGCCTCGACCCGGACCCGATGGCCGCCTACGCCAGGTCCGGATATTTCGCGAAGATCTGCGCCGAGCGGGTGGGCGGCGCGCAGGCAGGGTGGGGAGCATGACGCGACCGCAGGACGAGCTGCTGGAGCGGGCGCACCGGCTGGGCGCCGACCCGCGCAACACCAACTACGCCGGCGGCAACGCCTCGGCCAAGGGCGAGGCGCCCGATCCGGTCAGCGGCGAGCCGATCCCGCTGATGTGGGTCAAGGGCTCCGGCGGCGACCTCGGCACGCTGACCGAGGCCGGTCTGGCCGTGCTGCGGCTCGACCGGCTGCGGGCGCTGGCCGGCCGCTATCCCGGCGTCGAGCACGAGGACGAGATGGTCGCCGCCTTCGACTTCTGCCTGCACGGCCGGGGCGGCGCCGCGCCCTCCATCGACACCGCGATGCACGGCCTGGTGGACGCCCCGCACGTCGACCACCTGCACCCCGACTCCGGTATCGCGCTGGCCTGCGCCGCCGACGGCGAGGAGCTGACCCGGCGGATCTTCGGCGAGCGGGTGGCGTGGGTCCCGTGGCGGCGGCCCGGCTTCCAGCTCGGCGTCGACATCGCCGCGATCAAGGCGGCCAACCCGGCGGCCATCGGCTGCGTCCTGGGCGGCCACGGCATCACCGCGTGGGGCGAGAGCTCCGCCGAGTGCGAGGCGCACTCCCTGGAGATCATCCGCACCGCCGAGTCCTACCTCGCCGAGCACGGCCGGCCCGACCCGTTCGGCCCGGTGGTGCGCCAGACGCTGCCCGAGGCCGAGCGCCGGGTCCGCGCCGCCGAGCTCTTCCCGGTGCTGCGCGGCCTGGCTTCGAGCGCCCACCCGGTCGTCGGGCGGTTCACCGACAGCGCCGAGGTGCTCGACTTCGTCTCCCGCGCCGAGCTGGAGCGGCTGGCCGCGCTGGGCACCTCCTGCCCCGACCACTTCCTGCGCACCAAGGTCGCGCCGCTCGTCCTCGACCCGGAAGCCGCGATCGAGCCCCAGTTCGAGGCCTACCGCGCGGCCTACACCGCCTACTACGAGCGCCACGCCGTGCCCGGCTCGCCGCCCATGCGCGGCGCGGACCCGGCGATCGTGCTGGTGCCCGGCGTCGGCATGTTCTCCTTCGGCAAGGACGCGCAGACCGCCCGGGTGGCCGGTGAGTTCTACGTCAACGCGATCAACGTGATGCGCGGCGCGGAGTCGGTCTCCCGCTACCGGCCGATCGAGGAGGCGGAGAAGTTCCGCATCGAATACTGGGAGCTGGAGGAGGCCAAGCTGCGCCGCATGCCGCCGCCGAAGCCGCTGGCCGGGCGGGTCGCCCTGGTCACCGGCGGCGGCTCGGGCATCGGCGCGGCTACCTGCCGGCGGCTGGCCGCCGAGGGGGCCTGCGTGGTGGTCGCCGACCGCGACCCGGCCGCCGCCGAGAAGGTCGCCGCCGAGCTCGGCGACGCGCTGGCCGTCCGCATGGACGTCACCGCCGAGTCCGAGGTCGTCGAGGGCGTACGGCAGGCGGTCCTCGCCTTCGGCGGCCTCGACCTGGTCGTCAACAACGCCGGCCTGTCGCTGTCGCGCCCGCTGCTGGAGACGACCGTCGCCGACTGGGACCTCCAGCACGACGTGATGGCCCGCGGCTCCTTCCTCGTCTCCCGCGAGAGCGCCCGTGTGATGATCGCCCAGGGGCTGGGCGGCGACCTCGTCTACATCTCCTCCAAGAACGCCGTCTTCGCCGGGCCCAGCAACCTGGCCTACGGCGCGGCCAAGGCCGACCAGGCCCACCAGGTCCGGCTGCTCGCCGCCGAGCTGGGCGAGCACGGCATCCGGGTCAACGGCGTCAACCCCGACGGGGTGGTGCGCGGCTCGGGCATCTTCGCCTCCGGCTGGGGCGCCAACCGCGCGGCCGTCTACGGCGTGCCGGAGGCCGAGCTGGGCGCCTTCTACGCGCAGCGGACGCTGCTCAAGCGGGAGGTGCTGCCCGAGCACATCGCCCAGGCGGTCTTCCTGCTCACCCAGCTCTCCCACACCACCGGGCTGCACATCCCGGTGGACGCGGGCGTGGCCGCCGCCTTCCTCCGCTGAGGCCGCCGGGCTGGCAGAGTGGCGGCATGCGAGACAGCGACGACGCCCTGCTCCCCATCGCCGGCACGCCGCTCCACCGGCTGCCCGGCCTGGCCGGTGAGCTCGGCCTGAGCGACCTGTGGGTCAAACGCGAGGACCTGACCGGGCTGGCCGGCGGCGGCAACAAGGCGCGCAAGCTGGCCGCGCTGGTGGCCGAGGCCCGGCGGCAGGGGTGCGACCACCTGGTCACCGGGGGCGGGGCGCAGAGCAACCACGCCCGGATGACCGCGGCCGCGGCCAACGTCGCCGGGCTGGGCTGCGACCTGGTCCTGACCCGGCTGGCCGCGGAGCCGGTCGCGAGCGGGAACGTGCTGCTCGACGAGGTGCTCGGGGCTCGGGTGCGGTGGCTGGTGGGGGCGGCTCTGCCGTACGAGGAGCTGGAGGAGGCGATCCGGGCGCGGGCCCGGGAGCTGGCGGAGCAGGGGCGCAAGCCGTACGCGCTGCCGATCGGCGGCTCCAGCCCCGAGGGCGTCGCCTGCTACGCCGAGGTGGCCCGCGAGCTGGACGAGGCGCTGCGCCCGGACCTGGTGGTCGTGGCCAGCGGCTCGGGCGGCACGCACGCCGGGCTCGTGGCGGGACTGGGTGAGCACGCCCGCGTGCTCGGGGTGGACGTCGGCGCTCGCCCCGATCTGGCGCGGGCGGTCGAGGAGCTGGCGGCGCAGGTGGCCGCGCGCACCGGCCGGCCCGAGCCGACCGGCCGGTGCGCCCTGGACACCGGCCGGATCGGCGCGGGTTACGGCGAGCCCACCGGCCCGGCACTGGAGGCCCTGCTGCTGGCGGCCCGCACCGACGGGCTGCTGCTCGACCCGGTCTACACGGCCAAGGCGATGGCCGGGCTGGTCGCGGCGGCCCGCGAGGGGCGCATCGCGCGCGGCGACCGGGTGGTCTTCCTGCACACCGGCGGGCTGCCGGGGCTGTTCGCCACGCGTTACGCGGGCTGGCTCACCACTTCGACGCCAGCCGGCGGCGCCACCGGGTCGGGAGCAGGGGCGGCGACTTCTTGAGCGTCCGGCTGCCGATCACCTGGAACAGGGCGCGGCGGTCGGTCATCGCGCCCTTGCCGCTCGGCTCGCGGCCGAACAGCGCCAGCAGCGCGGTTCTGGTGCCGGTGCGCTCCTGCCAGTCGCGGAAGGCGCGGAACTCGGCCGGGTCCTCGCCCAGGAACTCGTCGAACAGCAGCAGGCTGCCGCCGGTGAGCATCGGGGTCAGCCAGTCGAGCACGCAGGTGGTGGCCGACTCCAGGTCGGCGTCGAGGTGGGCGAGGCTGACGGTGCCGATCTCGGCGGCCAGGGCCGGCGTCAGGGTGTCCTCGAAGAAGCCGTCGACCACGCGCACCCCCTTCAGCCGGGGGATCGGGGTGGCGAAGGTGCCGGCGGGAAGGTGCTCGTAGCCCTCGGGCAGGCCCTGGAAGGAGTCGAAGGCGTAGATGCGCTTGCGGCGCTGACGCAGGTCCCATAACCGGGCGCGCCACAGCTCATCGCGGATCACCCGCGTCGAATAGCCCTTCCAGACGCCGAATTCGGCGATGTGCCCCGGGACCGAGCGCGAGAGCTGGACGGCGAGTTCGAGAACCTGAGCACGTGCAGGAAAAGTTACTTTTGACCGCGATTCATGCCAATCGCCGGGATTGCCGCGGAACCATTCATCGAGCAGTTGCTGATCATCGGCCATCAACGTCTCCCATGATCGGAGGGGAAAGGACGATGATGTCATGAAAGCGGCGATTTGAATGGCGAAAAAGACATACATGGGAATGGCTCACCTTTAGTCGGTGCGCATTCACGCTACGCCGCGGGCGGGGCCTCCACCTCGATCAGGATCGCCACCGCCTGCGGGCTGCCGAGCCCCGACGCCGACTCCGCCAGCGCGAGCGCCCGCCGGTACCACGCCTCGGCCTGATCGTGCTCGCCCGCGCCGCGCCGGGTCGCGCCCAGCTCGTTCAGGACCAGCACCGCGTCGAGCGACTCGGGCTCGACCGCGTCCAGCGCCTGGCGCAGCTCGCGCTCGGCCTCGCGGTGCCGGCCTGAGCGCCGGTGGACGCGGCCGAGGGCGATCCGCACCTGCGCCCACAGCCGCGTCGCCTCCGGGCCGCACTCGCCGGCCAGCAGCCCGAGGGCCTCCTCCAGCCGGGGCAGGGCGTGGTCGGGGCGCGGCGTCTCGGTCGTCAGCAGGCCCTCGACCAGCAAGGCGGAGGCCAGGTGCAGCCGTGACGCGGTCCGTGCCGCGCCGACCGCGTGCCGGGCGCGTTCCAAGGCTCCGTCGCCGTGCCGGTGCAGGACCGGCGCCTCCGCGAGTCTCACGCTCATGGCTCCAGCAAAGCCGCCGGGACGCCTGCCGTACCAGGACCACTCGGCCGGGAGAAGCGCGGCGGAGCGGTCCGGCGTTGCAAACCCTAGGGGGGTATGTTACGTTCCCCGTCATCGAATCGAGGTACCCCCGTGGGGTATGAGGAAAGGAGACGGCCATGTCACCCGATCCGCGTCGCTGGTGGGCCCTGCTGGTGCTCGCCGCCGCGCAGTTCATGGTCATCATGGACACGTCGATCATCGGCGTCGCGCTGCCGGACATGCAGCGTGACCTCGGGTTCACCGACAGCGGCCTGCAGTGGGTGTTCAACGCCTACGTAGTGGCCTTCGGCGGGCTGCTCCTGCTGGGCGGGCGCCTGTCCGACCTGTTCGGCGCCCGCAAGATCTTCTCCATCGGCTGGCTCGTGCTCGTCGCCGGCTCGGTGGTCGCCGCGGCGGCCGGGACGGCGTGGGTGGAGATCCTCGGCCGCGGCATCCAGGGCGTCGGCGGCGCGCTCATCGCGCCCGCCTCGATGACCCTGCTCATGATGCTCTTCGGCGGCCAGCCCCGCGAGCTGGGCCGGGCCATGGCCCTGTACGGCGCGGCGGCCCCCGCGGGCGGCACGGCCGGCGTCTTCCTGGGCGGCGTGATCACCGAGTACCTGAGCTGGCCCTGGGTCTTCATCATCTACGTGCCGATCGGCCTGGCCACCCTGGCCGCGGTCCCGGCGCTGCTCCCGGCGACCAAGGGCGGGCGCGGCTCGGTCGACCTGCTCGGCGGCCTGGCCGCGACGGCCGGCATCGCGCTGCTGGTCTTCGGCATCGTGGGCGAGAACTGGGCGGCCGTCGGCGGCGGCGTGGTGCTGCTGGCCCTGTTCCTGCTGCTGCAGCGCAGCATCCGCACCCCGCTGATGCCGCTGTCGATCTGGCGCGCCCCGGGCCTGGCCCCGGCCAACCTGGCGATGACGCTGCTGGGCGCGGCGTGGATCCCGATGTGGTACTTCCTCAACCTCTACCTGCAGCAGGGGCTCGGCTTCGGCGCCTTCCCGAGCGGCGCGGCGCTGCTGCCGATGACCGTGGCCATCATGATCTTCATGATCGGCATCACCTCCCGCCTGCTGGCCCGCTTCGGCGCCAAGCCGCTCATCGTGCTCGGCCTGCTGGTGCTCGCGGCCGGTGTGGCGTGGCTGTCCTTCGCCCGGCCCGGCGGCTCGTTCGTGGTGGACGTGCTCCCGGCCAGCCTGGTGGCGGCGATCGGCATGTCGCTGGCCTACATCCCGGCGATGATGTCGGCGATGTCCGGCGCGAAGCCGGAGGAGGCCGGTCTGGCCTCGGGCATCGTGAACACCACCTACAACGTGGGTTCGGCGCTCGGCCTGGCGGTCATGACCGCGATCGCCACCTCCTCGGCCGGCTTCTCCGGCGCCTTCACCGGGGCGGCCGTGACCGCGCTGGCCGGCGCGGTGCTCTCGATGGTGTTCATGCGCCGGCCGCGACCGGTGGGGGCGGAGGCGGAGCCCGCGCGTGTGTGAGACCGTTCCGGAGGCGGGCGCGGCAGTCCGCCTCCGGAATACGGTAGGGGGGTACGGTGTTATGCTGCACAACCGGGGAGAGGACGGGGCGATGGCGGGATACACCACCAACAAGCAGGACCACAACCGGCGGCTGCGCCGGATCGAAGGCCAGGTCCGCGGCCTGCAGCGCATGGTCGAGGACGACAAGTACTGTATCGACATCCTGACCCAGGTCTCCGCGGCCAGCAGCGCGCTCCAGTCCTTCGCCCTCTCCCTCCTGGAGGAGCACCTGGCGCACTGCGTCGCCGAGGCGGCGGCCAAGGGCGGCCCCGAGGCCGACGCCAAGGTCAAGGAAGCCAGCGACGCCATCGCGCGGCTCGTCCGCTCGTAACCCCACCACTCATGGGCCACTCGCCCGGGCACGCCGCCCGGCCGGTGGCCCTGGTGCGTTCACCGGCCAGGTTGTCCTCGCGTGCCGGGCGATGGAACGGGATGTCACGCCCCTTGGTGGAAAGCTCGGCCGGCGACGGGGGGAAGACGACATGCGCAGCCCAAGGAGGCTTCTGGTACCGATCCATCTGGACCGCGAGGGGGATCGGCCGCTGCAGGACCAGCTCGCCGCACAGCTTCGCGAGGCCATCGACGCCGGACGGCTGGGACAGGGGACCCGCATGCCGTCCACGCGGACGCTGGCCGGGATCCTGCGGGTCTCGCGCGGCGTCGTGGTGACGGCTTACGAGCGGCTCCACGCCGCCGGGTACGTGACCGGCAGAACGGGCTCGGGGACCTACGTCGCCCGGCGCGCGGCGAGCACCGGTCCGGGCGCGGTCCACGAGCCGGACGAACTGCCGCTCATCAGCCTCGAACCCGACCGGCCGAGCCCGGAGGGCTTCCCGCTGGCCGCCTGGCGCGCGGCCTGGCGACGGGCCAGCCACCACGCGCCGCCGGTCGAGGACCTGCCCGCCGCAGGCCTGCCCGAGCTGCGCGCCGCCGTGGCCGGCCACCTGCGCGACTCGCGCGGCCTGGTCACGGACGGGCACGAGGTGATCATCACCCTCGGCTACGGCCACGCGCTCCAGCTCCTGCTCAGCGCGGCCGGCGCCCGCCTGGTCGCGGTCGAGGACCCGGCCCCGCCGCCGGTCCGGGCCGCCGCCCGCCGGCACGCCCGCGTGCTGCCGCTGCCGGTGGACCGCGACGGCGCCCAGGTCGGCCTGATCCCGGAGGACTGCGACGTGGCCGTCGTCATGCCCGAGCGCAACGATCCGCTGGGCGTGCGGATGTCGCGCGAGCGCCGCCGGGCGCTGGCCGAGCACGGCTGCCTGGTCCTCGAACCCGGCTTCGACGGGCACGCCGACGCCTCGCTCGGCCCCGAGCCGAGCATCCTCAGCCTCGGCGACCCCGGCCGCACCGCGATGATCGGGACCTTCGGCGCCCTGCTCACCAACGCCCTGCCGATGGCCTACCTGCTCGTCCCGCGCCGGCTGGCCCCGCTCATCCGTGCGCAGATCGCGGCGGCCGGCGAACAGCCCGCCTTCCTCGCCCAGCGCGCGCTGGCCGACCTGCTGGCCACCGGCTGCGTCGCCCGGCGCATCGACCGGCTGTCGGCGCTGTACGCGGCCAAGCGCACGCTGGTACGGCACGCGCTGGCCGGCCGGCCCGGCGTACGGCTGGCCGGGGCCGACGGCGGCTCCTCCGTGACCCTCCTGCTGCCCGAGGACCTCCCGGCCGAGCGCTTCGCCGGGCTGCTGCGCGAGCGCAACGTCCAGGTCGCGACGCTGGACCGCTACTGCGACGCCCGGCCGCGCAACGGGCTCGTGCTCGGCTACGGGCACCTGGACGACATGGCGTTGCACCGGGCCCTGCGCGTCCTCACCAGAACCCTCGCCGAGCAGGGGCTCCCCGGCTTCCGCCACGATGCCGCCTGAACCACCGTTTTCAGCCCTGATGGTGATATCTGGCGCTATCTTGCCCTCATGGAGGTAGGTCGGTGACGGATCGTCGGCTCGCGGAACAGGTCGCCCTCGTCGTCGGCGCGGGCCGGGGGATCGGCCGCGCGATGGCCCTGGCGCTGGCCGGGGCCGGAGCCAAGGTGCTGGTCACCGCCCGCACCCGGGACGAGGTGGAGGAGACCGCCGAGTTCGCCCGCGGCGTCGCCCTGGTCGGCGACGCGGCCGACCCCGGGCACGCCCGCGCCGCGGTGGGACGCGCCATCCGGCTGCACGGGCGGCTCGACCTGCTGGTCTGCGCCGCCGGGCGGCTGGGCGCGGTCGGGCCGCTGAGCCTCACCGACCCGGCGCAGTGGTGGCGCGACGTGGAGGTCAACCTGCGCTCGGCCATGCAGTTCACCCGCGAGGCGCTGCCGTACATGACCGAGCGCGGGCAGGGCCGGGTGGTCTACCTGGCCGGCGGCGGCGGGCCGTACCTCACCGCCTACGGCGTGGCCAAGCAGGGGCTGAGCTTCCTGGCGCGCAGCGTCGACGAGGAGGTCGGCAAGAGCGGCGTGCGGGTCTTCGAGCTGTTCCCCGGCACGGTCGACACCCGGCTCGGGCGCCGCTTCGCCGAGTCGGAGGAGGCCAAGCTCTGGCTGCCCGGCCTGGTCGCCTCGGTGACCGCGCGGCGGGCCGGCCCGGAGGCGGCGGCCACCGCGGTGGTCCGGCTGGCGGCGGGGGAGCTCGACCACCTGGCCGGCGGACTGGTGCGAGCCGATGCGCTGGACGAGGGGTGAATGCTTGATCACTCTCGGTGAAGATTTGCCGTTGGCGGGACGGGAGTGACCGGTGGGGCCGGGTAGAAGCCCGGCATGGGCTTTCTCTACCGTGCGGTGGTCACCGCGGCGGTCCTGGTCGCCGGCGTGGCGGGACCGGCGGCGGCGGACGTGGACATCTCTCCTTACAAGGTCGAACCGGGCGACAGCGTGCGCATCACCGTCGACTACGACTTCGGCCCCGACTGCGGCGACTCCGAGTGCGGCGATGACGAGTGCGGCGACAGCGGATGCGGCGACGACGAGTGCGGCGTCGCCGAGCTGATCGCCGAGTCCGAGGCGTTCGAGGAGGAGGGCGTGGTGCTGCGGGACCGCGGTGACGTGGCGGTCGGGCGCGCCGACATCGACTGGGACGCCGAGCCCGGCCGGTACGACGTGGAGGTCTCCTGCGACGGCGGCTCCTACGTCGACTCCGGGACGCTGATCGTGGTCGGCGGCTGGGGGCCGGACACCGGAGGCGGCGGCCTGGCGCTCACCGCGCGGGACACCGCCACCGCGACCAATGCCGCGACCAGCGCCGAGCCCGCCGGCGTGCCCGGCGCGCTGCTGGCCGGCGGCGGGGCCCTGCTCCTGCTGGCCGGAGCCGCCGCCGGGTCGGTGATCGTGGTCCGCCGCCGCGCCCGCGGACGTGGCTGAGCGAACGGTCCCGGGGATTCTGGCTGAGCGGGTGGTGCTGGCGACGGCGGGTGTCGCGGTGCTGGTGCTCGGGCTGGGTGGGTGCAAGCCGGCCGGGCGGGCACCGGCGCTGACGCTGCCGGCCACGGTGCAGGCGCGTGGCTGGCCGTCGCCGGCTCCGGGCGGGTCGCGGCTGGTCCGGCCGCTGCGGGTGCTGGTGCCCGCGGTCAAGGTGGACGCCCCGGTGCTCGCCGTGAACAGCGGCGACAAGGGCCGGCTCCAGGCCCCGCCGCTGGGCGAGGCCAATCTGGCCGGCTGGGACCGGCAGAGCCCGGTGCCCGGCCAGCCGGGCGCGAGCGTGCTGGTCGGCCACCTGGACACCAAGACAGGACCGGCCGTCTTCGCCAGGCTGCGCCAGGTCAAACCCGGCGACACCCTGGCCGTCCTGCGCTCCGACGACCGGGTCGCGGTCTTCCGCGCCACCGGCACCGAGCAGATCGGCAAGGCCGCCTTCCCGGTGCACAAGGTCTTCGCCGGCTCGGCCGCGCCCGCCATCCGGCTGGTGACCTGCGGCGGCCGGTACGACCACGCCAGGCACTCCTACGAGGACAACCTCATCGTGTACGGCGAGCACGCCGGAACCTACCGGGTGGCCGACCTGCGATAGTGGTATACCGTGAGCACCCTCATCAAAGCCTCCCATGTCGTCGGCTTCGACGGCACCGACCACGTCATCCACCGCGACGGCTGCGTCGTCTACTCCGGCGACACCGTCGTCCACGCCGGCGGGCCGTACGACGGGCCAGTCGACGAGGTGATCGACGCCGGCCTGGCCCTGGTGGGGCCGGGCTTCATCGACCTCGACGCGCTGGCCGACATCGACCACGCCATCCTCGACACCTGGCACGGCCCCGGCACCGCCGGCGGCCTGGCCTGGTCGGAGGACTACTTCGCGCGGCGGCACGCGGTCTTCCCGCCGCACGACACGCTCTTCATGCGCGAGTACGCGCTCACCCAGCTCATCCGCAACGGCATCACCACCGCGATGCCCATCGCCGCCGAGACGCACAGCGCCTGGGCCGAGTCCTACGAGGAGTTCGCCGGCGTCGCCGAGATCGCCGGGCGGCTCGGCCTGCGCATGTACCTCGGCCCCTCCTACCGCTCCGGCGTGCCCGTGCTGCGCGCGGACGGCAGCCGCGACGTGCTCTGGGAACCCGAGCTCGGCGAGCGCGGCCTGGCCGACGCGATCCGCTTCGCCCGCGACTTCGACGGCGCCCACGACGGGCGGCTGCGCGGCGTCCTGCTGCCCTGCCGCATCGAGACGCTCACCCCCGGCCTGCTGCGCGCCACCGCCGAGGCCGCCGCCGAGCTCGACTGCCTGGTGCGCCTGCACTGCATGCAGGGCGAGACCGAGCTGGCCCTGCTGTCCCGCTGGTACGGCAAGCACCCGCTGGAGGTGCTGGAGGAGGCCGGACTGCTCGGCCCGAGGCTGATCGTCCCGCACGCCCGCTACCTCGACCCCGGCCAGGTCGGCCGGCTCGCCGCGCTGGCCGGGATCGCGCACTGCCCGCTGACCTCGGTGCGCTACGGCGACGCGCTGCACGACTTCGACGCCTACCGCGCGGCGGGGGTCAACGTGGCGCTGGGCACCGACTCCTTCCCGCCGGACATGATCCGCAACATGGACTACGGCAACAACCTGGCCAAGCTGGTCACCGGGCGGCTCGACGCCGGCTCGGCGGCCGACTACTACCGGGCGGCCACCCTGGGCGGC
Source organism: Nonomuraea sp. NPDC050328 (assembly GCF_044459405.1). Lineage (NCBI taxonomy): Bacteria > Bacillati > Actinomycetota > Actinomycetes > Streptosporangiales > Streptosporangiaceae > Nonomuraea > Nonomuraea sp. NPDC050328. Next base: position 184,139 of record NZ_JBITIW010000008.1, on the reverse strand, counting down.
GCGCGGGCGCTGGGCCGCGACGACCTCGGCCGGCTGGCGCCGGGCGCCAAGGCGGACCTGACGGTGGTGGACCTGTCCGGGCCCCGCGTCGGGCCGGTGGACGACCCGATCCGCACCCTGCTGATGAACTGCGGCGGCGCCGACGTCACCACCGTGGTCATCGACGGGCGCGTCGTCATGCGCGACCGGGTGATCCCGGGCGTGGACGAAAGCGCGATGCGGGAGCGGGCCCAGGACTACTTCGACCGGATGAAGGCCGCCTACTCCGAGCGTGACCACCTCCGGCGGCCGGGTGCGGAGCTGTTCCCGGCCTCGTTTCGCGAGGTCAGCTGAGCCCTCGTCATAGCCGGCGAATCGCTGGGCAGCGGGGTGGCATGCCCCGCCGTACCGCAGCCCTGGTCGCCCTCTCCCTCCTGCTGACCGGCTGCGGTGCGGACGGCCGGGTGACCCTGGACTTCTTCCAGTTCAAGCCCGAGGGGACCGAGGTCTTCGACCGGATCATCGCCGGGTTCGAGCGGGAGCACCCGGGCATCCGGGTCGTGCAGAACCACGTGCCGAACGCCGAGACGGCGGTGCGGGCCCGGCTGGTGCGCGGGGATGTGCCGGATGTCCTGGCGCTCAACGGGTCGAGCGTGTTCGGGGAACTGGCACGGGCCGGGGTCTTCCACGACTTCTCCCGCCACCCGGCCCGCGAGGCGATCAACCCGGCGGTGCAGCGCATCCTCGACGACCTCGGCACCCACCGGCCCGGCGAGGTCAACGGGCTGCCCTTCGCCAGCAACGCCAACGGGATCATCTACAACAAGTCCCTGTTCGACGCGCACGGCGTGCGCCCGCCCACCTCGTGGCCGGATCTGCTCGCGGCGGCCCGCCGGTTCGAGGCCGCCGGGGTCACGCCGTTCTACCTCACGCTCAAGGACGCCTGGACGGCGCTGCCCACCTTCAACGCGCTGGCCGCCAACCTCGCGCCCGGCGACTTCTTCGCGCGGCGGGCGGCCGGCCGTACCAGCTTCGGCGCGGCCTACGGCGAGGTGACCGCGCGCCTGGCCGAGCTCTACCGGTACGGCCAGCCCGACCGCTTCTCGCGCGGCTACGACGAGGGCAACCGCGAGTTCGCCCAGGGCCGGTCGGCCATGTACCTGCAGGGCAGCTACGCCATCCCGGCGATCAGGAAGGCCGGGCCGCGCTTCGAGATCGGCACCTTCAACCCCCACGACAAGCTGGTCGCGGGCGTGGACGTGGCGATCACCATGCCGCGCGAGCCGCGCCGGCCGAAGGAGGCCGCGCTCTTCGTGGACTACCTGATGCGCCCCGAGGTGCTGCGCGCCTACGCCCGCGAACAGGTCGCCGTGCCGCCGCTGCGCGAGGCCACGCCCGACGACCCGGCCCTGCAGGGCGTGATGCCCTTCTTCGCCGAGGGCCGGCTGACCGGCTACCCCGACCACCAGATCCCGCTGGCGGTCGGGCTGGAGCGGATCATCCAGCAGTTCCTGATCGACGGCGACCGGCGCGCCTTCCTGGCCGAACTGGACAGCGAGTACGACAAGGTCATGGAGCGCCGCTCATGAGGACGTACTACTGGATGGTCTTACCCGCGCTCGTGCTCTTCCTGCTCTTCCACACCGTGCCGGTGCTGCAGGGGCTCTACTACTCCTTCACCGACTACCCGGGGTACGGCGAGCACGCCTTCGTCGGCCTGCGCAACTACCTCAACCTGGTCAAGGACGACCGCATCCTCGACGCCTACCTGTTCACCTTCAAGTTCGCGCTGGTCGCGACCGTGCTGACCAACGTGCTCGCGCTGGCGGTGGCGGTCGGGCTGAACGCGCGCATCCGGTTCAGGACGGCGCTGCGCGGGATCTACTTCATCCCGAACGTCCTGGCCATCCTGATCGTCGGCTACATCTTCAACTACCTGTTCGCCAACTCGGTCCCGGCCGTCTTCGGCGGCACGAACATCCTGGCCGACCCCGCGCTGGCGTGGATCGGCATCGTCCTGGTCGCGGTGTGGCAGGCGGTCGCCTTCAACATCGTGATCTACCTGGCGGGCCTGCAGACCATCCCGGCCGACCTGCACGAAGCCGCGATGATCGACGGCGCGGGCACCTGGCGGCGCTTCCTGTCGGTGGTCTTCCCCCTGATCGCGCCGTTCTTCACCATCAACATGGTGCTCTCGCTCAAGAACTTCCTGCAGGTCTTCGACCACATCGTCGCCCTCACCAACGGCGGGCCCGGCACCTCGACCACCTCGGTGTCGCTGCTCATCTACACCGGCGGCTTCCAGGGCGGGGAGTACGCCTACCAGACGGCCAACGCGATCGTCTACTTCGTGGTGATCGTGCTGGTCTCGCTGGTCCAGCTCAGGATCCTGCAACGCAGGGAGGCGACGCTGTGAAGCCGCGCTGGTGGCTGACCGCCCTGATGGCCGCGGGCTCGCTGACCGTGCTCGTGCCGCTCTACTTCACCGTGGTCACCGCGCTCAAGACCCCCGCCGAGCTCGCCGGCGCCGGATTCGACCTGCCGGACAGCCCCGCCTGGGGCAACTTCGCGCAGGCCTGGGAACTCACGAACTACCCCAAGGCCGCGCTCAACAGCGCGCTGATCACCGTCGGCGCGGTGGCGCTCACCCTGCTCACCAACTCGATGGTCGCCTACGCCATCGCGCGCAACTTCCGGCGTCGGCTGTTCAAGGGGCTGTACTACTACTTCGTCTCCGCGCTGTTCGTGCCCTTCCCGATCATCATGCTGCCGGTGATCAAGCAGACCTCGCTGCTCGGGATGGACAACCAGGCGGGACTGATCCTGCTCTACGTGGTGTACGGCCTGGCCTTCAACATCTTCCTCTACGTCGGCTACATCCGGTCCATCCCGGTCTCGCTGGAGGAGGCCGCCCGCGTCGACGGCGCCGGAACCTGGACGGTGTTCTGGCGCGTGATCTTCCCGCTGCTCGCGCCGATGAACGCCACCGTCGGCATCCTCACCTTCCTGTGGGCCTGGAACGACTTCCTGCTGCCGCTGGTCGTGCTCTCCAGCCCGGACGCCCAGACGTTGCCGCTGGTCCAGTACGTCTTCCAGGCGCAGTTCAACACCGACCACACCCTCGCCTTCGCCTCCTACCTGATGGCGCTGGCCCCGGTCCTGCTCGTCTACCTCTTCGCCCAGCGCTGGGTCATCTCCGGCGTGCTGCGGGGTTCCGTCAAAGGGTGATCTCTGAGACATTGCGAGTGGTATTTCACTCCCTTTCCGGAGGTCACGCGTGCCACAGTTACGCCCGGCCCTCGCCGCGGTCGTCCTCACCCTGACGATCACCACCCCCGCCCAGGCGTCCGCCACCACCCCGGCCGTCACCGTCGCCGACGGCCGCACCCAGCCCGTCTTCTCCTACGCCGACGCCGTCCGCGAGCACGTCTACGTGCAGGCGCCGATCGACAGCGACGCCGACGGCGCCCTCGACCGCGTGCGCGTCGACATCATCCGGCCCAAGGAGTCCGGGCCCGGGCTCAAGGTCCCGGTGATCATCGACGAGAGCCCCTACTACGACAACTCCGGACGCGGCCCCGAGCGGGAGCGCAAGGAGTACGACGCGGCCGGGAACCCGGTGAAGTTCCCGCTGTTCTACGACAACTACTTCGTGCCGCGCGGCTACGCCGTGCTCAACGTGGACATGCTCGGCACCACCAAGTCCGACGGCTGCCCCGACACCGGCGGCCGGGCCGACGTGCTGGGCGGCAAGGCCGTCATCGACTGGCTCAACGGCCGCGCCCCCGGCTTCCGCGCCGACGGCACCCCGGTCGCCGCCGACTGGACCACCGGCAAGGCCGCCATGATCGGCAAGTCGTACGACGGCACCCTCGCCAACGCGGTCGCCGCCACCGGCGTGCGCGGGCTGGAGACCATCGTGCCCATCTCGGCGATCAGCTCGTGGTACGAGTACCAGCGCTCCAACGGCATGCTCTACAACAGCCTGAACTACGCCGGATGGCTGGCCAATGCGGTGGACACCGACGGGGCGGTGAAATGCGCCGCCGTGCGGGACCGGATGAACGCCGAGGACGCCGACGAGACGGGCAACTACACGCCCTTCTGGGCCCTTCGCGACCACCGCGCGGACCTGTCGAAGATGCGGGCCTCGGTCTTCGCCGTGCACACCGTCAACGACCTCAACGTCAAGCCCGACACCTGGTCGGAATGGTGGGACGCGCTCGCCCAGCGCGGCATCCCGCGCAAGGTCTGGGTCGGCCAGTACGAGCACGTCGACCCGTTCGACTTCGAAGGCCGCCGCGACATCTGGGTGGACACGCTGCACCGCTGGTTCGACTATTGGCTGCACGGGGTGCGCAACGGCATCCTGCGCGAGCCGCGCGCCGACGTCCAGCTCGCCCCCGGCCGCTGGATCACCCAGCGCGACTGGCCCGCGCCCAACGCCCTGCCCGTCGCCCTGCGGCCCTCCGCCGACGGCTCCCTCGGCCTGCTGCCCGCCCGCCCCGGCGCCACCGGCAGCTTCACCGACCTGCGACTCAGCGAGACCGCCATGGTCGCCGACGTCGGCACCCCGGCGCCCGGCCGCCTCGCCTACACGACCGGGCCGCTTCCCCTCGACCTGCGCCTGTCCGGCACCCCCGTGGTCGACCTGCGGGTCACCCTCGACAAGCCCGCCGCCAACCTGACCGCCCTGCTCGTCGACTTCGGCGAGACCCCGCGCGTGGACTGGCGCACCGGTCAGGGCATCGTCCAGCAGGCCACCGAGTCCTGCCACGGCGACGCCTCGGCCCTCGACGACGGGTGCTACAAGACCTTCGGTACGGCTGTCGCCACCCGGCCGCTGGAGATCGTGGCGCGGGGCTGGATCGACACCTCCAACCGGGACTCCCTGTCCGTCTCCACACCGGTGACGCCCGGCACCTCCGTGCGGGTGCGGTGGGAGACGTTGCCGCAGGAGTACGTCTTCCGGAAGGGCAACCGGATCGGGCTGGTCCTTGCGGGGACCGACAACACCTACACCCGGGCCGAGAACCCCACCGGGACGCTTGTCACGGTTGACCTTGCTCGTAGCAAGATCGTCGTCCCGCTGGTCCTGACCGCGCCGCCCACCGAGAACGACCTTCCGGCCGCCGCCCGCTCCACCTGGACCGGCCCGGCCGAACTCACCCTCCCCGAACCGCAGTCCGAGTTCTACTAGCGAGGTCCTCGCCCTTCGGGCTCGGGCAGCGCTTGGTGGGGGGCCGCCTCCGGCGTCCCCCCACACCCCCCTCTACGAGGGTCCTCCCGGCCCCTCGCGCTCCCCGAGTCTGGGGCGGTCGCCGGAGGTCGAGTCGATTTGTGCGTTCGCCGGGCTCTGCCATAGAAGGCGGCTGGACCGTTGGGCAGCGGCGGGGGCGCTTGCTGACCCCATCGGTAGGCGCGGGCCTGTCTCTGAGCCGAGAGGCCGACCGGTCAGGTCGTGCCCAGTGGGTACCGCGCGAACTCGGGATCGGCGTCGCCGAGCTCGATGTCGTTCTCGTCCAAGGCGTTGACGATGCGGAAGCGGCCGGACCCCGTCCTCGACGAAACGGACCAGGGCGAAGCCGGTCAGACGCCTGCCAAGGAGCGCCGCCGGAGCGGGTCCATGGTCGGCGCGGACGGCTTCCAGGCCGACCAGGAACGTCGGCTCGAAGCCGGGAATTCCCATCACGGGAGGTGATTGTCCAAGTTCCTCAACTGGCGGCCAATGTCAGAGCGGGATCCGCTGCAGGACCTTGCCCTTGGCGTCGGTGAAGACCAGGCTGCGCATGGCGACGTCCCGGGGATACTCGACCGCCCACAATCCCAGGCCAGGGCTGACCTCGCGGGTGAGGGAGCCGGGGAACTTGCGGCCGTCCTTGGCGTGGGCGGTGACGCCGTGGACGGCGGACTTGGCGATGCCGAACCAGAGGTTCACGACACGGAGCTTGCCCTGCCGCCTGGCGTACTCCTCGGCAGTGAAGGGCGGGAAGGAGGAGCAGGAGCTTCCGGTGGGGCCGCTGCTGCAGAGGAAGAGGTGGTCGGGGCGGGGGCTGTGGCTCACCCACATGAGCAGGGGCGGCACGGAGGCGATCCGGCCCTTGGGCGGGTACTTCTTCTTCAGTTCCGCGAAGCCCCGGTAGGTGGGGGTGGCGGAGGGGGAGGGGACGGCGACGGCGACGTCGGGTCGAGGGGTGGGGCGGTCGGGAGTGATGGTGAGGGTCGCGAGGACAGCGGCGGCTGCGGTGACGGCGGTGGTGGCGGCCAGGGCGGCGCGACGGCGGCGGCGCACGGCACGTCCCTCCGCCATGGCGCGGTCGACGTCGATCGAGGTGGGCGGCTGCTCGCGGGTGGCCAGCGAGTCGAACAGCTCCTTGACATCCGTCACGGCTTCTCCGTCCAGGCGAGAGGGGACTGCGGGGCGTCGAGCATCGAGCGCAGGGTGGCGAGACCGCGGGCGGTCTGGCTCTTGACGGTTCCGGCGGAGCAGCCGAGCGCCGCGGCGGTCTGCTCGACGCTCAGGTCGCAGTGGAAGCGGAGGACGAGGGTGGCGCGCTGGCGGGGTGGGACGGCGGCGAGGGCTCGGGTGAGGTCCATGGCCAGGTCCCGGTCGCCGGAGTCGGACACCCCGGAAGCGCCGGGCGAGCGAGGGAGCGCCGGGTCGGGAGGGGTGCCGGATGCCAGCCGTACCCGGGAGAACCAGCCCCCGCGCTGCTCGGCGAGGAAGACGCGGATCAGCATCACGCGCACATAGGCGTCGAGGTCGTCGGCGGCCCGGGCCTGACGCCACTTGACGTACAGCCGGGTGATCGTCGTCTGGACCAGGTCGTCGGCGCGGTGCCAGTCGTGGCACAACGGGTAGGCGATCCGCCGCAACCAGGACAACCGGCCCCGCACGTAGGCGGTGTACTCCTCGTCAGCGTTCATGGATCTCCCAGATGGATGGCTTCACACTCAGGGGATGCGTCCAGCCCGGGAGCGGGTTGCACGGGTCCGAAACCCGTATGACGGGGGCCCGGCGAAATTGGTTGCCGCGAAGGTGAATCCTTTTGTACGGCGGTGCCCTCTTATGGGGTGATAGTCACACGGAAGGGGACACAGGCATGGCAGAAGCCACGGCACGGGCCTGGGCCGAGCGGCTGGAGGACGGGCGTGAGTGACCGCGCCTGGGCGAGCGAGCAGCTCATCGAGGCCGCGCAGGCGGGCGACCGGGAGTCGATCACCGCGGTGATCCACGGCGCCCACTCCCACGTGCGGCGCTTCGCCGAGCACCTGTGCGCCACCCCGCAGGACGCCGAGGACGCGGCGCAGGAAGCGCTGATCACGCTGTACCGGAAGATCGGCACGCTCCGGGCGACCGGGGCGCTGGCGTCGTGGATGTTCCGCATCGTGCGCAACGAGTGCCTGCGCCGGGCGCGGCTGCTGTTCGAGCGGGACGCCGACTTCGGTGCGGGGGCGGCGACCTCGGCCGAGGACGAGGTCATCCGGCGGATGGAGGCCGAACTGGTCGCCCAGGCGATCAGGGAACTGCCGGACGTCCAGCGGCGCGTGCTGATCATGCGTGACGTCCTGGGCCATCCCGGCCGGCGGGTCGCGGAGTCGCTCGGGCTGAGCAACGCCGCGATGAAGTCCCACCTGCACCGGGCCCGTGCCCGGCTCCGGCTGAGCCTGACCGGATCCGCCGGCCGCTGAGCCCGGGCCGGTCGCCTTCCATCACCCGTTTTCGCGAAGAGGAGTTCCACCATGCTCACCATCGGATCGACCGCGCCCGACCTCGTCCTGGAGGACACCGACGGGCAGGCCGTACGCCTGTCCGACCATCGGGGACGGCAGGCCGTACTCGTGTACTTCATGCGGTCGACGTCCTGCCCGATCTGCAACCGCCACGTGCAGGACCTCGTCCGCAGCCGGGGCGAGTTCGCGGCGGCGAACGTCCAGGTGTTCGTCGCGGTGCCCGAGGAGCGGGCGGAGGCGGCGGCTTGGAAGGCCAGGCGGCAGGTGCCGTTCCCGGTCCTGACCGGACGCCGGGGGACGCCGCACGAGATGGTCGGGCTGAGCAGGAAGATCTTCGGGTCGATGCAGCAGTCGGGCGATGTGCTGGTCGACGCCCAAGGCGTCGTCCGGCATGTGCATGGCGCGACCATGCCCACCGGCGCGTACGACAGGAAGGGGATCATGGCGGCGATCCAGGAGCTGCGCGCGCACGCGTAGGCGCGGGTTGGACGGGGCCGGGTGTGGGTGGCGGGCTGGGGCCTGCCACGGCTTCGACGTGCCGCCGGAACGTTCGCGCCGGTTGGGGCAGGAGGCGGAGGCGGCGGGGTTCGACGGCCGGATGGGTGAGCCTGGCCGTTGGGCAGGGGGAGGGTGGGCGCGCCGCCGAGGCGGAAGGGTGGGGGCGCCAGGACCTTGGAGGGTGGTGCGCCGCCGACCGGGGAGGGCGTGCGATGTCCGAAGGGCGCCAGCGGGGGGTGAGCTGGGGCGTCACGCTGGGGGTATGACATTTACGATTGCTGCGATTCCCCGGGAGATCGTGACGGAGCTGCTTCGGCGGGACGATGCGGGTAACCCGCCGCGGCTGCTGATCGATGACGAGGGTGGCAGCCCGTTGCGGTGCTGTCTGACCAAGGCTGAGGCGGGGGCGGAGATCGCCCTGGTGTCGTACGCGCCGCTGCGGCGGTGGGCGGTGGAGAACGGGGTGGAGCCGGGGGCGTACGACGAGGTGGGGCCGGTGTTCGTGCACGCCGGGGAGTGCCCGGGGCAGGAGGGGGACGGGTGGCCGGTGGCTCACACCGCGCAGCGGGTGCTGCGGGCGTACACCGCTAAGGGGACTATTCACTCGGGGCGGCTCCTTCCCGCCGGGGCGGATCCGGAGGCGGGGCTGGAGGAGCTGTTCGCTGAGCCGGAGGTGGCTGTGGTGCACGTACGGGCGGTGGAGTTCGGCTGCTTCCAGTTCGCCGCACACCGGTCCTAACCGACACCAGCCCCAGACCCACAGCAGCCACCACCCCACGGCAGCCACCACCCCACGGCAGCCACCACGCCACAGCCTCACGGCCCCGCGTCCGCCGCTTCAGCGGACTGGGACGTGCGGCGGCACGGCCTAGCATCGCTCGGATGGATGAGTTGGCCGATGAGGTCGAGCGGCTCCTGCCCGGCACCGCCCCCTGGTCCCTGCACCCCCTGACGCACAACCCGCTGAACGCGGTCACCGCCGGGATCTGGCGGGTCGTGAGGGGTAGTCGGTCGGCGGTGGTCAAGGTGTTGTCGCCGGAGCCGGGCGGGCACCCGGACTGGCAGGCGTCCAGAGACCCGAGGCACTGGAACTACTGGCGCCGTGAGGCCGAGGTGTACGCGGACGGCCTGCCGTACCTGTGGGAGAAGGCCGGGGTCCGGGCGCCACGGCTGCTGGAGGTGGTGGAGCGCCACGGCGGGGAGCTGGCGCTGTGGACCGAGGACGTGGCGGGGCAGCCCGGCGCGGCCTGGTCCGCCGAGCGGCACGTACGGCTGGCCGGGCAACTGGGCCGGGCGCAGGGCGGCACCGGGCCGGTGGAGCGGCCGTGGCTGAGCCGGGGCTTCCTGCGCGGCTACACGGGAGCGAAGAGCGTCGACTGGTCGCTGCTGGACGACGACGAGGCGTGGGCGCAGCCGATGGTCAGGGAGCACTTCCCGCCCGGCCTGCGGGCCGAGACGGTCCGGCTGCATCGTGACCGGGAGTGGTTCCTGGCCACGCTGGAGGGCCTGCCCCGGGTGTGGTGCCACCTGGACCTGTGGCCCAACAACGTGATCGCCGACGGGAGCGGGTCGGTCCTGCTCGACTGGGCGTTCACCGGGGAGGGCGCGCTCGGCGAGGATCTGGGCAACCACCTGCCCGACAGCGTCTTCGACCTGTTCCTTCCGGCGGCGCGGCTGCCGGAGCTGGACGGGCGGCTGTTCGGGGCCTACCTCGACGGGCTGCGGGAGGCGGGGTGGCGCGGGGATCCCCGGCAGGTACGGCTGGCGGTGTGCGCGTCGGCGGTGAAGTACGACTGGCTCGTGCCGGCGCTGCTCCGGCGGGCGGGTGAGGCGGTGCAGCTCGACTACGGCGGCGGCCGGCCGGTGGATGTGGCGCGGCGATATCGCGAGCGCGGGGCGGCGCTGATGTTCCTGGCGGGCTGGGCCGAGGAGGCCCGCGGACTGGGCGGCTACGCCTGATCCGCGGGCCCCGCAACAACGCGGGTCAGGTGGCGGTGGCCGGTTCCGGGGAGTCGGCCGTCGCGGTGGTCTCCACCCCGAACACCAGCACGATCACCACCGCCAGCAGCAACGGCACCGCCCCGAGCAGCGCGGTCGTCCCGATGGACGGCACGGCGGCCCCGGCCACCAGCACCGCGGTGACCGCGACGCCGCCGAACTTGCCCATCCCGGCCGACAGCCCCGAGCCGCGCGAGCGGATCCGGGTCGGGTAGATCTCCGAGGCGTAGGCGGCCAGCACGGCGGAGATGGCCGCGGTGCCCACGATGGGCCCGGCCAGCAGCAGGTACAGCCAGGTGCTGTCCTGCGCCAGCGTCTCACCGGCGAACGACAGCGCCACCAGGGCGACCCCGACCAGCGTGGACAGCACCACGATGGTCTTCTTCGCGCTCCACAGCCCGTACATCGCCGCCGAGACGAAGATGAGCGGCAGCCCCAGCAGCGTCGAGTCGCGCAGCGCCCGGTCGGCGGTGACCTGGTCGAGCCCGAGGGTGCGCAGGTTGGACGGGATCCAGAGCTGGAAGCCGAAGGTGACCAGGCCGATCGCCAGCCCCAGGATGACCACCGCGGAGGTGAGCCCGGTGTACGGCGCGCGGAACAGCCGGGAGTAACCGCCGGAGGTGGGGTCGGCGACCGTCTCCACCTCCTCGCCGCGTACCGCGGCGGCGCCGTACCGCTGGAGGATCTCCGAGGCCTCCTCGTGCCGCCCGTGGGCCAGCAGGAAGCGCGGCGACTCGGGGATCCAGCGGTTGAGCAGGATGAGGAAGACCCCGGTGGGCAGCCCGACCAGCCACAGCACCCGCCAGGAGTAGGTGGGCGCGAGCGAGGCCGACAGCCAGCTCGCGGCGAGGTAGGCGATGGCCAGGTTGCCGCCGATCAGCACCATGACCCAGCCCTTGTGCCGCGCCGGGATGGTCTCGGCCAGCAGGGAGAAGGCGATGGGCAGCATGCCGCCCGCGCCCAGGCCCATGACCAGGCACATGATCAGGTTCCACTCGAACGACGGCATCGCGCCGCAGATCGCGGTGGCCACGAAGATCACTCCGGCGAACAGGATGGACGGCTTGCGCCCGATCCGGTCGCCCATCCAGCCCCAGATCAGCGAGCCGAGCACGGTCCCGGTGAGCCCGAACAGCGGCAGCAGCGCCACCGGCAGCTCCCCGGTCGGTACGGCAGGCCGCAACGCGTACTCCTTGGCCATCTCCGGCGCCACGAAGCCCAGCGTGATCGGCTTCATCGCGTCGATGATCACCGCCGTGGACATGACCACGATGAGGCCGATGTGCGCCGGCCGCAGCTTCGCGCCGTCGAGCGCCTTGATCTTGACGTCCGCGGCCGGCTTGGCGGTGAGCCAGCCGCGCGGCACGAGCCCGTAGGCCGTCGCCGCGATGCCCGCGACGATCAGCACCATGCCGATCGTCATCGGCAGGTCCATCGGCATCCCGGCCATCCGGTAGCCCATGTGCGAGGCGTGCAGGTACATCGGCAGGTGGAGTGCCACCCCCGCGACGCATAACACCACACCCGCCCAGAAGGCCAGCGGGTGGGCGAAGTGGATTCCCCCGGCTCTACGCATGCGCGTCTTGCCCTTTCGATCAGATCAGGCGCCCGCCTCGCAAGCGCCAGCGGACGGACAGCACCCTCATGGGGCCGTTCGCGAACAACCACTGGCCCAGCCAGACGACCAAGAACATGATCGTGAAGGCGCCCCCGCGAACCGGGCCGGTGACGAGCGGGACCAGCTCCGCCTGGAGCAGGCCCCACAGCAGCAGTCCCTCGGGGAGGCCGGTGAGCAGGCCGAACAGCGTCGGCCAGTCCTTGTCCCAGCGGAACTGCATCAACAGGTGGTACAGCAGCTCCCAGCCGGCGCCGAGCACGGTGGCGGCCAGGAGGATCACGAAGGCGTCGGCCAGGCCCATGGGCAGGACGAGCGCCAGCAGCGCGGTCAGTGGTGCGCCGACCGCGAAGGCGAGGAACAGGCGGGTCTGCAGCCGCCCGCCGAGGGTGGGGATCACACCGGCCGCCCGCCGGCCCAGCGCAGCCACTGCGCCACCGACCGCAGCGGCCCGAGGCGCCGGCCGAAGCCGCGCCGCGCGAGGTCGTCGGCGATCTCGTGCGCCGCGGTCTGCAGGCCGAGGAAGCTGTCGACGGCCAGGAAGTGGTTGCCCGCGACCGCCGCGCCGGAGGCGTACAGCGCCCCGTCGCCGCTTCCGGCGCCGAGCACCTCGAAGCTGGGGCTCACCGCCAGGCGGCCGGCGCGGTTGCGGGTGGCTCCGCCGAAGCGCAGCAGGTCGTCCAGGACCCGGTGCTCGGACATGTCCGCCTCCAGGCCGGTGCAGTCGATGATGAAGTCCGACAGGTAGGTGAGGTGGCCGTAGTGGGTGACCAGGCGGCCGTCCGGGGCGCGCTCGATCTTGTCGACGGTGGCCTGGACCGGGTGGTACCAGCCGCCGGAGCGGGCCCGCGCCATCTGGTCCTGCCAGCGGCGCAGCTTGGGGGTGGTGGTCCCGGCCACCAGCTTGGCGAGCTCGGCCCGGCGCTCGGGCGTGGCCGCGGCGAAGTCGGCCTTGAGCTGGCCGCCGAAGGCCGACTTGGGCATGGTGAAGGCCTGGTAGGCCCAGCCGTCGCCGCCCTTGCGGCGCATCCGGGCGTTGGGGCCGTGCGAGCCGGTGACGTAGGTGCGGAACAGGTGCACGATCTGGGTCTGCAGGCCGTACCGTTCCACGTCGTCCATGAGGCGCTGCAGCACCCGCGAGGCGACGATGCCCGCGCCGCGCACGATGACCGTTCCAGGCCGGCGGCGCAGGGTGTCGTAGACGTGCTCGTGCGGCTCGTAGGCGTTGACGACCTGGTGGCCGCCGCCGTGCTCCTCGCGGAAGCGCTGCAGGTCGTCGAGGAACTTCAGCCCGGGGTAGCCGACCGCCAGGTGCACGTGGCTGGAGCGCAGGATCACCCGCTTGGTCGGCGCGGCCCCCGGCGGCGGGGTCAGGACGGTGAAGTAGCCGCCGCCGTGCCGCTTCCTGACCATGCGGACCTGGCCCTTGGCCAGCATGCTCCAGTAGCCGATGCGGTGCGCCTCCTTGGCGATCGAGGCGCTCACCAGGCCGGCCGGCGGGCTGTAGAAGTCGCTGAGCACCGGCTCGACCAGCACCTGCAGCAGCGGCTTGAGGCTGACCTCGCGCCACGACTCGGCGACGGCGTAGGACGGGAAGCCCCAGATGTTGTCCGGCCTGGCCCCGGCGTCGGAACGGATGCGCTCGGTGGCCGGGAGCTGGGAGGCCCGGCACAGGTAGTCCCAGGTCTGCCAGGGGGTGTCGTTGACCGACAGCACGCGCATCCACTCGGCCGGGACGCCGCGGATGCGCAGGACGTCGAGCAGCGTGAACGAGCCGATGCCGCCGCCGACGGAGACGAGCGGCACGTCGAACACCGGGATGCCCGCCCGCTCCGGCAGCCCGTCCCCCCAGACAGGGGTGTTCAGTAACTCTGGTGTGAGATCGCCCCGAATCATGCCAAGGACACGTTAATGGAGAACGATCAGTCCCACCAGAAAGACCACGAATACGCCGAGACGAGCTCCTCGGCGTAGCCGCGCAGGTCACCGGCGCCCTGCACGATGTTGTCCGGGCAGAACGCCCAGTGCTCGGCGGCCACGTGCAGCGCGTGCTCCAGGTCGGTCGGCGGCGCGGCGATGCTCAGGTCGAGGGTGTTGAAGCCCACGCACACCACCCGAGCCCCGAACCGCTCCTCCCAGCTCCGCACGACCGCCGCCATCGGCACCGCCCACTCGTTGTGGTGGATGGCGCCCTGCCAGCCCATCGCCACCAGCGCGTCGGCGCCCCGGGCCGCGGGTGCGAGGCCGAGGCACATGCCGCGCTCCTCCAGTTGCTTGGCGAACCACTCGGCCACCTCGTCGGGGTCGCCCGCGGGCACGCCGGGGTCGGCCAGGCCGGGGCAGAGCACGCCGAACGGCTCGATCTCCGCCAGCGCCTCGGGCGGCGCCTGCATCACCCACTCCTGCCACACCTCGGCCATGAAGCCTTCGGCGGTGAAGTGCCCGATCAGCACGGGGTTGTCCGGTTCGACGCGGGCGGCGGCCCACGGCTGCGCGGTCTCCTCCAGCAACATCGGCCACAGCCCCGAGCGCGGATGCTCGGCCCGTAACGCCGACCACTGCGTGGCGGTCGCCGGGTCGAGACTCATCCAGAACGCGGGACGGCCGTCCTCCGCGCACAGGAGCTCGCCGGAAGGCAGCCCGACGGAGAGCGTGCGACCCCTGCCGCCGTCGGCGAACAGCCGGCGCAGCTCCTGGGGAAGCTGATGATCCGTCATCTCGGGGCTTATCGTAGTGGCCTCGACTTTGCCGCACCCAGGGACGGAATCGACTCGTGCTTGCCTTTGACGCTGTGCTCTGCGACCTCGACGGCGTGCTCCGGCACCACGACCCGGCCGCCCAGGCGGCCCTCGACGAGCGGTACGGCCTGGCCCCCGGTGAGCTGCTGAAACTCGCCCTCGCCCCGGAGACGATCGGCCCGGCGCTGCTCGGCCGGGTGAGCGACGAGCAGTGGCTGGAGTCGGTCGCCGAGGCCCTCGGCGGCGACGAGCGGGCCCGTGCCATCGTCGCCGAGTTCGCCGCCGTGCCCACCTCGGTGGACGAGGAGGTGCGGGCGCTGCTGGCCGGGATCCAGGCGCACGTCCCGGTCGTGCTGGTGACCAACGCGACGACCGCGCTGGAGGAGGCGCTCGCCGGGCTCGGGCTCGCCTACTTCGCCGACGAGGTGGTCAGCAGCGCGCGGGTCGGCGTGGCCAAGCCCGACCCGCGCATCTACGAGATCGCCGCCGAGCGGGCCGGGGTGCCCGCCGGCCGCTGCCTGTTCGTGGACGACCGGGCCGAGAACGTCGAGGCCGCGGTACGGCTGGGCATGATCGGCCTGCACTACACCGGTCCCTCGGCGCTGGCGGCGGCGCTTGCCGTACCGGACGGTCAGTAGCCGCCGGAAACCGGCGGCGAGGTGACCGGCGCGGCCGGGGCGGCCGGTGAGGTCGGCGTAGCCGGTTGGCCGGTCGCCGGGGCGCGCGCGCCCGCGGGCCGGATCAGCCCGACCAGGCCGTGCCGGGCGCCGTCGATCCCGGCGGAGAACCACAGCGCGTTCTCCCCGCCGGTCGCCGCGGTGCCCGGTTCGAGGTCCCACAGGCCGGGCAGCACGATCGGCCGGCCGGCCGAGTCCCGCAGCGGGCCGAGGTGCCGCCCGCGCTTGAAGACCTGCACGGTGCCGTCGCCGAAGTTGCCGACCAGCAGCGCGCCCGCGTAGGCGCCGAAGCCGCGCGGCGCGACGGTGACCGCCCAGGGCGCGTTGAGCGCCCCGCGCGACAACCGCCCGGTCAGCCGGCCGTCCGGGCTGAAGCGGGAGACGAAGCCCTTGCCCCGGGTGGCGACCGCCTTGCCGGTGGCCGAGTCCCGCAGCGCGTAGGAGACCCAGACCGCGCCCGCCACGGCCGAGACGTTGAACGGCGCGTAGCCGCGCGGCACGAACGGGTCCCTGAACTGCCAGCGGCCCAGCCGCAGCCGCCGGAAGTCGGCGTCGAAGGCGTGCACCCGGCCGCCGGCGAAGTCGGCGGCCAGCAGGAGCGAGTCGCCGACCATGGCCAGGCCCTTGTAGTCGGCGCCGCGGGTGAAGGCGCCGATGACCGCGCCGGCCGGGTCGGCCTCGGCGTTCCAGCCGGTGATCGCGCCGCTCGGGCTGGCGAACAGGAAGGTCGCCGGCTTGCCCTTGACGGTGAAGCCGTCGCCGGGATTGAGCACCTGCCCGGTCGGGGCGCCGCCCGGGACGGCCACCTCGGTGGCCTCCTTCCTGATCGCGCCCGGGACGCCGGAGTAGACGGTGGCCGAGCCGGTGCCGGTGTTGGCCACCCAGAGCGTCTTGCCCAGGGCCAGCCCCCAGGGGTTGACCACGCGTGGATCGTGGACCGCGGCGCGGCCCTTGACGTCGGAGACGAGGCCGACCACCTCGAACCTGGGCCGGGTCTGCGCGGCCTCGACGGGAGCGGCGGCGGTGAACAGGACGAGTGTCCCGGCGCAGAGTGTCATGATGCGGTGCTGCATCCGTGCCTCCTCGATGTGCGCTTGTGCCGCGAGATACGCCAGGGGCTGACGGTGGGTTCATTTCGGGGTATAGGGGCCTCATGAACGTTCTGGGCATCGACATCGGCGGATCCGGCATCAAGGGGGCGCCGGTCGACCTCGCCACCGGCGAACTGGCCGCCGACCGGCTCCGCATCCCCACCCCCCACCCGGCCAAGCCCGACGCGGTCGCGGAGGTAGTCGGCCAGATCGTGGCGCACTTCGGCTACACCGGGCCGGTCGGCGTCACCTTCCCCGGCATCGTGATCGACAACGTGGTGAAGAGCGCCGCCAACGTGCACCACAGCTGGATCGGCGTGGACGCCGGGACCCTGTTCGGCGGGGCGGTGGTGCTCAACGACGCGGACGCGGCCGGCGTCGCGGAGCTGACCTTCGGCGAGGGCCGGGGCCGGACCGGCACCGTGCTGATGCTGACCTTCGGCACCGGCATCGGCAGCGCGTTGTTCGTGGACGGCCTCCTGGTGCCCAACACCGAGCTCGGCCACCTGGAGCTGCACGGAAAGGACGCCGAGCACCGCGCCTCCGACCGCGTCCGCGAGGAGGAGGACCTGAGCTGGGAGAAGTGGGCCGGCCGGGTCGAGGAGTACCTGCGCCACGTGGCCATGCTCTTCTCGCCGTCGCTGATCATCATCGGCGGCGGGGTCTCCAAGAAGGCCGAGAAGTTCCTGCCGCACATCCGGCTGGACGTCCCGATCGTCCCCGCCGGCCTGCAGAACCAGGCGGGGATCGTCGGGGCGGCGATGGCCGCGGCGAAAAAGCTGCCGCCGCCGCGATGAGTCCGGCGCCGGGCGCCGGTCTGTACAGGCAGGAACCGACGCTCACCGAGGAGACCACCATGCAGAAGATCGCCACGCATCTCTGGTTCGACACCCAGGCCGTCGAGGCCGCGGAGTTCTACACCTCGATCTTCCCGAACTCGCGGATCGTCGAGGTGCAGCGCTTCCCGGGCGGCACGCCGGACGGCGGCGAGATCTCGGTCGTCGTCTTCGAGCTCGAGGGCCAGCTCTACTACGGGCTCAACGCCGGGCCGGAGTTCAAGTTCAACGAGGCCATCTCGCTGTACGTGCACTGCGAGACGCAGGAGGAGGTCGACACCTACTGGGACCGGCTGCTCGAAGGCGGCGGCGAGCCCGGCCCGTGCGGCTGGCTCAAGGACCGCTACGGCCTGTCCTGGCAGATCGTGCCGAACGCGCTCACCCGCATGGGCACCGACCCGGACAAGGAGAAGGCCACCCGCGTCATGCAGGCCATGATGAGGATGTCCAAGCTGGACATCAAGGAGCTGGAGGCCGCCTACCACGGTTGAACCCCGACCGGCTGGTACGGCGGGTCAGGCCGGCACGTCCTTCAGGAGCGCCGGATTGTCCACCCCGGCGGCGAACAGCCGCGCCGAGGCCAGCGCCCGGCCCTCGCCCAGCCGCCAGTGGTGCAGGTGGGCCCGGACCACGAGCTCGCGCATGTCGCACCGGGCGGCCAGCGCCGCCAGGGCCCTCGCCAGCGGGCGGGCCCGCTCGTGCTCGTCCCGGCCGAGCGCGGCGGTGATCGCCGTGTCCAGCACGTGGGCGTGGATCCACTGGTAGCGGTCGGGCACCCGGGTGGAGCGGGCCAGCGCCTCGTCCAGCCAGCGCGCCGCCGCCCGGTGCTCGCCCTTGGCGGCGTGCAGCAGCCCGAGCCCGCGCGCGGCCATGCCCTCCCAGCAGGGGTCGTCGAGCCGGCAGGCCAGCACCCAGGCGTGCTCCAGCCGCTCACCGGCGCCCTCCAGGTCGCCGCCGAGCAGGTCCGCCTCGGCGCGCAGGGTCTGCGGCCAGGGCAGGAAGGCCATCCAGCGCTGCTGCCGCACCAATTCCAGCGAGCGCGACAACGCCACCGACGCCTGGCTGCGCTCGGCGCGCAGCAGGTGGGCCCGGGCGGCGATCGACAGCGACCAGGCCTGCTGGCGCTGGTCGCCGCACCGGTGGGCCCGTTCGGCGGACTCGCCGAGCAACTCGAAGGCGGCCGGGTAGTCGCCGCGGTCGGAGGCGTTCATGCCGCGCACGCCGAGGATCGGGGCGAGCTCGTCGTCGGTCTCGGCCAGCGCCTGCGCCCGGCCCAGCCAGCTCTCCGCGGTGCCGCGCCGCCCGGCCTGCACCTCGGCGAAGCCCAGCACCCGGTAGGCGGTCACCGCGGTGGCCCGCTCGCCCTCCTGCCCGGCGAGCTGGATCGCCTCGTGCAGGACCACGACGCCCTCCTCGTCGCGGCCCCGGGCCGAGTGCACCAGCGCCTTGCCCAGCTCCAGCAGCGCGGTGGCGCGTAGCCTCTCGTCCTGGCAGCGGGCCGCCTCGGCGACCGCCTGGCGCAGGCACTCCAGGCCGGCGTCCACCGCCCCGGCGAGAAGGGCCGCCCGGCCCGCCTCCAGTTGTCCCGCCGCTGCGGCCCGCCCGCCCAGCGGCAGCACGGTCGCGCGCCCCGGACCGGCCGAGGCCGCCTCCCGCAGCGCGGGCGAGACGGTCAGGCCCAGCTCGTTGCGCAGGAGGTCCTCGCAGACCGCGACCTGCCGGGCCGCCGCCGCCCGGTCCCCGGCCAGGGCCAGGCTGCGCACCAGCAGCTCGTGGTTGCCCTCCTCCAGCGGGTTGCGGGCCACCGCGCGCGAGGCGTACGGCACGGCCTCCCGCGCCCGGCCCGCCGCGAGCAACGCGTAGGCCGCCTGGCGCAGCCGCGCCTCGACGACCGCCGACACGCGATGGCGCTCCACCAGCAGCCAGGAGTCGAACGCCGGGCTGGAGGCGAGCTGCACCCCCTCCAGCAGCTCGCCGCCCAGCTCCAGCAGCGCGGCCGGGTCGGCCGGGTCGCGGCCCAGCAGGAGCACGTCCACCTCGATGTCCGCCGGGAAGGAGGCCACCAGCGGATCCCCGCCCAGCGACGCCGCCGGCCCGAGAGCCCGGCGCAGCTCGGCCAGCGTCCAGCGCAACGCCGCCAGCGGGTCGTCGGCGTCGCCGAACAGCAGCTCCGCCAGGTGCCTGCGGCCCGGCGGGCGGTCGGTCAGCACCAGGTAGGCGAGCAGCGCCCAGGACTTGCGGCCCCGCGGCGGCCTGGCCGGGGCGCCGTCCCGCTCGATCGCCGGGGGGCCGAGCAGCCGGATGCGCGCCATCGGGCTCCACCTCCTCCGCTCAGCTAAACACGCGGGACCGGCGACGCGGACCGCTCGCCAGGGGCCGGGCCGGCTTCACTGTCGCGTCCGGCCGGGGCTCCACTGTGGCGTTCGGCCGGGGCTCCACTGTGGCGTTCGGCCGGGTGACGGGGCGTGTGATACACCTGACGTGCACTTATCCCCTCCCTTCGGATGTCGTCTCATGCGCTGGCCATGGTGGGCTGCGGCCCTGGTGTCGTCCTGCCTGCCGTACCTGCTGCCGGGGCAGGAGGAGAGCTTCGGCTGGTTCGCCTACGGCGAGTGCCGCGGGTTCGGGGCCTACCTGCGCTCGACCGAGGTGCTCCGGCCGCTGACGGCGCTCCCGGCGCCGCTGGTGGTGCTCGCCGCGCTGGCCGCGTGGTGGCTGCTGCGCCGGCGCGGACGGGTGCGGGCGGCGCGCGGGGCGGCCTGGGCGGGAGCGGCGCTGATCGGGGCCTACCCGCTGGCCGTGCTCGCGCTGGCGGCCTACGACGCGGTCAACGGGTGCGGCGGGGTGTGGAGCCGGCTGGTCTGGGGGCTCGTCTTCCAGGTGGCCGTGGCGGCGCTGGTCGTGGTGGCGGGAAGCGGCGGCGCCCGGCGCGCGTTGAGGTAGGCGTCGGGACTCGGCCGCGATATTGGGATGCGGTCACCCCCGCCGCCGGTGCACCATGAGCGGTTGGTCCTGCCGCCACGAATATCCTTGAAAGCAACATGGGAACATCCGACCTTCACTCACGCCTGTCCGAGCTGATGCCGCGCGACCAGCGGCGGATTTCGCGCAGGTTGGACGGCATCCGCCGGGTTCGCGGCCGCGAGGCGCGAGAGAAGATCACCGCTGAGATCACCGCCGACGTCGAACGGGCCGAGCAGCGCGTCGCCCGCCGCCGCGAGGCCGTCCCGGCGGTCAGCTACCCGGAGAACCTGCCGGTATCGCAGCGCAAGGACGACATCCTCGCGGCGATCCGCGACCACCAGGTCGTGATCATCGCGGGGGAGACCGGCTCCGGCAAGACCACCCAGATCCCCAAGATCTGCCTGGAGCTCGGCCGCGGCGTCCGCGGCCTGATCGGGCACACCCAGCCGCGCCGCATCGCCGCCCGCACGGTCGCCGAGCGCGTGGCCGAGGAGCTCGGCACCGACCTCGGCGAGGTGGTCGGCTACAAGGTCCGCTTCACCGACCAGGGCAGCGACCGCACCCTGGTCAAGCTGATGACCGACGGCATCCTGCTGGCCGAGCTGCAGCACGACCGGATGCTGGAGCAGTACGACACGATCATCGTGGACGAGGCGCACGAACGCAGCCTCAACATCGACTTCATCCTCGGCTACCTCAAGCAGCTCCTGCCCAAGCGCCCCGACCTCAAGGTCATCATCACCTCGGCGACGATCGACCCCGACCGCTTCTCCCGTCACTTCGGCGACGCCCCGATCATCGAGGTCTCCGGCCGGACCTACCCGGTCGAGGTGCGCTACCGGCCGCTCGACGAGGACGACGACCAGGCGCAGGGCATCGTCGAGGCCTGCCGCGAGCTGACCTCGGAGGGTCCCGGCGACATCCTGGTCTTCCTGTCCGGCGAGCGCGAGATCCGCGACACCGCCGACGCGCTGACCAAGGCCGACTTCCGCAACACCGAGATCCTGCCGCTCTACGCCCGGCTGTCGGCGGCCGAGCAGCACAAGGTCTTCCAGCGGCACACCGGCCGGCGCATCGTGCTGGCCACCAACGTCGCCGAGACCTCGCTGACCGTGCCCGGCATCAAGTACGTGGTCGACCCCGGCTTCGCCCGGATCAGCCGCTACAGCCACCGCACCAAGGTGCAGCGCCTGCCCATCGAGGCGATCTCCCAGGCCAGCGCCAACCAGCGCAAGGGCCGCTGCGGCCGCACCAGCGACGGCGTCTGCATCCGGCTGTACGAGGAGGAGGACTTCCTCGCCCGGCCGGAGTTCACCGACCCCGAGATCCTGCGCACCAACCTGGCCAGCGTCATCCTGCAGATGACCTCCATCGGCCTGGGCGACATCGAGGCCTTCCCCTTCGTCGAGCCGCCGGACAAGCGCCAGGTCAAGGACGGCGTCAACCTGCTGCACGAGCTCAACGCCTTCGACGACAAGGGGCAGATCACCCCGATCGGCCGCAAGCTCGCCCAGCTCCCGGTGGACCCGCGGCTGGCCCGCATGGTGCTGGAGGCGGAGAAGAACGGCTGCCTGCGCGAGGTCATGGTCATCGTCTCGGCGCTGTCCATCCAGGACCCGCGCGAGCGCCCGGCCGACAAGCAGCAGCAGGCCGACGAGAAGCACCGCCGCTTCGCCGACCCCGAGTCGGACTTCCTCAGCTACCTCAACCTCTGGACCTACCTGAAGGACAAGCAGAAGGAGCTGTCCTCCAGCGCCTTCCGCCGGATGTGCAAGGCCGAGTTCCTCAACTACCTGCGCGTGCGCGAGTGGCAGGACATCTTCAGCCAGCTCCGCCACTCCCTCGGCGCGCAGCCCAACACCACCGACGCCGAGCCGTACACCATCCACGCCTCGCTGCTGGCCGGGCTGCTGTCGCACCTGGGCGTCAAGGACGTCGTGGACAAGCAGCAGCCCGCCGAGCGCGGGCGCCGGCCGCTGACCGAGTACATCGGCGCGCGCAACGCCCGCTTCGCCATCTGGCCCGGCTCCGCGCTGGCCAAGAAGCAGCCCGCCTGGGTGATGTCGGCCGAGCTCGTCGAGACCTCCCGGCTCTGGGCGCGGGTCAACGCCAAGATCGAGCCCGACTGGGTCGAGCCGCTGGCCCAGCACCTGCTCAAGCGCACCTACTCCGAGCCGCACTGGGAGAAGGACCAGGGCGCGGTGATCGCCCTGGAGAAGGTCACCCTGTACGGCATGCCGCTCGTGGTCGGCCGCAAGGTCAACTACGGCCGCATCGATCCGGAGACCTCCCGCGAGCTGTTCATCCGGCACGCGCTGGTGCAGGGCGAGTGGGACAGCCACCACGCCTTCCTCAAGGAGAACCGCCGCCTCCTGGAGGAGGTCGAGGAGCTGGAGAACCGCGCCCGCCGCCGCGACATCATGGTCGACGACGAGGCGCTGTTCGACTTCTACGACCGCCGGGTCCCGGCCGACGTGGTCTCGGCGCGGCACTTCGACGCCTGGTGGAAGAAGGTCGAGGACAAGACGTCCCTGACCTACACGCCGGAGATGCTGGTCAACGAGAACGCCGACGTCAGCGTCCAGGACTACCCGGACACCTGGCGGCATCTCAACCAGCGGATGAAGCTGACCTACCAGTTCGAGCCGGGCGCCGACGCCGACGGCGTCACCGTGCACGTGCCGCTGCAGATGCTCAACCAGTTCGACTCCGACGGCTTCGACTGGCAGATCCCGGGCCTGCGCGAGGAGCTGGTCACCGCGCTCATCCGCTCGCTGCCCAAGCACCTGCGGCGCAACTTCGTGCCCGCGCCCAACTACGCCAAGCAGGTGCTGGCCGCCGCCAAGCCCGGCCAGGAGCCGCTGCTGGAGGCGCTGGAGCGCGAGCTGCGCCGGCTGACCGGCGTCCAGGTGCCGCGCGACGCCTGGCAGCTCGACCAGATCCCCGACCACCTGCGCGTCACCTACCGGGTCGTGGACGAGCGCAAGCGCAAGCTCGCCGAGGACAAGGACCTCGACACGCTCAAGAAGCGCCTCGCGCCCAAGCTGCGCCAGCGCCTGTCGGCCGCCGCCGACGACCTGGAGCGCACCGGCCTGACCGCCTGGACCTTCGGCACCCTGCCCAAGGTCTTCGAGCAGGGCCGGATGAAGGGCTTCCCCGCCCTGGTGGACGCGGGCGACTCGGTGTCGATCAAGATCTTCGACACCGAGGCCGAGCAGCGCCGCGCCATGTGGACCGGCACCCGGCGGCTGCTCCTGCTCAACGTGGTCAACCCGGCCCGCCAGCTCCTCGGCACCCTGTCCAACCAGGCCAAGCTCGCCCTGTCGCGCTCACCGCACGGCGGCGCGGTGGCGTTGTTCGACGACATCGTCAACGCCGCGGTCGACACCCTCGTGCACGACCTCGGCGGCCCCGCCTGGGACCCGGTCGGCTTCGACCGGCTCTACCAGCACGTGCGCGCCGAGCTCTACGACACCGCGCGCGAGGTGCTGGCCAAGGTCGAGCAGATCCTGTCGGTCTGGCACACCGTCGGCGGCCTGCTCGACGGCGCCCGCGCCACCGAGGCCGCGGCCGACGTGCGCCACCAGCTCTCCACGCTCATCTACCCCGGCTTCGTCACCGCCACCGGCGCCCGGCGGCTGCCGGACGTCTCCCGCTACATCCGCGCGATCGAACGCCGCCTGGTCAAGCTGCCCGACGAGCCCCGGCGCGACCTGGAGTGGATGGACCGGGTGCACAAGGTCGAGGACGACTACCAGGACCTGCTCGACTCGCTGCCGCCCGCCCGCCGCGGCGACCCCGACGTGCGGGAGATCCGCTGGATGATCGAGGAACTGCGGGTCAGCTTCTTCGCCCAGACCCTCGGCACCCCAACGCCCATCTCCGAGAAGCGCATCGCCAAGGCGATGGAGAAGCTCAAGCCCTGAGGATCCGAGGACGGCCAGAATGATCAAAGCTGTGGTGTTCGACGTCGGCGAGACCCTGATCGACGAGACGCGCATCTGGTCCCGCTGGGCCGACCGGCTCGGCGTCACCAGGCTCACCTTCCAGGGCGTGCTCGGCGGCATGGCGGCCCTGGGGCGCTCGCACCGCGACGCCTTCGAGGTGGTGCGGCCGGGGCTCGACGTCGAGGCCGAGATCGAGGCGTGGAAGGCCGACGACCCGGAGGGGCTGCGCAACAACTTCGACGCCGACGACCTCTACCCGGACGTGCGGGAGGGCCTGGCCGCCCTGCGCGCGGCCGGCTTCCAGGTGATCATCGCCGGCAACCAGCCGGTGGAGGCGTTCGAGGCGCTGCGGCTCATGGAGCTGCCGGTGGACTCGGTGCACACCTCCGACGGCTGGGGCGTGGCCAAGCCGGCGCCGGAGTTCTTCGCCAAGGTGGCGGCGGTCGCGGGGGTGACGCCCGGCGAGATCCTCTACGTGGGCGACCGGCTCGACAACGACGTACGGCCCGCGCGCGCGGCCGGGATGCGCACGGCGCTCCTGCGGCGCGGGCCGTGGGGCTTCCTGCACGCCGAGCGGCCGGAGGCGGCCGAGGCCGACCTGGTCCTGGACGGACTGGCCGGCCTCCCGGGCCTGGCTCGCGAGCTCGGCTGACGGGGCGCGCTCGGCTGAGAGCTCGCGCTCGGTCGAGGGCTCGCGCTCAGTGGAGGGCTCGCGCTCGGTCGAGGCCCCGCCCTCAGCGTTCCTTCTCGATGTGGATGGCCCGTTCCTCGGCGGACAGGTCATCCCCGGCCTCGGCCCCCCAGTCCTCGCCCACCAGCTCCGGCTCCACGTCGGGCCCGAGCCCCTCGTCGGGGTCGGTGAGCCGGTGCCCCTCGCGCGGCACCCTGGAGGGTCCGTCGGGCAGCTCCTGGTCGAGCCGCTCGGCGAGCGAGTCACGCTGCCCGTCGTCCACCTGCTCGATCGTGTGGTCGCGGCCGAGGTCGGTGTTCCACTCGGCGTACTCCAGCTCCTGATCGTCGTCGGTGTCGAACGGGTCGTCCGGATTCTTGGTCATACGCGCTCCGTACCCAGAGATCGGCTGGTCTCCCGCTACTTGGACTCGCCGAGAGCCTTGGCCAACTCTTCCTTGGTCATCTGCGAGCGGCCGGGCAGGTCCTGCTCCTTGGCCTGCTCGTAGAGCTCCTCCTTGGTCGGCGCCGCCGCGTGCCCGCGCAGCGCGAGCAGTTCCTCCTCCTCGCGCTCCTTGAACGCCTTGCCGAGCCGCTCCAGACCTTCCTTGCTCATGCTCTTGGCCAGCGCGGGGAGGATCTCGCTCTCCTCCTCCTCGACGTGGTGCGTCACGGCCTCGATCAGCTCGGCCAGCCGTCCGTCGAACTCGGGGCTCGCCGGGTCGGTCTTCTTGAGCGTGTCGAGCAGGACCTCGGCCTCCTTGTGCTCCTCCACGCCGTGGTGGGCCTTCTTGTCGGAGACCGAGTCGTAGACCCGGTCCTCCTCGGCGCGGGCGTGCGCGGTCAACAGCGCGGCCAGTTCGGCCACGTCGGCCGCGCGGTCGCCCTTGTTGGTCTTGAGCCGCTCGAAGAGCGCCTCGACTTTGCGGTGGTCACTGGTGATCAGGGTGATGACGTCGGTTGCCATGGGGGCAGCGCTACCCACGAGGTCCGCCTCCAAGCGTGGGCCTACCGTCCCAGAGCCGCTCCCACCAGCGAACGAGGGTCGGCCGCACCCGCCTGGGCGCCGCTCCCCAGCACGTCGATGAGATGCGCGTGCCCGAAGGAGGACCCGTACGGCAGAGCCGAGACGGGATGGCCGAGCGAGCTCAGCCCGTCCGCCCACGGCGCGCCCGCCTCCAGTTCGACCACGGTCGACTCGGGGGAGTTCCAGGTGTCGAAGCCGGTCGTCGAGCCCAGCCGCCAGCGCGGCGCGGCCACGGCCGTGCCCGGGTCCTGGCCGTACTTCAGCAGCCTGGTGATGATCTGCAGCAGGATCTGCGGCTGCGCGTCGCCGCCCATGGTGCCCACGACCGAGCGCATCGAGCCGTCCGGCCGGGTGATCAGCGCCGGGGTGAGCGTGTGCGGCGGGCGGCGGCCCGGCGCGTACTCGGCCGCGTGGCCGGGCAGCAGGGAGAAGCCGATGCCGCGGTTGTGCAGGTTGATCCCGGTGCGCGGCTCCCACAGGTGGCTGCCGAAGCCGGAGGCGTTGGACTGGATGAGCGAGACGCCCATGCCGTCGCCGTCCACCGCGCACAGGTAGGTGGTGTCGCCCGCCGCGGTCAGGCCGGGCAGCGCGCCGCGGGCGGCCGGGTCGACCAGGGCGCGGCGGCGGGCGATCTCGGCCTCGGTGACCAGGTTCGTGGCGTGCTCGTGCAGCAGCGCGGGCCGGTCGTACCCGGCGACGCGGGAGGCCTCGGCCAGCAGGTGGGCGAAGAGCGTGTCGTCCGGCGAGCCGGGCAGTTCCAGGCCGTCGACCACGCCGAGCGCGAGCAGCAGCAGGTAGCCCTGGGAGTTGGGCGGCATCGACCAGACGTCGTGCCCGAAGGCCCGCACCGACCACGGCTCCACCCAGTCGGCCAGCGGCTTGCCCAGGTCCTCCGGGGCGTACTCGCCGGCGCCGAGCTCCAGCAGGCCCTCGCCGAACTCGCCGCCGTAGAAGCCGTCGCGGCCCTCGCGGGCGATCGCCTCCAGGGTGCGGGCCACGCCGGGCCGCCGGACCAGGTCGCCGGCCGCCTTCATCTGGGCGAAGTCGCCGCCGACGAGCTGGCCGGAGGGGGCCAGCAGGGGCGAGGCGGGAAAGCCCTCGGCGGCCAGCCGTACGGCGGGCTCGATCAGGTCGGCGAAGGGCACGCGGCCGTAGCGGGCGTGCAGGGCCAGCCAGCCGTCCACGCATCCGGGCACCGGGACCGAGCGGATGTCGCGCAGGTGCGGCATCCGCTCGTGGCCCTCGGCGCGCAGCCGTTCGGGGTCGGCGCCGGAGCCGGCGCGGCCGGAGGCGTTGAGCGCGGTGACCGTGCCGCCTGGAGCGCCCGGGTGGACGAGGGCGAACAGGTCGCCGCCCATCCCGCACATGTGCGGCGCGGTGACGGAGAGCACGGCGTTGGTGGCGATGGCGGCGTCGGCGGCGCTGCCACCGAGGTCCAGCGCGCGCACGCCCGCCGCGGAGGCGAGGTGGTCCACGCTGCAAACCATGCCGTAGCGGGCATACCGGGTGTTGAGCACGAAGCTGAGCCTAGGGGCAGACTGCTCTTACCCCAAGCGTGTGGCTCCCGTGGTGTGGGTAGGGGGCCGGACGGATGGGGGAGATGTGGATATGACGTATATGGGAGACGTGACGGTTAGACCACGACCTGAGCAGGTGCGCGAGACGCTGCGTGCCTTCCCGTCCGAGGGACTGATCACCGCGCGGCAGTTCGCCGGTGCCCTCGGCTCGGAGCTGGGCGGAGCCGTGGTGCGGGCGCTGGCTCTGCTGGCCTGCCGGCCGCATGACAGCGTGCGCGCCGCCCGCGAGATCGCGGCCGGCGGAGAGACCCCGTTCGTCCGGCAATGCCTGCTGGAGGGGCTGAGCCTGCCCGGCGCACCGGCCTTCTACGACGACGAGCTGCTCGAACTCGGCGAGGTGGCGCTGGCGGAGCTGTTGCGCCGGCGCGGCTGGGAACTGCTCGACCAGCACCTGGGCGACCCGCTACCGGCGCGGATCCGCCCCGCCCGCTTCCGCTTCGCGGTGCATCCCGTCGGGCCCGCGCACGTCCCGGGGTCCGCGGCGCCGCTTCCCCGGTACCAGGTCCCCAGGCAACGTTCCGGCTCCGGCCAGTCCGCCGCGCACGGTGCCCAGACAGGGCGCTTGGTCGAGCAGCGCGGAGTACGGGTGGCGGCCGCGGGCGTCGAAGACGGCCAGATCCGCCCGGCTGCCGGGGCCGAGTGAGCCGACGCGGCCCGGCCCGTGGCCGAGCCCGAGCGCCCGCGCCGGCACCAGGGTGAGCGCCTCGACCAGGCGCCCGGTCTGGGTCGGCCGGGCCCGGCGCAGCGTGCCGGCCAGCGGCAGGGACAGGGCGACGGGCTCGCCGTCGTCGAACAACGGGAGCGGGTCGCCGCCGCCGTGGAAGGCGGGCACCACGCGGCGCAGCCGCAGGAGCTTGCGCTCGCCCGGCCCGAGTCGCCCGGAGCAGGCCACGTGGCAGTGCGGGCCGAGGATGCCGGCGTCGTCGAGCGTCTCCAGCGGGTGGCGCTCCAGGTCGGCCAGCAGCCGCAGGCCGAAGGTGCGGGCCAGGATCGCCAGGTCCTCCTGCACGGCCGGGTCGGGGGAGTGGGCGGCCACGCCGACCGGCTGCTCGGCCTCGCGGATCGCGGTGATCAGGGCGTCGCGCTCGTGCTCCTCCCACGCCTGCTCGGACGGGCACCGTACGTCCAGGTAACGCAGGTCCGGCCCGGAGAGGCCGGCCCGGGTGGTGACCCCGGTGACCGGGGCCGTCGCGAAGGCGTCGACCAGGCCCGGCACGATCAGGCCCCGCCAGTGGATCTCCTCGGCGACCTCGTAGCGGCTCAGCAGCTCCCGGCGCGGGCCGACCCGCAGCACCCGGTCGCCGCGCACCGCCACCGCGCCGCCGCGCACGGGCTCCGACTCCATCGGCGCGACCAGGGGGGCGGAGTGCAGCACGACGGGTAAGCGCGTGCTCAGGGCCTGTCCGGTCGGCATTCGATCTCCCGTGCTTCTTCCCTTCTGGGCATTAAACCGGGGAAGACCGGTGACAGGCGAGAAAGAACGGGCGGATTTCGCCCGTTGATCTCCGACAATCCGCTCTATAGCGTCAGAAGTCGTGACAAGGCCGAAGAAGCCGCTGACGGCGCTCCTGGCGGGATTGGTCGCGATCCCGTTATGCCTGACAGCCACCCCCGCTTCCGCAGATCCGGACCCGGAGCATCCGTGGCGCCAGAACCACTGGCCCCAGACCCAGCCCTGGCAGCAGGACGGCGACACCGCCAAACGCGGGCGTCCCACTGCCGACCTCGAGCCCATCGACCCGCAGAACTGGGAGAACCCCGACCACATGACGTGGGCGGACTACAAGAAGATCCCGGGCACGAACTGGGCCGACCCCGCCGTGAAGGGCTCGGTGCGCACCTTCAAGGGCGCGCTCGTCCTTCTCGACTACCCCAACCAGCCGTTCGTCGTGACCCAGCCCAAGGGCTCGACGATCTTCCGCAACCCGAGCGCCGAAGCGCACGACGTCCCGCGTGAGCAGGTGGCGAAGTTCTACCAGGACTTCCTCAACACCCCCAGCGCGCTCAACCGCGGGCACACCATCCACGAGTACTGGATGGAGGACTCCGGCGGGCGCATCGGCGTCGAGCTGACCGGGTTCGGCCCCTACCAGATGTCCGGCAAGGACCACGAGTACGCCATGGAGATGCAGGGCGGCACCGGCTGCCCGGCCGGCGACACCTGCACCAAGAACCTCCGCACCGAGGGCAACGCGCTGTGGGTCGGCGCGATCGGCGCCGAGGAGGCGGCCAAGTACGACTTCATCTTCTACCTCAGCGCCGGCCAGGACGAGTCGTCCACCTGGCAGGAGTTCGGGATGATGAAGTTCCCGACCCAGGACGACGTCCCGGACGAGTGGGGACCGCCCGACCCGGCGCTGCCGAACTGGGTCCGCACCCGGTACGTGCCCTGGACCTCCTGGCAGGCCGGCTCCACCTTCTGGCCCAACGCCCAGATCGGCGTCGACTCCGTCCAGGCCGAGTCCTCCGGCATGGGCGTCTACGCGCACGAGCTCAGCCACATCCTCGGCGTGCTCGACAACTACAACAATCCCTACGCCAACCCGGTGCGGCGGGCCTACACCGGCATCTGGGAGATGCTCAGCCGCGGCAGCTTCAACGGGCCCGGCGGCCCGCACAGCCGGTGGCTCATCCCGCCCACCGGCGGCGGCTCCATGGGCGCCCAGCACATGCTCCGCAACAAGATCAAGCTCGGCCTGGTGGACGAGAAGCACGTGTTGCGGCTCTCCCGTGAGGCCCTGGACGAGTCCGGCCTGGTCACCGCCCGGGTGACGGCGCGAGCCGTACAGCCGGGGGAGAACGGGCTGGCCGGCATCAACGTCGCCTTCGACGGCCTCGACAAGTCGCCGTCCTGCCGCTGGCAGGAGGACCCGATGTGCGACGGCGGCGGCTACGAGAACTACACCGTCGAGGTCGTCGACCGGATGGGCACCGACTCCTTCACCCCCGACGCCGGCGTGCTCCTGGCCAAGACCAAGAACCGCG
This sequence comes from Nonomuraea sp. NPDC050328, assembly GCF_044459405.1. NCBI lineage: Bacteria > Bacillati > Actinomycetota > Actinomycetes > Streptosporangiales > Streptosporangiaceae > Nonomuraea > Nonomuraea sp. NPDC050328. The sequence goes on along the minus strand of NZ_JBITIW010000008.1, from coordinate 153,804 downwards.
ACTCCGCGCCGTTCGAGTGGGTGATCGACGCCAACCCGCAGGACATCCAGATGACCGACTACGTCCTGCCGGACGGCACCGCCGTGCCGATCACCATCGGCGACTACCGGCAGCTCTCCGACGCGCTCTTCCACGCCGGCACCGACTCGGGCAGCGAGTACGAGTACGTGGACGAGGCCAACCGCCTGCACTTCTACATCACCGACGTGCACCGCGACCGCCAGGGCGTGCTCAGCTACACCGTCGCCGTCCGCTCCCTGGACGGCGCGGGGCCGCACCGGCGCGGCCTGCGGCTGCTCCCGGCCGCCGGCATCCCCGCCGGCAAGGGCGTCTCGCGCTGCACCTTCCCGCTGTTCAACACCGGCCGGAGCGCCGCCACCCAGGCGGCCCACCCCGAGGACGTGACCGCCTACCTGGGCGGCGACGTCTACCGGCTCTCGGCCAAGGTCGACGGGCGCGGCTGGACGGTCCAGCTCCCCAACGCCCTGGCCGCCGTGGACAACCGGGCCCACGAACTGGTCACCGTCAACGCCGTCCGCGCCGACGGCGGCAGCCGGCTGGCCAAGGTCACGCTGACCGCCACCTCGGAGAGCGACCCGACCAAGACGATGACCGCGACCTGTACCGCAATAGGTCTGTAACCAGTACAAGATGGGGTACGGCTGGCGCCAGCCGTACCCCATTTCCACCCCCTAGCATGAGGTGTGACCATCCCCGGCAGGCACCCCGGCACGCTCCCTGCCGAACCGACGAGCTTCGTCGGCAGGCATCGGGAGAGCCTCCAGCTCGTCCGCCTGCTGCGCGAGTCGCGGCTGGTCACGCTGACCGGCGTCGGCGGCGTGGGCAAGACCCGGCTGGCCTTACGCGTCGCCCGGCTCATGCACGCGCGCTTCCCCGACGGGGCCTGGCTGGTCGAGCTGTCCGCGCTCACCGACCCGCACCTGATCGCGCACACCGTCGTCGCCGCGCTCAGGGTCAGCGAGCCGCGCGTCCGCGACCAGCGCGAGCTCCTGGCCGAGCACCTGCGCGAGCGCACCCTCCTGCTCGTCCTCGACACCTGCGAGCACCTCGCCCAGGCGTGCGCCGACCTGATCGCCGAGCTGCTGCGGGCCGCTCCCGGCCTGTCGGTCCTGGCCACCAGCCGCGTCCCGCTCGGCGTGCCCGGCGAGCGCCGCTACCCGGTCGACCCGCTGCCCGCCGCCGACGCCCTGGCCCTGCTGGACGCCCGCGCACCCGGCCACGGCGACTCCGCCGACGCCGCCCTGCTGGTGACCCGCCTCGAAGGCATCCCGCTGGCCATCGAACTGGCCGCGGTACGGCTGCGCACCCTGTCGCCCACCGAGATCGTCGAGCGCCTCGACGACCGCTTCCACGTGCTGCTCGGCGGCGCCGGCGAGCCCGCCAGGCACCAGACCCTGCTCACCGCGATCGGCTGGAGCCACGAGCTGTGCGAGCCGCTCGAACGGCTGCTGTGGGCCCGGCTGTCGGTCTTCGCCGGCGAGTTCGACGTGGAGGCCGCCCAGACCGTCTGCGGCGACGCCAGCCTGCCCGCCGCGGGCATCGCCGGGCTGCTCAACAGCCTGGCCGACAAGTCGATCCTGACCCGGCTGCCCGAAGGCCGCTTCGGCATGCTCGACACCCTGCGCGACTACGGCGCCGAGTGGTCGCGCCGGCTGGGCGAGGACGGGCTGATGCGGCTCAACCACCGCGACTTCTACCTCGGCCTGGCCCGGCAGTTCGACGACGAGTGGTTCGGGCCCAACCAGCTCGCCTGGTGCCGGCGCATGCGCCGCGACCTGCCCAACCTGCGCAGCGCCATCGACCTGTGCCTGACCCAGACCGCCGAGCAGGACCTCGGCCTCGACCTGGTGGCCCGGCTCGGCTACCTCTGGCAGGCCTGCGGCTACGCCGCCGAGGGCCGCCACCACCTGGCCCGCGCCCTGAGCGCCGCCGGCCACGGCGGGCCCGCGCCCTCGCTGCACCGCGCGCTGTGGGCCGGCGCCTGGCTGGCCAACTTCCAGGGCGACCTCGACGAGGCCGACGACCTGGCCACCGAGTGCCTCACCCGCGCGCTGGCCTCCGGCGACCGCGCCGCGGCCGGCTGGTCCACCGCCTGCTGCGCGATCACCGCCATCTACCTCGGCCGCATCCAAGAGGCCTTCGCCCTCTACGAGCGGGCCGAGGCCCTGCACACCGACGGCGGCGACCGCGGCGCGGGCCTGGCCTACGCGCTGATCGGCCAGGCCTACCTCCACCACGAGCTGGGCCGGCCCGAGGAGGCCCTGGCCGTCCTGGCCCGGCAGCGGCGGATCAGCGCCGAGCACGGCGAGATCTGGCTCGACTCCTACGGCGACTGGATCCGCGCCCTCATCGAACTCGACCGGGGCAACCCGGCCGGGGCCGACGAGTGCGCGCGAGGCACCCTGTGGGTCAAGCACCACCTGTTCGACACCCTCGGGATGACCTTCACCCTCGGCACCCTCGCCGGCTGCGCCGCCCAGCTCGGCCAGGCCGAACGGGCGGCCCGGCTGCTGGGCATCGTGGCGCTCGCCGAGCACACCTACGGCCTGCGCACCTCGGTGGCGCAGCTCGAAGTCATGCGCAAGCGGACCGAACGCGAAGTCCGCGCGGTCATGGGCGGCAGCGCCTTCGCCACCGCCTACATGGACGGCTTCGCGCTCTCCATCGAGCAGGCCGTCCGCTACGCCGTGGAGGCCAAGTAACGCGGGCGTTCTCCGGGCCCTCTTCTCCGGGCCCTCGGGGCAGAATGGAGTCGGACTCACTCAGGCGGTCCCGCGGGGGAGCCGCCGGGAAAAGGAGCGATGACGGGACCCTTACCGGCCGCCACGGGGAAACGGAAGCCGGCCCGCCGGCGCGTACGGCTGGCCGCACCACTGGCCGCGGGGGCGGCCGCCGGCGCGGCGAGCATCCTGGCCGCCTCCCTCGAATGGGACATCCCGGTCGGCGCCAAGATCGGCGTGACCCTCGCCGCCGCCCTCCTGGTCGGCCTCACCACCTGGGCGACCACCGGCCAGCGGGCCGTCGAGAGCGACGCCGGGGAGCCCGCCGCGCTGCCCGCCCCCGAGCAGTGGCCGCCCGGCCCCGAACACTTCACCGGCCGCCGCGAGGCCCTCGCCGAGCTGCACCGCGTCTTCGACGAGCACGGCCGCCGGGTCACCCCGCTGGTCGTCTCGGTGTACGGCAGGGGCGGCGTCGGCAAGTCCGCGCTGATGGCGCGCTTCGGCCAGGAGATCGCCGACTGGTTCCCCGACGGCCGCCTCTACGCCGACCTGCGCGGCGCCGCCGACTCGCCGATCCGGCCCGAGGAGGTGCTGACCGGCTTCCTGCGCGCCCTCGGCGTCCGCCTCACCACCGACCCCGGCGGCACGGAGGACCTGCGCAAGCTCTGGCGCACCTGGACCAAGGGCAAGCGCATCCTCATCGGCCTCGACAACGCCCGCGACGGCGACCAGGTCCGCACGCTCATCCCCGCCGAGGCTGGCTGCGCGGTCATCGTCACCTCGCGCCAGCCGCTCTTCCTGATGAACGCCTTCGACACCCAGCTCTCGGTCTTCAGCGAGGCCCAGGGCGTCGAGCTCCTGGCCCGGCTGGCCGGCGGCGCCCGCGTCGCCGACGACCTGCCCGCGGCCAAGGAGATCGTCCAGCTCTGCGACCACCTGCCGCTGGCCATCGGCATCTGCGGCGCCCGCCTGGCCACCCGGCCCGCCTGGAGCCTGCGCCAGCTCGCCGACCGGCTGCGCGACGCCCGCCGCCGCCTCGACCAGCTCGAACTGCCCGGCTCCATCGACAAGAGCGTGCGCGCCTCGGTCCAGCTCAGCTACGACGACTGCACCGGCATCCAGCGCCGCCTGCTGCGCCTGCTGTCCGGGCTCACCGCCCCCGACGTGCCCGGCTGGGTCGCCGGCGAGCTCCTCGACGTCTCCGAGCTCGACGGCGCCGACCAGCTCGAAGCCCTCATCGACACCCAGCTCGCCGAGTCCTCCGGCACCGACCAGACCGGCGCGCTCCGCTACCGGCTGCACGACCTCGTCCGCGTCTTCGCCCAGGAGCTCGCCACCGACGACGACCGGCTGCGCCCCGCCGTCGAACGGGTCGTGTACGGCTACCGCCGCCGCGCCGAGGAGGCCGCCCAGGACCGCTGGCCGCAGGACTGGGGCCGCACCGGCCGCCGCTCCGACGGCCTCGGCCAGGCCCGCGCCGCCGCCTGGCTCAACGCCGAACGGCTCAGCGTGGTCGCGATGGTCACCCTGGCCCGCGACCTCAAGCTCTGGGACCACGCCTGGGGGCTGGCCCGCGCCTTCAACTCGCTGTGCCACTCGATGCGGGCCTACTGGGTCGACTGGCGCGAGGTCGCCGAGATCGCCTGCGAGGCCGCCGAGAAGACCGGCGACCGGCGCGCCCTGGCCATCTCCCTGCTCGACCAGTCCGCCGCGCTCGGCGGCTTCGGCGCGCACGACCGGGCCCGCGCCTGCGCCGAGGAGGCCCTGGAGATCTTCGAGGAGCTCGGCGAACGCTGGTGGGCCGCCCGCGCGATGCGGACCGTCGGGATGGCGCTGTTCAACGACGGGCACCTCGACCGGGCCCAGGTCCACCTGCTGGACGCCATCGCCTCCTTCCAGACCGCCGAGGACCCCTGGTGGACCGCCCGCACCCGGCGCAACCTCGCCGAACTGCGGCTGGCGCAGCGGCGCTACGACGAGGCGCGCGAACTGCTGGAGGACGCGCTGCGGGTGTTCGAGAGCGAGGGCAACCGCTACTCCGAGGCGCAGACCCTGCGCGCCTACGGCGAGGTGCTCGGCGCCCAGGCCCGCGCCCTCAACCGGGAAGGCGCCGGGCACGCCGCGCGCGAGCTGTTCGCCCTGGCCGGGTTCAACCTCGACCGGGCCGCCGAGATGTTCCGCCGCCGGGGCGAGGACTGGGAGGAGGCCCGCTGCCTGCGCGCCGCCGGCGGCGTGGGCAACCCGGACAACCGGCTCCAGGAGCTCGCCTTCGTCCAGGAGGCCGAGGCGATGCTCACCGCGCTCGGCGACTCCTGGGGAGTCGCCAGGACCACCCTGTCCACCGGCCGCGCGCTGGCCCGGCTCCAGCGATGGGAGGAGGCCTTCACCGCGCTGCGGCGGGCGGTCGAGGCCTTCGAGGCGCTCGACGACCGGTGGTGGAAGGCGCGGAGCCTCACCTACCTGGGTGAGGCACGACTCGACTCGGGGGGCGGGGCGCTTGCCGTACCGGACCTGGAGGAGGCCCGGGAGCTCTACCGGACGCTGGGGAACGAGGCGGGCATGCGCCGCACCCTCGAACTCCTGCGCCGCGCCGAGACCCAGACCGCCGGCTGAACCGTCCGGCCGGGGTCGTGCCCGGCGGTCACTTGTCCAGCGGCTGGCGCATCAGGTGGCCGGCGGCGAGCTTGGCCTGGTCGATGCTCTCCTCGAACATCCGCCGCGCGCTGGCCGCCTGCTCGGCTAGCTCCCTGATGTGCGCCCGGGCCATGTCGTCCTGCACCGTGTCGGCCACCAGCGCCTGGTAGTCGGGCGTGCGCGCGGCCAGCGCCTCCAGCCGCCGGTGCACCCGGAAGACCTCGTCGGCCTTGCGCACCTGCACCGCGTACCGTTCCAGGTTCTTCACCCGCTTGGACAGCGACGTCCACGCCGCGTCCAGCGCGCTGGAGTACGGCTTGAACGCCTCGTCCATGCCCGGCGGCAACTCCTTGGGCACCAGCTTGCCGTGCTCGTGGTGCATCGCGCTCAGCCGGGCCAGCCGCGTGGCGATCTGCCACACCTCCTCGGGCAACGTCACCCGGTTGTCGATCGTGTCGATGTACCCCGCCCGGTTGACATCGGAGGCGAGTACGGCGTCCGCGGCGTCCTGCGCGCGCTTGAGCAACTGCTGGCACGGATAGTCGAGGTCCGACGGCAACACGAACCGGTCGGCGTTCTCGTAGGCCAGCTTCAGCCTGCGCCGCGCGCTGCGCCCGTTCAGGTCGGTCGCCATCCACCGCAGCAGCAGGATCAGCGACATGCCCACCCCCGCCACCATCGCGCCGCCCAGATCCGTCATCATCCAGATCAGCAGCAGGAACCCCGGCAGGATGAACAGCAGCGCCAGGCTCTTCTCCGAACCGGCGTCCCGGCCCTGCCGGGCCTGGTACAGGAAGTGCGGACTCTCGCGAAGAAGGACGGACACCTGCGGCTCCAGGGACGGATCAACCACCAGCCGCGGCGGCAACCTACGCGGATCCACCTGACCTCCCTTCGCCTCTGTTTCTTCATACTGCGTTATGAATCGTCTGGTTAGGGTGGAGAGCGATGAAGAACTTGCAGAGATGGATCGAGCTCGAAGGCGCCGTCAACGTCCGCGACCTGGGCGGCCTGGAGACCACCGACGGCTCCGCCACCGTCCACGGCCGCATCCTCCGATCGGACAACCTCCAAGGCCTCACCCCCGCCGACATCGCCACTCTGGTCGAGACCCACAAGGTACGGCACGTCGTCGATCTCCGCTCAACCGCCGAGGTCACCCTCGAAGGGCCCGGCCCGCTCACCACGGTGCCAGAGGTCACCATCCACCACCACACCCTCTTCGCCGAGGGCGGCCGCTACACCGACGTCGAGGCCGACCGCGTCCTGCCCTGGCAGGACCGCGCCGCCGACGACGAACTGCGGGTCACCGGGTTCTACTACGGCTACCTGCGCGACCGGCCCGACTCCGTCGTGCGTGCCCTGCGCGTCATGGCGCACGACGACGGCGCGGTCATCGTGCACTGCGCCGCCGGCAAGGACCGCACCGGCGTGCTGTGCGCCCTGGCCCTCACCGTCGCCGGCGCCACCCGTGAGGCGATCCTGGCCGACTACGTGGCCACCGGGGACCGGCTGGAGCGGATCCTGGTGCGGCTGCGCGCCAGTGACACCTACCGCCGCGACCTCGACTCCCGCCCCGCCGACGACCACCTGCCCCGGCCGTCCTACATGGAGCACTTCCTCGACATCCTCGACACCCGCTTCGGGGGGCCGCTGGGCTGGCTCGACGCCCACGGCTGGACCCCGGACGACGCCACCGCCCTCCGCGCCCGCCTCCTGTCCTAACCCAGGTGCCGCCCACCCGCGCGGCACCGGGGTCGCCGCGCGGCGCCCCCAGGCCACGGACGGGGGCTAGCGGGCGGCGATGGCCTCGATCTCCAGGAGCCAAGCCTCCTCGTAGATCCCGGTGATGACGACCGTGAGGGCGGGGGCGTGGTCGCCGAGGATCTCCCGGCGCAGGGCCGAGTTCTCCGCCCGGTACGCCCGGTCGCCGAGGAACGTGGTGACCTTGACCAGGTCGGCCAGCGTCATGTCGTGCTGCGCCAGGACGTCGGCCACGTTGGCCCAGACCTGACGGCACTGGGCCGCGAAGCCCTCGGGCACGCTGCCGTCGGGAGCCACGGGGATCTGCCCGCTGAGGTGCACCACGCGGGCAGGGGAGGTGATCTCGTACGAGTGGACGTACCCGCCGCCACCGGGCACCACGGGTCCAGGGGTGATCATGCGGGAATGATCACAGCGTCCGGGTCCGACGGCAACCGGTTTGCCGGCCAGGCTCAGAGGGTGAGGTCGAAGGGGTGGCCCACCGGGTCGGCGAAGGTGCGGAACTGGTCGGAGTCGCCGTCGAGCAGGGTGGCGCCCAGCTCGAGGGCCAGCGCGTGCCCGGCCTCGAGGTCGTCCACGAGGATGTCGAGGTGCGCCTGCTGCGGGTGGGCGGGATCGGGCCAGCGGGGCGCGGTGTAGCCGGCGACCTCCTGGAACATGAGGCGCTTGCCGTACCCGGAGATGAGCAGGCCCTCGGGCCCGTCGTAGGTGACCTCCATGCCCAGCAGCGCCGAGTAGAACCGGGCGGAGCCGGCGGCCGACGGCGTGTCGAAGGTGACGGCGAAGAGGGAGACGCCGGGGCCGTGGCCGTCCTTCTGGCAGAGGTCGATGGGGTGCCCGGCGGGGTCGGCGAGGGTGATCCAGGTGGGACCGTCGGCCAGGTGGGTGGCGCCGAGGGCGAGGGCCCGGGCGGCGGCGGCCTGGTGGTCGTCGACGAGGAGGTCGAGGTGGACCTGCTGGGGCCGCTCCTGACCGGGCCAGCTCGGCGGCCGGTGCTCGGGCACGAGCTGGAAGGCGATCTCCTGGCCGTCGGGGGCCTGGAGGGTGATCCAGTCGGTGATCCGGCGGACCACCTGCCAGCCGGTGAGCTCGCGGTAGAAGGCGGCGACCCGCTCGATGTCGGCGGCGTCGAAGGCGACGAGTTCGAGACGTCCTGCGGTGGTCATGGGGCCATGATGCGCTACGCCTCCGACAGAATCCCGCCGCGCCCGGGGAACCCGCGTTCGGGTATTTCGCCACATCGGTGCGTGAAGAAGGAGATCGCGGGTAGCCAGGCTTTCATGTCCAAGCTCCTCGCCGGCCGCTACCGGCTCCTCACCAAGCTGGGACACGGCGGCATGGGCACGGTCTGGCGCGGACGTGACGAGCTGCTCGACCGGGAAGTCGCGATCAAGGAGATCAACCGGGGGCAGAACGCCACCGACGACGAGCTGATGGTCCGGCGCAGCCTGCGCGAGGCGCGCATCGCCGCCAGGCTGAGCCATCCGAACATCGCCGACGTCTACGACGTGATCGAGGAGGACGCCCGGCCCTGGATCATCATGCGGCTGGTGCCGTCCCGCTCCCTGGGCCAGGTGATCGCCGAGGACGGCCCGCTGCCGCACGCGGTCGCCGCCCGGGTGGCGCTGGACATCCTGGCCGCGCTGGAGGCGGCGCACGCGGCGGGGATCGTGCACCGGGACGTGAAACCGGACAACATCCTCATCCCCGAGTACGGCGGAGCCGTCCTGACCGACTTCGGCATCGCGGCGTCCGGTGACGACGACTGGGCGCTCACCCGCACCGGCGCGGTGTTCGGCACCCCGGCGTTCATCGCCCCCGAGCGGGCGACGGGGGAGGGGGCCGATCCGGCGTCCGACCTGTGGTCGCTCGGGGCGACCCTGTACACGGCGGTCGAGGGGCGGCCGCCGTTCGCCAAGCGGAACGGGATGGCGACCCTGCTGGCGGTGGTGACCGAGGAGCCGGAGCCGTTCCAGCGGGCCGGCGTCCTGGCGCCGGTGATCAGCGGGCTGCTGCGCAAGGACCCCGGGGCCCGGCTGGGCATCGGCCAGGCCCGGGTCCTGCTGGGCGCGGTGCTGGCCCTGGCCCGTACCGGCGACAGCGGGGCCACCGCGGCCGAAGCCGGGAGCGGCGGGCCGGCCCTGGCCGGGGCTTCGGCGCCCACCGGTGCCGCGCCGGCCCTGGCGGGGGTCTCGGTGGCGACCGGTGCCGCGCCGGCCCTGGCGGGGGTCTCGGTGGCGACCGGGGTTGCGGCGGTCGTGGACGAGGATTCGCTGGCCCGGGTGTCGACCGGGGCGCTGGCGGGCGCGGTCGGGGTGGCGCCGGTGCCGCGCTGGCTCGACGGGCTGCGGCTCCGGACCAGGCAGGCGGTGGTGGCGGGCGCGGTGCTGGCGGTGGGGGCGGCGGCGGCTTTGGCCCTGGAGCGGCCGGCCGTGCCACGGCAGACCGAGATCGCCAAGGCGGCCGTGCCGTCCGTTGAGCAGCCCGTGGAGCAGCCCGTGCAGGAGCACGGGGCCGAGCCGGAGGAGGAACCCCGGCTGGCCGTTCCGATCAAGCGGACCGAACGGGTGGAGGAACGGCCCACCCCGGGCAAGGGCGGTTCCAGGGACACCACCCGGCCGCGGCGGCACGGGAACGGCTTCGTGGCGCCCGACTCGGGCGGCACCACGGTGACCATGACCAGCGACTCCGGCCGCGACCCAGGCTGGTCGGGCCCGGGCGGCAACGACAAGCCCGGCAAGGACAAGAAGGGCAAGGGCAACCGGGGCCGCGGCAACTCCGGACGCGGCTGACCGCCCCCAGGCCCCAGACCCTCAACTGCTCAGGCTTCTAGCCCCTCAGGCCCCCAGCCCCTCACGGTCCGGAAGAAGTGCCGGCGCCCGGCGACCCCCACGTGATCACGATCGTGGAGCTCGCCGGGGGCCGGCGAATCACGGGTGCGAGAGTGAGATAGGTCACCCGTCGGTCTGGTCGTCGAGCGGAGCGGAGGCGTTCGAGCGGACCGAATCGATACCCTTCAACGCCCCTGCCTTGGTCTTGTAGGACTCGCTCGTGGCGATAATCTCCCCGTTCCCGGCGACGAGATTGAACCGGAACCCGGCGGAGGTCTTCTTCAGCACGTAGCGCGCTGCCATGATCAAGCCTTCCTCGAAGTGGATCGTGGTCCGTACCCCTCTTTCCCGGACCGGCCTCCGTATGCTTACGAGTCGCTTATCGTGGCGGTCGTATCGGTCGGGTGCGAGTGTTTCGAGGCGCGTGGTGTCGGATCTTCTGTGGGTGGGGCGAGTCCGGGCGGAGTTCGCCCAGTGGGTGCTGGATCTGCAGGCGGATCATCCGGGCGTCACCGCCCTCCTCGACCAGCACATGGCCGCGGTCCGGCAGGCGATCACCTCGCTGGGGGAGCAGCTCAGCCCGCCCGCGCTGATCGGCTACCTGATCGGGTTCTGGGACGGCGCCCACGAGAAGGGCTGGCGGGTCCCCGACCAGGGCGAGCCGCTGGACTTCGCGACGTTGCGGATGAGCGCGGTCTGCCTGATGCTCGAACCCGCGCCCACGCACTGACGGGTGACATGAGAGATGCCCGGCCGTGATCGGCCGGGCATCCCCGTGTGCCGGTCACAACTCGCCGGGCCGCCGCTCCGACGGGTAGCGCGGCACTTCCTGCGTGTCGCCCGGGGCCGGGCCGGCGGTCGAGGACGGGCTCGCCCCCGAGCCGGGACCCGCGGGCGCCGAGGCCGGGGCGGGACGCGGCGCGGCCGGCTCGGTCTCGGCCATCGCGTCACGGCGTCCACGGTCGTAGGTCGCCGCCTGGGTCTTCAGCGCGCTGGTCTCCTCCTCGGCGCGGTTCAGCCAGCCCTCCCAGCGCTGCTGCATGGGCTTGACCAGGCCGCCGCCGACGCCGACGATCAGGATTCCGGCCACCGCGGCCAGGAAGGCGATCAGGATCGGCGTGGTCACCGTGGTGGCCACCTCGATCTGGTTCAGCGCGGCGATCACGCCGAGGGCGAGGATGAACACCGAGGCCAGCGTGGCCAGCGTGTTGCCGTAGGACAGCCCGCCGAGCGCGGAGCCGACCAGGTCCTTCACCGCCTTGGCGATGGCCGCCGCCACGACGACGATGACCAGGGCCACGGCCAGCTTCGGCAGCCAGGCCACGACGTTGCCCAGCAGCGTGCTGATCGGATTCGGCCCGAACACCGAGAACGAGATCTGCAGCGTGATCAGGAGGACGGCATAGTAGACGAGCTTGGCGACCAGGCCTGATGCGTCGTACTTGCTGCGCGAGAGCATCCGCCCGATGCCGCCGCGCTCGACCCAGCGGTCGAACCCGACCCGGCCCAGGAGCGCGTTCACGCCTTTGGCCAGCAGCTTCGCGATCAGCCAGCCCACCAGCAGGATCACCAGGAAGGCGATGAACTTCGGGACGAAGGTGGCGATCGACGACCACGCGTCGGTTAGGCCCCTCCGCCAATCATCGGGATTCATGGCTGAGAATCCTCCTCAATCGTAATCGAACGGGGTATTCACCTGGACTGCCCGCTCCCGTGGTAACTATGCGTTAAGGGTGGTGACGGTAGTCCCAGGTAATCCCAGGTACCGCCGGGGAGTATGGTGGCTGCGTGCGGGATCGGGACCACCTCCGGAGCGGCGGGCACGTGCTGCCGAGGTGGCTGCTGCTCGCCGCGGTCCTGCTGGGCCTGGGTTTGAGCCAGGCGACCGCGCATTTCTGCGCCGCTCCGGCCGCCGCCGAGGCTGTGGCCTGCGCGCATGCCGTACCTTCCGGAAGCGCGGTAAACGCCGCGGAAGGCAAGATCGGCCCACATCCGGCCCAACAAGCACCCTCGATCGCGTCAGGAACCTCACCCGGCGGCGACGAGCTCGTCGTGGTCTGCCTGGCCGCGCTCGGAGCGCTGGCCGCCGCGGCCGTGCTGCTGCTCCTGGGCCCGGCCATGGCTCCGACCAGGGCCTCAACGCCCGACCGGCCGGTACGGCTGCCGCCGTCGCGGGGTTCGCCCGCCTTCGCCCTGACCCTCCGGCGCACCACGGTTCTGCGGATCTAGAAGCTCGCCGCCAACGACGATCTTCCAGACTTTCGACGAACCGTGAGCGATCCATGACCAGAATCGATCGACGGTTCCTCCTGCGCGGCGCCCTGGCCGCCGTGGGAGGAGCCCTGCTGGGCGCGTGCGCCCCCGGCACCACCCTCGTCCAACCGGCCGGCCCCGAGGTGCGGGCCGCCGAGCAGGCCCGCCGCCCCGGCCGGGCCCGCGAGTTCGTGATCACCGCCCGGCAGGGCCGCGTCGACCTCGGCGGCCCGGTGGTGGACACCTGGCTGTACGGCGAGCGCCTGCCCGGCACGCCGGTCCAGGTCACCGCCGGCGAGCGGGTGCGGGCCCGGCTGCGCAACGAGCTGCCCGCCGAGACCACCGTCCACTGGCACGGCCTGGCCCTGCGCAACGACGCCGACGGCGTCCCCGGCGTCACCCAGCCGCCGGTGGCCGCGGGCGCCGAGCACCTGTACGAGTTCACCGCCCCGCACCCCGGCACCTACTGGTTCCATCCCCACCACGGCACGCAGCTCGACCGCGGCCTGTACGCGCCGCTGATCGTGGCCGACCCGGCCGAGCCGCTCGGCTACGACCACGAGTGGACGATCGTCCTCGACGACTGGATGGACGGCGTCACCGGCACCCCTGACGAGGTGCTCGCCGAGCTGAGCGCGATGTCCGGCGGCGAGGGCGGGCACGGCGGCCACAGCATGCCCGCGCCAGGCCCTTCGGCGAGCCCGAAATGGCCGCACATGATGATGAACGCCGAGAGCGACCTGCTCGGCGGCGACGCCGGTGACGTGCGCTACCCGCACTTCCTGCTCAACGGCCGCGTCCCGGCCGCGCCGGAGACCCTCACCGTCACGCCGGGCGCCCGCGTGCGGCTGCGCGTCGTCAACGCCGGGGCCGACACCGCCTTCCGGCTGGCCCTGGGCGACCACCCGCTGACCGTCACGCACGCCGACGGCTTCCCGGTCACGCCGGTCGAGACCGACGCGCTGCTATTGGGCATGGGCGAGCGCTACGACGTCCTGGTCACCGTCAGGGACGGGGCCTTCCCCCTGGTCGCCGAGGCCGAGGGCAAGCGCGGCCTGGCCCGGGCGATCCTGCGCAGCTCGCCGTCGGCCGCGCCGCCCGACCCGGAGGCCCGGCCCGGCGAGAGCGCCGCCCGCCTGCTCACCTACGACCAGCTCGAACCGCTGCCTGCCGTACGGCTGGCGCCGCGGAAGCCTGACCGCACGCTGACCCTGCGGCTGACCGGCACCATGGCCCGCTACGACTGGGCGATCAACGGCAGAACGTACGACCCCGAGGTCGTCGAGCCGATCTCGGCGGGCGAGCGGGTGCGGTTGTCGTTCGTCAACGACAGCCTGATGTGGCACCCGATGCACCTGCACGGCCACACCTTCGCCCTGCCCGGCGGCGCCCGCAAGGACACCGCGATCGTGCTGCCCGGCAAGCGGCTCGACGTGGACTTCGACACCGACAACCCGGGGATCTGGATGATCCACTGCCACAACCTCTACCACGCCGAGGCGGGGATGATGAGCCTGATCGGATACCGCCGATGAGCCGCCGCGCGACCCTTTCCCTGGCCCTGGCCCTGGCCTTGACCCTGCTGGCCGGCTGCGCCGCCGAGACCCCACCGGCCACCGCGCCCGCGGCGGCCGATCCCGGGCACATCCACGGCCTCGGCGCCGACCCGGCCACCGGCAAGATCTACGTCGCCGGGCACTTCGGCCTGTTCACCCTGGAGGGCGGCCGGCCGCAGCGGGTGGGCGACGGCACCGCCGACCACATGGGCTTCACCGTCGCCGGCCCGGGCACCTTCTACGCCAGCGGGCACCCGCCCGCCGACCGGATCGCCGCCGGGAGCGCCCCGCACCTCGGCCTGATCCGCTCCACCGACGCCGGACGGAGCTGGACGCAGGTCGCGCTGGCCGGCACGGCCGACTTCCACGCGCTCCAGGTGGCGGGGGAGCGGGTCTACGGCTACGACAGCCAGACCGGCAAGGTGTGGCGCGGCGAGGGCGGCAAGCTGGTCGCGGCCGGTCGCCTCGACCTGCTCGACCTGGCCGCGGGCGCCGACGACCCCGACCGGCTGCTGGCCACCACCCCCGACGGGGTCAAGGTCAGCACGGACGGCGGCGAGCGCTTCGAGCCGCTGGCCGGCGCGCCGCTGCTGTCGTTCGTGGATGTGACCGGCAGGGACGCGCTCACCGCGATCGCCCCCGACGGGCGCATCCACGCCAGCACCGATGACGGCAGGACCTGGCGCGCGGGCGGACGGCTCGACCAGCAGGCGGTCGCCTTCACCGCGGTCAGCGCCACCCACCTGCTGGCCGCCGCGATGGACGGCTCCGTCCACGAGTCGACGGACGGGGGAGCGAGCTTCCGCGCCATCCTCAGACCGTGACCACCTTCACCCCGGCGTCGGCCAGCCTGCGCAGCAGGTCGTCCGGCGCCGTGGAGTCGGTCACCAGGACGTCGATCCGGCCCAGCGGGCAGATCCGGGCGAAGGCCCGCCGGCCCAGCTTGGAACCGTCCGTCACGACGATCACCTGCCGGGCCTTCAGCGCCATGAGCTGGTTGATCGCCGCCTCGGCCTCGTTGTGCGCGCTGGCTCCGTGCTCCACGTCCAGCGCGTCGACGCCGAGCACCGCCACGTCCAGCGCGACCTCCTCCAGCATCCGCATCGCGACCGGCCCCACCAGCTCGTAGGACTGCGTGCGGGCCGAGCCGCCGGTCGTCACCACGTGCAGATGGGGACGGACGACCAGCTCGTGGGCGATGTTGAGCGCGTTGGTGACCACGGTGAGCGCGGGGCCGCGCTGGTCGGGCCGCACGTCGCGGGTGGCCAGCGCCCGTGCCACCTCGGTCGTCGTCGTGCCGCCGTTCAGCCCCACGGTCGAGCCCTCCGGCACCAGCGCGGCGGCCGCGGCCCCGATGCGCTGCTTCTCCGGCGCGTGCTGGGCGACTTTGTACAGCAGCGGCAGGTCGTAGGAGACGCTGTGCGCCACCACCCCGCCACGGGTGCGGGTGAGCATCTGCCGGGTGGCCAGCTCGTCGAAGTCGCGCCGGATCGTCGCCGTCGAGACCCCCAGGCGCTCGGCCGTCTCGACCACGTCGAGCTGGCCGCTCTCGGCGAGCAGCTCCAGGAGCACGTTCCAGCGTTCGTACCGGTTCACGGGCCCAATCATGCAGTCATTGCGTGCACTGTGCAAAAATGTGTCACAAATGCTGAGCATCTCCTCCATCAGCCTCCCGGTCTCCCCGCTCGGACCGGAGAACCCGCTGCCGCCCCTGCGGACCCTGCCCGATCCGCGCGGAGGGCTCGACACCGAGGCCGCCGACGCCGAGATGGCCGCCCAGCTCGCCTACGGGCACGCCGGATCGCTGCTGCCGTACACCTTCCAGGACGGCTACGGGCGCGAGCGCAGCGAGCGCGAGCTGAAGACGGCGGTGCTGGACAACGGGGTGCTGCGCGCGGAGTTCCTGCTGGAGTACGGCGGGCGGCTGCGCTCGCTGGTGCACCTGCCGACCGGCCGCGAGCTGCTGCACAAGCCGCCGCACCTGCAACTGGCCAACCTCGGCCTGCGCAACGCGTGGTTCGCCGGGGGAGTGGAGTGGAACCTCGGCACCTTCGGGCACACCGCGCTGGCCTGCGCGCCGTTGCACGCCGCCCGGGTGCGGCGGCCGGACGGGGTGGCCGTGCTGCGGATGTACGAATGGGAGCGGATGCGGCGGCTGGTCTACCAGATCGACGCCTGCCTGCCGCCCGGCTCGCCGGTGCTGCTCGTGCACGTCAAGATCCTCAACCCGTTCGGCGAGGACGCGCCGGTCTACTGGTGGTCCAACGCCGCGGTGCCCCAGACGCCCGGTACCCGCGTGCTGGCCCCGGCCACCAGCGCCTACCACTTCTCCTACGACGGCCGGCTGCGCCGCGTGCCGGTGCCGCACTGGCAGGACACCGACCAGTCCTATCCGGGACGCAACGGGCAGGCCGCCGACTTCTTCTACGAGCTGCCGGACGGCGAGCGCCGCTGGAGCGCCGTGGTCGACGAGGCCGGCGCGGGCCTGGCACAGGTCACCACCGACCTGCTGCGCGGCCGCAAGACCTTCCGCTGGGGCACCAACACCGCGGGCCGCAACTGGCAGGACTGGCTGTCCGGTCCGGGCCGCGAGTACCTGGAGATCCAGGCGGGGCTGGCTCGCACCCAGCTCGAGCACGTACGGCTGGCGCCGCGCTCGTCGTTCTCCTGGACCGAGGCCTACGGCCTGGTCGAGGTCGAGGGCGCGCACGAGGAGTGGGCGGCGGCGACCGGCCACGCGAGCCGGGCCGTCGAGCGGCTCATCCCCGCCGACCGGCTGGCCGCCGAACACGAACTGGCCGTCGCGACGGCCGTCCTGCCGCCGGAGGAGAGCCTGCACGCCGGCAGCGGCTGGGGCGCGCTCGAACGCAAGGCGCTGGGCCGGATCCGCGCGCTGACCCTGCCCGCCACCCCCTTCCCCGACTCGACCATCGGCCGCGACCAGCAGTCGTGGCTGGCGCTGGTCCGCAAGGGCACCATGCCCACGCCCGCGCCCGCGCTGCCGCCCTCGTCCTACGCCGTCGGCCCGGCCTGGACCCGCGCCCTCGAAGCCTGCGTCCAACAGCACGGGCCGACCTGGTTCACCCTCTTCCACCTCGGCATCAACCGCTACTACGTGGGCGACCACGACGGGGCGCGCAAGGCGTGGGAGGAGTCGCTGGAACTGGCCGAGAACGCCTGGGCGCTGCGCAGCCTGGCCGTCCTCGAACCCGAGCCGGGCCGGGCCGCCGAGCTCTACCTGCGGGCGCACGCCCTGGCCCCGCGGCTGCGGCCGCTGACCATCGAGACGGTGAAGGCCCTGGTGACGGCCGGGCGGCCGGTGGAGGCGCTCGCGCTGATCGACCGGCTGGGCGCGGCCGACCGCTGGCACGGCCGGGTGCGGCTGCTGGAGTGCCGGGCGGCGCTCGACGCCGGCGACCGGGTTCGGGCGCGGCACATCCTGGACACCGGCCTGGTCGTGGACGACCTGCGCGAGGGCGAGGACTCCCTGGACGAGCTCTGGTGGGACTACCACAACCCGGACGGCGAACCCCGCGACCGCTCGGGCGTGCGGCTACCGTGCCGCTACGACTACAGCGTCAGCCAGTACTGAGTCTCATGCTGGGAGCCGGACGACCCTCCGCTCCGGTCAGTTGGTGGTGAGCCGGACGACGCGCCGGTCAGTTGGTGGTGAGCCGGACGACGCGCCGCTCGGTCGCTGACCGTTTGGCCGCCTCCAGCACCCGCAACATCTCGACCGCGTCCCTGGGGTCCACCGGCTGCTCCCCCCGGGCGACGGCCTGGTAGAACGCCAGGTAGTCCCCGGTCTCGGCGGCCAGCGGCTCGGTCTTGCCGTCCTCGGCGGTGAGCGTGCCCCAGCGCTCCTCGGGCTCGTCCCCGAACCCCGGCGCGTCCGGCGACCACCCCGCCCGCAGCCGCTCCTCCTGCACGTCCAGCCCGAACTTCACGTAGGCCCCCGCGGACCCCAGTACCCGGAAACGCGGCCCCAGATCAGCGGCGACCGAACTCACCCACAGATGCGACCGCGTCCCGCCGGCATGGGCGAGCGCGATGAAGGTGTCGTCGTCGGAGGCCACCCCCGCCCGCCGCACGTCACTCTCCGCGTAGACGTCACTCACCGGCCCGAAGAGCCGCAACGCCTGGTCCACCAGATGCGGCCCCAGGTCGTACAGCAGCCCGCCGGTCGGCGAGGACTCGCGCCAGCCGCCCTTGGGCACCGGACGCCAGCGCTCGAACCGGCTCTCGAACCGCGTCACCGTGCCGAGCGAGGGCAGCACCTTGGCCACCGTGCGGAAGTCCCCGTCCCAGCGGCGGTTCTGGAACGGCGTCAGCGCCACCCCTCGCGCCTCGGCCAGCCGTACCAGCTCCTCGGCCTCGGCGGCGGTCATGGCCAGCGGCTTGTCCACCACCACCGGCAGCCCCGCCTCCAGAGCCGCCTTCGCCAGCGGCACGTGGGTGTCGTTCGGCGTGGCCACCACGATCAGGTCGCACCGATCGAACAGCGCCTCCGCCTCGGGAACGACGGCCGCGCCGTACCGCTCCCCGACCTCGGCGGCCCGCTCCTCGGAGCGGGTCACCACCGCGGCCAGCCGCAGACCGGGCGTGGCGGCGATCAGCGGTGCGTGGAAGAACGCCCCCGCCGGCCCGTAACCCGCCAGACCCACCCGCAGCTCATCACTCACGATCGTCCCTCTCGGCCAGGAAGCGCTCGAACTGGGCGGCCAGCTCGTCGCCCGTCGGCATCGGCGTACTCTCCGCCAGCAGGCTTTCCCGCTCCGCGCCCTCGGCGAACGCGTCGTACTGCTGCTCCAGCCCGCTGATCGCGGTGGACAGCTCGGTGGAGGCCTGGATCTGCTCCTCGATCTCCTCGTTCGTGCGCTCCGCCGCGGTGCGCAGCGACTCCATCGGGAAGACCAGCCCGGTGCTCTTCGTCACCGCCTCCAGCGCGGCCACCGCCGCCTGCGGGTACTCGGCCTGCGACAGGTAGTGCGGCACGTGCACCGCGTACCCGAGCGCGTCGTGACCCTTGGCGCCCAGCCGGAACTCGATCAGCGCCGCCACGCTCCCCGGCACCTGCACCCGGCCGAACGCGCTCACCTGCGAATTGATCAGCTCCGGACGGCTCGCGTGCGCCGTCACCCCCAGCGGCCGCGTGTGCGGCACCGCCATCGGGATCCCGTGCACGGTGATCATCCTGCTCACCCCGAACCGGTCGGCCAGCTCGCCCACCGCCTCGGTGAACCGCTCCCACTCCCGGTCCGGCTCAGGCCCGCTCAGCACCAGGAACGGCGTGCCCGTCGCATCCTCCGCGGCGTACACCGCCAGCTCCGGCGTATCCACCGACACCCAGCGATCGGTGTCGAACGTCATGACCGGCCGCCGCGAACGGTAGTCCAGCAGCCGGTCCACGTCGAAGGTCGCCACCGTGCGGTGCTCCAGCTCCGCCAGCAGATGCCCCACAGCCAGCCGGCCGGCCCCACCGGCATCCACGAAACCCTCGAAGTGATAGAGCAGCACGGGCCCGTCTTCCCCGTGACCGTCGTGCTCGGGCGCGTCCTCGGCGAGGGTGTAGAGATCCATGTCAGCCTTTCATCGTTACTCAACACGAACCTACGATGAAGGCGCATCATTCCGCACACCAGGATGCGAGCGCTCGCCTGCCCGCATCCTGGCGCTCCGGATCAGTCGACGAGCTCGCGGTGGAAGCTGGTGACCTCGCCCCGGAGGATGGGGTCGGCGAAGCGCCGGGTCTCCAGCGCCCAGTCGAGGTATCCGCGCATCCAGTTCTCCAGGCCGCCCACGCAGCGCATGGTGCCCTCCCGCCGGTGCTCGTCGACGCCGAGCTCGTCGAAGGCGGTCTGCAGGTCCTGCTTGGCCGCCATGAAGACGCCGAGCCGCTCGGAGATCTTCTCGTTGACCAGTTCCACCGCCTCGGGCAGCGAGCACCCTAGAGCGTTCCAGAAGACGATGACGAGATTGTGGAACTCGCCCTGCGCCAGCTCGCGCCGCAGCCCGATGAGATCGTTGGTGCAGACGACCACGTGCCCGGCCTCGTGCACCAGTTGCCGGTACGGCTCGCAGGACCGCACCTCGTCCGGCACCTCGAACTGCTCGGCCAGTTCGACCAGGTCGAAGGAGGGCGGCACGTAGGCGATGTTGAGCTTGTGCTCGATATAGCTGTCCGGATCGGGGATGCGGCCCCGGGTGCGGTTGTCCACCTCCCACTGGGCGGTCTCGAAGCAGTCCTGCAGGTGCGTGGCGAAGCGCTCCCACCAGGTGGGCGAGGCGTGCAGCCGCATCCGGTCGCGGATGTCGGCCAGGCCGTGCAGGATCGGCCCCGCGCTCCGCTCCAGGGGCTCGCCCTGCAGCACGGCACGGAACTTGTCGGCCATCCGGCGGGCCAGGTGGGGGTCGGAGCCCACCTCGGCCAGCTCGAACTGGTCGTCGTAGACGTGGAACCAGCTGTTGAGGTCGGCCGCGAGGGCCAGGACGGGAACGGAGGCCTCCGGATAGAGCCGCGCGACCAGCCGCGAGTAGGACTCGCCCGCGAACCGAGAGGTAGCGCTCTCCCCTTCGATGAGACGGAGCCTCCTGGCCCAGCCGATGGTGTGTTCAGCCGCGACCGTTTCGAAGGGGTTGAGCCTGGAAGGGAAGGGAATGTGAGGGGTGGGGATCGGGATGGAGACCCCGGCCGGAATTTCGTGCATGAGTGCGCAGCCTCTCCACGAGAAACCTTGAGCGTTTGTCCCAACGTTCGGGACGATTTTCCGATCTCTCCGGCTTACCCGTGGGTTCACTAATTCAATCTTTTGCGAACTTCCGGCGAATACGTGCGAGACGTTGCGGTCTGGGCGAATTTCTAGAGGCTTGACTCCCCATCCAGCTCGCCGAGCGCGAGCGTGGCCGCCTCGTCCAGATCGAGCCTGGCACCAGCCTCGAAGGCCTCCTTGTAGACGTCCTCGCCCAGCGCCTTCTTACATTCCTTGACGCACTTCTCGTGGTCGGCAGTCAAGAACGGCGCGCCCAGCATCGGCATGCCGGAGGCCCGCCAGTTCTGGTTCAGCGCGCCCAGCAACCGCGCCGAGCGGTCCGCCTGACCGAGCGAGGAGAAGATCTTGGCCACGGTCTCCAGCACCATCAGGGAACCGGTGGTGTCGTGGAAGTGGCGCTTGATGCGCAGGCCCTCCTGGGCCGTGGTCAGGGCTTCGGCGGCGCGGCCCATGGCGAGGCGGGGCAGGGAGAGGGCCCAGTGGGCGTAGGAGCTGAGCCACAGTTCGCCGCGTTCGCGGCAGACCTGGAGGCAGTCGATCAGCAGGGACTCGGCCTCGTACAGCTCGCCCTGGCTGGTGAGCACGATGGACAGTTCGACGATCGCAGGCAGCAGGCCGGGGTTGAGTTCCTTGTTGTCGGTGTTGAACTCGATCGCCACACCCAGCAGCGCGCTGGCCTTCTGCAGGTCGCCCTGGAGCAGCGCGGAGGTGCCCTGCATCTTGGACGCCAGGATGACGGCCTTGGAGTCGCCGACACGCACGGCCTCGGTGGAGCACTGTTCGGCGGCCTGCTGGGCGCCGACGCTGTCGCCCTGGGCACTGCGCACGTAGGACAGCACCCACAACGCCTTGCAGCGCTCCTTGCTGGGCGTCGGGTTGGCCTGGAGGGCCCGCTCCAGGTAGGTACGGCCCTCGCGGACGAAGCCGCAGCAGATCCACATGAACCACAACGAGCCGAGCAGCTTGAGCGCCAGCACCGTCTCGCCGGGCGTGCGCAGGGCGTGCTCCAGCGCGATGCGGACGTTGTCGTGCTCCTGGCGCATGCGGACGAACCAGTAGATCTGCCTCGGCCCGGACCAGGCATCCTCGCTGCGTTCGGCCAGGCTGAGGTAGTACATCAGGTGCTTGTGGCGCATCTCCTCGGTCTCGCCGAGCTTGGCCAGCCACTCCTCGCCGTACTCGGCCAGGGTGTCGATCAGTTTGTACCGCACGCCGGCGTGGTTGCTGCGGATGAGCAGGATGGACTTCTCCACCAGCCCGATCACCAGGTCGGTGATGTCCTCCTCGCGCAGCCGCGAGTCGGCGCAGACCGCCCGTGCCGCGTCGAGCTCGAAGTCACCGGCGAAGACCGACAGGCGGGCCCAGAGCAGCCGCTCCTCGGGCGCGCACAGCTCGTGGCTCCAGCCGATCGCCGCGCGCAACGTCTGGTGCCGCGGCAGGGCCGTACGGCTGGCACCGGCCAGCAGGCTGAACCGGTCGGCGAGCAGCCCGAGGATCTGGTCCACCGAGAGCGCGCGCAGCCGTACCGCGGCCAGTTCGATGGCCAGCGGGATGCCGTCGAGCCGACGGCACAGCTCGGCCACCGAGCCGATGTTGGACTCGTCGAGCACGAAGTCGGGCACCACGCCACCGGCCCGGGCGGCGAACAGCTGCACCGACTCGTTGGTGAACAGGCTCTCGGCCGGGTCGTCGCCGGGCACCTGGAGCGGCGGCACCGGCACGACCTGCTCGTAGGCCAGGTGCAGCGACTGGCGGCTGGTGGCCAGGATGGTGAGCTTCTGGTTGGCCTCCAGCAGCTCCTCGACCAGCTCGGCGCAGCCCTGGATGAGGTGCTCGCAGGTGTCGAGGATGAGCAGCATGTGCCGCTCGCCCACCCACTCCGACAGCGACTCGGAGGCGGTGCGGGAGGACTGGTCGGCGATGCCGAGCGCCGAGGCGATGGTCTGCCTGACCATCCCGGCGTCCTGCAGGCGCGCCAGGTCGGCGAACCAGACGCCGTCGGCGTACTGCCCGCGCACCTGGTGCGCCAGCCGCAGCACGGTGCGGGACTTGCCCACACCGCCGATCCCGGTCACGGTGACCAGCCTGGACGTGGCCAGGTGGCGTTTCAGGTTGGCGAGCAGGCGCGTTCGACCCACGAAGCTGGTCAGCTCCGCGGGCAGATTGCCCTCTCGCCGCCAGCCGGACGCGGTGGCCATCATGGGCAGCCTCACGGGGGTAGAGGACACCTGACCCATGCATCGTACCCCTGTGCGCTTTCGCTGTCCCTTGAGGTTGCGTGCGGCACGGGTGGTGTTTTGTTCCACCGGATAGCATGTCGGGGTGAGTGAATTCCTCCCCGAACAGACCGCCGACGACACCGACCTCGGCTGGGGCGAGTGGCGTGAGCACGACGCCGACGCCTTCTACCTGGAGAACCGCCCCCCGCACTGGGGCTAGGACACCACGTCCTTCCTGCGGAAACGCCGGAAGGCTAGGGCGATGAGGAGCGCGGCGTAGGTCACCGAGATCGCCGCGCCCTTGGCCATCCCGCTCAGGTCGGGTTCCGGCGCGATGGCGTCGAGCCAGGCGTTGTTCCAGAAGGTGGGAAGGAACTCCCGCACCACGCCGAGCCCCTCGACCGCCTGCAGGATCGTGCAGACGATCCACAGCCCGACCGCGCCGCCGACCGCGCCCAGCGGCGAGTCGGTCAGCGTGGACAGCAGGAACGCCAGCGCCGCGGTGACGAGCTGGCTGACCAGCGCGTAACCGACCACCAGCCCGAAGCGCGGCAGCACGTCGAACGCCGGGATGGTCTCGCCGGTGCCGGGCACCTGGATGTCGTTCCAGCCGAAGGCCAGTGTGCCGGCCAGCATCGCCATCAGCGGCATGCAGACCACCGCCGCCGCGGCGAAGCCCACCGCCACGATCAGCTTCTGCCGCAGCAGCCGGTCGCGTGGCACCGGGGCGGCCAGCAGGTAGCGCAGCGACGACCAGCTCGCCTCGCTGGCCACCGTGTCGCCGCAGAACAACGCGACCGCCACCACCAGCAGGAAGACCGACACCGACAGGGCGAAGGCGGCGAAGTTGAGGCCGCCCGCGGTGGCCAGGTCGGACATCCGCAGGCCGCCGCCCTGCCCGCTCGGCTGCGGCCCCACCTTGAACGCGATCACGAGGATCCACGGCAGGGCCAGCAGCAGGCCGAACATCACCAGGGTGCGGCGGCGCTTGAACTGCCGCACGATCTCCACCCGGAGCGGAAGCGTCCGGCCGGGGCTGTACGTGGTGCTC
Source organism: Nonomuraea sp. NPDC050328 (assembly GCF_044459405.1). Classification (NCBI taxonomy): domain Bacteria; kingdom Bacillati; phylum Actinomycetota; class Actinomycetes; order Streptosporangiales; family Streptosporangiaceae; genus Nonomuraea; species Nonomuraea sp. NPDC050328. The sequence goes on along the minus strand of NZ_JBITIW010000008.1, from coordinate 129,985 downwards.
ATTTCTCCCCGATCAGGTCCAGGAACACGTCCTCCAGGCGCGGGCCGTGCCCGTTGGTGCTCGCGGTGGAGTGGGCCAGCAGCTTGGCCACCGGGCCCTCCGACACGAGCCGGCCGCGGTGCATCACGACCACGTGGCTGCACGTCTGCTCGACCTCCGCCAGCAGGTGGCTGGAGACGATCACCGTGCGGCCGTCGGCGGCGTAGCGCTTGAGCACCTCGCGCATCTCCCGGATCTGGGGCGGGTCGAGACCGTTGGTCGGCTCGTCCAGCACCAGCAGGTCGGGCAGGCCCAGCATCGCCTGGGCGATGGCCAGGCGCTGGCGCATGCCCTGGGAGTAGGTGCGGGTGGCGCGCTCGACCGCCTTGCCGAGCCCGGCGATCTCCAGCGCCTCGGCGAAGTGCGCCTCCTCCGGCGGGCGGCCGGTGGCGGCCCAGTAGAGCTCCAGGTTGTCGCGCCCGGACAGGTGCGGCAGGAAGCCGGGGCCCTCGACGAAGCTGCCCAGCCGCGACAGCACCGGTGCGCCCGGCGTCACGCGCTGGCCGTAGATGCGGATCTCGCCGTCGTCGGGATGGATCAGGCCCATCATCATCCGCATGGTCGTGGTCTTGCCGGCGCCGTTGGGGCCGAGCAGGCCCAGCACCTGGCCCCGCTCGACGCGGAAGGACAGGCCGTCCACGGCCTTCTCGCCGTTGCGGTAGGCCTTGGTCAGGCCGCTGATCTGCAGCGGGGGCGCGTCGGGGTCGATCTCCTCGACGCGGCCGCGCCGTACCCGGCCCGTGGCCAGGAGCGCGCCGGCCAGGGCCACGGCGGCCAGCGGCATCGCCCAGACCCACCAGGGCAGGCCCGGCGGCGGCTCGGCGAGACCGGCCACCGACGGCACGCTCACCGTCGCCCCGGCGAGTTCGACCTGGTAGGAGGCCGGGTCGGCGGGGGTGGCGAAACCCATGTCGGTCGTGGTCAGCGTCAGCCGCAGCCGGTGCCCGGCCGGGAAGAGGTGGTCGACGGCCGGGAGCGTGATCGTGGCCTGGGCGGCCGGCTGGTCGTCCGGGATGATCAGTTTCACCGGCGAGACCAGGCTGGCCGGCAGCGTGGGCGGCTGGATGGAGTCGGAGACGTCGTAGAGCTTGGCGAAGAGCGTCACCTCGCCGGGCTGGCCGGTCACCCGCACCGAGACGCTCGGCGAGCCGGTGAGCTGCAGCGGCTTGGCCAGCGGCGCCGACTCGAAGCTCGCGCTCTGGCCGGGCATGTCCAGCGAGAGGCCGCCGAGCGCGCTCTGCCCGCCCGCGCCGCCCAGCAGGCCGCCGGTGCCGGGCAGAGTGGAGATCGAGGCCGGGGAGCCGCCGGGCGGGTTGACCACGTTCTGCACGCCGCCGGTGAGCGGCACCTGGGTCAGCGTGGTGCCGGCCAGGCCGGGGTAGGCGGCGGTCTCGGGGTGGAGCCGGATGCGCTGGCGGGTGCCGGGGTCACGGCCGCCGTCGCGGGTGATCGTGAAGCCCTCGTCGTGGCGGCCTCCGGCCACCTGCGGCTTGTCCTTCAGCCAGTCGGCCAGCCAGCCGAGCGTCAGGTCGGTGAGGTAGTCGGCCTCGCCGTTGCCGCCGTCGTGGCCGCCGTCGAACCAGACCACCTTCACCGGTCCGGCCACCGCCCGCGCGTTGGCGTCGGCCTGCGCCAGGGTGAACAGCGAGTCGCGCTGCCCCTGGATCAGCAGGGTCGGTGCGGTGATTTTGCCCTGCACGGAGACCGGGCTCGACCGGCGCAGCAGTTCGACCGCGTCGGTGGTCGGCCGGCCGGTGGCCGCGATGGCCTGGTAGACCTCGCAGATCTCCGGCAGGAAGCGGCCGCAGCGCGCCTCCTCCGCCGACAGCGGGCGCTGCGGCTCGACGAGCGCGCGCAAACCCTGCTGCGTCACCCCGCCGCGGCCGAAGAAGTAGCCCGCCCAGGCGCGCTTGAAGACGCCCTCGCCGTCGCCGCCCGCGTTGGGGAACAGCGCGTCGGCCAGGTCGTGCCAGGTCACCTGCGGGACGATGGTGTCGACGCGCCGGTCGTGCGCGGCGGTCATCAGCGCGATGGCCCCGCCGTAGGAGGCCCCGACGATGCCCACCCGGGGGTCGCCGCCCGCGTCGAGCAGCACCTCGGGCCGCTTGGCGAGCCAGTCGATGAGCTGCTTGACGTCCTTGACCTCGTAGTCGGGGGAGTTGAGCGCGATCTGGCCGGTGGAGCGCCCGAAGCCGCGCGCCGACCAGGTCAGCACCGCGTAGCCCTCCTCGGCCAGGCGCTCGGCCTGGTCGCGCACGCTCTCCTTGGCCGCGCCGAACCCGTGCGCGAGCAGCACCGCGGGCGCCTTGCCGCCGCCGGCCGGGGGGAAGAAGGTGGTGTCGAGCTCCACCCGCTGGTCGTCGTCGGGCCCGTCCATGACGGGGATCACCTGCTCCTGCGCCCGGACCCCGGGCCCGGACGGCCACACCAGCCACGCCGCCAACCCGAGCACGGCAAGCACCACGACCAGCGTGGCCACACGTCTCATGGGCCAGAGCCTAGGGGCGGCTCCTGAGAAAACGCTGAGACGCGGCACGGGACCGACGCCGCTCAGCCGAGGATGGCGTAGACCGTGCTGGCCTGGGCCGACGGCTCCTCGGCGCCCTCGGCGGTGAGGGTCGCCTCGCAGAAGGCCAGACTGCGGCCCAGCTTGGTGATCCGCACGTTCACCAGCAGGTCACGGCCGGTGACCGGGCGCTGGAAGGTGGTGGACTGCTGGACGGTGGTCATCGGCACGAAACCGCCGCGCGCCGACGACAGGGCGATGACGGTGGCGGTGTCGGCCGCGGCCATCATGGCCTGGCCGCACAACCCGCCGCCCTCGCGGGCCAGCCGGTCGGACCAGGGGAGCCGGAGGACGGCGTGGCGCTCGCCGGTCTCGACCACGCTGAGCCCGAGCTCCTGGATCCAGGGGGCGAAGCAGTCGCGGAGAATCTTGTCTCCCTCTTCAGGTGTCACGCGCCCATCATGCACGCTGGAGCACATGGCCGAGGAGACGCGGAGCCGTCCTGTGGATAACCTCGCTGAGGTCTTCCTGCCCGCCACCTATGCCCGGGGCGTGCCGTACGAGCTGTTCGCCCGGTTGCGGGAGCGGAGCCCGGTCTGCCGGGTGCCCGAACCGGCGGTGGGGCCGTGGCGGGCCGGGCCGGGGTACTGGGCGGTGTTCCGGCATCGCGACGTCCGGCACGTGCTGCGCACGCCCGCCGACTTCTCCTCGCACACCGGCGCGACCCAGATCCGCGACCCTGACACCCCGGGCGACCTGGCCTTCGTCCAGGCGATGATGCTCAACACCGACCCGCCCGAGCACTCCAGGCTGCGGCGCATCGTCTCGGGGGCGTTCACGCCGCGTGCCGTACGGGCGCTGGAGGAGACCGTCGCCGCGCGGGCCGCCGGGCTGTTCCGCGCCGGGCGGATCGACTTCGTGACGGTCGCGGCGGACCTGCCGGTCTGGACGCTCGCGCACGTGATGGGCGTGCCCGAGCAGGACCGCGCGCTGCTGTACGACTGGGCGTCGCGGGTGATCGGCTACCAGGACGAGGAGTACGCCGGGACGGCGACGGCGACCGGCCTGACCGAGATCGGACGGCAGGCCGCGCGGCTCAGGCCCGTGCTGGAACCCGGCGCCAACCCGCGCTCGCGGGCGGCGCTGCGGGACATGTTCGCCTACGCCCACGCGCTGGCCGGGCAGGTGCGCGGCGGGGAGGGCGAGTCGGTGCTGGCCGCGATGTTGCGCGGCGGGCTGACCGAGGCGGAGTTCGAGAACATGTTCTTCCTCTTCGCCGTCGCCGGGAACGAGACCCTGGGCAACGGCATCCCCGGCGGGCTGCTCACCCTGCTGGAGCATCCCGGGCAGTTCGCCCGGCTCCGGGACGATCCTGACCTGCTGGGCGGCGCGGTCGAGGAGATGCTGCGGTACTGGCCGCCCGTCCTGCACTTCCGCCGCACGGCCACCCGCGACCTGGAGCTCGGCGGGCAGCGCATCCGGGCGGGGGAGAAGGTGGTGGTCTACCACGCCTCGGCCAACCGCGACCCGGCGGTGTTCGACCGCCCGGACGTCTTCGACGTCGGGCGCGCTCCCAACGAGCACCTGAGCTTCGGCGACGGCCCGCACGTCTGCCTGGGCGCACACCTGGCGCGGGTGCAGATGCGCGCGGTCTTCCGCGAGCTGCTGCGCTGGCGGGTCGAGCTCGACGGGCCGCCGGTCCGGCTGACCTCCAACTTCCAGAACGGCCTCAAGCACCTCCCGGTCCGGCTCACACCCCGGCGAGTACGGCGGAGCGTCGCAACCGGGGCGCCAGGGCCAGGGTGACCGCGGCCGAGAGCACGGCCATCGTGCCCATCGCCAGCGCCGGCGAGGAGAGCTGGGCCACCCCGCCGGCCAGCGCCGCCCCCACCCCCTGCATGGCCATCGTCCCGGACGACTGCAGCCCCAGCGCCTGCCCGCTGAGCTGGGCCGGCGTCAGCGCGAGCAACTGCTCCTGCAGCAGCAGCCCGGCCGCGAACCCGGCCGAGGCCAGCGTCACCAGCGCCACCGCGACCGGCAGCGGCGGGTGCAGGAAGAAGCCGAGGTACGGCACGGCCAGCAGCAACCGCAGCGGAGCGCCGAGCCGTCCACGCCAGGAGCGGGGGATGAAGCGCCCGGCGAGCAGGTCGCCGGCCAGCATGCCGAGCGCCGCGAAGGCGAACAACGCGCCCGCCCGGACCGGGTCGTAGGCGACGAACAGCGACTCCGCCCCCACGATCAGGCCGTTCGGCACCCACAACGCCACCAGGAGCACGCGGCGCGGCGGAGCCGACCACAGCGCCCGGTTGGCGCGCCAGGTCTCGGCCACCGACGGGCGGCCCTTGGCCCGTGGCGGCCTGGCCGACAGGCCGAACCGGGAGGTGAGGGCCGCGACCAGGTACAACACCGCTCCGGCCAGCAGGGCGCCGCGTGGCGACAGCAGGCTGACCAGGAGCCCGCCCACGGCGTACCCGCAGATCTGGAGCACGCCTGTCGACATGTTCAGCACCGAGCGTCCCAGGAGGTAGCCGTCCTCGGGGAGGATCTCGTTCAGCAGGCCCAGCCGGACGCCGCCGCCCAGCGAGGCCGCGAGGCCCTGGCCCAGGACCACCGCGAACAGCGCCCACACCGGCAGGCCGGGCACCGCCAGCACCAGCGTGCCCAGGGCGAACCACACCGCCACCCCGGTGAGGGCGGCGCGTGGCGCCAGGCGGTCGGCGGCGGACATCAGGGTGGTCGCGCCCACCAACTGGGCCAGCGACGGGCCGAACATGCTCAGGGCGGACAGCAGCGGGGAGCCGGTGGCCGAGTACACCAGCACGCCCAGCGCCAGCCCGCTCACCGTCGAGCCCGCCACCTGGGCGGACGAGACGGCGAAGAGGGGGGCGAACTCCTTGACGGCCAGCAGTTCCCGGTAGGTGCGCATGACGGTCAGTCTCCGAGCGGGTGGATCGGCATCGGTACAGTTTCGTGTCACGGCGAAAGGTCAGAACGAGGAGACCCGGGGGATTCCGGGCTCCCCGCGGGTTCCCCGGTTCCCCGGTTCACTGGGGTTCTGGGGTTTTGGGGTGGCAGGAAGGAGGGCGGGCGGTGGGGTGGTGGCAGGTGGACGCCGACACGCTCGCGTCCAGCCGCTTCGTGATCTCCGAGGCCGCCGAAGCCACCGCCTGCCTGTTCGCCCTGCACCGCCCCTCGGCCGCCCGCCCCGGCGACCGCGAGTGGCTGGACGCCCACCTGCCCGCCTACCGCGCCCGGCTGGCCGCCGACCCGGTGACCGCCCTGCTGGTGCGGACCGCGCTGGGCCGGGCCTGGATCGCCGACTTCGTCACCCCCACCCCGCCGCTCGACGCCCACCTCGACGAGGAGCTCGACCGCATCCGGGCGACGCCGCCGGAGACCGCCTGGGCCGATCTGGAGGTGGCCGCCCGGGGACCGATCCCGGCCGGGCTCCGCCGGAGCGACCTGGGCGACCGGCTCGCCGACCTGCTGGCCTGGGTGTGGGCCGAGTCCGCCCTGCCGTACTGGCCGAAGCGCCGCCGGGTGCTCGAAGCGGACGTGGTGGCGCGCACCGGGCACCTCACCCAGGGCGGCTGGGCCGCCGCCCTCGACGACCTGCGGCCGGGCATGCGCTGGCTGGGCGGCAGCCGCCTGCAGATCAACACCCACGACTACCCGCCACGCGACGTGAAGGGCGCGCAGCTCCTCTTCGTGCCGGTCACCCCCAGGCAGGCCTGGGTCTCCTGGGACGCCGCCCAGCGCCGCTTCGCGGTGATCTACCCGTGTTCGGGACTGCTCGCCGCCCCGGCCGCCACCCCGGTCCCGCGCGCCCTGGCCCGGCTGGTCGGTACGGCCCGCGCCGCGGTCCTGATGCTCCTGGACTCGCCCAAGAGCACCACCCAGCTCGTCGCCCTCACCGGCCAGAGCCTCGGCTCCGTCGGCGGCCACCTCAAGGTCCTGCGCGACGCCGGCCTGGTGGAACGCCGCCGGGCCGGCCGCTCGGTCCTCTACTACCGCGCCCCGGCGGGCGAGACCTTGGTCAACGCCAGCCGGTAGTGCACCTCGGGCACCTCGTCGCGCCACAGGTTCCGCCGCCCGGTCGGCTCGAAGCCGCAGCGCTCGTAGAACCGCCGGGCCCGCGCGTTGTCCTCCAGCACCCAGAGCCCCACTTCGCGCTCACCCCGGTCCCTCAGATCGTCGAGGGCCTCGGCCATCAGCCTGCCGCCCATCCCGGTCGAGAACCGCGCCGGAAGCAGGTAGATCGCGTAGATCTCGGCTCCCGGGATGTCCGCGTCCCGGGAGGCCCCGTAGGAGCAGAAACCGTGCACCTCACCCGAGGTCTCCGCGACCCGGACACTGACCTCGCCCGTGCCGATCGCCTCGGTCCACCACCGCACCCGCTCCTCGGTCACGGTCAGCCCGTCGAGGAGATCTGAGGCCAGGATCCCGCGGTAGGCGGTCTTCCAGGACGTGATGCGCACGGTCTCGACGGCTTCGGCGTCGGCCGGGACGCCAGGACGAACTGTGGAAGTCATACGACGGTAAAGTACCTCCTCGTGAAAGCACTGATCAGGCGTGCCCTGCCGTACTGGACCCGGGGTCCGGCGGGCCGTGAGACGCCGCGCGAGGTCTTCATGGCCCTTTACGCGGCCTGGCTGGTCGCGCTGAGCCTGAAGGTGCTCGGCTCGGCGTGGGACGTCTCGTGGCACTTCAAGTGGCTGCGCGACGACCTCGCGCCCCCGCATCTGCTCAACTCGGCCGGGACGGCGCTGGTCGTGGTGCTGACCGTGATCCACGGCTACACCGGCTACGGCGTCGACCGCACGGCGCTGCGGCTGATCCAGTGGGGGACCGGCACCTTCCTCGTGGCGGTGCCGCTCGACCTGATCAACCACCAGATCAACGGGCTCGACATCACCTCGTGGAGCCCGTCGCACATGCTGCTGTACATCGGCACGTTCTTCATGATCGCCGGAGTGATCCGCGGCTGGTTCATGGGCGGCGGCGGCAAGCTCGTGCTGGGCGCCTTCTTCGCCTTCTTCCTGGAGAACGTGCACTTCCCCGAGCAGCACCAGGAGTACGGCATCCTGTCGGTCGGCGCGTGGGACAACGGCGCGACCTACGCCGAGCCGATCCTGCTGCAGTTCGCCGCCGAGCAGATGGGCCGGCCGGTCGACCGGGAGACGCTGGTCAACTTCTCGCTGCCGGTGCCGGAATGGCTCTACCCGAGCTATGCGGTGATCGTCACGATCGCGGTGCTGGCGGTGGCGCGGCTGATGATCGGCCGGTTCGGCGCGGCCACCCTGGTCGCGGGCTCCTACGTCGCCTTCCGCGCGCTGGCGTGGCCGCTGCTCACGGTGAGCGACTTCCCGCCGTCCGCCGTGCCGTTCTTCCTGGTCGTCGGCGGTCTCGCGGTGGACGTGGCGTTCCTGCTGCGGCACCCGGCCCTGCGGGCCGTCCTCGGATCCGCGCTGGTCACCGGCGCCGTCTACCTGGCACTCTCGCTCCAGCACAGCCTCTTCGGCAGCCTGTACGGCACGCTGATGGGCCAGAACGGGCTGCAGGGCGCCCCGCCCCTGGTGCCCGGCTCGGCGCTCTACGCCGGGGCCGGGCTCCTGGTGGTCTGGCTGGCCTGCGAGTGGCTGGCGGGGCGGTTCGACCTGCGGGCCGACGACCAGCCTCAGCCGATCGACGCCCGGGTGATCGCCACCGCGACCCCGTAGGCCAGACCCATGATCGCGACCTCACCCACGGCCCACCGGGCGACGGGGGTGGGGTCGCGGCGCATCAGCCGGAACCGGATCACCGCGGCCAGCGGCAGCAGCAGGGCGGTCAGCGCCACCTTGGCCAGGAACAGCACGCCGTAGTCGGTGCCCAGCAGCGAGCCGGGCAGTTCGCCGCCGGGGGTGAGGGCCAGGGTGCCCAGCCCGCTGACCAGGCCGGAGGCCGACACCAGCAGCAGGCAGACGGTGGCCAGCCGGGAGAACTTCGGCAGCACCCGGTCCAGCAGGGGCCGGGCGAAGACGATCACCGCGATCAGCCCGCCGGTCCACAGGGCCGCGCCCATGACGTGCAGCTCCATCGAGATCATCAGCGGGTCGTGCCAGACCGAGTCGACCGCGTGGCCGGTCACCGGGATCGGCAGCAGGCCGAACAGCGCGACGATGACGCGCAGCTCGGCCGGGACCTTCTCGCCGAACCGCACCGCCATCAGGCCGATGCCCGCGGCGGCCAGGGCGCAGGCGGCGCTGAACAGCATGCCCTGGCCCGCGCCCACGGTGTCCACGTACGCGACGATCATGTCCAGGGTGGGGACGCCGCCGGGGTTGAGCTCGGCGGTGGCGAACACGATCGTCAGCAGGGCGCAGATCGCCCACGCCCAGGCGGCGGTGACCGCCAGGGGGCGGACCCTGCGCATCACCGGCTCGGTGGCGTCGGGGTCGTCGAAACCCAGCAGCTTGGGCAGCACGCTCAGGCCGACCACCGCGACGGCCGCCACGTCGAGCAGGACGCGGACGACGGGGAGGCCGTAGGCCACCACCGGGCCCGGCATGGGCAGGCCGGGCACCACCTCCTCGGCGGTGAACGAGCTGGCGGCCACCACCGCGACCAGCGACGTCAGGAGGAACACGCCCGGAAGCACCAGGCTCTTGGGCACCCGGCCGCCCGCTGCGGGTGCCCGGTCGTCGGTGGCGGAGGCCGAGTGGGTGTCGGGGGGAGCGGTCATGGAGTGGACTCCCCGGCGACCGGGCCGGTCGGGCCGGTCGGGCCGGTCGGACTGGCCGGGTCGGAGGGGCGGCCGGAGCGGCGGAGGGCCACCACGGTGCCGGCGGCGAGGATGACGAGGGCGGCGCCGATCCAGATGACGGCCATGCCCGCGCCGCCGTTGGCCGCGGCCTCGGCGGCCTGGGCGCCCAGATCCACCGTCCCCGGCCCCGAGCCGCCCGCCACGGGCGCACCAGAAGAACCGGGCGAACCGTCCGAGGACCCACCGGAGGAGCCGGGCACCGCCGTACCGGAGGCAGCCGGGTCAGCGGTGGGGGAGGGGGTGGCCGCCGAAGCCGAGGTGGAGGCCGGGGCCGGGGTGGTGGCGGCGGGTCCGGGCTCGGTGAGGGTGAAGGAGATCTTCCCCGAAACCGGGTGCCCGTCCGACGAAAGGATCCGGTACCCCACCACGTACTCCCCAGCCGCCCCCAACTCCCGGAGCTTGACGCTCACGCGTTCGGCCCGCACGGTGGGCGCGCCCTCGGCCCAGGCGGTGCCGCCGGGACCGGTGACGATGACGTGCGCGTACCCCTGCCGCACCGTCGTGTTGAACACGAGCGTGACCGCCCGGGGCCCCTGGGAGAGCCGCGCGCCGTCGGTGGGATCGCTGCCGACGAGCACGTCGTGCGCCCAAGCCGTCCCGGGCAGGAGCCACCCGGCGGCGAAGGCGACCAGCAGGACCGTGAGCAACCGCCTCACAGTTCTTTGACCTTCCGTAGAACGAACCAGAACTCGTCTATGGTCCCACCCGTGACAGACCTTTTCGGCGGCGCCGCCTCCTACTACGCCCGATTCCGCCTGGACCACGGCCCTGAGGCGATCGAACTGCTCGCCGGCCGCTTCGGCCCGGACGCCCGCGTGCTGGACCTGGGCTGCGGCCCGGGGACGATCGCGATCCCGCTGGCGGAGCACGTCCGTGAGGTGGTCGCGGTGGATCCGGACGCGGGCATGCTGGCCGAGGGCCGCGAGCGCGCGAAGGACGTGCCCACCATCCGATGGGTGCAGGGCGATTCGAGCGGCCTGCGGGAGTTCGCGCCGTTCGACCACGTGACGATGGGCCGCTCCTTCCACTGGATGGACCGCGACGCCGTCCTGGCCGAGCTGGACGAGTTGCTGCCGCCCGGCGGGTCGGTCGCCCTGCTGGCGCATCCGCCGGACGAGCCCGAACCGGCCTGGAACGCCGCCGCCGCCCGGGTCTGCGACCGCTTCGGCCTGGCCTGGCCGCACATGCGGGGCTCGTTCCAGGACTCCGGCCTGCACCACCCCGCGGTCCTGGCCCGCTCGCCCTTCTCCCGGGTGAGCACCCGGGTCTTCCCCCGCACGGTCCGCTTCGATCTGGCGCACGTCGTCGGCCTGCAGTTGTCGTTGTCGGTGTCCACGCCCGCCCGGCTCGGCGACCGGCTGCCCGCCTTCGTCGCGGAGCTGGAGGCCGAGCTGCTCGCCGAGAACCCGGCGGGCGTCTGGGTCGAGCATCCCCGCACCGAGGTGCTGGTGGCCGAGCGCCCGACCGAGGAGTAACATCCGCTCAACCCCGATCATGAGGCGGGTTCATATGAGCCTGGACGTCCCTCCCGCGCTGGCCGAGCCCGTCACCAGAGTGCGCCCGTGGTGGATCGCCGCGCTCGCCCTGGCGAACCTCGGCCTCTTCATGGGCTACCTGGCCCCGCTCCAGGTGCTGCTCCCGCAACAGGTGGCCGAGGTCGCCCCGCAGAGCAAGGAGGAGGCGCTCGCCTGGGTCGCCGGCATCGGCGCCCTGGTCGCCATGGTCGGCAACCCGATCGCCGGCGCGCTCTCCGACCGCACCACCTCCAGGTACGGCAGGCGCCGCCCGTGGATGCTGGCCGGCGGCCTGCTGGGCGGGGCGGCGCTGGCCTTCCTGGCCTTCCAGACCTCGGTGGTGTGGATCGCGGCCGGCTGGTGCCTGGCCCAGGCCGCGCTCAACTCGCTCCAGGCCGCCGCCACCGCGGCCGTCCCCGACCACGTGCCGGTACGGCAGCGCGGCGAGGTGTCGGGCTGGATCGGCATCCCGCAGACGCTCGGCGTCGTGCTGGGCGTGGTGCTGGTCACGGTGGTCGTCACGACCACGACCTCGGGCTACCTGCTCATCGCCGCGATCATCCCGCTGCTCGTGCTGCCGTTCGTGCTGACCGCGCCCGACCCGCGCCTGCCGTACAAGCCGAAGTTCACCTTGGCCAGCTTCTGGATCAGCCCGCGCGAGCACCCGGACTTCTTCTGGGCCTGGATCACGCGCTTCCTGATGAACCTCGGCAACTCGGTCGTGCTGCTCTACCTGCTCTACTTCCTGCAGGACGCGGTCGGCTACGAGCGGCTGTTCCCGGGCGAGCAGGTGGCCGACGGGCTGTTGCTGCTGATCCTGATCTACACCGCGTTCGCCGTGCTGACCACGGTGACCGCGGGGATCGTCTCCGACCGGCTGGGGCGGCGCAAGACCCTGGTGACCGTCTCGGGCGTCATCAGCGCGCTCCCGGCGCTGGCGTTGGCGTTCTGGCCGGAGTGGACGGTCGTCATGATCGGCGCGGGCGTGCTGGGGGTCGGCTTCGGCGTCTACATGTCGGTGGACAACGCCCTGGTGACGCAGGTGCTGCCGGCCGCGGACGGGCGGGCCAAGGACCTGGGCGTGATCAACATCGCGAGTTCGGGGCCGCAGGTGGTCGCGCCGGTCATCGCCGGGCCGATCGTGGCCGGGCTGGGCGGCTACCCGGTGCTCTTCCTGACCTCGGCGCTGCTGGCGCTGCTGGGCGCGAGCCTGGTGTGGAAGATCCGGGGTGTGCCGTAAGAGGCCCTGAACACCGGTGTACCGGTCCCGTGCCGCGGCGAGACGGGGCACGGGACCGGCCTCGCGGATCCTGCCGCAGCAGGGTTATTTCGCCTGAGCCGGGGGCCGTCGCCAGGAAGGTCTACGACTGCCGTCCGCCGCGCTGGCCCCGGCGCAGCGGGAGCGAGTCCTTGGCGATGCGGTGCGAGCGCGAGCGCTTCTCGGTGGTGAGCTCGGTCCGGGGCGGCGCGGCCCCCTTGACCTTCCCCGAGGGTTTCGGCGTGACCCGCTCCGTCTCGCCCGAGGCGGCCCGCTGTTCGTGCTGCTCTCTACTCTGTCGGGATTTAGAACTCATACAGGCTTAATGTCCGGTATGACCGTTTCTCAAACGGCCAGGCCCATCAGCGCCCAGAGCCGCCGGCTGGCCGGGTTCATCAGCCCGAGCTCGGTGCACAGCTCGCGGGTGCGGCCGACCGAGTCGCTGAGCTGCCGCCGGGCCGCGGTGTTGTGCTTCCAGCACTGGTCGACCACGCTGCGCGGGATGCGGAAGTGGGCCACCATCGCGCCGGGCGGCGCCAGCATGATGCGCGCCATGACGCCGAGCACGAGCGGCGCGAGCAGGCTGAGCGCGAACCGCCGCCCCCGCGGCAGCCGCGGCACCCGCTCACGCAGGTAGAGCCGCGCGAAGGACATGTGCCGGGCCTCTTCGGCGACGTGGATGCGGATGATCAGCTCTTCCAGCGGATGGTGCTCGCGCCCGTCCTTGAGCATCTTGCGCTGCACGTGGTCGATTGGGTCCTCGCCGCCGAGCACGAAGACGAAGAAGAGCTCGGTCGAGATCAGCGGGATCCACGGCACCGCCTGGACGAGGGCCGACAGCGGGCCGGGCAGCCCGCGCACGGGCAGCTTGGTGCGGTTGACGAACTCCTGGAACATCAGCCCGTGCTGCCCCTCCTCGATGGTCTCGTGGTAGACGTACCGGAACTCAGGAGCGCCGTTCGGCAGCCGGTAGGCGTAGTTGAGCAGGCCGCGCTTGAGCAGGTTCTCGAACTGCAGCCCGATCTTCATCGCGGTCGCCACCCGCCACAGCCCGATCCTGGCCCGCAGCTCCGGCGGCCGCGACAGGTACCATGGGTGCGCGCCGAGCTGCTCGACCGGCGGCAGTTCCCAGCGCGGGTCGTCCTGCCTGATCTCGAAGGCGGGATCGTCCCACGGGATGTCGCGGTAGGGCTCGCAGTGCTTGTCGACCGAGGCCTGCGACAGGCGCTCGATGACGGCCTCGTAGGAGCGGGGGGCGGACGCCGGCACAGGGGGCTCCTCTCGTCGCCCCTACTGTACGAAGCATCCAATAGCCCGAGAAGCGGGTTCAGGGAAGAAGTGGGAGCCGCAACACGAACCGCGCGCCGCGCCAGGAGTCGGCGATGACCAGCTCGCCGCCGTGCGAGCGCGCGATCTCCCGGGCGATCGGGAGCCCCAGGCCGGTGCCGCCGGCGTCCCGGTTGCGCGAGGCGTCCAGCCGGGTGAATCGCCGGAAGACCACCTCCCGCTGGGCCGGGTCGATGCCGGCGCCGTCGTCCAGCACCTCCAGGACCGCGCAGCCGCCCGACCGCGAGACCTCGACGGTGATCTCCTCCTCGGCGTGCCGCTCGGCGTTGTCCAGGAGGTTGGTCAGCAGCCGCGCCAGCCGCAGCCGGTCGCCCGCGACCATGACGCCCGGCTGCAGGTGCCGGTCGATGCGCTTGCGCTCGGGCCGCCGGTCGAGCTCGGACTCCACCAGCGCCGCCAGGTCCACCGGTTCCTCCTTGCCCGGCGCGCCGGAGTCGAGCTTGGCCAGCGTCAGCAGGTCGGTGACGATCGCCTGCAGCCGGTCGATGCTCTCCAGCAGCGCCCGGCTGGTGTGCGCCCAGTCGGTCTCCTCCGGGTGCAGCATCGCCTCCTCCACCTGGGCGCGCATCGCGGTGACCGGGCTGCGCAGGTCGTGCGAGGCGTCGGAGGCGAAGCGGCGCTGCTGCACCACGGCGGTCTCCAGCCGGTCGAGGGTCTCGTTGATGGTCCGGGCCAGGTCGTCGAACTCGTCCTGCCGCTCGGTGCGCGGCACCCGGCGGCCCAGATCGGTCGCGGTGATCTCGGCCAGCTCGTTCTTGATCACGTTCACCGGCCGCAGTGCCTTGCGCACGCTGAAGGAGGCGACCGCCGCGGTCAGCAGGGCCAGCACCAGGATGGCCAGGCCCATGAAGAGCAGGTAGGCCGGCCCGATGTACCACGGGACCGGATGCGTGTAGGCGTAGATCATCCAGTCCTGGCCGGCGACCAGGACGCGGAAGCCCACCGTGATCAGGCACGGCCGGTCCGGCAGCCGGTCGGTGCAGGTCTCGGCGTCGACCCGGCCGTCCTCGTCGTCGGGCAGCACGCGGGTCAGCGGCGGCTGCCCGGCCAGGGTCGCGCTGGCCTGCCGGATGACGCCGCGCTGGTCGACCACCTGGATCAGGTCGATGCCCTCGGTCGGGGTCAGGGTCTTGAGCTCGCCGGCGGCGGCGTACCGCTCGACGTTGTAGGTCACCCGGCGCGCCGCCTTGGCCACCTGCTCGGTCAGGTAGTCGGTGAGCAGCAGGTGCACCAGCGGCGTGATCAGCAGCGCGACCACCAGATTGATGATCAGCGCCGTGCACGCGGAAGACGCGGTCAGCCGCCCTCGCACGGACCAGTCGCGCAGCATCGGCCTCACCCCCTGTCCAGCGGCAGTCGCAGCACGAAGCAGGCGCCGCGGTCGGAGTCCTCGATGCCCAGCGTCCCGCCGTGGGCGTGGGCGATCTCGCGGGCGATGGGCAGGCCCAGCCCGGTGCCGCCGGCGTCGCGGGCGCGGGAGGCGTCGAGCCGCGCGAAGCGCCGGAAGACCACCTCCCGCTGCTCGGGCGCGATGCCGGCGCCGTCGTCGACGACCTTGAGTACGGCCCAGCCGTCCGAGCCCTTGACCGAGACCGCCACCCGGGTGTCGGCGTGCCGCTCGGCGTTGTCCAGGATGTTGGTCAGCAGCCGCAGCAGCCGCAGCCGGTCGCCCTTGACGATCACTCCCGAGGCCATGTCCCGCTCGATCTCCTTTCCGGCCACCCGCCGGTCGAGTTCGGCGCAGACCAGGTCGCCGAGGTCGAGTCGCTCGTCCTGGCCGGGCGCCCCGGCGTCCAGCTTGGCCAGGATGAGCAGATCGGTGACGATGGCCTGGAGCCGGTCGATGCTCTCCAGCACGCTCGCGCCGGTGCGGGGCCAGTCGGTGTCGGTGGGGTGCATCAGCGCCTCCTCCACCTGGGTGCGCATCGCGGTGATCGGGCTGCGCAGGTCGTGCGAGGCGTCGGAGGCGAAGCGGCGCTGCTGCTCGACGGCCTGTTCGAGGCGGTCGAGGGTGGCGTTGGCGGTCTCGGCCAGGGCGTGGATCTCGTCGTCGGTGGCGGGGACGGGGACCCGCTGGCCCAGGTCGCTGGCGGTGATGTCGGCCAGCTTGACCCGGATGGCGTCCACCGGCGCGAGCGTCCTGGCGATCGTGCGGGAGGTGCCCCACCAGGTCAGCGCGACCAGGCCGACGGAGACGCCGATCAGGAAGGCGAGCACGCCGGGGTGCACGTACCAGGGGACCGAGGCCGAGGCGGCGTAGACGATCCAGTCCCCGTCGTCCTGATAGATGCGGAAAGTGGAGACCACCATGCACGCGCCGCCGAAAGCCGGCATTCCGCAAAGGATGTCCGTGCGATTGGAATTGTCCGCGTCGGGCTGCAGGTCGGTGATGGGCGGCTTGCCCACCAGGTTGGGGGAGGCGGCGACGACCCGGCCCGCGGCGTTGATCACCTGTACCGCGTCGACGTCCGTGGTCAGCTCGGCGGGCAGTGTCCCGCGCTTGGCCAGGTGCACCACGCGCAGCGCCGCGCTCAGCACCTCGTTGGTGCGGTAGTCGTCGGCGGCGGCGTGCACGCCGTACAGGACCAGGCTGTTGAGGACAAGGCAGATCAGCGCCATGACGACGCTGGCGATCAGTGTCAGTTTTGTGCGCACGGACCCCGCGAACCGTGTGATCACGCCTCTCCCCCTGGTAATCAGGTGATCACACTAGGTGGAGTTCGGCCTAATTAAGGGAGATTCGGTAGTAAAACCTGACAAAAAACCCAACCGAATAGCGCTCTATACTCCGACGTTTTCCCTGATTAGAGTAAGTGAGCACTTGTTTCGGAGGAGGCAGAGTTGGACCTTGCCGAATATCGCCGTGCCGCCCGCGAGTGGCTGGACGCGAACGTCGCGATCGAGGATCCGCACGAGTTCATGGCCAAGCTGTACGACGCGGGCTACTCCGGGATCACCTGGCCGGCCGCGTGGGGCGGCCAGGGACTGACCCAGGCGGAGGAGGCCGCCTTCGCCGAGGTGGCCCGCGACTACACGCTCCCGCTGCAACGCTTCTCCATCGGGCTGGGCATGTGCGGGCCCACCGTGGTCGACCGGGGCGACGACGAGCAGCGCCGGCGCTGGATCCGGCCGCTGCTGCGCGGCGAGGAGATCTGGTGCCAGCTCTTCTCCGAGCCGGGCGCCGGCAGCGACGTGGCCAGCCTGCAGACGCGGGCCGTACGCGACGGCGAGGACTGGGTGGTCAACGGGCAGAAGGTCTGGACGACCAACGCGCAGTACGCCGACTGGGGCCTGCTGCTGGCCCGCACCAACGTGGACGCGCCCAAGCACAAGGGCCTGACCATGTTCGCGGTCAACATGCGCCACCCCGGCGTCACCGTCCGGCCGCTGCGCGACATGACCGGCCGCGCGCACTTCAACGAGATCTTCTTCGACGACGTGCCCATCCCGGACACCGATCGCATCGGCGCGGTCGACGACGGCTGGAGCGTCGCGGTCACCACCCTGCTGCACGAGCGGCTGTCCATCTCCGCCGGCGTGGGCATGGGCGGCTCCAAGGGCAACCCGACCACCGTCGAGGCGCTGCGCGAGCGGCTCGACACCACCGACCCCTACGTCCGCGACCGCCTGGTCGAGCTGCACCTGCGCACCCAGGCGCTGCACCTGTTCAACCAGCGCCTGGCGCAGGAGACCAAGGCCGGGATCTTCCCCGGCGCCCGCGGCAGCGCCGCCAAGCTCCTGCTCGCCGAGCTCACCATGTTCCAGGCCGACCTGGCCACCTCGCTGGTCGGCCCCGAGGCGGCGCTCGGCGACACGCCGCTGGCCTTCACCTTCTCCTGGGCGCCCGCGATGGCGCTGGGCGGCGGCACCAACGAGATCATGCGCGGCATCGTCGGCGACCGCGTGCTCGGCCTGCCGCCCGAGCCCCGCGTGGACAAGACCGTGCCGTTCAAGGAGCTGAAGGTGGGGACCCAGACGTGAACCTGCTGCTCAACGAGGAACAACAGCAGCTCAGGGCGGCCGTGCGCGGCTTCCTCGCCGCCCACTCCCGCCCGCGCGAGGGCTACTCGCCGGAGGTCTACGCCCGCCTCAACGGCGAGCTCGGCCTGTCCGGCCTGATCGTCCCCGAGGAGTACGGCGGAGCCGGCGCGGGCTACGCCGAGCTGGCGGTGGTCATGGAGGAGACCGGCGCGGCCCTGCTGCCCGGCCCGTTCCTGGCCACGGTCTTCGCCACCGTGGCGCTGACCAGGATCGGCGACAAGGAACTGCTCACCCGCCTCGCCGAGGGCCGGGTCGTCACCGTGGCCGAGGGCGAGCTGAGCGGCGACGGCGCCTCGGTCAGCGGCGAACTGGCCCAGGTGCTGGGCGGCATGGAGGCCGAGACCATCGTCGTGCGGGCCGGTGCGGCGATGTACGCGGTCGAGCTGACCGGCCCCGGCGTCAGCCGCAGCCCGCTCGAAACCCTCGACCTCACCCGCGGCCAGGCCCGGATCGTCCTCGACGCCGCCCCGGCCCGCGAGCTGGGACCGGCGCGGGCCGCGCTCGGCATCGGCGACCGGCTGGCCGTGGTGCTGGCCGCCGAGCAGCTCGGCGTGATGCGCGCCGCGCTGGACGCGATCGTGGCCTACGCCAAGATCAGGGCCGCCTTCGGCCGGCTGGTCGGCTCCTTCCAGGCGGTCAAGCACAAGCTGGCGGAGATGCACTGCAAGGTCGAGCAGGCCGAGTCGATCGTGCGCTACGCCGCGTGGGCCGCCGACGAGGCGCCCGGCGAGCTGCCGATGGCGGCGGCGCTGGCCCAGGCCTACGTGGGCCGGGCCTGTTACGAGGTCGCCGCCGACCATCTGCTGCTGCACGGCGGCATCGGCTTCACCTGGGAGCACGACGCCCACCTGTACGTCAAGCGGGCCAAGGCCGACGAGGTGCTGCTCGGCCCGCCCCGCGAGCACCGGGCCAGGATCGCCGAGCTATTGGAGCTCTAGATGGACATCAGCCAGTACCCAGGGTTCTACGCCATCGCCGAGGCCGACCCCGGCCGCCTCGCGGTGATCGACACCGACGGCACCCGCACGACCTACGGCGAGCTGCTGGCCAGGGTGAACCGGGTCACCCACGGCCTGCGCGCCCGTGGCCTCGGCACCGGGGACGTGGTCGCCGGGGTGCTGCGCAACGGCATCGATCCGGTGGTCATGCTGATGGCCACCGGGCAGGCCGGGATGTACTACGTGCCGATCAACTGGCACCTGGCCCAGCCGGAGATCGACTACATCGTCGGCGACTGCGACGCCAAGGTCGTGCTCACCGGCCCGGCCGACGTCGCCGCCCTGGCCGAGGGCCAGCCCGACACCACCCCGGGCGACCGTACGGCGGGCGCGGTCATGTGGTACACCTCCGGCACCACCGGCTTCCCCAAGGGCGTGCAGCGCCCGCTGTCGGGGACGGCCCCCGAGGCGGTCGTCCCGCTGTACGTCTGGTTCCTGGGCGAGGTCTGCGACCTGCGGCCGGGCGACGGCGTGCACCTGGTGACCTCGCCGATGTACCACTCGGCGCCCTGCGCGCACACCTCCTTCGCCCTGCACTTCGGCCACACGCTGGTGCTGGCCCCGCGATTCGACCCCGAGCCGATCCTCGAACTCATCGAACGCCACCGCGTGACCAACGCGATGATGGTGCCGACCATGTTCCACCGGATGCTCCAGCTCCCGGCCGAGGTGCGCGAGCGGTACGACGTCAGCAGCCTGGCCCAGGTGATCCACACGGCCGCCGCCTGCCCGGTCGCGGTCAAGCAGGGGATCATGGACTGGTGGGGCCCGGTGCTGTACGAGTACTACGGCTCCACCGAGTCGGCCATCGCCTTCGCCGTCAAGCCGCACGAGTGGCTGGCCCGCCCCGGCACCGTCGGCCGGCCCGCGCCCGCCTTCGAGGCGAAGATCCTCGACGAGCTCGGCAACGAGCTGCCGCCGGGCGAGCCGGGCATGATCTACGTCAAATCGGGGCTGGGCGGCTTCCAGTACCGCAAGGACCCGGCCAAGACCGCGGCCAGCATGCGCGGCGAGTGGTACACCCCCGGCGACATCGGCTACCTCGACAAGGAGGGCTACCTGTTCCTCTGCGACCGCCGGACCGACCTGATCATCTCCGGCGGGGTCAACATCTACCCCGCCGAGATCGAGGCGGCCCTGCTGGAGCACCCGGCCGTGGCCGACGCCGCGGTGATCGGGGTCCCGGACGAGGAGTGGGGGCACAACGTCGTCGCCCTGGTCCAGCCGGCCTCGCCGGTGAGCGCCGAGGACCTGCTGGAGCACCTCGAACCCCGGCTGGCGCGGTTCAAGCACCCCAAGGTGATCGAGTTCCGGGACCTGCCGCGCACCCCGACCGGCAAGCTGTCGCGCTCGAAGGTCAAAGCCGAATACCTGGGAGAAGCGACTCCTGACGCCGGACCGCGGTGATCGCGCCGAAGGCCAGGACCCGTACCAGCTCCGCGTCGTCGAGCCCGGCGGCGGCCACGTCGCGCTCGCCGATCCGGTAGGGGGCCAGGGCCGCCAGCGCCGCCAGCCGGAAGCGCGGGCCCTGCTCCTCGGACAGGGCCGGACCGGCCAGGCCGGGGTGCGCGCCGTCCCAGGCGGCGACCTCGGCGCGCACCGCCTCGCACCACGGGCCGAGGGGCCGGCCGGCCAGCTCCACGAGGGCGGCGTAAGCCGTACCGGCGGGGGAGTCACCGGCCCAGGCGGGCGCTTCGGGGCGGACCGGCAGCAGGCGCAGGCTGTCGCCCGGTGGCGCGACGCGCCGGGCGGCTCCCGCGAGGGAGCGCCCGGCCAGGGAGCGCACCGGGCGCAGCCGGGCCAGGCCCGCGGGCAACACCTCGGGCGTGTGCAGGGCCGAGACCATCCGGTTGATGAAGTGGAAGGTCAGCGCGACCGCGACCAGCTCGGGCGCGTCCAGCCCCCGGCCGTCCAGCAGCGCCGCCTGGCGGGGATCGGCGGGCCGCTCGCCGCGGGCGATCGACTCGGCCAGCCGGTGATCGCCCGTGGCGTGCAGGAGCATGGTGTGCGCGTCCACGCAGAACGGGCACTGGTTGCGCATCGAGACGCCCAGCGCGACCAGCTCCCGCTCGGTGCGCGAGACCGGTCCGGCGACCAGCGACTCGCGCAGCAACGACCAGGTGGCGGCCAGCAGCTCGGGCACGGGGGACAGCGTCATCAGCGCGGGCATCCGCGACAGGCCCATGTCGCGGGCCTGCTGGCTGTAGACCTCGGTGACCAGCCCCGAGGCGTCCCGCGGTTCGACGGGGGTGATGTGGCGGAAGGGCATCATGCTCCGATCAGCAGGCCGGGACGGAAGAGCGTGGCCGGGTCCCACCGCCGCTTCAGCGCCACCAGCCGGGCGTACGCGTCGGGGGTGAAGGCGTCGGCGACCCGGCCGGGGTCGGTCAGGAAGTTCAGGAAGGTGCCGCCGGTGGCGTGCGGCAGCTCGACGTCCTGGCTGAGCGTGATGGAGAAGGGCACGTCGCGGTGGGCGGCCGGGCCGCCGGGCTTGGTCATCGCGCCGCCCCAGTGGCGGATCTCGGCGCCGTCCACCGGCGCCTCCAGCAGCGCCGCGATCAGGTCGCCGGGCAGCGAGCGGAACAGCTCGAAGCGGTGGCGCAGCGGCATCGGCGGGTGGTCGGGGCCGAGCGCCGCCGACGCCTCGGCGAAGCTCATCGCCCGGTGCGCCCCGGAGAGCACCGGGCCGGCCGCGGCCAGCAGCGGTTCGAGCGCCCGCTCCGAGCCCTCGGCGGCGAAGGCGCGCAGGCCCAGCAGCCGGCCGCCGTCGGGACCGCGCATGAGCAGCACGGCGGTGCTGAGCGCGTCCGGCGCGGTCGCCGCCCACTCGCCGTAGGTCTCCAGGAGCCGCCCGGCGTGCTCGAACGGGTGGAAGGTCATGCCGGCCACGACCTCGCGGACCGGGTGGAGGCGGAAGGTCAGCTCGGTGACCACGCCGAAGTTGCCGCCGCCGCCGCGCAGGGCCCACAGCAGGTCGCCCTCCGCCTCGCGCAGCTCGCCGTCGGCGGTGACCAGCCGCGCGCCGACCAGGCTGTCGGCGGCCAGGCCGTGCAGGCGCGACAGGTAGCCCGCGCCGCCGCCCAGCGTGTAGCCGGTCACGCCGATGCCCGGCGTCCCGGACATCGGGGCCAGGCCGTACCACGCGGCCTCGGGGAGCACCTCCGACCACAGCGTGCCCGCGCCGACGGTGGCCTCCCGGCGGGCGGGGTCGATCCGCACCCCCTTCAGCCGGCTGGTCCGGAGCAGCAGCGCGCCCTCGTTGCCGGTCACGGTCCCGTGGCCGGTGCTCTGGACGGCCAGCGGCAGCTCGCGCTCGGCGGCGGTCCGCACCGCCACCCGCACGTCCTCGGCGGTCAGCGCCTCGGCGACCAGCGCGGGCTTGGGGTCGACGGCCCGGTTCCAGGCCAGCCGCTCGTTCTCGTAGCCGTCGGTGCCGGGCAGGTGAACAGGTCCGGTGAAGTTCTGCATGCCCTTCACGATGCTCCGGCGCACCGGGCCCGGTCGTCGCGCCAGAAGAGGCATCGCCTACTCCAATGGGAGTAGTCGGTACAGATGACGCGTTCGCCGCCCGGGTGGCGTAGTTTGCCACCATGAAGAGGCTGGACCTGGTGGTCGCCCCCGCCGTCGGGCTGGTCATGGTGTCGGCCACGCTGATCAACGGCGTGGCCGGGCCGGGCGGTTACGCGCTGCTCGCCGCCGCCGCCGTCGCGCTGCACTGGCACCGGGTGGCCCCCCAGCAGGTGCTGGTCGTCACCACCGGCTGCGCCCTGCTGTACGCCCTGTTCGTCGAGCCGGAGCTCACCGCGGGCCTGCCCGCCCTGATCTCCCTGGCCAGCACGGTACGGCACGGCCACCGCCGGCTCTCCCAGGTCGCCGCGCTCGCCCTCATCCTGGCCATGATCGCCGCCTACCTGCTGGCCGGCCAGGACCCGCTGGCCGCGGTCAAGGGCGGCATCCTGGTCACCGGCTGGTTCGTCGCCGCGGTCGCCATGGGAGTGGCGCTCCAGCAGGCCGACCAGCGCGCCCAGGAGGCCGAGCACAACCGCGAGGAGGCCGCGCTGCGCCGCGCCGGCGAGGAGCGCCTGCGCATCGCCCGCGACCTGCACGACTCGCTCACCCACACCATCTCGGTGATCAAGGTCCAGGCCGGCGTCGCCGCGCACCTGGCCGCCAAGCGCGGCGAGCAGGTGCCGCCCGCGCTCGCCGCCATCCAGGAGGCCAGCGGCGAGGCCATGCGCGAGCTGCGCGAGACCCTGGAGGTCCTGCGCGACGAGAGCGTCTCCCTCGCCCGCCTCCCCGAACTGGCCGAACGGCTGCGCGCCGCCGGCCTGCCGCTCGGCCTGCGCATCGAAGGCGACCCGGGCGCGCTGCCGGCCGAGGTCGATCAGGCCGCCTACCGCATCGTGCAGGAGGCGCTCACCAACGTCGCCAGGCACGCCCCCGGCGCGCGCGCCGAGGTCACCCTCGCGTACGGCAGGCGCGCCGTCACCGTCACGGTCGCCGACGACGGGGCCGGCGCGGCGCCTGCCGTACCGGGGAAGGGGCTGACCGGGATGCGCGAACGGGCGGAGGCGCTCGGCGGGAAGCTGCAGGCCGGCCCGGGGGAGCGGGGCTTCCTGGTGCGGGCCGAGCTGCCGGTTCCTGGCCGGATGCGGCAGCCGGCATGATCCGCGTGCTGCTCGCCGACGACCAGGCGCTGATCAGGGCCGGCTTCCGCGCGCTGCTGGAGGCCGAGGACGGCATCGAGGTGGCCGGCGAGGCCGCCGACGGGCAGCAGGCGGTCGCGCTGGCCACCGAGCTGCGGCCCGACGTGGTGCTGCTGGACATCCAGATGCCGGTCATGGACGGCATCGAGGCCACCCGGCGGTTGGCCGGCCTGGACGGCACGCACATCGTCATCCTGACCAACTTCGGCCTGGACGAGTACGTCTACCAGGCCCTGCGCGCCGGCGCGGCCGGGTTCCTGCTCAAGGACACCGACCCCGCCGACCTGCTGCACGGCGTGCGCGTGGCGGCGCGCGGCGACGCGCTGCTGTCGCCGGGCATCACCCGGCGGCTGATCGAGCAGTTCGTCTCCCAGGCGCCCGCCCCGGCCGGCGACATGGCCGTGCTGACCGGCCGCGAGCGCGAGATCGTCGGCCTGGTCGCCCGCGGGCTCAGCAACGACCAGATCGCCGCGCACCTGGTGGTCAGCCCGTTCACCGCCAAGACGCACGTCAGCCGCGCCATGACCAAGCTGGGGGCGCGCGACCGCGCCCAGCTCGTCGTGCTCGCCTACGAGTCGGGGCTGGTCACACCCCGCAGGTGAACAGCAGTTCCTCGCTGTAGCGTGGCTCCTTCTCGCCGTCGCCCAGGTAGAAGCGGACGGCCATGGTGCGCTCGGTGGTGTCGAAGACCGTGGTCCACAGCGTGCGCAACACCTGGTCCTGCCCGCAGCTCACCTCGGCGAGCGAGGCGCGCAGCTCCTCCGGCGACATGGGCCCGCCCCGGCTCGCCTCGTACAGCGAGCGCAGCCGGCCGAAGGAGCCGAAGGTCCGCGCGCTGTCCGGCGGCAGGGCGAGGGGGTCGGGGTGCTCGTGCAGCGGGTGGTTGGTCACGCACAGCGGGCCGCCGCCGGTCTCGAAGGCCCGGCCGCCCTCCCAGACGAACGCCTCGCCCGCGGCGTCGGCCACGATGTAGTGCAGCGGCATGCCGAAGTCGTAGTGCCGCAGGCCGGCCAGCGCGCGCTTGGCCTCGGCCGCGCTCTCGCAGGTGTCCAGCAGGAACCGGGGGAGCTGCACGGAGTTGACGCCGACCTGGGCGCCGGTCTCCTCCGGCGGCTCTGCGCCGGCGAAGTCCTGGATGAGCAGCGCCACCGCCAGCCCGGCCTCGTTCACGCCGTCCATGCAGCCGTCCAGGTCGCTCATGGACACCACGGTGGAGGCCAGGCCGTCGTCCGGCACCGTGGTGATCACGTGCGGGCGGGAGGCCATCGGCAGCTCGCCCGGCAGCGGGAAGGTCTCGTGCATGATCTCGCTGGTGGTCCAGGGGAAGAAGTCATAGGTGCGGCCGATGCGGCCGTGCCCGTCGGTCGAGGCCGACGGCGGCACCCACAACGCGGAGCACCCCTGCGGCAGCCCGCTCAGGCCGTCGTACTCCAGGTCGTCCCGCAGCCGCCCGCCGGCCAGACCGCGCAGCCGCGCGTGGTGCTGGGGCCAGTGCTCGGCGAACCACTCGTGCCGGGCCCGGCCCAGCTCCGGGTCGATCGGCCGGGGCTGCCAGCCGTACGCCGCCTCGGCGCGCCGGCCCAGCACGCGGCCGATGCCCTCCTGCGAACCGGCGGCGTGGATCCGGGTCACGAGCTGGAAGTCCTGCTCGCTCCCGGCGATCTGCTTCGTCGTCATGCCTCACACGGTGGACTCGCGCGCTGACGAGCCGCTGACCGCGCGCTGGTAGCGGGCGGCCAGCCGGTCGAGCGCGGCGACCAGCTCGGGGGAGTCGAGCACCTCGAAGTCGGCCCCGAGGAAGCCGAGCCAGACCGCCATGCCCTCCGGGTCGTCGGCGCCGGTGCGCAGCAGGCAGGTCTGCTCCGTCTCCGGCTCCACCACCAGGCCCAGCGGCAGCCCGGCCAGCCGCTCGGCGGGCGCGTGGATCCGCACGGTCGCGCGATAGCGCCACATCGCCGTGTTCACCCCCTGCTCCACGTGCTCGGCCACGTCGAACGGCACCTCGCGCGGGGTGAACCGGCGGCCGTTGGGCGTGCGCGGCTTCAGCCGGTCCACCCGGTAGGTCCGCCAGTCCTCCCGCGTCACGTCCCACGCCACCAGGTACCAGCGCCCCCGCCGGTGCACCAGCTTGTACGGCTCCGCCTCCCGCAGGCTGGCCGCCCCGTCGTGGCCCACGTAGTCGAAGCGCAGCCGCTCGTGGTCGCGGGCGGCGTTGGCGATCACCGTCAGCGTCTCCGGCGGCACCTGGGGGCTGGCGCCGGGGATGTGCACGGTGTGGCTGTTCAGGGCCGAGACCCGGTGCCGGAGCCGGCTGGGCAGCACCTGCTCCAGCTTGGCCAGCGCCCGGACCGAGCTCTCCTCGATGCCCGCCACCCCGCCGCCCGCCGCCCGGCCCAGCCCGACCGCGACCGCCACGGCCTCCTCGTCGTCGAGCAGCAGCGGCGGCAGCGCCGCGCCCGCCCCCAGCCGGTACCCGCCGGCCACCCCCGGCGTGGCATGCACCGGATAGCCGAGGGTGCGCAGCCGTTCCACGTCGTTGCGGACCGTGCGGGTGGAGACGTTCAGCCGGGAGGCCAGCTCCGGGCCGGACCACTCCTTGTGGGCCTGGAGCAGGGAGAGCAGGCGCAGCAGACGGGCCGAGGTTTCGAGCATGCCTCCAGTGTGCCGGGTATCGAGGAAAGCCCGCTTCCGCGATTCAGAACAGCTTCTGGGCCTGCTGGATCAGCACCAGCACGGTCAGCGTCCCGAAGAAGGCCACCGACCACACCAGCGCCGCCAGCCGGTAGGAGCGCACCTTGAGCTCCTTCGGCAGCG
The DNA here is from genome assembly GCF_044459405.1 of Nonomuraea sp. NPDC050328. Taxonomy (NCBI): domain Bacteria; kingdom Bacillati; phylum Actinomycetota; class Actinomycetes; order Streptosporangiales; family Streptosporangiaceae; genus Nonomuraea; species Nonomuraea sp. NPDC050328. The sequence continues at coordinate 103,957 of NZ_JBITIW010000008.1, read as the reverse complement.
CCCGCCGGTTGAGGATGATCAGCAGGATCGAGTAGACGAACATCATCACCGCGGCGAAGCTGGCCGACAGCACCAGCAGGATGAGCGGCTGGTCGAAGCCGATCAGCAGGACGAGCACGCCCACCGCCGCCATCGCCCACACGATGATCGAGTAGATCCGGCTCTCCGACGCCTGCCGCGCGTAGACCGTCTTGATCATGTCCGCGGCCAGCCGGGAGGTGTAGTCCACGATCCCCATCGCCGAGGCGAACAACGACAGCGCCCCGATCACCCAGAACAGGACCCCGAACCACGGCGCCACCGTCTCCTGCAGCACCTGCCCCTCGGTCTCCAGGAAGGCGATGCTGTTGGCCAGCCCCTCCCGCCCGAACACCGTGGAGTAGGCGAGCATCGACATCAGCGCGATGGTGACGAAGCTGACCAGCGCGAAGGTGGTGCCCTGCTCCAGGTTGGCGAAGCGCCACCACTGCCTCCACCGGGCCAGGTTCTCCCGCGTCGGCGCGAACTGGAAGCCGGTGGACGGCGCCGCCTCCTCGTGCCCGGTCACCGGGCTGACCAGCCGCGGCACGTACTGGCCTATGCCGAAGCCCTTGTCGCGGATCCAGTTGCTCTGGCACAGGTTCTGGCCGCCGCCCGCGCCCGCGTAGGCGATCGCGCCCATCAGGACGGCCAGCTCCAGCGGCGGCACCGGGAAGGTGGCGTCCACCGTCAGCCCGCGGCCCAGGCTCACCCAGGCGTCCGAGGTGATCGCGAAGATCAGCGCGACGACGATCAGGGTGACGACCAGCGCGATCTTGACGAAGATGACCCGCTCCAGCGCGGTGTAGATCACCGGGGCCAGCGTCAGGCCGAGCGCGATCACCACCAGCATGCCGATGGCGATGTAACGCGGCGTGCCGCCGGTGAGGTAGGTGACCATCGTCGCCGAGGTGGTCACCCAGCCGGGCCACAGGTTCGACAACAGCGTCATCAGCACGAAGACCAGGCCCCAGTGCTTCCACAACCGGCTGAACCCGGTCAGCGCGGTCTCGCCGGTGGCCAGCGTGTAACGCTCGATCTCCATGTTGAGGAACCACTGGGTGAGGATGCCGATCGCGGCGCCCCAGATGAAGACCAGGCCGACTTGCGAGGCGATGTAGGGCCACAGGATGAACTCGCCCGAGGCGAGGCCGACGCCGGCGCCGACCAGGCCGGGTCCGATGATCCGCCACATGCTGCTCGGCGGCTCGGGCAGGTCGCGAACCGTCACCGGCGGCAGCCGCCGGTCCGGGACGGTGGGGGTGAACTCCGCTGTCATGCAGCAGTGCTACCCGCCCACCACCACATAGTGCTCCGGATCGGGCAATCCGCGTTACCCGCGCACCACCACGTAGTGCCCGGCGTCGGTGAAGCCCACGACCTTGCCGCCGGTGGCCATCAGCCCGCCCAGAGCCTGCCGCATGGCCGGCCGCCAGGCCCTGGCCCGCTCCGGCTCCCGCCGCCGCAGCGCCTCGATGTCCCGGGGCGTGGCCACCAGCACCACGGGCGTGTCGGCCTCGTGCGCCCGCCCGTCCTCGTCGAGCACCACCCCGGCCCCGCCCGGCACCGGCCTGGCCCCCGCCTCCTCGGTCAGCCGCCACACCGCCAGCAGCCGATCCGACCGGTCACCCGCGTTGAGCTCGTCCCGCAGCTCCCCGTAGAAGTCCTCCAGGTACTCCTCCGGCCGGGCACCCAGCTTGGTGAGGTTGAAGTGCGCGTTCCGCCGCACCAGCGGATCGAACGTCCACTTGATCGTCTCCAGCCCCCGCTCCAGGCACCACTCCCGCTGGTGCCGCTTGAGCGCGTACCCCACCCCGCGCCCCGCCGCGCGGACCCCGGTGACATGCGAGTGCAGGCTCGCCCCCGCGCCCAGGAAGCCGACCGAGGCCCCGACGAGCTCCTGCCCGTCGAAGGCCCCGGCCACGTAGCAGCCCGCGTGCGCGAAGGCCACCATGAGGTCCAGCGGCACCGGCGGGTTGCCCGGCTCCGGCTTCCAGACCTCGTCGAAGAGGTCGGCCACCCGCTGGAGGTCGTGGATCTCGCGGAGTTCGCGAATGCTGAGGCTCACCCCACGGTTCTACCCGCCGGACCGGCTCGGCTAGCGGCGGACCCGGGCGTCGAGGATGTCCGCCGGGAGCACCGGCCGCCCGTCCACCGGCGGGGTCGGCCCGTCGGGCGTCGGCTGGATGCCGCCGGCCGCGATCCGGTCGAGGACGGCGAGGCCGCCCGCGTCCACCGTGCCGAAGATCGTGTAGTGGGGCCGCAGTCCCGAGTCGCCGTACACCAGGAAGAACTGGCTCCCGTTCGTGTCCGGTCCCGCGTTGGCCATGGCCAGGACGCCTCGGGCGTAGGTCTTGCGCTCGCCGGTCGGGTCGCCGGGCCACGGCGGCAGGTCGGTGGGCAGCTCGTCCTTGTAGCGGTAGCCCGGCCCGCCTTCGCCGGTGAAGCTCGGGTCGCCGCACTGCAGCACCTTCAGCCGGTCGTAGGCGGTGAGCCGGTGGCACGACGTCCGGTCGTAGAAGCGGTGCCGGACCAGGTGCACGAAGCTCTGCACCGTGCAGGGGGCCTTGGCCGGGTCTAGGGTCAGCACGATCCGGCCGTGGTTGGTGTCCAGCGTCACCGACACCGGCCGGGTGGGGGTGCGCCGGGGGTCGGGCGGCAGGTGCACCTTGCGGGCCGGCGGCTCGTCCGGGGTCTCGGTGTAGCCGCACGGCCCCTTGGTCGTCCGCGGCGGCCGCCCCGCCCCGTCCACAGCCGGGGCCGCGCTCGAATCCACTGTGGGAGCCCCGCCTGGATCCACCGTGGGGACTCCCCAGCCTCCTGAGCCGGCGGTCTGGGCCGTGGCGGGCGTGCTGCCCGCCGCCGCCAGGACTCCGGCCGCCACCACGGCTAACCCGCCTTTGACGACCCCTCGCACGGCTGCTCTACCCGACATCGGCCCTCCTGCGGAATGATCGAATGATCCCCTGTGGGTCTATTCGATCTGACACGCCGAGTCAACCCCCGCCGGCCCGCCGATCAAGCCGCCCCGGCCAGCACCTCCCGCACCAGCTCCCGCAGCAGTGCCGTACGCCGGGGCAGTTCGGCCACGATCACGTGCTCGTGGTCGGCGTGGGCGCCGCCGCCCACCCCGCCGAGCCCGTCGAGCGTGGGACAGCCCAGCCCGGCGGTGAAGTTCCCGTCCGAGGCCCCGCCCACCGCGGCCGAGCTCAGCGGTTCGAGCCCCAGCCGTCCGGCCACCGACTGGGCCAGGGCGAAGAGCGAGGCGGACATGGCCTCCTCCATGGGCGGCCGGTTGGGACCGCCCGCGACCTCCAGCCGGGTGCCGGGCACCACCGGCGACAACGACCGCATGGCCGCGTCCACCCGGGCCTGCTCGGCCAGCGTGGCGACCCGCACGTCCACGCCCACCCAGGCCTCGGCGGGCACGGTGTTGACCGTGCTCCCGCCGGCCAGCACGGTCGGCGTGACGGTGGTGGCCGAGAAGCCCGGCGCCCCGGCGCCCAGGCCGGCGATGGCCAGGATCTGGTGGGCGAGCTCGATCCCGGCGTTGGCGCCCTTCTCCGGTTCGAGACCGGCGTGGGCGGCCTTGCCGTACACGGTGACGCGGTAGTCGGAGGTGCCCTTGCGCGCGGTCTTGAGCGCGCCGCCGTCGGCGCTGGCCTCCAGCACGAAGGTGGCGGCCAGCCCGCGCGCGCTCTCCTCGATGAGCGGGGCGGAGGTGGTGGAGCCGACCTCCTCGTCCCCGGTGATCAGCACCGAGACGCCGTCGAGCGGGTCCAGCCCGGCGAGGGCGTGGAAGATCTGGACGAGCCCGGACTTCATGTCGAAGACGCCCGGCCCCCTGGCCACCCCGTCCACCACCGACCACGGGTGGGTGCGCAGGGTGCCGATCGGCCAGACGGTGTCGTGGTGGCCCAGCAGGAGCACCTTCGGCGTGCCGAAGGTCCAGCGCAGGTGCGTCACCCCGTCGATCACCAGGTACTCGGGCTCGGCCCCGAGCAGCCGCCGCCCCATCGCCCCGACGACCTTGGCGCTGCGCGCCACCGCCTCCAGGTCGGCCGAGAAGGACTCGCAGGTGACGAGCTCCTCCAGATCCGCCAGCATCGTCTCGATCATCCCAGCCGCTCCTTGAAGAACCGGTGCATGTTCCCGCCCATGATCTTGAGGACGTCGTCCTCGGCCAGCCCGCGCTTGAGCAGCCCCTCGGTGACCAGCGGCAGCCCGGCGGGCCCCTCCAGGCCCTCGACGTAGCCGAACGGGTCGACGCCGCGCGAGTTGGCGTCGCCCTCGCAGCACCACGGCGGCGTGAGGTCGAGCATGACCTCGCGGACGAAGTCGGCGCCGATGCCCACGTGGTCGATCCCGGCGACGGCGGCGATGTGCTCGAAGTGGTCGAGCAGGTCGTCGAAGGTCGCCTTGGTCTCGGACAGGAAGGCGTGGAAGAAGTTCACGCAGATGATGCCGCCGGTGGCCGCGACCGCGCGCAACTGCTCGTCGGTGAGGTTGCGGTGGTGGTCGCGCAGCGCCCGCGCCGAGGAGTGGGTGGCCATGACCGGCTTGGTGGCCAGCTCCAGCACGTGGGCCACGCCGGTGGCGCCCAGGTGGGAGATGTCGAAGATGATGCCGAGCCGTTCCATCTCGGCCAGCGCGGCGACGCCGTCGGAGGTCAGGCCGCTGCCGGTGGCGTCCTCCCCGCTGCCGTCGGCCAGCGGGGTGCGGCCCCAGTGCGCGATCGAGGCGATGCGCACGCCCAGCCGGTGCACCGTGGAGATCAGCTCCACGCTGGCGTCGAGGCCGGGCATGCTCTCCAGGGCCAGGACCAGCGCGATCAGCCCGTCGGCGAGGGCGGCGTCGATCTCGGCGCCGGTACGGCACAGCCGTACCGCGCCGGGGTTGCCCTCGGCGATCACGTGGGCGCACTCGATCATGCGCAGCGTCTGGCGCAGCGCGCCCTCGGGCCGGAACTCGTCGTCGATGAAGACCGGCAGCACCTGCAGCCTGACCCCGCCCGCGCGCAGTTGCGGAAGCCACTGGCGGCGGAAGAACTCCGCCCATTGCTCGTGCGGCCGGGCCGCGACGGCCATCAAGAGGTCGTTGTGCGCGTCGGCGACGATCGCCTGCTGGTGGAGGGGGAGCGTCATGCCAGTGACGTTATCGCGCCGGGCCGGCGAAACCCTTGTGCCGTCCGACCAACCCGGTCAGCCGAATTTGTACGCCCCGCCGGGAGGGCGCGCCGTGAGCCTCCGGTAGAGGGTGGTCGGGCCGGGCCAGTTGTTGGTGACGCGGCCGGTGGCTGTCTTGTACCAGCTCTGGCAGCCCTCGCCCCACACCATCCCGTCCATCGCCCGCGCGAGCTGCGCGCGCCACGCGGCCATGGTCTCCGCCCGCACCTCCATGGGTCCTCTGCTCGTCAGGTACGGCAGGCAGCGCATGACGTGCTCGACCTGGCACTCCAGCATGTAGACGATCGAGTTGTGCCCGAGGTTGGTGTTGGGGCCGTAGAGCAGGAACAGGTTCGGGAAGCCGGGGACGGCGATGCCGAGATAGGCCTCGGCGCCCTCGCGCCACTGCTCACGCAGGGACCGGCCGTCGCGCCCGGCGAAGTCGACCGGCGCCAGGAACTCGGTGCTGCGGAAACCGGTTCCATAGACGATGGTGTCCACCGCGTGCAGCCGGCCGTCGGAGGTCTCCACGCCGCCCGGCGCGATCCGAGTGATCTTGTCGGTGACGACCTCCACGTTGGGCCTGGTGAGCGCGGGGTAGAAGCGGCTGTCGATCACCACGCGCTTGCAGCCCGGCGGGTAGTCGGGGGTGAGCTTCGCGCGCAGGGCGGGATCGCGCACCTGCGCGTGGAGGTGGCCGAGCGCGCGCTTGCGCAGCAGGTCCGCGCTCCAGCCGCCGGCCAGCGCGGGGTAGAGGGTGCCCTCGGCGTAGCGGTAGATCCACTCGCGGTAGAGGCGCTGGAGGCCGGGGACGAAGTGGAAGGCCCGTTGCGTCCTGGGCGAGAACTCGGCGTCGGGCTTGGGGATCACCCAGTTCGGGGTGCGCTGGAAGACGGTGAGGCGGGCGGCGCGCTCGGCGACCGGCGGGATGAACTGCGCGGCGGAGGAGCCGGTGCCGATGACCGCGACGCGGCGGCCGGTGAGGTCGTGGTCGTGGTTCCAGCGGGCCGAGTGGAAGGCGACGCCGTCGAAGGTGGACCGGCCGGGGATGTCGGGCAGGTGCGGCCGGTTGAGCTGGCCGACCGCCGCCACGACGACGTCGAACTCCTCGACCCGCGGCTCCGCCGTACCGGGGGAGGGGCGGAAGGTGACGCGCCAGCCCGTGCCGTCGAAGGCGGCGGCGGTGACCGCGGTGTCGAATCTGATTTTTCGCCTGACGTCATATTTATCGGCGCAATGGGCTAAATAGCCGAGAATCTCGGGCTGGCCGGGATAGCGGCGGGTCCAGCTCGTGTACTTCTCGAAGGAGTACGAGTACAAATGGGAGGGAATGTCGCATCCGGCGCCCGGATACGTGTTGTCGCGCCACGTCCCGCCGAGCCCGGAAGCCTGCTCGAAGACGGTGTAAGAGGTGATCCCCGCCCGTTCCAGCCGAATCGCCATGCACAACCCGCCGAACCCGGCGCCGATGATCGCGATTCTTGGCGTCATGCCGTCCCTCCCGCGTCAGGATTCACTTACAGTACGCCGAACCACGTTCGGGCGACAGCCCCGGATATCCTCTTACGCACACAGAGGGTGAAGGAGGCTGCGTGACGCGGCTCGCGGAGGTCATCAAGCAGCTCGAAACGGCCTATCCGCCCGACCGGGCCGAGTCGTGGGACGCGGTGGGCCTGGTCAGCGGCGACCTCGAGCAGCCGGTGCGCCGGGTGCTGTTCGCGGTCGACCCCGTGCCGGCGGTGGCCGAGGAGGCGCTCGCCTGGGGCGCCGACCTGATCGTCGTGCACCATCCGCTCTACCTGCGCGGCACCACCTCGGTGGCGACGACCTCCTACAAGGGCCGGATGCTCCACGGGCTCATCAAGCACGACATCGCCCTCTACACCGCGCACACCAACGCCGACGTGGCCAATCCCGGCGTCTCCGACGCGCTGGCCCGGGCCGTGGGCCTGGTGGGCGACCTCGTGCCGCTGCAGCCCTTCCCCGACGACCCGTGGCGCGGCCTCGGCCGCATCGGCGACCTGCCCGCGCAGGTCACGCTGGCCGAGTTCGCGCAGGCGGCGCTCGGCGGGCTGCCCGAGACCGCGCGCGGCGTCTGGTTCGCCGGCGACCCCGACCGGCCGGTACGCCGCGTCGCGGTCAGCGGCGGCTCCGGCGACTCGCTGCTCGGCGCGGCCCGCGCGGCCGGCGTCGACGCCTTCCTCACCGCCGACCTGCGGCACCACCCCGCCAGCGAGTTCGTCGAGACCGGGGGCCCCGCCCTGCTCGACGCGCCGCACTGGGCGACCGAGTGGCCCTGGCTCCCCACCGCCGCCGCCCTGCTCGACGGCTCCGGGCTCCAGGTGGAGACCCGCGTCTCCACCTTGGTCACCGACGCCTGGACCCAGGCCGCCAGGACCTGACCCCGCACGACCCGGCCGCCCTGCGATTTGCCGCCGTAGGCGTGGTCGCCAATGATGATGGTGCCGAGTTCGGGCGCCCTTCGACGACGATGACAAGAGGGAAATTGACCATGAAAGCCGCTCCCGCCGCTCAGCAGCGCCTCCTCGACCTCGCTGAGCTCGACGCCGTCGCCGACCGCCTCGCGCACCGCCGCCGCACCCTGCCCGAGCTCGCCGAGATCGACGAGCTGACGAAGAACTACGCGCGCATCGCGCCGCAGGTCATCTCCGCCGAGACCGAGGCCGGCGACCTGGCCCGCGAGCAGACCAAGGCCGAGAGCGACGTCGACACCGTCCGCCAGCGCGCCGAGCGCGACCAGAAGCGGCTCGACTCCGGCCAGGTCACCTCGCCGAAGGACCTCGCCAACCTGCAGTCCGAGATCGTCTCCCTCCAGCGCCGCCAGGGCGACCTGGAGGAGGTCGTGCTGGAGATCATGGAGCGCCGCGAGGCCGCCGACGCCCAGGTCGCCGAGCTCACCGCCGCCCGCGACGAGATCGGCGCCGCCCGCGCCACCGTCGAGGCCCGCCGCGACGCCGCCTACGCGGAGATCGACAAGGAGGCCGGGGAGAACCAGACGCGCCGCGCCGAGGTCGCCGCCGAGATCCCCGCCGACCTGCTCGCCCTCTACCAGAAGCTGCGCGAGCAGTACGGCGTGGGCGCCGCGATGCTCCACGCCGGGCGCTGCCAGGGCTGCAAGGTGTCGCTGTCCATCGCGGACATGAACCGCATCAAGGCCGCCGCCGCCGACGAGGTGCTGCGCTGCGAGGAGTGCCGCCGGATCCTGGTGCGCACGCCCAACTCGGGGCTGTGAGCGTGCCCTCCTTCGTCATCGAGGCCGACGGCGGCTCCCGCGGCAACCCCGGCCCGGCCGGGTACGGCGCGGTGGTGCGTGACGCCGCCGACAGCCAGGTGCTGGCCGAGGTCGCCGAGGCCATCGGCACGGCGACCAACAACGTCGCCGAGTACCGCGGCCTCATCGCCGGGCTACGGGCCGTGCTCGACCTGGGCGGGGACGGGGCCTCCGTCGCCGTCCGCATGGACTCCAAGCTGGTCGTCGAGCAGATGGCCGGGCGCTGGAAGATCAAGAACGAGGGGTTGCGGCCGCTGGCCGACGAGGCCGCCGGGCTGGCCCGGCGGTTGCGCGTCACCGAGTGGACCTGGATCCCGCGCGAGCGCAACTCCCACGCCGACCGGCTGGCCAACGAGGCCATGGACGCCGCCGCCAAGGGCCTCACCTGGAGCGCGGGCGGCTCCGCCGTACCGTCCGGCCCATCAGGTACGGCACTCGGCTCCGCCGTACCCGCCGGCCCATCAGGTACGGCACGCGGCTCCGCCGTACCGGCCGACCCCTCGGACCGGGCCTCCGCGCTATCGGGCAGTCCTTTGGCTACGGCGAGCGCCTCCGTCGGTGGGCAGGCCCCGGTCACCGGGGGGTGGCGTCCCCCCACGACGACCTCCACCACCTTCCTCCTCCTCCGGCACGGCGAGACCCCGCTGTCGGTGGAGCGCCGCTTCTCCGGCACCGGAGACCCCGAACTCACCCCCACGGGCCTCGACCAGGCCGCCCGAGCCGCCGCCCGCCTGGCGACCGGCGAACCCCCCGACGTGATCGTCTCCTCCCCGCTCAAGCGCGCCCGCCAGACCGCAGAAGCCGTGGCCAAGGCCTGCGGGGGCCTCGACGTCGAGATCGACGAGGGCCTGCGCGAGACCGATTTCGGCGCCTGGGAAGGCCACACCTTCACCGAGATCCAGCGCCGCTGGCCCGGCGAGCTGGCCGCGTGGCTGGCCGATCCTGCCGTCGCGCCGCCGGGTGGGGAGAGCTTCGGGGTGGCGGCGCGACGTGTCCAGAGGACCAGAGACCGCCTGGTCGAGCGGTACGAGGGGCGCACGATCGTGCTCGTCTCGCACGTCACGCCGATCAAGATGCTCCTGCGCTTCGCGCTGCTGGCTCCGCCCGCCGCGCTCTACCGGCTGCACCTCGACCTGGCCTGCCTGTCCAGGATCGAGTACTACGTGGACGGGCAGGCGGTCGTGAAGTCGATGAACGACACTTCCCACCTGCGTTGATCGGCCGTGCCAGGCGCCGCCAGAACACCTGGCACGGCCGATGTGCGCCACCAGCCCCCTCAGCCGGTGACAGGTCCCATTCTTCGCTCTCGATCTTGTCGTTCAGTTGGAGATCGCTTGGGATTTGGTAGTCTCACTTGGACGAGCCGGCCGGGCGGCCGCGTCGGGCCTCCGGGCCCGCCGAGGAAGGTCCGGGCTCCACAGGGCAGGGTGGTCGGTAACGCCGACCCGGGGCGACCCGCGGGACAGTGCCACAGAAAGCAAACCGCCTCCGGTTTCCGGAGGTAAGGGTGAAACGGTGGTGTAAGAGACCACCAGCGCCCACGGCGACGTGGGCGGCTAGGTAAACCCCACCTGGAGCAAGGTCAAGAAGGGACGTCTCAGCGAGACGTCCCGCGCGCGACGTCCGAGGGCTGCCCGCCCGAGCCGCGCGGGTAGACCGCTTGAGGCCGCCGGCAACGACGGCCCTAGATGGATGGTCGCCCCTTCGCACCAGCGAAGGACAGAACCCGGCCTACAGGCCGGCTCGTCACCCTCACCTGGGGGAGTCACCTCGCGCGGCCGGCCAGAACTGGACGCGGAACTCCTCCAAGCCCTCCGGGTAGCCGCCGTCCTCCTCGTCCTCCTCGTCAGCCGCCTCCTCCGATGAGGAGTAGTAGACGGCGACCTGGCTCCCTTTCCTGATCCGCCGGACTCTGACCGACCACACGGCGGCCGGCTCTCCGAGGTCGAGGACTGAGCCGCTGTTGCCCATGGAGTTGGTCGCCCGCACCCGTCCCGAGCTGCTGCGCAGCAGCTCGGCGGCGGTTTCGGCCTGGCCCTCGGCGTCGGCGGGCGGCTCGCCGTCCCACAGCTCCAACGCGACCTCCGCCCTGTGGTGGTAGCCCTCGCGGCTGCAGACGATCGCCATGTTCTCCGTGGCGGCGAACCAGGGGTCGCCCTCACTCACCAGCTCGTACAGCTCCTCCGGGGCGAGCGCGGCGGGGGAGAACGAGAGGCCGTCGACGTCCATGACGGTGAACGAGCCGTACATCACCAGGAAGGGGTCCGCGACGCGGGCGAGCAACTTAGGCATCTGTTCTCCAGCATGGGCTCATAGCGAAGCGTCAAGCAGCCGGGTTTGACCTTGACCTTGGGTCAGGCCGCAGGCTGAACGGGTGACCACCACTTCACCTTGGACCGGGATGGTCCCCATCGACGACACGGCGCTGGCCGTCACCGACACCGGTGGCCAGGGTCGCCCCATTCTCTACCTCAACGGACAGTTCGCCAGCCAGCGGCACTGGCGGCGGGTCGTGGCCGAGCTCGGGAGCGGTTACCGGCACCTCACCTACGACATGCGAGCACGCGGCGGGTCGGGGCGGTCCGCCGAAGCGGCCTCGTTCGAGGCACACGTAAGGGACGTCAGCACCGTCCTGGCCGCCCGGGAGGTGGAGCGGCCGTTGCTGGTCGGGTGGTCGTACGGCGGGCCGGTGGCGCTGCACTGGGCGGCACGGAACCCGGGGCGCGTCCTGGGCGTGGTGTGCGTGGACGGGGGCTACCCGTACGAGTTCGCCCTGACCGAGGAGCAGGTGCGGCGGTGGTGGCTGCGGTCGCGGTGGCTGCTGCCGTTGCTGGCGAAGGTGGGCATGGCCGGGAGGATGTCCGCCGAGCAGCACGCCCGGAGCAACATCGAGCTGAACGAGATCTACGCCGCCCTCGGGCCGGTCCTGGACGGCCTGACCTGCCCGGTTCGGTACGTGGTGGCCACCGGGGGCAACATCGGCGGCGGCCATGATGAGATGGAGAGCATGCGCGCCAGCCTCGGCCCGGTGCTCGCCCGCAAGCCGAACATCGAGGTGAGCGCCAAGGTGGCGAGCAACCACGGCAGCATCCTGCGCAAGGACTTCCGCGCCGTCGCGGACGCGGTACGCGAGCTGGCGCAACGATCGGCAGACCGGGGGAGCGGATGACCGAGGGCGTCACGATCGGGCAGGCGGCGGCGTTCGCCGGCCTCAGCGTGAAGGCCATCCGGCACTACCACAAGCACGGCCTGATCGACGAGCCCCACCGGGACGTCTCCGGCTACCGGCGCTACGGCTCGGCCGACCTGCTCCGGCTGGTGCAGATCCGGACGCTGGCCGCCGCCGGAGTGGCCCTGGCCGAGGTGAAGGCGATCCTCGACACCGACCCGGAGACGTTCGCCGCCGCCCTGGAAGACGCCGGGCAGCGCCTGACCGAGCGGATCGACGACCTGATCGCGCGGCGGGACATGCTGCACCGGCTGGCCACCGGCGACCGCGCCCTGCTGCCCGACGGGGTGCTCGCGAGGCTGGACAAGGCCGCCGCGGAGTTCGGCCTGAGCCCCGAGGACGTCACGGTGGCCCGCGAGGGCCTGGTGCTGATCAGGGCCCTGGTACCGGAGGGCTTCGACGACTACGTGGCCAGGGTCGAGGGCGCGCTCGACGATCCGCACTACGTCTCGCTGGTCAAGCGCATGTGGCAGGCCGCCGAGTGGCCGGCCGACGACCCGCGCGTCGACGAGCTCGCCACCGACATGGCCGGCTACTTCCTCGCCCACCCCGCCCTGCTGCCAGTCCCGCCCGGCCTGCGGGCCCGGCCGGACGCCGCCCTGCGCTACAGCCTGCTCAGCCGGCACGGCCAGGAGGAGAAGCCGGGCTGGCGCCGGCTGACGGCACTGGTGGAGGCGAGGATGCGGGCCGCGGGCGTGGATCTCGCCTGAACACCGGCTCGCCAGGGCCGGGCCATGCCGGTTGATCAGTACGTCTACTTCGCGGTGAAGAGCGAGACCATGACGGCGGCCCAGATGACCGCCCGGCCGGCGTGGACGACATGCCTGAAGCCCCGGGGGAGGGCGGGGGAGGCACAGTCCCCCGCCTTCCCGGGCCCTGGGAGCGGGTCCGGCGCCCCGAAGGGCACGGCCCCGACGTTAGGCCCCGGCCCGTACGGCTACCGCGGAAAAATACACACCGCCGGCATCAGCGGGCGGCCCAGGCGGCCAGGACGGCCTGTTCCTTCTCCGGAGCGATCCCGTGCTGCATCTTCCCCCCGTAGACCCGCTCGTCCTCCGGGATCTCCCGCAACCACGCCCACGTGTCCGCCACGGTCTCGGCCACCGGCCGGGAGCGCAGCCCGGCGGCGAAGGCCTTGTCCGTCGAAGCGTTCCAGAAGTTCTCCCGGTCGTCGCTGGGCGCCGACCACAGGGGCAGCTCGACGAACTGCCCCACGCCCTGGTCGATCAGGAACTGGTCGTCCACCCAGACGAACTCCGCGTCCGACCCGGTGACCTGCTTGCACAGCTCCAGCCACTCGCCGTAGGTGGTGTTCCCGGCGGGTCCGGTGACGATGAACCGGTCGGCCACCCCGGCCTCGGCCTGGTCGAGGGTGAACTCGGCGATGTCGCGCGCGTCGATGAGCTGCATCGGCACCGAGGGGTCGCCGGGGGCGAGCACCTGGCCGCCGTGCGAGATGCGGGTCAGCCACCACGGCAGCCGGGCGACGTTCTCGTACGGCCCGAGGATCAGCCCGGGCTGGATGATCAGGGCGTTGCCGTCGAAGGCCTCCTCGACCGCCCGCTCGCAGCCGGCCTTGAGCACGCCGTAGTCGCCGTCCTCGGGCCCGGCGTCGGAGGCGCACGGCCACAGGCCGGACTCGTCGGTGCCGGGCTTGGCGGGGAAGCCGTCGAGGGCGGAGATGGTGGAGATGAAGGCGTAGGTCTGCGCGTGCCCGGACAGCGCCTCGGCGGAGGCGAGCACGACGCGCGGCACGTAGCCGGAGGTGTCGATGACGAAGTCCCAGGTCCGGCCCTCGACCAGCGCGGCGAGGTCCTCGGGACGCTCGCGGTCGCCGTGCACCTCCTCGACCCCGGCGACGCCCGGGCCGGAGACGCCGCGGGTGAACGTGGTGACCTCGTGCCCTCGCCGCAGCGCCGCCTCGACCAGGGCACGGCCGAGGAAACGTGATCCACCTAGCACCAGAATTCTCATGTGCCCATATTTCCGGAAATGCGGTCTTCCGCGAAACCGCCCGCGCTCTCCAGCACCTCGACCCGGGCCGCCCCGATGTCGAAGTACAGCCCCACCAGCTCCAGCCGCCCGGCCCGGACCAGCTCGTCCACCCGCCGGTAGGTGCGCAGGTTGTCGAGCTGCTGCCGCACGTTGACCCGGCACAGCCGATCCAGCGGCCCGGACCCGAGCCCGGGCGTCCCGGCCCGATCGGCGATCCCCACCCGGCCGGCCACCCCGACCCCACCCGCCGGAAGCTCGGCCACCGGAAGCCCACCGGCCGGAAAAGCGTCCCCCACCGGCAGCGGGTCCCCGACCGGCAGCACGTCCCGCACCGGCAGGACGCCCTTGACCGGCCGGACCTCCCCGCCCGCCGCGAGCGCCCCCGCCCCCGGCTCACCGCCCGGCAGCAGGTCCCCCGAGATGTACCGCGCCAGGCTGTGGTTCCCGTGCCGCAGCCAGCGCTGCAGCCCCGGCATCCCGCCCGCCTTGATCCCCCCGCTGAGCAGTCCGGCCATCGCCCCGCACCCCGAGTGCCCGCAGACGGTGATCGTCCGCACCTGGAGCACCTCCGTGGCGTACTCGATCGCCGCCACCACCGAGTCGTCCGTTGGCCCGGTCCCGCACCGCGGCACCAGGTTCCCGATGTTCCGCACGGTGAACAGGTCCCCGGGCCCGCTCGCCGTGATCAGGCTCGGCACCACCCGCGAGTCGGCACAGGTGATGAACAGCTGCCCCGGCCTCTGCTGCCGCGCCAGCTCGGTGAAGATCGGCCGCACCAGCGGAGCCGTACGCTCGTGGAACTCCTTGGCCCCGGACCGCAGCGCCCCCGGCCCGCCGTGACGGGGCAGCAGCCGGCGGTGCGTCCACGGCAGCCACCACCGGTCGGGGGTCTTGGGCGGCGACTTCGCCGGATACATCCGCGACCCGCTGGCCGCCAGCGAGTACCACTCGTCGTGCAGCTCGTCGATCTCGACCGTCCCGCCGCCGCCCTCGTGCTCCAGCCGCCAGGAGTGCAGGGCCTCGAAGGCGGCGTTGTCCATGAAGTCGATGTTGAGATCGAGGTCCACCGGCACCCCCGCCGGTACGGCACGCAGCCCCGACGTCAGCCGCGGCACCCCCAGGAAGGTCAGCGAGCCGTCCACGGTGACGTGCCAGTGCCCGTCGGCCTTGGGCCGTACCCGCACGCTCACCCAGGTCAGCCGGCGCAGCGCCAGCAGCGCGGCCAGCGCGAGCCCCATCAGGATGCCCTCGCCGAGCCCGACCAGGACCACCCCGAGCAGGGTCACCACGTAGACCGGCACCTCGCCGTGCCCGTGCACCTTCCGCACGTGCCCGAGGTTGATCATCTGGATGCCGATGAAGACCAGGAGCGCCGCCAGCGACTCCATCGGGATCAGCCGCACGGTCCAGCCGAGCCCCGACATGAACACCAGCACCCAGCAGCCGTGCAGGATCGTCGACCAGCGGCTGCGCGCCCCCGCGACCTTGTTGGCGGTGGTGCGCACGATCACCCCGGCGATCGGCAGCCCGCCGAGCGCCCCGGCGACCACGTTGGCCACGCCCTGGCCGGTCAGCTCGCGGTCGAGGTTGACGCTGCGCCCCTCGACGGCCACCGCCGACAGCAGCGACTGCACCGCCGACAGCACCGCGATCAGCATCACCGCGCCGACGACGTCGTGCCAGTCGCCCGCGGGCCACAGCGGCGAGGTCCACTCCGACATGCTGTTCGACAGGTCGACCCGGGTGACCTGCCAGCCGAACGCCCACGCGGCCAGCGCCGCGATCACCAGGGCGGCCAGCGGGGCGGGCACCGTCCGGACCGACTTCGGCAGCCGCCCCCACACCAGCAGCACCGCGATGGTGAGCAGCCCGGCCGCGACCCCGTGCCCCTCCAGGTGGATGAGCTGGTCGGGCAGCTCGATCAGGTTGTCGACCGCCGAGCGTTGCGGGCTGCCGCCGAGCACGATGTGCAACTGCGACAGCGCGATCACCACGCCGACCCCGGCGAGCATGCCGTGCACGACGGCGGGGGAGACGGCGAGCGTGGCCCGTGCCACCCGGAACAGGCCCAGGACGAGCTGGAAGCCCCCGGCCAGCAGCGTGATCATGCAGGTCGCGCGCCAGCCGAACGTCTGGACGAGGTCGATGACCACCACGGAGAGCCCGGCGGCCGGTCCGCTCACCTGGATCGCCGAGCCGCCGAGCGCGCCGGCGACGATGCCGCCGACGGCCGCGGCCACCAGCCCCGCCGCGAGCGGAGCGCCGGAGGCGACCGCGATGCCCAGCGACAGCGGAATGGCGATGAGGAAGACGACCAGCGATGCCGGAAGATCGTGACGGAGAGTATCGGCGAAGCCACCCTGAGTCATGGGGTGACTGTAACGGGGCATCACCGATACCCATAAGGCGTGATCAGCGGTTTTTACATGATCGTGGTCCCGGGGTCGCCGCACCTCCCTCGCGCGCCGACCCGTCCGCCTCGATCAGCGGTAGTAGTCCGGGAGATCCTTGTCCGCGCCCCGTCGCTCGCCCGCGCGCGCAGCCGCTTCCTGCTGCTGCTGCGAGCCGTACATCTCGCCGTAGGACGGCCAGGCGTTGGCGGGCGGTTCCGGCCACGCGGCCGGGGTGGCGGGCGCGGCCGGCGTGCTGTAGCCGCCGGAGAGCACGTCGTCGTACGGCGTGACCGCCCGGCCGGGCGCGGTGGGCGTGCCGACCGCGGGCGACGGGCCGGTGAGCGCGTCGTTGTCGGGGGCGGCGTAGCCGGGACGCACCTCGTAGGAGGCGAAGGTGGGCGCGGGCGAGCTGTAGGCGCCCTCGAAGGCCGGCCACGAGCCGCCGGCGGGCGCCGGGTCGTCGAGGATGTCCGGCGAGGCGGCGGGCCAGGAGCCCGAGGTGGTCCCCGTCGTGCCGGCCGCGGGCGTGGGCTGCTGCCAGGTGGTCTCCAGCGCGTCCGCGGCGTTGTAGGCCGGGAACGGGTCGCTGGTCGGCGCGCTGTGCAGGCCCGGCGGGACGGCGAAGGTGCCGGTGCTGGCGATGGCGGAGAAGGAGTCGGAGGCCGGTCCGGCCGCGGGGGTGAAGGACCCGCCGGCGCTCGGCGCGGCGGCGAAGGAACCGGTGCCGGTGGCCGAGGCCGCCGGGAACGAGCCGCTGGTCTCCGGGAACGAACCGCTCGTGGCGGCGAAGGAGCCGGAGGAGGCCTCGGCGGCGACGGGCTTGCTGCCCGGCGCGAGGATGCTCATCACGTCGTGCGTCGGCGCCGCGAAGGTCACGGTGCGCTGGTCGGACAGGTCCTTCTGGCTCGGCGGCTCCACCAGGGCGCCGAGCCCGGCCGCGGGGGCCAGCGGCGCGGCGGCCGGCTGGGCCGCGGGCTCAGGAGTGCTCGGGGCGGCCTGCGGGCGCTGCGGCAGCGGCGCCTGGACGGTCGCGGCGTGCGGGTCGTCGACCCGGGGACGGCTGGCCGCCTGCCGCGGCTTGACCGTGCCGCCGGCGCCGAACCCGCCCTCGGCGGCGTCGCTGCGGATGCTCGCCCAGAACTCCTCGTCCTCGTCGTCGGAGGTCGCGTTGCCCCACTCGTCCACCCCGCGCTTGCCGCGCTGGCCGGTGCGGACCGGCTTGGGCTTCTCCTCGTCGAGGGGGCTGAAGTCCGGACTGAAATTCGTCATCCGCGGCTCGTGAGCGGCGAACTCGTCCGTGGACCGGACCTGAGTGCGCTCCTCACGCTCCATGAGCTCCCGCATCCGCTCGGGCGGCAGGTTGCTCTCCCGCTTGTTCATGGACCTCATGCCCAGCGCCACGACTACGAGCACGAGGAGCACGACTGCGACCAATATCACGACGACCGCGAACATTGCACCACCTCAGCCATGGCCTTCCTGTGACGCCAGCGGGATCGCGCGGCCATCGACGCAATCCCTCCCCTTTGATCACTAACGCCTAACAATTGGATCTGATTGTGCCGACCCCAGGGAGCGTTGTCACACCCTAAGTGAAGAATTGGTAACCACTACTACCTGCAGTGTCCGAGCTCTCACTCGATGTCGACCGCGGTCAACCGGCCACGGGCGATGGTGAGCTCCGCGATCTTGTGCAGGATCTTGGAGATCGTGTCGCCCTCTTCCGTGGCCACCTTGCCGCTGAGCGCGTAGACGCTGAAGCGGTAGTTGCCCGGACCCTCGCCGGCCGGCTTGCGGCACGGCGCGGAGTAGCCCCGCGTGCCGTCCAGGAGCTGGGCCTGGGTGGCCTCCTCCGGAGCCTTGGTCCCGTCGGGCGAGGTCGCCCCCTCCGCCGGGATGCCCGCGGCCAGCACGGTCGTGCGGTGGTCGATGTTGTAGATGATCCAGTGCACCGCCTGGTCGGGCGCGGAGTTGTCGTCGACGACGACGGCGAAGGTCTTCGCGTCCTTGAGCGGCTGGCTCGACCAGGTGAGCATCGGGCTGCCCTTGCCGCCCTCGCAGGTGTATTCGGCAGGCAGCGGACCGCCTGGCCTGATCTCCGGGCTGGAGACGTTGATCTGGAGAAGCTCCCGGGCGGCGGAGGCGTTGCCCCGCAGCACCGAGCATCCGGCGACGCAGACCACGAGCACCGCCGCCGCCAGTGTGGCGATGGCGCGGCGTGCCGAGGGGATGCGCAGCCTCATGTCGCACGATGCTACGCGTCCTACGGCGATGCGCAGACCGTTTCGCGGTGCACGAGGACCGGAACTCGCCCCGAAACGTCCCTAAATCGCAGGACAAGTGGGGTGAAGGCGGACGGGTGATCGCCCTGTCCCGGTGCGGCATAGTGTGGAACCGTGAACGTCCGTGAGCCCGCCCACCAGGTCTCGCCCAGGGCCCGGCACCTCTGGCTGCTGCACTCGCTCGTCGGTTTCGTCCTGCTCGCCGGGGGCTCCTTCCTGCTGGCCCGCTGGATCGGCCGCAGCGAGTGGGGCTGGGTGCCCGAGTGGTTCGCCGGCTCCTGGTGGGTGCTGCCCGCGCTGGTCGTGGTGATCTCGCTGCCGCTGCTGGTCGCCGAGCCGTTCGTCCGCTACGCCGTCCACCGCTGGGAGCTGGCGGGCGACGTGGTCTACGCCCGCTCCGGCTGCCTCACCCGCGAATGGGTCTTCGTCCCGGTCAGCCGCATCCAGACCGTCGACAAGAGCCAGGGCTGGTTCGAGCGCATGCTGCGCCTGGCGACGCTGGAGATCCGCACCGCCTCCCACGCCGGCTCCTCGACCGTCAAGGGCCTCGACCACCAGGTCGCCGCCGCCCTCGCCGACGAGCTCGCCCGCCGCGCGGAAGAGCTCAGGGACGACGCCACGTGAACCGGCTCAGCCCCAAGGTGCTGGTCATCGACCCGGTGCGGATGCTGCCCTCCCTGCTGGTGCCGCTCATCGGTCTGCTGTTCGCCAGCGGGTTCTCCGCGCGGTCCTACCTGTGGGCCTCGCTGGGCGTCGCCGGCACCGTCGTCTTCGCCGTCGTGCGCTGGCTGACCTTCACCTACGGCATCGTCGGCGACCGGCTGGAGCTGCGCCGCTCGCTGATCAGCCGCTCGGTCCGCACCATCCCGCTCGAACGGGTGCGCGGCGTCGACATCACCACCCCGCCCATGCACCGGCTCCTCGGCCTGGCCGTCCTGCGCATCGACACCGGCGCCAGCGGCGGCGGGCAGCAGGAGGGCGAGCTCAACGGCGTCACCCTGGCCGAGGCCGAGCACCTCAAGAACCTCCTCCTCCGCCGCGCCCCCGCCGCCGCCGCTTCGCCCGCTTCCGTCGCCGAGGCTCCACCGGCGCCGGTCCCCGACGATGTGATCATCAAGGTCCCGCGCGCCTGGCTCATCTACGGCCCGCTCTCCGGCGCCTACCTCCTCACCCCCTTCGCCATCGCCGGCGGCGCCATCGGCCTGGCCTTCCAGTGGGGTGACGACCTCGGGTACGGCAGAGCCGCCTTCGGGGCCGGCCGCTGGCTCTGGGACCGGCCGCACCTCCTGCTCATCGCCGTCCTCGCGCTCGTCGTGCTCATGCCGTTCGCCGGCGGCATCATGTACGCGCTGTTCAACTGGGACTTCACCCTCAAGCGCCGCGACGGCCACCTGGTCGCCGAACGCGGGCTCATCACCCGGCGCAGCGTCTCCCTCGAAGCCGCCCGTGTGCGGGGCTACGAGGTCGTCGACGCGCTCTTCGAGCGGTGGGCCGGGGTGGTGCGCGTCTGGGCCATCGTCACCGGCCTGGGGGACTCTGAGACGCGTGGGCAGCTCCTTCCCGACGTCCCCCGCGCCGTCGCCCTCGACCTCACCGCCCGGGCCATCGGGCCCTACACCGGGCCCCTCGTCCCGCACCCGCCCGCCGCCCGGCAGCGCCGTATCTTCCGAGCCGTCTTCCCCTGGCTCCTGCTGGCCCTCGCCGCCGTTGTCCTCAACCCGCCCTTCTGGGGTGCCCTGCTCGGCGTCTCCCTGCTGTTCGCCGTCCTCGGCGTGCCCCTCGGGCTGGACCGCTACCGCTCGCTGGGGCACGGCTACGACGGCGTACGGCTCGCCGTCCGCTCCGGCTCCCTCCGTCGCTCCCAGGCCGTCGTGGAGCGTCGGGCCGTGGTCGGATGGCGGTTGCGCCAGACCTTCTTCCAGCGCCGTGCCGGCGTCTTCACCGTCATCGCGGGTGCCGGCGCCGGCAAGGGCGGCTACGCGGCCCTCGACGTCTCCCCCGACCAGGCCACCGCCTTTCCCGCCTCGGTCACCCCGGAATGGCTCGCCCCTTTCCTCAAGCCACCCCCTTCCTGAGCGCTTCGGGTGGGGTACGGCAGGCCGGAGTTTCCCGAGCCCCCGTGCCGAGCACGGCAGACACCTCCCCTGAGCCCGCCGCCAAGTTGGCAGGCCGTCCACGGTTACCAGCTCCCGGTGGAGTACGGCAGGCCGTCCGGAGCCTGCCGGCCGGACACGCCGAAGGGGCGGACCGCCCGGCCCGCCCCTTCCCGCTCACCCGACTACTTCTCGCTCAGTCCTGCCGCCGTGCGCCGAACATGATCTCGTCCCAGCTCGGCACCGAAGCCCGCCTGCCCCGCGCGTTCTTCTTGGCCTGCCTGGCGGCCGGAGCCGGAGGAGGCGAGGCCACGGGAGCCACCGGCTCGGGCTTGGCCTTCCCGTCCTCCCCGCTCGCCCGCGCCGCCGGCACCGCAGGCTCCGGCACCACCGGCTCCTCAGGCTCTTCGGCGGCCTTGGGCTCGACGTCCTTCACCTCGGCCGACTCCACCTCGGTGGGCTTCGCCGGGGCGGACTCCACCTCGGTCGGCTTCGCCTCAGCGGGCTCCGTAGCCTGGGCCACTTCCTGCTCGGCCGTCTTCTCGGAGTTGGTGTCGACCTTGGCCGCCTCCTGGGGAGCCGACTCCTGGGGAGCGACCTCCGCAGCGGCCGACTCCTTCACGGCTTCCTTTGCGGTCTCCGCCGTCGGACCCTCTGTCTTCGGGGCCTCCGTCTGGGGCGCGGTGGTGGCGGTCGCCGACTTCTCGGCGACGGGTGCCCCGGCCGTGCCCTTGGGGGTCTCCGGCTTGGCCTCCTCAACTGCGGGTGCCGGGGTGGCCTCGGTCTTCACGGCCTCCGCAGACGCGGCAACTTCGCTGGGAGCGGTAACCGCATCGGGAGCGGCAAGCTCGGGAGCTGCGGCTTCAGCGGGAGCGGCGGTCTCAACGTCGGCCTTGAGCACCTCGGCTTCGGACACCTCCACCTTGGGCGCCTCTGCCTTAGGCACCTCGGCTGCGGTCGCCTCCACCTTGGGCGTCTCAGCCTCGGACCCCTCCGCTGAAGGTGCCTCTGCCTGCCGTACGGGCGCGGGGTCGGTGACCGCAGCCGCTGGCGTGGGCACCGGGGTGCTCGCCTCGGATGCCGGGGGCACCTCCGCCTCCACCACAGGCTCGGCAGCCTTGGCCACCTCGGCCACGGGCTCGGCGGTGTGGGTGAGCTCGGCCGGGGGAGCCTCCTCGACCTTGGCCGCGGGGGCCTCGGTGGCGGACTCGGCGGGCTTGGTGGCGGGCTCCTCCGGCTTGGCAGCCTCGATGGAGGGCTCCACGGCAGGGGCCGCAGCGGTGTGATCAGGCTTGTTGGGCTCGACGGTGGCCGTGGCTGCCGGCTCAGCAGGCGGGGCCGGCGCGTCCACCGCAACGGTCTCGGGGGCCTGGGCTGCGGGCTCGGCGGCGGGCGTCCCCGACACGGGCCTCTCCGCCACGGGTGGCGCGACGACGGGAGCCTCGGCCGCCGGGGCGACCGTCTCGGCGGGCGGTGTGGGCACGGTGGCCGAAGGTTGCGCGGGGGAGGCCGCTGGCTGAGCGGAGAGATCGGCGGGTTGGGAGGGAACGGCCGGGACAGGGGTGGCCGGGAGGGACGGGCGAGCGGGGACCTGGTCGATCAGGGCTTCCAGGGACGCGCTCTGGTCGAAAACCACCGACGACCCGCCCGCAACGTCAGCGACGGACGACTCGTCCGCAGCACCAGCGACGGACGACTCGACCGCAGCACCAGTGACCGACGACTCGACCGCAACGTCAGCGACCGACGACCCGTCCGCAACGTCAGCGACGGACGGCTCGTCCGGGCGGCCGGAGACCGGCGACCCGTCGGTTCCGCCGGAGACAGGGGAGCCGCTCGCGGCACCGGCGGCCGGCGACCCGGGCTGGTCGGCGACGGCAGGTGAAGGGGGGCCGGCGACAGGTGAAGAGAGGCCGGCGGCCGGGGAGGGGGTGGCGGCGGGCAACGCAGGGGTGGCGGCCGGGGGTTCGGGGGTGGAAGAGGGGTCGGGGTCGCGGAGGGTGCCGCGGGTGGGGCCGAAGTCGGGCAGCCAGGGCGCCGGCTCACGGCGAGGCGGTTCGACGGGGCGGACACGGGAGGGGTCGCCGTCGCGGTAGGCGGCGGGCACGCCACGGCCGGGCACCCCCGGGAAGGAGCCGTCGCCGGAGGCGCTGGGCAGGGCAGGGCGCGGCAGAGCCGCCGGCTCTTCGGCGGGCGGCTCGCGGCGGATGACGGAGGGGAACGGCACGGGGTCCGCGCCCAGGGGCGGGACGGGCTGGAGTTTGGTCACCCGCGGCGGGAACGGGGTGACGGTGGTCTCCTCGATCGGCGGCTCGGGGTCGAAGTCGGCCTGGGACAGCCGGTGGGACTCGTCGTCGTGCGGGCTGACGTGCCGGCGGCGCGGGTCGAACAGCCACTCGGCGTGCCGCGTGTGACCGTTCCACACGTAGCCCAGCTTGACCCGCCACAGCCCGTCGTCGCGCTTGGCGGAGTCCCAGTCGATCTCCTCGGCGGGGACGCCGCGGCGGGTGAGGCGTTCGGCGACGAGCTCGCCGAGGGTGGGGCCGGGGGCGGACTCCCCGGGCATGCGGACCGCGACCCGCTGCGCCTGCTGGGCGACGTACTCGCGCTCCTGGAGCACGGGACCCTCGAACCAGCGGACCCGCTCGACCGGGATGCCGGCGGTCGCGGCGATCTCCTCCGCGGTCTCACCGGCACGGATGCGAGCCTGGATCTCCTTGGGGCGCAACGGACTCTCCACTTCGATCTCGTACTGGCCGAGACGGGAGAAGTTTCCGCGGACGGCAGCGCGGAGCCGGTCGTCGACGGGCAGCGTGAAACGGGTACCCCGGCCGGCTGTCGCCAAGACGAGATACGTGCCGTCCTCGCTCACCGCGACGAGTCGGAGCTCCTGCATGCGGGTCCTTTCGTCAGCGTCGTGCTCATTCTTCCCCCGGACCCTTGAGTCTCTCGCGTGTGCCGGTTGCCTGCCAGCACCGTACCCGGCATGTCCGAACATCGCCTTCCTGGGATAGCTCCCAGATGATGTGACGCCGGTCACATTTAGTGGATCCATCCGGGTTCACACCTCGGCGCGGTGCAGCAGGAGGTTAGGGGTCCTCGTCGGATTCTGACGAATCCGCATCCGCGTCGCCGTGGACTTGGGGCAAGTGCTTCTGGTTCGGCCCGACACGAGCCGAGAATCTGCCTGTCACGCACGTCACAGGAACAACAGGACACGCGGTCGCGTCTATTCACGAGAAAGGTCTTTACCTGCGCGAGAGAGGACTGGTTCGGGGGATGAGCGGCGAGCAGCGGAAGTTCGAGCTGAGCGTGCCGCAGATCGCCGGAGGTGCGCTGGCGGCGGTCACCGCCGCGGTCGCGGCCTCCTATCTGGGGGTGGCGGGGACGTTCATCGGCGCGGCCGTGGCGAGCGTGGCCAGCACGGTCGGGGGCGCGGTCTACACGCACTACCTGAAGCGCACCGGTGAGGCGGTCAAGGAGCACACGCTGGGCACGTGGCGCCGCCAGGACCAGGAGGAGGGCCAGGGCGAGCTGGCCACCGCCGTCCACGCGACCCCCGCCGCGGCCACGAGCGGTGAGCCGCAGTCCCCGGCCTCCGTTGCCCCTGTCCTGGCCGCGCCGGTGGATCCGCACGCCGAGACCGGTCCGATGGGCGTGGTGGACCCGGGCGCCGAGACCGTCCAGCTCGCCGCCGTCCCCAGCGGTCAAGGCGGTGGTGACACGCTGGTGATGGCCCCCGTGTCCGGGGACGGCGGCCGCCGTCCGCTGCCCTGGCTGAAGCTCGTCCTGGCCGCGGCCCTGGTCTTCGCGATCAGCGTCGGCGGCATCCTGACCTTCCAGACCCTCGCCCACCGCACCGTGCACGAGGCGGTCACCGGCAAGACCCCGGTGGCGAAGAAGGCACCCAAGGACGACGAGCGCAGGGAGCGCCAGCGCGAGGAGGAGCGGCCCCGGCAGACCGCCGACCCCACCCCCGAGCGCACGCAGGAGCGGGAGCCGACTCCCACGCCGACCCCGACGCCGACCGGCGAGCCCACGAACGAGGCGACGCAGGAGCCGACCGCCGAGCCGACCACCGAGGCGCCGATCGAACCGTCCGGTGAGCCCGAGGCGACCGTACCGCCCGAAGATGTGGCCCCCGAGCAAGGCGACGGCCTGTTCCAGGAGCCGGGCGGAGACTCGTAGGCGGCTTAGCCGAGCACGCCGTCCAGATAGGGGTTGGTGAACAGCCGCTGCGGGTCCAGCCGGTCGCGCAGCGCGACGAAGTCCCCGAAGCGCGGATAGACCTTCGACAGGTAGGAGGCGTCGCGGGTGTGCAGCTTTCCCCAGTGCGGCCGGCCCTCCAGCCGGGTCATGATCTCCTCGACGCCCTCGAAGTAGGCCGGGTTGGGGGTGGGCCGGTAGATGTGGCAGGCCACGTAGGCCGACGGCCTGCCGTACGCCGTGGAGAGCCAGACCTCGCTCGGCGGGGTCACCCGGACCTCGATCGGGAAGGTGATCTTCCAGTCCATCCGGTCGATCAGGTCGCGGGTCTCGCGCAGGGCGCGGCCGAGGTGCTCGCGGGGGACGGCGTACTCCATCTCCAGGAAGCGCACGTCCCGCACCGAGGTGAAGATCTTGTAAGAGGTGTCGACCGACGAGGAGTCGCCCAGGGCTTTGGCGCTGATCGAGTTGAGCGTGGGGATCAGGCCGGGCAGCCGCCCGCCGAGCGCGCACATCGCGCCGAAGAGCTTGTTCTCCAGCAGCACGTTGTCCAGCCAGTGCTTGAGCGGGCTGGGCGGCGCGGCCGGTCCGGGGTGCCGGTTGTTGGTCTTGACCAGGCACGCGTCGGTGTGCGGCAGCCAGAAGAAGTCGAGGTGCTCGTTGCTCGCGGTGAGCTCGTCGAGCGAGTCGAGAATGCCGGTCAGCGACATCACGCGGCGCACGTTGCGCAGCAGGAAGGCGGGTTCGACGCGCAGGGTCACGGAGGTGAGCACGCCGAGCGCGCCCAGGCCGACGCGGGCGGCGTCGAAGAGGTCCTCGCCCGGTACGGCTCGCGTCACGCTCCCGTCGGCGAGGACGAGTTCGAGGGCCAGGACCTGGTCGGCGAGGCCGCCGGTGTCGCGGCCGGTGCCGTGCGTGCCGGTCTGGATGGCGCCGGCGACGGTCTGGGCGGTGATGTCGCCCATGTTGGCCAGGGCGAGGCCGCGGCGGTCGAGTTCCTCGTTGAGCGTGTGCAGCGGGGTGCCCGCGGCGACGGTGACCGAGCCGGGGCCGGCGTCGAGGATGCCGGTCAGCCCGTGCGGGCGGAGCATGATCCCGTCGGTGAGGGCCACGCCGGTGAAGGAGTGGCCCGTGCCGACCATGCGCACGCGGCGCCCGTCGCGGGCGGCGTCGCGCACGGCACGCACCACGTCGTCGGCCGACGACGGGGTGCGCACCTCGGCGGGGGTGCCGGTCTGGTTTCGAGCCCAGTTGGTGAAGGCCATGTGAGCACCCCTTGCAGAGCGTCGTTCCTAATTAACGTGAACGATACTCATCTCTCCCAGCCTTCGGGAACCGGGAAGGTGTCCCCGGGCTTCAGGTCGTACTGCTTGATGATGTCGGAGACCGTCACCAGGTGGTAGCCACGCTTCTTGAGCAGCGTGACGATGTTCGGCATGACGTCGACGGTCTCCTTGACCCAGTCGTGCATCAGGATGATGCCGTTGGGCGCGGCGACGTCCAGGACCTGCTGCTTGATCGAGTCCGCGTTCTTGGAGGACCAGTCCTTGGACCCCGCGGTCCAGAGCACGACCGGCATGCCGAAGTCGGCGGCGATCTCGCTGGTCGGCATGTCCACCAGCCCGTACGGCGGGCGCAGCAGCTTGGGTTCGACACCGGTGACCTGCTTGACCAGGTCCTGCGTCTTCTGGATCTCGCTCCGAATGGCCCACGGCTCGAGATCGGTGAACTTGGGGTGGGAGTAGCTGTGGTTGCCCAGCTCGTGGCCTTCGGCGGCCATGCGCTTGGCGAAGGCCGGCCGCAGCTTCACGTACTGGCCCTCCAGGAAGAAGGTGGCCTTGGCCTTCTCCTTCTTCAGGGTGTCCAGCAGCTTGTCGGCGTACTTGCCTGGGCCGTCGTCGAAGGTCAGTGCGATGCACTTGACCTGGGTGCAGTCGACAGGTTCGTCCTTCGCCGCTGCTGAAGCCGGTGTGGCCAGAGTGACGGCAACACAGGCGGCAGCCAGGAGTGAAGTGATTTGTCGGGACATAGGAAAACTTTCACGAGTGACGGATGGTACGAGGGTTCACAGCAACCTAGCCGATGCCTCCGGAAGGAGTCAGGTCCGCCCGGAAAGTCCCAGCAAATCCGAACCTCCCGATCTCTGGGCCTCCGTCCACTACGCTTGCCGGAGTGTCCGCCCCGTCATCCCTGCGCCTGATCGTGCCGGTCCTGGCGGCCGCGATCGTGCTCACCGCGCTCGGCGGCGCCCTCGGCCTCACCCTCTGGCACGAGCCGCCCGGCCTCGAACCGGCCGCTTCCCGGCAGCTCGCCGCGGGCTCCGGCAACGCCGGCGCCGAGCGCCTGGAGAGCCTCGTCCCCGAGACTCAGCCAATGGCCGAGCAGCCCACCGGCGGCACGCGGCGGCCGGTGAAGGAGTTCGGCCGCGGCGGCCCCGGCATCACCCCGTCCCCGCCGCGCGTCCTGGCCATCGCCCCGGCGGCGGTCCCGGCCAGGACCCGGCACGCGCTGTCCGCGCTTCCGCACGTGGAGAAGGTGCTCACCGTCGACGCCGGGGTGATCACCATCGCCGGCACCCGGCTCAACCTGCTCGCCGTCGATCCCGTGGACTTCCGCTCCTGGACCCCGAAGGCGGTGGCCGACGAGCCCGCGGTCTGGAGCGCGCTGGAACGCGGCGAACTGGTCGCCGACCCGGGCGCGGTGCGCAGGTTCGGGCTGATCCTCGGCGCCGAGTACCAGGTGGACGCCGGTCCGCGGCTGCGCGTGGCCGCCTCGGCGACGCTCGGCCTCAGCGGCATCGACGGCCTGGTCAGCACCACGGCCGGGCAGAGCCTCGGCCTGGCGGCCGACGTGGTCGTGCTGCTGCACGGCAAGGAGGGGAAGATCGGCACCGGCGAGGTCGGCCGGGTCCTGGGCCAGGGCGCGCAGGTGGTCTCCCTGGAGCCCCGCCGTACCGAGGCTCCGCCCGCGCAGGAGGTGACGGTCGGCCGGCCGGGCAGCTACCTGGAGCTCTACAAGGCGGCGGCCACCCGCTGCCCGGGCCTGTCCTGGACGGTGCTGGCGGCGATCGGGCAGGTGGAGAGCTCGCACGGCCGCAACAACGGCCCCTCCAGCGCGGGGGCGCTCGGCCCGATGCAGTTCATGCCGCGCACCTGGAAGCACTACGGCGTGGACGGCGACGGCGACGGCGTCAAGGACATCTGGAGCCCCTACGACGCCGTGCCCGGCGCGGCCAACTACCTGTGCGCCACCGGCGCGCCCGGCAACCTGCGCAAGGCGGTCTACGCCTACAACCACTCCTGGTCGTACGTGGACAAGGTGCTGAACCTGGCCGCCGCCTACGCCCGCGACTACGCCTGACGCCGCACCGGCGGCGGGCAGCAGGTCAGCGCGCAGGCGACCGGCTCGGGGCCGGCCATCAGCTCGCCGACCATCCGGACGAAGCGCGGATGCGTGCCGACGGTGGCCGCGCGCTCCAGCGGCAGGCCGAGCTCGGCGGCGAGCTGGCGGGCCTCGGTGTCGAGGTCGTAGACGACCTCCATGTGGTCGGAGACGAAGCCGATCGGCACCAACACCACCGGCCCGTCCACCTTCGGCAGGTGGTCGAGCACGTCCGGCTCCAGCCACGGCACCTCGGGCGGGCCGCTGCGCGACTGCCAGACCAGGTCCCAGTCCTCCTCGCGGCCCAGCGCGGCGTTGACCAGCCCGGCCGAGCGGCGGATCTGCTCCTCGTAGCGGCTGGTCGACGCCATCGAGACCGGGATGCTGTGCGCGGTGAAGACCAGCCGCGCCGGCCGGCCCAGCGCGGCCAGCGCGTCACGCACCCGGTCGGCCTGCGCCTCGACGAAGCCGGGGTGGTCGCCGAAGTGCGGCAGCTTGACCAGCTCGGGCCCGTCGTCGAGGGAGATGCGGGCGATGTCCTCGTAGTACTGGCGGCAGGAGGAGTAGCCGGCGAAGGCGGAGGTGGCGAAGACTGCCGCGCGCCGGACGCCGTCCTCCCGCATCTGCCGGACGGTGTCCTCGCCGAACGGGTGCCAGTTTCGGTTACCCCAGTAGACCGGGACGTCGAGCTCGGCCCGCAGCGCCTCGACCAGCGCGCGGTTCTGCGCGTTGATCGGGCTGACCCCGCCGAATCCCAGGTAGTGCTCGGCCACCTGCTCCAGGCGGGCGCGCGGCACCCCCCGGCCGCGTACCACGTTCTCCAGGAACGGCATGACGTCCTCGGGACCTTCCGGCCCCCCGAAAGAAAGCACCAGCAGTGCGTCGTAGCTCCCCACGGCGACAACCCTATGTCCTGCCAGGTAGGTTCCATCGAGTGAGCGCATTCAACGACATTCGTGAATATGTGGCCATTCCCCGGCTCGCGTCCCTGCGGTTGTCGCCCGACGGCACCCGGCTGGTGGCCGTGGTGCAGTCCCTCAACCCCGACGGCAAGTCGTACGGTACGGCCCTGTGGGAGATCCCCGCGAGCGGCGAGGGCGAGGCGGTCCGGCTGACCAGGTCGGCCAAGGGCGAGTCCAGCGCCGAGTTCACCGGCTCCGGCGACGTCCTGTTCACCTCCCGCCGCCCCGACCCCACCGTCCAGGACTCCTCCGACGAGGTGCCCGCGCTCTGGCAGCTCCCGCGCTCCGGCGAGGCCCGCCAGATCGCCACCCGGCCGGGCGGCGTGGCCGCGCTCGCCACCGCCGCGAGCACCGTCGTCTTCGTCTCCGACGTGCTCGGCGACGACGAGGCCACCGAGGAGGAGCGCCGCAAGGCCCGCAAGGAGGCCGGGATCAGCGCGATCCTGCACGAGGGCTACCCGGTGCGCTTCTGGGACCACGACCTCGGGCCCGACCAGCCCCGGCTGTTCGCCGGCCGGCTGACCGGCGACCGGCTGGCCGAGGTGCGCGACCTGACCCCCGACGCGGGGTCCGCGCTGACCGAGGCGAGCTTCGACCTGACCCCCGACGGCACCGCGGTGATCAGCACCTGGACCGTGGCCCTGCCGCTCGGCGAGAGCCGTACCGAACTGGTCCGCATCGAGGTGCCCTCCGGCGAGCGCAGCACGCTGCTGTCGGACGAGGAGCACAGCTTCTATGCGCCCAAGGTCTCCCCGGACGGCACCAAGGTGGCCTTCACCCGCGAGCGGCTGACCACCCCCGAGCTCTCGGCCCGGGCGGAGCTGTGGATCGCCGACCTGGCCACCGGCGAGGGCCGCGCCTACGCCGGCGACCTGTTCCCCGGCGGCTACGAGTGGGCGCCCGACTCCGGCTCGCTCTACCTGTTCGCCGACGAGCAGGGCCGCCGCCCGATCTTCCGCGTCCCGGTCGACGGCGAGGTGACCCGGCTGACGACGGGCGACGGCGCCTACTCCAACCTCAACGTCACCGCCGACGGCAGCGCGATCTACGCCTTGCGCAGCGGCTACGACGGCCCGGCCGCGCCGGTCCGCGTGGACGCGGCCACCGGCGAGGTCACCGAGCTGCCCTCGCCCGCGCCGAAGCTGGAGCTGCCCGGCACGCTCACCGAGATCAGCGCCACCGCCGACGACGGCCAGGAGATCCGCGGCTGGCTGGTCCTGCCCCGCGGCGCCTCCGCCGACAGCCCGGCGCCGTTCCTGCTGTGGATCCACGGCGGCCCGATCGGCTCCTGGAACGACTGGTCCTGGCGCTGGAACCCGTGGATCATGGCCGAGGCCGGCTACGCCGTCCTCATGCCCGACCCCTGCATGTCCACCGGGTACGGCCAGCACCACATCGACCGCGGCTGGGCCAACTGGGGCCCGCGCACCATGGCCGACCTCGACGCCATCGTGGACGTCGCCCTCGCGCGGGACGACATCGACGGCGGGCGCACCGCCGCGATGGGCGGCTCCTACGGCGGCTACATGGCCAACTGGGTGGCCGGGCACACCGACCGCTACCAGGCCATCGTCACCCACGCCGCGCTCTGGAACCTCGACCAGTTCAGCGGCACCACCGACGGCGCCAACTACTGGCAGCGCGAGCTCGGCGCCCCCGGCTCCCCGCTGAACGAGAAGCTCTCCCCGCACCACTCGCTGGAGGCGATCACCACCCCGATGCTCGTCATCCACGGCGACCGCGACTACCGGGTGCCGATCGGCGAGGCGCTGCGCCTGTGGTGGGACCTGCAGCGCACCGGCGTGGAGTCGAAGTTCCTCTACTTCCCGGACGAGAACCACTGGATCCTCAAGCCCGGCAACGTCGTCGCCTGGTACGAGACGGTCCTGGCCTTCCTGGCCCAGCACGTGCTCGGCCAGGAGTGGAAGCGCCCGGACTCGCTGGCATGACCCATCTCGAACTGGCCGAGGAGATCGCGCGCGAGGCGGGCGAGATGTTGCTCGCCGAGCGCGGCTCCAAGCCCGTCGTGGCCGCGACCAAGTCGAGTCCCACCGACGTCGTCACCGAGCTCGACCGGGCGGCCGAGGAGCTGATCCGCTCCCGCATCCCGGCCGGGCACGCCGTGCTCGGCGAGGAGGAGGGCGCGACCGGCTCGGGCTCGGTCCGGTGGATCGTCGACCCCATCGACGGCACGGTCAACTTCCTGTACGGCCTGCCGGACTGGGCGGTCTCCATCGCGGTCGAGGTCGACGGCGTGATCGTCGCGGGCGTGGTGCACAACGTGCCGCGCGGCGAGGTGTTCACCGCCTCGCTGGGCGGCGGCGCGTGGCTGGCGGGGGAGCGGCTGAGCTGCACCACCGGCGTCCCGCTGGAGCGGGCGCTGGTCGCCACCGGCTTCGGCTACTCGGCGGGGCGGCGGGCCGTACAGGCGGAGGTCGTGGCGCGGGTGCTGCCCAGGGTCAGGGACATCCGGCGCGGCGGCTCGTGCGCGGTGGACCTGTGCTCGGTGGCGGCGGGCCGGGTGGACGCCTACTACGAGCGCGGCACCAACCTGTGGGACCACGCGGCCGGCGGCCTCATCGCCCAGGAGGCCGGTGCGGTGCTGGGCGGCCTGCACGGCCGGCCGGCAAGCCAGGAGATGGCGATCTGCGCGGCTCCGGAGCTCTTCACCGAGCTGCACGACCTGATCGCGCCCCTGGATCCGGAGCGTGACCTTTAAGAGCGATCCGTAGCAGGGCCCGGACAGGGAAACGCCCGCGAGAGGGGGATCTCGCGGGCGTTCCGGGTGCTACGCGCGGGGCAAGGCGACGCCGTTATCGTCTGCCAGTCGGCGCAGATCCTCGATCTCGGCGGTGAGGGTGTCGGCGAGGAAGTCGTCCCCGGCCGTCCTGGCCTCGTCCAGATTGCGCCGAGCCTGGTCGAGACGCCGCTCGATGGTCGTCGTGAACTCGCCCATCTCACCTACTCTCAGGGGGTTCCAGTGGGTGTTCGGGTTGGTTTACCCACCTCCTGACTCCCGCCAAACCTCCGGATCGCTGTGCGGTGCGTCACCCGCGCCCGTCGATGCCTTACCGTGCGCTTATCGGCCGTGCGGCCACAATGGGCTATCGACTTGAGGAGTGAGCTGTGCGGGTTCTGGTGGTCGAGGACGAGCGGGTGCTCGCCGACGCGATCGCGACCGGGCTGCGGCGGGAGGCCATGGCGGTGGACGTCGCCTACGACGGCGGGAGCGCTCTGGAGAAGACCTCGTACATCGACTACGACGTGATCGTCCTCGACCGCGACCTGCCGGTGGTGCACGGCGACGAGGTGGCCCGCCGGCTGGTGGAGTCCCGCTCGGCGACGCGCATCCTGATGCTGACCGCGGCCGGCGACGTGGACGACAAGGTGGCGGGCCTGGGCCTGGGCGCCGACGACTACCTGGCCAAGCCGTTCGTCTTCATCGAGCTGGTCGCCCGGGTGCGCGCGCTGGGCCGTCGTTCGGCGCCTGCGCTGCCGCCGGTGCTGGAGCGCTCCGGCATCCGGCTCGACCCGGGCAAGCGGCTGGTGCAGCGCGAGGGCAAGGAGATCGTGCTCACCAAGAAGGAGTTCGCGGTCCTGGAGGAGCTGATGCGCGCCGAGGGCGCCGTGGTCAGCCAGGAGGACCTGCTGGACAAGGCGTGGGACGAGAACATCGACCCGTTCACGAATGTCGTGCGGGTCACCATGATGACGCTGCGCAAGAAGCTGGGGGAGCCGCAGGTGATCGAGACGGTGCCCGGGGTGGGGTACAAGTTGTGAGCGAACGGCCAGAGCGCCGGGCCGAGCCGACGCACCCCATGATCCGGCCGCACACCGAGGTGCTCGCCCCCGGAGGCCGGGACCGGCAGCCGCCACCTCCCACCGGGCCGCCCGCCTGGGACGGCCCGCCGCCGCCCCACCCCGCGCCCCTGAAGGTCTCGGCGCGGGAGCGGATGCGGCAACTGCCTCATCAAGTGAGCATCCGCTGGCGCCTGACGCTGACCTACGCCGCGCTCTTCTTCGTCGCCGCCCTGGCCCTGCTGCTCGTGATCTACGTGATCGTCGGCTGGGCGATCGAGGCCGCCTGGATCGGGTCGTACAACCCGGAGGTCCAGGAGGTGCTGACCAAGCTGCAGGACGCGGCCATCGACGCGGCGCGGGCCGAGCTGGTGCGGCGGTCGGTGATGGTGCTCATCGGGATGGGCCTGATCGCGATGATCCTGGGCTACGTGGTCGCCGACCGGGCGCTGAAACCGGTGGCCAAGATGACCGCCACCGCGCGCAAGCTCTCCGAGAGCAACCTGGCCCACCAGCGCATCGACCTGAAGGGCCCGGACGACGAGCTCAAGGAGCTGGCCGACACCTTCGACGAGATGCTGACCCGGCTGAACCTCGCCTTCGACTCCCAGCGGCGCTTCGTGGCCAACGCCTCGCACGAGCTGCGCACCCCGCTGACGATCAACCGCACGGTCCTGGAGATCGCGCTGACCGATCCGGAGGCGTCGCAGGACCTCAAGGCGCTGGGCCGTACCCTCCTGGAGGTCAACGCCCGCAACGAGAAGCTCATCGAGGGCCTGCTGCTGCTGGCGCGCAGCGAGCGCGAGCTGGCCGTGCGCAAGCCGGTGGACGTCAAGGACGTCGCCGCCACGGCCGTGGAGCAGGTGCTGCCCTTCGCCGAGGAGCACGGGGTGACGATCACGACGGACCTCGCCAGGGCGGGGACGGTCGGCGATCCGGTGCTCCTGGAGCGGTCGGTCAGCAACCTGCTGGAGAACGCCGTCAAGTACAACCTGCCCGAATCCGGAAAAGTCTGGATCCAGGTGGGAATGTCGGACGGGGGGGCCGTTGTTCAGGTGGCCAACACCGGGCAACACGTCCCGGCGTACGAGGTGAACAGCCTGTTCGAGCCGTTCCGGAGGCTCCACGCCGACCGCGTGGACTCGGCCAAGGGAGCGGGTCTGGGGCTGTCCATCGTGCGAGCGGTCGTCCAAGCCCATGGCGGGTCGGTGACTGCCGCGCCACGCGAGGGCGGAGGCCTTGTCGTCACCGTCCGGCTCCCCGGGCGTTGATCCGGCGTGTTGATCTGGCGCGGAAGTCTCCTAGCCGCCGTACATGTGGTTGGATGTGCCGTCGAACACGGTGGTGCATGACGCCAAAGCTGTGAGTTTGGCCATATTTGGCTTACCGCCGCTTCCGGCAGAAGGCACTGGCGTGTAGGGAGGTTCGGCAACCACTCCAGAGGGGTACCGATTGCAAAATCTCCCGGATGGAATCGGGCACAAGAAGGGCCTCTCGGACGTTACACGACGCGCAATCCCGCGTGCAGACATATGAGGGGGATGGAGTAAGCACAATGGCAACCGACTACGACAGCCCGCGCAAGACGGACGACGACCTGGGGGAAGACTCCCTTCAGGAGCTCCAGGCGCGGCGTACCGACAAGTCCTCCGGCAGCATCGACATCGACGAGACCGACCTCGCCGAGTCGCTCGAGCTGCCCGGCGCGGACCTGTCGAACGAGGAGCTCTCGCTGCGGGTCATCCCGCGGCAGGCGGACGAGTTCACCTGTTCGCGATGCTTCCTGGTGCACCACCGGAGCCAGCTGGCCAGCGAGAAGAACGGCCAGCAGGTCTGCCGCGAATGCGCCGCCTGACGATCCAAGGGCGACGCTCGGGGTAGGGAAGCAGACCGAGGGAGGCTTCGCGTCGTGACCAAGGACAAAGAGCAGCACAACGAGCACAAGCTGGAGCGCGGTGCCCGGCCGGACGACGGCCGGGCGACCACACCCGACGGCGGTCCCGATCCGGTAGGGGCCGGATCGCCGCCCGAGGGGACGGGCACCGGGCTCGGCGACGCCGGCGGCGGGATCGAGGCCGGCGACGCCGACCACGGCCGCGAGGTCGGCGAGCTCGTCGGCAGGCTGACCGGCGAGGACGGGATCGAGCCGGCCGAGCGGCGCAGGCTGCTCGGCCGTCTCGCCAGATCGCTGGCGTCCGGAGCGAAGAAGGCCGGCGCCTCCGGCGTGGGCCGCGGCCGATGGCTGGCCGACGTCTTCCTCAGCATCGCCCCCCGCATCCCCATTCGTGATCTTCAGACCCTCTCCGAGCACCACCACGGCCTCACCGGCGAGGCGCTGGCCGACGATCTCGTCCGCACCGCGATGAAGGCGACGATGACGGTCGGCGCGGTCGGCGGAGCCCTGTCGGCGGCCGAGTTCGCCGCTCCACCCCTTCTCCTGTCCGCACCCGCGCAGCTCGTGGCCGAGACCATCGTGGTGGCCGCCATCGAGGTCAAGCTCCTGGCCGAGCTGCACGAGGTGTACGGCGTGCGCATCGACGGCACCGGCACGCAGCGCGCCGCCGCCTTCACCTCCGCCTGGGCCCGCCAGCGTGGTCTCGACCCGCTGGCGCCGGCCACCGTCACCCTGGCGCTGGGCGCCGCCGCCAAGACCGCGCTGCGCAAGCGCCTCATGCGCGTGCTCGGCCGGCACCTCACCACGCTGGGCCCGTTCCTCACCGGCGCGGTCGCCGGCGGCGCGCTCAACCGGGCGGCGACCAAGAAGCTCGGCGAGGCGATCCGCACCGATCTGCGGGGCAAGCTGCCGCCGTTGCCGAAAGCCAAGGATCGCGAGCAGATCCAGCGATGAGTCCGGGCCTCTTCACGAGTCTGTATGGATAGTGGAGAGGAGCCCCCGATGACGACCACCGAACTCGCCCAGATCCTGTTCAGCTCGCCCCTGCAGCCGTCGCAGGCGCTGTCGGCCTCGGAGATCCGCCGGGCCGTGGAGAACCACTCGTGCGACCTGTCGCGGTGTGCCGCGCTGGTCGCGCAGGAGGCCGGCGACCACCCCGAGAGCTACGCCGCGCGCATGCGCTGGGCGCTCACCGCCGTCGAGCGCGCCTTCGCCCCCGCGCTGGCCGCCTAGACCCCGCAGCCCGCTCAGACCACTGGCGGCTTAGACCCGCAGGCCGTCGAAGGCGATCTTCAGGACCGCCTCGGCCAGCGCGTCCGGGCTGCCCCCGCGGGCCGGCTGGTACCACTCGGCGATCGAGTTGACCATGCCGAACAGCAGCCGGGTGACCAGCGCAGGATCCACGTCCGGCCGCACGTCCCCGTCGGCCGCCGCCTCCTTCACCAGCGCGCTGACGAAGCGGTCGAACTCCCGCCGCCGCTCCAGCGCTCCCAGCTCCGTCGGGCTGTTGCCGTGCACCCGCAACAGCAACGTCACGTACGGCAGGCGTTCGGCCAGGATGGCCACGCTGCGCCGTACCACCCATTCCAGCCGGTCGATGGCCCGGCCGGACCGCGCCCGCTCGTCGCCGATCATCGCGAAGAGCCCGTCGAGCGCCCGGTCGAGCGCCCGGCCGAGCAGTTGTTCCTTGCCGGGCACGTGGTAGTAGATGGCCGACTTGGTCACGCCGAGGGCGCGGGCCAGATCCTCCATGCTGGTGCCGTCGTAGCCCCGCTCGTTGAACACGCCGACGGCGGTGTGCAGGACGGACTCCGGATCGTGGCCACGCTTCTTCATGGCGTCAATTATCCCGTTTGTCGATGAGGCGCTTGAGCTTGCCCATGCTCCGCTCCAGCGTCTCCGGGTCGGTGACCGCCACCTCGACGCTCACCCCCACGTGGTCCTTGACCGCCCGGCGCAGCGTCTCGGCGGCCTGGTCGCGGGCCTCGAACCCGGGCCGGGCCTCCACCCGCACGGTCAGCACGTCGAGCCGCGCGGGCCGGGTGAGCTCGACCTGGAAGTGCGGCGACAGGCCGGGGACGCGCAGGATGAGCTCCTCGATCTGGGTCGGGAAGAGGTTCACGCCGCGCAGGATGATCATGTCGTCGGTGCGGCCGGTGACCTTCTCCATGCGCCGGAAGGCGGGCCTGGCCGTACCGGGGAGCAGGCGGGTCAGGTCGCGGGTGCGGTAGCGGATGATCGGCAGGGCCTGCTTGGTGAGCGAGGTGAAGACCAGCTCGCCGGCGCCGTCGGTGACCTGGCCGGTGAAGGGGTCGACGGTCTCGGGGTAGAAGTGGTCCTCCCACACGTGCAGGCCGTCCTTGCTCTCCACGCACTCCTGCGCGACGCCCGGCCCCATCACCTCCGACAGGCCGTAGATGTCCACCGCGTGCAGCCCGAAGCGCTCCTCGATCTCCTTGCGCATCTCCTCGGTCCAGGGCTCGGCGCCGAAGACGCCGATCTCCAGGGAGCTGGCCCGCGGGTCGAGCCCCTGCGCCTCGAACTCGTCGAGCAGGGCGAGCAGGTAGCTCGGCGTGACCATGATCACGCGGGGCCGGAAGTCGGTGATGAGCTGCACCTGGCGCGGCGTCATGCCGCCCGAGACCGGTACCACGGTGCAGCCCAGCCGCTCGGCTCCGTAGTGCGCGCCGAGGCCGCCGGTGAACAGGCCGTAGCCGTAGGCCACGTGCACCAGGTCGCCGGGCCGGCCGCCGGCGGCGCGGATCGAGCGGGCCATGACCTCCGCCCAGACGTCCAGGTCGGCCTGCGTGTAGCCGACGACGGTGGGCTTGCCGGTGGTGCCGGAGGAGGCGTGGATGCGGGCCACCCGCTCGCGGGGGACGGCGAACATGCCGAACGGGTAACTCTCGCGCAGGTCCTGCTTGGTGGTGAAGGGGAAGGCGGCCAGGTCGCCCGGCTCCTTCAGGTCGTCGGGGTGCACGCCGTGCCGGTCGAACTTCTCGCGGTAGCGCGGCACGTTCTCGTAGGCGTGCCGGACGCTCCAGCGGAGCCGGTCGAGCTGCAGCGCCCACAGCTCGTCGACGGACATCCGCTCGGCGGGGTCGAGCTCGCCCGGGGCGGGGGGAGGGCCGTATCTCATCTCAACTCCCTGCTGCGGCCGCGGAACTCCGCGACCACGTCGCCGCCGGACCTGCGCACGGTGATGTCGTAGACGCCGCTGCGGCCGTAGCGGGTGCGCTCGGCCGCCTCGGCGACCAGCACGTCGCCGGTGTGGGCCGGGGCGACGAAGACGATCTCCGCGCCGGCCGCCACGGTGACCGGGCCGTGGCTGTTGCACGCGCAGGCGAAGGCGGTGTCGGCCAGCAGGAAGACGTACCCGCCGTGACACAGGCCGTGCCCGTTGATCATCTTGTCGGTGACGGCCATGCGACACACCGCACGGCCCGGACCCAGTTCGGTGAGCTCGATGCCCAGCGCGGCCGAGGCGGCGTCGGCCTCCATCATGCGGCGCGCGTTGTCCAACGGAAGTCTCCCTTGTCAACTGACCGAATGTTCGGTAAACAGTCCATCGTCCGGCCGATCCCTGTCAAGAGAGGGACGAACATGTTCGAGCAGCACCGGGAGACCCTCGACCAGGCGCTCTCCGCGATCGCCGAACGCGGCTACTGGAGCGCCTATCCAGAGTCGCCCAGCCCCCGCGTGTACGGCGAGGGCGCGGCGGAGCAGGGGAAGGCGGCCTTCGAGTCCTACCTGGGCCGGCCCTTCCCGACCGACCAGCCTGGGACCGGCTCGTGGGTCGGGGCGGAACGCTCGCCGTACGGGATCGAGCTGGGGGTGACCTACCCCGCGCCGGACACCGAGACCCTGGTCGGCGCGGCCCGCGCGGCGATGCCCGCCTGGCGCGACGCCGGGCCGCTGGCCCGCGCACTGGCCTGCGTGGAGATCCTGCACCGGGTCAACCAGCGCAGCTTCGAGATCGCCAACGCCGTCCAGCACACCAGCGGCCAGGCCTTCGTCATGGCCTTCCAGGCCGGCGGCCCGCACGCGCAGGACCGCGCCCTGGAGGCGGTCGCCTACGGCTACGCCGCCCAGACCTCCTCGGCCGGGCAGGCGCGCTGGGAGAAGCCGGCCAAGGGCGAGCCGCTGGTCATGGACAAGCGTTTCACCGTCGTGCCGCGCGGCGTGGCCGTGGTGATCGGCTGCACCACCTTCCCGACCTGGAACTCCTACCCGGGCCTGTTCGCCTCGCTGGTCACCGGCAACCCGGTGATCGTCAAGCCGCACCCGCGGGCGATCCTGCCGCTGGCGATCACCGTGCAGATCGCCCGCGACGTCCTGGCCGAGGCCGGGTTCGACCCCGCGCTGGTGCAGCTCGCCGTGGAGGAGGGCACCGGCCTGGCCACCGAGCTGGCCACCCACCCGGCGGTGCGGATCGTCGACTTCACCGGCTCCACCTCCTACGGCGACTGGCTGGAGGCCAACGCCCGCCAGGCGCTCGTGCACACCGAGAAGGCCGGGCTCAACACGGTCGTCATCGACTCCACCGACTCCTTCAAGGGCATGCTCGGCAACCTGGCCTTCTCGTTGTCGCTGTACAGCGGGCAGATGTGCACCGCGCCGCAGAACCTGCTCATCCCGGCCGGCGGCATCGAGACCGACGAGGGGCACAAGAGCTTCGACGAGGTCGCCGCCGGGCTGGCCGCCGCGGTCGGCAAGCTCCTGGGCGACGACGCGCGCGCGGTCGAGCTGACCGGCGCGCTGGCCAACCCCGAGGTGCTGGCCCGGGTGGAGGCCGCGCCCTCGCTCGGCGAGGTGGTGCTGGAGTCGCGGGCGCTCAAGCACCCGGCCTTCCCCGGCGCGGTGGTGCGCACCCCGGTCATCGTCCGGGTGGACCCGGACCGCGACGACGTCTACACCAGCGAGCACTTCGGGCCGATCTCCTTCGTCATCCCGACCGCCTCGACCGCCGACAGCCTCCGGCTGCTGCGCGAGACGGTCAGTGCCCACGGCGCGCTGACCGCGTCGGTCTACTCCACCTCCGAGGAGGTGCTGGAGCAGGCCGAGAAGGCGGCCATCGACGCCGGGGTCAACCTGTCCTGCAACCTCACCGGCGGCGTCTTCGTCAACCAGTCGGCGGCCTTCAGCGACTTCCACGGCACCGGGGCCAACCCGGCGGCCACCGCCTCGCTGACCGATCCCGGCTACGTCGCCGGCCGCTTCCACGTGGTGCAGTCGCGGCGATGAGCGTCCCGAGCCAGGTCGCGGTCATCGGCGGAGGCCGCATGGGGGCCGGCATCGCCCAGGTCTTCCTGCTGGCGGGCGCGTCCGTCACCGTCCAGGAGCCGCGGGCCGAGGCCGCCCGCGCGGCCGTCGCCCGCGGCCTGGCCATCGCCGAGTCCAAGGGCGCGGCCCCCGGCGCGCTCGACCGGCTGACCCTCGGGCCGGTCCCGGCCGAGGCCGAGCTGGTCGTCGAGGCCGTGCCGGAGGACCCCAAGCTCAAGGTCGAGGTGCTGGCCGAGGCCGAGCGCCGGGCGCCCGGCGCGGTCCTGGCCTCCAACACCAGCTCCCTGTCCATCGGCGAGCTCGCCGCGGTGCTGGAGCGGCCCGGCCGGCTGATCGGTCTGCACTTCTTCAACCCCGTCCCGGTGCAGCGCCTGGTCGAGATCGTCGTCACGCCGGAGACGCCCGCCGAGCTGCTCCAGCGGGCGAAGGGCTGGGTCGGGGCGCTCGGCAAGACCGGGATCGTCGTGCGCGACTCGCCCGGCTTCGCCTCCAGCCGCCTCGGCGTGCTGCTCGGCCTGGAGGCGATGCGCATGGTCGAGGAGGGCGTGGCCGCCCCCGAGGACATCGACACCGCGATGGAGCTCGGCTACCGCCACCCGATGGGACCGATCCGGCTGGGCGACCTGGTCGGCCTGGACGTCCGGCTGGCCATCGCCGACTACCTGCGCGACCGCCTCGGCCCCCGCTTCGAGGCGCCGGAAATCCTCCGAGAAAAGGTGGCGAAAGGGGAATTGGGGCGCAAGACCGGGAAGGGGTTCTACACGTGGGAGGAGGAGCGATGACCACGTTCCAGCAGATCATCGACGCCGACGAACGCATCGAACCGCGCGACGAGATGCCCGAGGCCTACCGCAAGACGCTGATCAGGCAGATCGCGCAGCACGCCCATTCCGAGATCATCGGCATGCAGCCCGAGGGGAGCTGGATCACCCGCGCGCCCTCGCTGAAGCGCAAGGCGATCCTGCTGGCGAAGGTCCAGGACGAGGCCGGGCACGGGCTCTACCTGTACGGCGCCGCCGAGACGCTCGGCGTCAGCCGCGACGAGCTGCTCGACGCCCTGCACGACGGCCGGCAACGCTACTCGTCGATCTTCAACTACCCCACGCCCACCTGGGCGGACATGGGGGCGATCGGCTGGCTGGTGGACGGCGCGGCGATCGTCAACCAGGTGCCGCTGTGCCGGTGCTCGTACGGGCCCTACGCGCGGGCGATGGTGCGCATCTGCAAGGAGGAGAGCTTCCACCAGCGCCAGGGCTACGAGCTGCTGCACACCCTCGCGCACGGCACCCCCGCCCAGAAGCGGATGGCGCAGGAGGCCGTGGACCGCTGGTGGTGGCCGTCGCTGATGATGTTCGGGCCGCCCGACACCGAGTCGACGCACTCCGCGCAGTCGATGGCCTGGAAGATCAAGCGGCACTCCAACGACGAGCTGCGCCAGCGCTTCGTCGACATGTGCGTGCCGCAGGCGGAGATCCTCGGGCTCACGCTGCCCGACCCCGATCTGCGCTGGAACCCCGAGCGCGGGCACTACGACTTCGGTGAGATCGACTGGACCGAGTTCAAGCGGGTGCTGTCCGGCGACGGGCCCTGCAACGCCGAGCGGATCGCGCACCGGCGTCGGGCGCACGAGGAGGGCGCCTGGGTCCGCGAGGCCGCCCAGGCCTATGCCGCCCGGGAGACGGCATGACGCTCTGGGAGGTCTTCGTGCGCCCCAAGCGGGGCCTGTCGCACGTGCACGCCGGCAGCCTGCACGCCGAGGACGCCGAGCTCGCCCTGCGACACGCCCGCGACCTGTACACCCGCCGCCAGGAGGGCGTCAGCATCTGGGTCGTGCCCGCCGACCAGATCAGCGCCTCCTCCCCGGACGAGAAGGACGCCTTCTTCGACCCCGCGGCCGACAAGCCCTACCGCCACCCCACCTTCTACGAGCTGCCCGAAGGGGTGAAACACCTGTGAACTCGCTCGAGACCGGCGACGACTGCCTCGTCCTGGCCCAGCGGCTGGCCGAGTGGGTCACCCTGGCGCCCACCCTCGAAGAGGACGTCGCCCTCGCCAACCTCGCCCTCGACCTGCTCGGCCAGGCCCGGGCGCTGCTGGCGCGCGAGGGCGACGAGGACGCGCTCGCCTACCTGCGCTCCCCGGGCCAGTTCCGCAACTGCCTGCTGGTCGAGCAGCCGAACGGCGACTTCGCGCACACCGTCGTCCGGCACCTGCTGTTCGCGAGCTACCTGTACGAGCTCTACCGCGCCCACCCCGGCGACGAGGTGGCCGCCAAGGGCGTCAAGGAGCTCGCCTACCACCGCGACTACGCGCGGGTGTGGACGCTGCGGCTGGGTCTCGGCACCGAGGAGAGCCGCCGTCGCACCATGGCCGCGCTGGAGGCGCTGTGGCCCTTCGTGGACGAGCTGTTCGAGAGCCGGGCCGAGCTGCGCGGGCCGTGGGAGCAGTACGTGCTGGCGACGCTGGCGGAGGCTTCGCTGGCCGTACCGGAAGGCGTGGAGCAACGCTCCGGCGGGCGGCGCGGCGAGCACGGCCCGCACCTGGCGGCGTTGCTGGCGGAGATGCAGGCGCTGCACCGCGAGCACTCGGGGGCCACATGGTGACTGTGTCACTGGAGGAGGCGAGGGCGGCCGCCGCGGCCGTCCCGGACCCGGAGCTGCCCATGCTCACCCTCGGCGACCTGGGCATCCTGCGCGACGTCGTACGGCGGGCCGACGGCGGGGTCGAGGTGGTGATCACGCCCACCTACTCCGGCTGCCCCGCCATGGACGCCATCCGCGAGGACATCCAGCGCGTCCTGCCCGGGGTGAGCGTCCGCACCGTGCTCGCGCCGCCCTGGACCACCGGCTGGATCACCGACGAGGGCCGCCGCAAGCTGGCCGAGCACGGCATCTCCCCGCCCGGCCGCACCCCCGTCCTGCAGCTCAACCCCCGCTGCCCGCGCTGCCGCTCGCCCCGCACCCGGCTGGTCAGCCGGTACGGCTCGACCTCCTGCAAGGCCATGTTCGCCTGCCGCGACTGCCTGGAGCCCTTCGACCACTTCAAGGAGTTCTGATTGAGCCGCTTCCAGCCGTTGACCGTCGCGGCCGTGGACCGGCTCACCGACGACGCGGTGGCCGTCACGTTCGCCGAGCGGCTGCCCTTCGTGCAGGGCCAGCACCTCACCGTCCGCACCTTCCTGGGCGGTGAGGAGGTACGGCGCAGCTACTCGATCTGCTCCCCGGTCGGCGGCCCCCTGCGCATCGGCGTCAAACGCCTGCCCGGCGGGGCCTTCTCCGAGTGGGCCAACCGCGACCTCAAGCCGGGCGACGTCGTCGAGGCGATGCCGCCCCTGGGGCGCTTCCACGTCGAGCTCCGCCCCG
Organism: Nonomuraea sp. NPDC050328; assembly: GCF_044459405.1. Lineage (NCBI taxonomy): Bacteria > Bacillati > Actinomycetota > Actinomycetes > Streptosporangiales > Streptosporangiaceae > Nonomuraea > Nonomuraea sp. NPDC050328. The sequence goes on along the minus strand of NZ_JBITIW010000008.1, from coordinate 60,604 downwards.
AGCTGGCCCGCCACCACGTGGCCATCGCGGCGGGAAGCGGCATCACGCCGGTCTTCTCGCTCATCGCCACGACGCTGGCCGTCGAGCCGTCCAGCCGGTTCAGCCTCGTCTACGGCAACCGCACCGCCCGCGAGGTGATGTTCGCCGAGGAGCTGGCCGACCTGAAGGACCGGTACGGCCCGCGCTTCACCCTGCTGCACGTGCTCAGCCAGGAGCCGATGGAGGCGCCGATCTCCAGCGGCCGGATCGACGCGGCCAAGCTCCGGACGCTGCTGCCGCTGCTGGGGGAGGGCGACGAGTACTACCTCTGCGGCCCCATCGGCCTGGTCGAGGCCGCCCGCGAGGCGCTCGGGCCGGGCCGCAGGGTGCACTTCGAGCTCTTCTACGCCGGGGAGCCGGTCGTCCGGCAGCACTCCGTGCCCTCGGGCGCGGTGTTCACCTTCACCCTGGACGGACGGACCACCCGCGTCTCCCTCGACGGCGACGAGCCCCTGCTCACCGCGGCGCTCCGCGTCCGTGCCGACGCGCCCTACGCCTGCCGCGGCGGGGTCTGCGGCACGTGCCGGATGCGCCTGGAGACCGGCGAGGTGTCCATGGACCAGAACTACGCCCTCGAACCGGCCGAGCTGGCCGCCGGTTACGTCCTGGCCTGTCAGAGCCATCCGGTCACGCCCGAGGTCACCGGAGACTTCGACGCCTGAGCGCGCCCTGTGACGGGAGTGACGGATGAGGCGCGGTGGCATTGTGAGCCTTGTGGGCGAAATGCTCGGTTCGGGTTTGTTTCGCCATGTTCTGGGCAGGGTGTACACGGCACCGCTCGCCGTGCGCCGGCTGATGAGCTGGAACGTCCCCCGGGCGGGGGCCGAGAGCGGCTGCCAGTGAACCGGCCATCCGGCCGGTTCCCGTGAACACGTGGGAGGGACGTACGTGGGTGGCCGTAGCTCGTTCTTGATTGTGGCCAACCGGCTGCCGGTGGACCGCTCGATCGAGCCCGACGGCACGGCGACGTGGCGACGGAGCCCGGGCGGGCTGGTCACCGCGATCGCGCCGGTCATGCAGCGCCGCGACGGCGCCTGGCTCGGCTGGGCCGGAGCGCCCGACGAACAGATCGAGCCGTTCCGTGACGACGGCATGAACCTCATCCCGATCCCGCTGTCGCGCGAGGAGATCGAGCTCTACTACGAGGGTTTCTCCAACGCGACCCTGTGGCCGCTCTACCACGACGTGGTCGCGCCGCCGGTCTTCTCCCGCGAGATGTGGGAGACCTACCGCGCGGTCAACGAGCGCTTCGCCGACGCCACCGCCGAGGCGGCGGCGGAGAACGCGGTGGTCTGGGTGCAGGACTACCAGCTCCAGCTCGTCCCGGCGATGCTCCGCGAGCGCCGCCCGGACCTGCGCATCGGGTTCTTCCTGCACATCCCCTTCCCGCCGGTCGAGCTGTTCTGGCGGCTGCCGTGGCGCACCGAGCTGGTCAAGGGCCTGCTCGGCGCCGACCTGGTGGGCTTCCAGCTCTCCGGCGGCGCCTCGAACTTCATCCGGCTGTGCCGGCGGCTGCTCGGCGTGCCGTACAAGGGGAACGAGATCTACCACGAGGACCGCACGATCACCGCGCGGGCCTTCCCGATCTCGGTGGACTTCGGCGAGCTCGACGCGCTCGCCCGCGACCCGCAGATCGTGCACCGGGCCAAGGAGATCCGCTTCGAGCTCGGCGACCCCGAGCACCTGCTGCTGGGCGTGGACCGGCTCGACTACACCAAGGGCATCGGGCAGCGCCTGGAGGCCTTCGGCGAGCTGCTGGACGAGAAGCGGGTGCAGCCGGGGGAGGCGGTCTTCGTGCAGATCGCCACGCCCAGCCGGGAACGGGTGGACGAGTACCGAAGGCTGCGCGACGACATCGAGCTGCAGGTCGGCCGGATCAACGGCGAGCACTCGCTGCTGGGCCACCAGCCGATCCAGTACCTCCACCAGTCCTACGACCGGCGCGAGCTGACCGCGCTCTACCTGGCCGCCGACCTGATGGTGGTGACCCCGCTGCGCGACGGCATGAACCTGGTGGCCAAGGAGTACGTGGCCTGCCACCACGACCTGCGCGGGGCGCTGGTGCTGAGCGAGTTCGCCGGCGCCGCCGACGAGCTGAAACAGGCCTTCCGCGTCAACCCCTACGACGTCGAGGGGCTGAAATCCACCCTCATCACGGCGATGCGGGCCACCCCGCACGAGATGGCCCGCAGGATGCGGACGTTGCGCCGCCGCGTGGCGACCTACGACGTCGACCGGTGGGCGGGGGACTTCCTCACGGCTTTGGAGTCTTGAGCTTCAGCGCCCGCCATGCGTCGTAGCGCTTCTTCGCGGTCTTGTTGACCACGATCTGCGCGACGGACATGCCGACGCCCATGACCACCGCGTAGCCGATGGCCTCCCCCATGCTGACCTCGGGAGCCTCCGAATCGAGCGGAGGCTCCTTGCCAGTCGCCTTGACCCAGGCCCAGCCCAGAACCTTCTTGGCGCCCCACGCGGTGGCCAGACCGAGAAGTCCGCCTACCACCCGCCATGCGACGTCCGGCTTGTCATCTGCCATGTGTGAACCCTATTCCTTCCAGAGGCCTTACCATCAGGAGGCATGACTCATCAGCGACCCGTTCCTGTCTTCGTGCCCGAGAAACCCACTCTCGACGGGCTCGAGCAGGTATGGGTAGAGCGCTGGGAGGCCTACGGCACCTACCGTTTCGACCGCACCAGGACCCGCGCCGAGGTCTACGCGATCGACACGCCGCCCCCCACGGTCTCGGGGTCGCTGCACGTCGGCCACGTCTTCTCCTACACCCATACGGACACCGTCGCGCGATTCCAGCGGATGCGCGGGCGCGAGGTCTTCTACCCGATGGGCTGGGACGATAACGGCCTGCCCACCGAACGGCGGGTCCAGAACTACTTCGGCGTGCGCTGCGACCCGTCGGTGCCCTACGACCCCGACTTCGAGCCGCCCGCCAAGCCGGGTAAAAACCAGATCTCCATCTCCCGGCGCAACTTCATCGAGCTGTGCGAGCGGCTGACGCAGGAGGACGAGAAGGCGTTCGAGGCGCTGTGGCGGCGCCTGGGCCTGTCCATCGACTGGTCCAAGACCTACGCCACCATCGACGCCAACGCCCGGCGCGCCTCGCAGCTCGCCTTCCTGCGAAACCTGGAGCGCGGCGAGGCCTACCAGGCCGAGGCGCCGACGCTCTGGGACGTCACCTTCCGTACGGCTGTCGCGCAGGCGGAGCTGGAGGACCGCGAGTGGCCCGGCGCCTTCCACCGCGTCTCCTTCTACGGCGACGCCGGCCCGGTGCACATCGAGACCACCCGGCCCGAGCTCATCCCGGCCTGCGTCGCCCTGGTCGCGCACCCGGACGACGAGCGGTACCGGCCGATGTTCGGCACCACCGTGCTCACCCCGCTGTTCGGCGTCGAGGTGCCGGTCCTGGCCCACCACCTGGCCGAGCCGGACAAGGGCTCGGGCATCGCGATGATCTGCACCTTCGGGGACCTGACCGACGTCACCTGGTGGCGCGAGCTCGACCTGCCCACCCGGGCGGTCATCGGCTGGGACGGCCGGCTGCTGGCCGAGCCGCCGCAGGGCGTCGACGCCGAGCCGTACAAGGAGCTGGCCGGCAAGACGGTGCACAGCGCGCGCGAGCGCATCGTGGAGATGTTGCGCGAGTCCGGCGACCTCGTCGGCGACCCGCGGCCGGTCACCCGCGCGGTGAAGTTCTACGAGAAGGGCGACAAGCCCCTCGAGATCGTCACCACCCGGCAGTGGTACATCCGCAACGGCGGACGCGACGCGGCGCTGCGCGAGCGGCTGCTGGAGCGCGGCGCCCAGCTCCACTGGCACCCGCCGCACATGCGGGTGCGCTACGACAACTGGGTGGAGGGCCTGGCCGGCGACTGGCTCGTCTCGCGCCAGCGCTTCTTCGGCGTGCCGTTCCCGGTGTGGTACGCCAAGGACGGCTCGCTGATCGTGCCCAGCGAGGACATGCTGCCCATCGACCCGCAGTCGGACGTGCCGCCCGGCTACACCGAGGAGCAGCGCGGCATCGACTTCACCGGCGACCCGGACGTCATGGACACCTGGGCCACCTCCTCGCTGACCCCGCAGATCGCCGGCGGTTGGGAGCGCGACCCCGACCTGTTCGCCCGCGTCTACCCGATGGACCTGCGGCCGCAGTCGCACGAGATCATCCGCACCTGGCTGTTCTCCACGGTGGTCCGGGCCGATCAGGAGCTCGGCACGCTGCCGTGGAGCGACGTGTCGATCTCGGGGTGGATCCTCGACCCCGACCGCAAGAAGATGTCCAAGTCGAAGGGGAACGTCACCACCCCGCTCGGCCTGCTGGAGGAGTACGGCTCCGACGGCGTGCGCTACTGGGCGGCCAGCGGCCGTCCCGGCACCGACACCGCCTTCGACACCGGGCAGATGAAGGTCGGCCGCCGCCTGGCCATCAAGATCCTCAACGCCTCCAAGTTCGTGCTCGGCTTCCCCGACTCCGACGCCGAGGTGGGCGAGCCGGTGGACCGCTCGATGCTGGCCCAGCTCGACCAGGCGATCCGGGAGGCGACCGAGGCCTTCGAGGGCTACGACTACGCCCGGGCGCTGGAGGTCACCGAGCGCTTCTTCTGGTCGTTCTGCGACGACTACCTGGAGCTGGTCAAGGCGCGCGCTTACGGCGAGGGGCCGGAGGCCGCCTCCGCGCACTCGGCGCTGCGGCTGGCGCTCGACGCGCAGTTGCGGCTGTTCGCGCCGTTCCTGCCGTTCGTGACCGAGGAGGTCTGGTCGTGGTGGCGGGCCGGTTCGGTGCACCGCGCCTCCTGGCCGGTCCCCGGTGACGCGGCCGGCGACCCGGCGGTGCTGGCGGTGGCCGCCGAGGTGCTCGGCCGCATCCGCAAGGCCAAGTCGGAGGCCAAGCTCTCCATGCGGGCCGAGGTCTCCCTGCTGGAGGTCTCGGGGCCCGAGCACGCGCTGGTCCGGCTGGCCGCCGACGACCTGTGCGGGGCGGGCAACGTCGAGGAGTTCGTGCTGGAGCCGGGCGACCACCTCACGGTCCGCGTATCGCTCTGAGGGCCGCCGGCCCCGGCTCAGGGGTCGCGGGTCACGTCCCGGTGCAGCGTGTAGAACAGCGAGTAGGGCGTCGCCCCGGGCGTGGCGGGCCGGGCGAGGAACTCCTCGAAGACCTCGTGCAGCCGCCGGTCGAGCTCCTCGACCTCCTCGGCGGTGAGCCGCAGGCCGAGCCGGGCCAGCCTGGCCTCGGCCAGGTCGGCCAGCCGTACCTCCTGGAGGAAGGCGTCCAGCATCGCCTCGCGCGTGCCAGGGACGCCTGACTCCTCCACGTCCATCAGCCACGACTTGCCGGTGGCCCGGTAGGGGATCTCGGTGGAGCCGCGCGGGCCGGGCCGGGCCGGTCCCGCGGCCAGGAAACCGGTGTCGACCAGCTTGCGGACATGGTGCAGCACGGTCGCCGGGTTGGCGTCGAGCCGCTGGGCGATCTCCTTGTTGGTCAGCGCCGTGTCGAGGCACAGCCGCAGGATGCGCAGCCGGATCGCCGAGGCCAGCGCGCGGGCCTCGGCCTCGGTGGCGGGTCGCCGGGTGGTCGCCATGACGGACAGCATACCGATTGACATTTCCCAATCGGTTGCTTCACGCTGGGCGACGTGACCAGATTCGCCCTGCTCCGCGAGCACGACTTCCGCGGGCTGTTCCTCGCCGACACCGCCAGCCAGGTCGGCTCGCAGGTGCTCATGCTCGCCCTGCCGCTGATCGCGGCGAGCGCCCTGCGGGCCAGCCCGGTCGAGATGGGCCTGCTGGTGATGTTCGAGACGCTCCCGTTCATCCTGGTCGGCCTGCCCGCGGGGGCGATCGTGGACCGGCTGCGCAAGCGCACCGTGATGATCGTCGCGGACTGGGGCCGCGCGCTGCTGCTGGTCACCGTGCCGCTCGCCTGGTGGGCCGAGGCGCTGACCATCTGGCAGTTGTACGGCGTGGCCCTGCTGGTCGGCTGCTTCACCGTCTTCTTCGACGTCTCCTACCAGAGCTACCTGCCCTTCCTGGTCGGCCGCGAGCACCTGGTCCAGGGCAACTCGGCCCTGGAAGTGGTCAGGACGGTCTCCCAGCTCGGCGGCCCGACCGCCGCGGGCTTCCTCATCCAGGCCGTCACCGCGCCCTTCGCGATGATCGCCACCGTCTTCGGCCTGGTGTGGTCGGCGCTCTTCCTCAACGGCATCCGCAAGCGCGAGCAGCCGCCGGAGCGCGGCCCGGACGCGCACCTCGGACGGGAGATCGTCGAGGGGCTGAAGTTCGTGCTCGGCCACCCGCTGCTGCGCCGGATCGCCGGTTCGACCGGCACCTTCAACCTGTTCGGCTCGATGCTCATGCCGATGGGCATCCTCCTGCTCACCCAGGACCTCGGCCTGAGCGAGGGCACGATCGGGCTGCTCTTCGCCGCGAGCGGGCTCGGCGGGCTCGTGGGCGCGGCCCTGACCGGGAGGATGGTGGCGCGCTTCGGCCAGGGGCCCACCATCTGGATGTCGTCGCTGCTCGGCGCGCCTCTGACCTTCGTCCTGCCGTGGACGGAGGCCGACTGGCGGCTCGGCCTCTTCGTGCTCTACGAGTTCGTGCTGGGCGTGAGCGTGGTCGTCTACAACGTCACCCAGCTCAGCTTCCGGCAGGCCGCCACCCCCGAGCCGCTGCTGGGCCGGATGAACGCGACCATGCGCTTCCTGGTGTGGGGGACCATGCCGCTGGGCGGCCTGCTCGGCGGCCTGCTGGGCGAGGTGATCGGGGTCCGCGCCACCCTGCTCGTCGGAGCGTGCGGGGTGTCGCTGGCCTTCCTGTGGGTCTTCACCTCGCCCATGCGGACCATGCGCGAGCTGCCGGTCAGTAGTCACACACCCCGGTAGGGAAGATCTGCTCCAGCCGCGCCCGCTCGGCCGGCGACGGCTTCCACGAGCCGTACAGGCCGCGGGCGACGGCCCGGGAGACCGGCTGCAGGTCGCACTTGTAGACGCCGCCCTCGATCGGGCCGCCCGCGACGATGCGGGAGGTCGAGTAGAGCGGGAACGCCTTCGTGCACGCGCCCGGCGCCCGGCGGTCGAGCACGCCCGCCCAGACGTCGGGTCCCGCGGCCAGCTGGGAGCCGTCGGTGGCGAAGCAGCGGTCCACGGCGAGGGCCGGCTTGTTCCGCGCCACCCCCTTGTGCGGATGTTTCCGTATGTTGGCCATCCACTCGTCCATCACCGCGAGCGCCTCCGGCGTCTGGTCGAACCGCGCCCCGTCGGGCCGCGCGTCGGTGAACCAGATCACCTGGTTGCGGGCGTCGCGGTCATGGTCGAGCATCCGCTGCCGGGTGGCGAAGGACTGGTGGCTGTTGTGCATGTCCAGCTCCTCCTCCAGGTAGTGCCGCCAGTCGATGATCGGCAGGTCGATGTCGCCACGGAAGACCAGCCCGCTGCGCTGCACGTTGCGGATGGCCACCGGGTCGCCGGTACGGCGCGGCGCGGGGTCGCCGAGGTTCATGTTCCGGGCGCTCCACGGGTCGAAGTCGCCCGGGCAGGCTGACGGGACGAAGGGACAGCCCTCCTGGACCATCTGCCCGGCCTCCTTCCACGACCCCGCCTTGGCGTTGAGGTCGAGGAACTCGGCCGGGGTGAGCACCCCGTCGGTCAGTGCCTTCAGCCCGTACTGCACGCCGACGTTGTCCCAGGTCGAGCGGGCGTAGCCGTCGGGGCCGACGCCGTAGACGTGCTTGACGTCCTCCCAGTGCGTCCAGTGCACGGTGTCCTTGACACCCGGCGGGTCCATCTTGGCCCACTCGGGATCGTTGTCGTCGGTCCACTTCGGATTCATGGACAGCGGCGTCAGGCCACGCCAGCCGATCACGCACTCGGTGGCGCCGGGCCGCCGGGTGTAGGGGTTGGCGACGGTGTCGGAGGCGTTGAGGCCGATCAGCGCGGTGCGGTCGTCCCAGCGGGCCCAGCGCTGCGGGTTCTGGTCCATGTAGCGTTCGAGCAGCTCGCAGTCGCCGACGTGGATGGTCTGGGTGACCATGTCGGGATAGGAGTACTGCGGGATCGCCGCGTCGATCACCCGGCTGCCGTGGTTCTGGCCGTAGATGTACTGCTGGATCCCGCCGCCGGAGCCGCCCACGCCGACGGTGTAGAGCGGCTCGCCGTACCGCTCGACGAAGCGTTCCTTGACCATCAGCGCGGTCTCGCCGCCGAGGATCAGGTTGTAGTGCGTCGAGGTGCGCGTGCCCGAGGAGTGCAGAATGGCGTAACCCTTGCCCAGGCCGTGGGCGTCGAGGTGGCCGCCGCCGAGGGTGCCCTGGTCGTGGCCGATCGCCACGCCGCCGTCGAAGCGGTAGATCGCCCGCTTGTTCCAGGCGTCCTCGAGGACGGCGATGGAGTAGAGGAACCGGTTGATCACGCCGCGCTCGCGGGCGACGACGAAGTCGACCGTGCGGCCGTCGAGCGTGGTGGTCCGGCTCATGTCCTCGGGCCGGCCCTCGGCGGGCATCGGCTTGAACTGGCCGCCGGTGCTCCGGTAGAGCCGGTCGGTGACGGTCGGCGCGAAGCAGTCGCGGCTCCAGCCGCCCTCGACGCGGTAGCCCTGCCCGGCGGTGTTGTCGGCGACCGGCGGGCCGAGCCCGGCGCGCTCGGTCTTGCAGACGAACGGGTACTGCTTGGGCCCGGCGAAGATCGGGCCGCTGATCGGGTGGTTGCGCAGGGTGAGCGAGCCGCTGAAGGGCCGGGCCCGCGCGGTGATCGTGTTGCGGCCCTCGACCAGGCCGCCGACCAGGCCCACGAGCGCGCCGCCGGCCGGCTTGAAGGCCGAGGTGACGTCCTCGCCGTTGCGCAGGATCGTCAGGCGGGAGGGCCGGGCGCCGTGGCCCAGCCGTACCCGGACCAGAGCGTCGCCGCCGCTCACCTGCTCGGGGTGGCTGGAGACCACCTCGACGTCGATCCCGCCGTGGCCGGCGGGCATCGCGGGCAGGCCGAGGAGCAGCGTGGAGACCAGAATAATCGTCCGCACCCCCCGAAGGTGACACGCCCGGCCCCGCTTGCCCAGGCCCGATCTTCCGCCTGTCGAATAACCGTGCGCGTCCGGCCCCCGCACATGACAGTCTTGAACTCGTGCGCTCCCAATCTCCGACCAAACTCGTGCCGCCCTTCCTGGCCAAGGCCGCCGCCTGGAGCGCCTGCCTGATCGTGGTCGGAGTCGTCGTCTACTTCTTCTCCCAGATCGTCGCCAGGCTGAGCTTCGTCGCCCTGCCGGTCGCCATCGCGCTCCTGCTGACCGCGCTGCTCTACCCGGTCACCCGCTGGCTGCGCAACGCCGGCATGCGGCCCATCTACGCCACCTGGCTGACCATGCTGATCGCGCTCGCGGTCCTGGTCGGCACCGGCTGGCTGGTCGGGGCCCGCGCCAACGAGGAGTTCCCCCGGCTGGCCGAGCAGATCACCACGACCGTCACCGAGGTGCGCGACTGGCTGCTCACCGGCCCCTGGCACCTCAGCCAGCAGCAGCTCAACGACTGGACCAAGCAGATCACCGACCTGGTCAGCCAGCAGCAGCAGGCACTGACCAGCACGGTCATCACCGCCGGGCAGGTGGCGGTGGAGGTCCTGGCCTCGATCGTGCTGCTGCTGTTCGTCACCTTCTTCCTGCTCAAGGACGGCGACCGGATCTGGGGCTGGTTCCTCAAGGCCTTCGGCACGATGGCGCCGCGCGTCGACCGGGCGGGCAAGGCGGCCTGGACCACGATCTCCCACTACGTGCAGGGCACCGTCGCCGTCGCCGCGGTGCACGGCGTGATCATGGGCATCGTCCTGGCCGGGCTGGGCGTCCCGCTCTGGGCCGCGCTGGCCGTGCTGATCTTCCTGGCCAGCTTCATCCCGCTCGTCGGCATCTTCTTCGCCGGCACCGTCGCCACCCTGGTCACGCTGGGCTCGGTCGGGCCGTGGAAGGCCCTGGTCTTCCTCATCGTGCTCATCATCGAGCAGCAACTGGAGAACCACGTGCTCCAGCCGCTGATCGTGGGCCGGGCGCTCAACTTCCACCCGCTGGCGATCATCCTGGTCCTGGCGATCGGCGGCATCCTGGGCGGCATCGCCGGCGCCGCCGTGGCCGTGCCCATCGCCGCGGTCATCTACCGGGCGATACCGGAGCTCCGCCACGACACCCCCGAACTACCACCTCCACCTCCTCATCCGAAGGAACCGGAACAAGTGGATCAAGAGGAGGAAGCGGCACCTGCGCAGCGGGGTCCCGCCCAGGCAGAGTAACCTCGTCGCCCGTGACTCGTTCCTCCTTGACCACCCCGCCGCCCGGCGCCGAACTCCCCGCTCCGCACCCCGCAGGCCCCAAAGAGCTCGGCTCCCACTACAGCAGGTGCTTCGGCTGCGGCGCCGACCACCCGACCGGCCTGCACCTGGCGGCCCGCACCCCCGACGGCTCGACCGTCGAGGCGGAGTTCACCGTCGCCGAGGCCCACCAGGGCGCGCCGGGCCTCGCGCACGGCGGCGTGCTGGCGGCGGCCATGGACGAGATCATCGGCATGTCCGTCTGGCTCTTCCAGCGCCCCTACGTCACCGGCCGCCTGGAGACCGACTTCCGGCTGCCGGTCCCGGTGGGCGCGACACTCCACCTCCGCGCCTGGTGCACCGGCGTCTCCGGCCGGAAGGCGTACCTTGAGGCTGAGGGGCGGCTCGGCGGCCCCGACGGTCCGGTCGCCGTCCGCGCGGCGGCGTTGTTCATCGAGGTGGCGATGGAACACTTCGCCAAGCACGGCGACGTGGCCACCCTGGCCGCCGAGCACCACGACTTCGAGGTGAACCCATGACCGCGGTAGAGGTCCTGATCCAGCGGCTCGACCCCGAGCTGCCGGTGCCGTCCTACGCCCATCCGGGCGACGCCGGCGCCGACCTGCACAGCGCCGAGGACGTCGAGCTGCAGCCGGGGGAGCGGGCGATCGTCCGCACCGGGCTGTCCATCGCGCTCCCCGACGGCTACGCCGCCTTCGTCCACCCCCGCTCGGGGCTGGCCGCCAAGCACGGCGTCACCGTCGTCAACGCCCCGGGCACCATCGACGCGGGCTACCGTGGCGAGATCATGGTCATCCTGCTCAACACCGACGCCAAGGAGCCGGTACGGCTGCGCCGCGGCGACCGGATCGCGCAACTGGTGGTCCAGCGGGTGGAGCGCGTGCGCTTCGCCGAGGTGGAGCAGCTTCCCGGCTCGGCGCGCGGCGCCGGCGGGCACGGATCGACAGGACGCTAGAGCTCACCAGAGCTCGGCCGCCAGAGCTCACCCGAGCTCGGCAGAGGGAGTGATTAGACGTGTTCCGACGTCGCCGGCGTGACGAAGCCAAGCAGGCCGAACAGGCCGTAGAAGAGACCATGCGCGAGTCGGGCCCCTGGGACGCCGACGAGCCCCACCCCGACCACGAGCGCATCGACCTGGGCGGGCTGCGCGTGCCGCAGGCCGACGACCTCGAAGTACGGCTCGCCTCCATGGGCGACCAGCACGTCGGCGTGCTCGTCCTGCTCGGCGACAGCACCCTGCAGCTCCAGGCGCTGGCCGCGCCCAAGTCCGGCGGCATCTGGAGCGAGGTCCGCACCAAGGTCGCCGGCCAGCTCAAGACGGCCAACGAGCGGGAGGGCGTCTTCGGCCCCGAACTCGTCGGCGAGGTCGAGTCGGAGGGCGAGACCCGGCCGATCCGCTACCTCGGCGTCGACGGGCCGCGCTGGCTGCTCCTGGGCGTCGTCAGCGGCCCCGCCGCGCAGGACGAGACGATCGCCGCCCGCTTCGAGGACTACCTGCGCGATGTGGTGGTAGTCCGGGGGCAGGAGCCGATGGCCCGGGAGGAGACGATTCCGCTGCGGCGGCCCAACGAACGGCCTCAGCAAGAGGACGAAACACCCCAGCTAGACCCGTTCCGCCGCGGACCAGAAATTAGCGAAATCCGCTGACAATTTCATCGCTTAAGCTGATTCATCATGACTGAGCCTCCGAAACGCGGCTTGCGGGCATTCTTCAACCGGCTGGCAACGAGCCAGTCGGAGCTTGAGGCCGCCGAACTGCGAGAAGACGCCGAGAACACCGGCGCGACCCCCATCGTGTCGTGCGCCAACCGCCGCCGGTTCTGCGTGGCCGGTACGCTACGTACCGTGACCTTGCGGCCCCGGGGCGGCGCTCCCGCCCTAGAGGCGGAGCTGTACGACGGCTCCGACGTCATCGACCTGGTCTGGCTCGGCCGGCGCAGGATCGCCGGCATCGAACCCGGGCGCATCGTCAAGGCGGAAGGCCTGGTCAGCCTGCAGGACGGCCGCAAGGTGATGTTCAACCCGCGCTACGAGCTGCGCCCAGGAGGAACCACGTGACGTCGGACGCGAAGTCGCTGCAGCCGACGGCCTACGACACCGTCGAGGCCGCCGTACGCCACCAGCTCATGAAGGCGCTCGGCGGCAAGCGCGGCATGATCGAGGCGGCCGTGCCCACCCTCGCGTTCACCATCTCCTGGCTCGCCACCAAGGACATGAAGCAGTCCCTGCTCATCAGCGGGGCCTTCGCGGCGGTCCTCCTGCTGGTACGGCTGGCGCAGAAGCAGAGCGTGCAGTTCGTGCTCAACAGCGTCTTCGGCATCGCGATCGCCGCCTTCTTCGTCTCCCGCACCGGCGACGCGGCCGACATCGCCCTGCCGGGCATCCTGGTCAACGCGCTGTGGGCGGCGGGCATGCTGCTGTCCATCGTCACCCGCTGGCCCGTGGTGGGCTTCATGGTCGGCTCGGTGGCCGGCGACCCCGTGGAGTGGCGCAAGGACCCGGGCATGGTCAAGCTCTGCACCAAGCTGACCTGGCTCCTGCTGGCCCCCAACCTGATCCGGCTGGTCGTGCAGGTCCCGCTCTATCTGGCGGTCTCCAACGGCATGCTGTCCGAGAACTGGGTCGTGGTCCAGCTCGTGGTCAAGTACGCCATGGGGTGGCCCTTGCAGATCGCCGCGTTCGCCGCCATGGGGTGGGTGCTCGCTCGCGGGCGCACCCCCGTGAACGCGTCGGCGTAGCGGGGTACGCTTCGCCTCGTGCCCGATTCACCTCCGCAGCTCGTCGGCGGCCGCTACCGGCTGGCCGATGAGCTCGGCCGTGGCGGCATGGGCGTCGTCTGGCGGGCCCGTGACGAGATCCTCGACCGCGCGGTGGCGCTCAAGCAGGTGCTGCTGCCCGACTGGGTGAGCGGCAAGGAACGCGAGCGCGCCTTCGAACGCGTCCTGCGCGAGGCCCGCTCGGCCGCCCGGCTGCGCCACGCCGGCGTCGTCACCATCCACGACGTGGTCCTCGACGAGGGCTACCCGTGGATCGTCATGGAACTCCTGCCCGCCGAGTCGCTGCACGAGGTCGTCGACCGCTGGGGGCCGCTCACCGAGGAGGTCGCGGTCGAGATCGGCGTCAAGCTGCTCGACGCGCTCCAGGCCGCGCACAACGCCGGGATCACCCACCGCGACGTCAAGCCGGGCAACGTGCTGCTGCTCGACGACGGGGGCGTCGTGCTCACCGACTTCGGTGTCGCGCACGTCGCCGACTCGCCGACCATCACCGGCACCGGGATGTTGCTCGGCTCGCCCGCCTTCATGGCGCCCGAACGGCTCGAAGGCAAGCCCGCCACCGCCGCGTCCGACCTCTGGGCGCTGGGGGCGACGCTCTACAACGCGGTCGAGGGGGCTCCGCCGTACCGGGGGCCGACGCCGGTGGCGGTGCTGGCGGCCATCCTCATGTCCGAGCCCCGGCCCCCGCAGCGGGCCGGGCGGTTGCGGCCGGTCATCGAGGGGCTGATGGCCCGTGACCCCGCCGACCGGATGTCCCACGGTGCCGCCCGTGCCGCCCTCATCCGCGCCGGCGGCCACCCCGAACGCACCGGCTCCCGCGCCCTGGCCGACCTCGTACGGCAGGCCGACGAGGCAGAAGCCGGTCTCGCCGGCCGCCCGGGCACCACTCCCGGCTCCCGAACCTCCCGCCCGGCGCAGTCGCGGGCGCCGGGGGAGAAGGCCCGGGGCGAGGGGGCCTCGGCCGGGCGGCCCTCACCAGGAGAGCGGCCCTCCGTGGGGGAGTGGCACTCCTCGAGCGAGCAGTCCGCGATCGAGCAGTCCTCCAGCGGGCGCCCTTCGTCGGGCCGGCCTTCGTCGGGGCAGCGGTCCTCCGGGCAGCCGTCTTCTGGGCAGTCGTCTTCTGGGCAGCCGTCTTCTGGGGACCGGTCCCCTGGAGAGCGGTCTTCCGTGGGACGGGCCTTGTCGGGTGAGGGGGCCTCTGGGGAACGCTCGTCCAGGGTGGCCGACACGCCCGGGCTCTTTCCGGCCCTCAGCCGCTCCGAGCCCCCGTCCGCCATCCCGCCGACCCGCGTCTCCCCGGAAACCGGAGCCGTCCGGCCCGAGCCCAGCCGGGCCGACGCCGCACGCCCGGGAGACCCCCAGGCCGCCGACCACCTGCCCGCCGGGAAGACCCGATCCGAGGACTCACGGGCGGGTGAGGTGTCCCGGCCCACGCTGGTGCTCCGGCCCGAGGCCCTCCAGCGTGCGGGCGGGGGGAACCCCGAGGCGGCCCGGTCGAAGGGCAGCGGTCGTCCGGCAGGCCTGGGCGACACGGCCGAGGGCCCGAGCGTGCGGCCCACGCCTCCCGCCACCACAACGGACAAGGTGCGCGGCGTCGTGGCAGGAGTGGCGGCGGCCACGGTGATCGCCGGCCTGGCGGCCCACGTGGCGAGCAAGGTCACCGACCGGCTCGTCGGCCGCTCGATGGTGGACTTCCCGCCCGAGGTGGCGCTGCTGCTGATCCTGGCCGGCCTGCTGGTGACCGTCCTGGCGGTCCCGGCCCGGTTGCTCGCCCGGAGCAGGACGGGGGCGATGGCCGTGCGCCTGAGCCTGGTCCCGACGCTCTACGGAGCTACGGGGCAGGCACTGCCGTACGTGGCGGGGCTGCTGGCGGTGTGGACGGCGGTGGTCGCGGTGCGGACCTGGCAGAACGCGGCCAAGCCGGTGGCCGTCACCCTGATCGGGGCGGCGGCCGGTTTCGCGGTATCCGGGCTGCTGGCGGCGGACGTGGGCCCGGACGAGCTGCTCTCGAAGACGTTCACCGGGGGAGCCCTGCTGACGGTGCCCTGGCTGATCCGGGCAGCCCGCCGCACCCGCCCCCGCCCCTGAGCCCGCTCCCACGGCACCGGCCGGCCCGCCGTACCCCGGCCCCGCCGTATCGGTGGCCCGCCGTACCTTGCCTTGCCGTACCTGACCTTCCATACGGCGGCCTGCCGTACAGCGGGACGGTGGGTTTAGTGCGGCGAGAGGAGCTGGCCGAGCTCCTCCTCGACCTCCTGGGAGGCGACGAAGAGCAGTTCGTCCCCCGCCTCCAGCGGGTCGTCGGCGGTGGGCACGAGCACCCGCCCCTCCCGCAGGATCGCCACGAGCGCCGAGTCGGTCGGCCACGGCACGGAGCCGGCGCGCTGACCGACGACGGGGGCGTCCTCGGGCAGGGTGAGCTCGACCAGGTTGGCCTGCCCCTGCCGGAAGGTCATGAGCCGGACCAGGTCGCCCACGCTGACCGCTTCCTCGACGAGGGCGGAGAGCAGGCGCGGGGTGGAGACGGCGACGTCCACGCCCCAGGACTCGTTGAACAGCCACTCGTTCGACGGGTGGTTGATCCGCGCCACCACGCGCGGCACGCCGTACTCGGTCTTGGCCAGCAGGGAGACGACCAGGTTGACCTTGTCGTCGCCGGAGGAGGCGACCACCACGTGGCAGTTGGACAGCCCGGCCTCGTCGAGCGAGGAGATCTCGCAGGCGTCGGCGAGCAGCCACTCGGCCCGCGGCACCGAGTCGATCTTGATGGCCTTGGGGTCGATGTCGATGAGCAGGACCTGGTGGCCGTTCTCCAGGAGTTCGGCGGCGATGGAGCGGCCGACGGCGCCCGCCCCGGCGATGGCGACGCGCATCAGTGGTCCTCTTCCGGTGCGGTGGCGAACACCTTGTTGATCCGGTCCATGTCGTCCTCGGCGGCGATCACGTGCAGGACGTCGCCCTCCTGAACCACGGTGTCGTTCTTGGTGACCAGGGCCTCGCCCATCCGGTTGAGGAAGCCGACCCGGACACCGGCGGCCTCCTCCAGGCGGGTGACCTGGGTGCCGATCCAGCCGGGGTGCACGGCGACCTCGGCCAGGACGACCTCGCCGGTGGGGTCGCGCCAGAGCGGCTCGGCGCCCTCGGGCAGGACGCGGCGCAGGATCTGGTCGGCGGTCCAGCGCACCGTGGCCACGGTGGGGATGCCCAGGCGCTGGTAGACCTCGGCGCGGCGGGGGTCGTAGATGCGGGCCACGACGTTGTCGACGCCGAAGGTCTCGCGGGCGACGCGCGCGGAGATGATGTTGGAGTTGTCGCCGCTGCTGACGGCGACGAAGGCGGCGGCGGACTCGATGCCCGCTTCCTGGAGCACCTCGCGGTCGAAGCCGACGCCGGTCACCCGGCGGCCGCGGAAACCGGCGCGCAGCCGGCGGAAGGCCTGGGGGTCGCGGTCGATGATCGCGACCGAGTGGCCGTTGTCCTCAAGGATGTGCGCGATCGTCGAACCGACGCGCCCACACCCCATTATCACGATGTGCATACGCTCCCCACCAGCTTGCCTGGTAGTCAGCGTACTAGCATCTGGATACGTGGCGAAGATGACGGATCTTGTCAAGCGCGTGCTCGTCGGACGAGCGCTGCGCAGCGGGCAGTTGCACGAGCAACTCCTGCCCAAGCGCGTCGCGCTGCCGGTCTTCGCCAGCGACGCGCTCTCCTCGGTGGCCTACGCGCCGCAGGAGATCCTCGTCATCCTCTCGCTGGCCGGGATCTCGTTCTACCACTACAGCCCATGGGTGGCCGTGGCGGTGGTCGTGGTCATGCTGACCGTCGTCGCCTCCTACCGGCAGAACGTGCACGCCTACCCGAGCGGCGGCGGCGACTACGAGGTCGCCACCGTCAACCTGGGCAAGAACGCCGGGCTCACCGTCGCCAGTGCGCTGATGGTCGACTACGTGCTCACCGTGGCGGTGTCGGTGGCCAACGGCGTCGACTACGTGGGCGCGACCATCCCGTACGTCGCCGAGCACAAGCCGACCGTGGCCATCGTGATCGTGATCCTGCTGACGGTGGTGAACCTGCGCGGCATCCGGGAGTCGGGCGCGGCCTTCGCGATCCCGACCTACGCCTTCATGATCTCGGTGCTGGGCATGGTGGCGTGGGGCGCGTTCAAGTACTTCGCGCTGGGCGACGAGCTGCGGGCGCCGACCGCCGACTACGAGATCGTCGCCGAGCAGACCAACCTCACCTCCTTCGCCGCCGCCTTCCTGATCCTGCGCGCCTTCTCCTCCGGCTGCGCGGCCCTCACCGGTGTCGAGGCGATCAGCAACGGCGTGCCCGCCTTCCGCAAGCCCAAGAGCCGGAACGCGGCGACCACGCTGCTGATGATGGGCCTGGTCGCGGTGAGCATGTTCAGCGGCATCATCGCCCTCGGCCTGGTCTCCGGGGTGAAGGTCGCCGAGCACCCGGCCATCGACATCGTGATCGACGGCAAGCCGGCGGGCGAGGGCTACTACCAGCAGCCGATCATCTCCCAGGTCGCCGACGCGGTCTTCGGCGGCGGCTCGCTGCTGTTCGTGGTGATCTCGGCGGTGACCGCGCTCATCCTGTTCCTGGCCGCCAACACCGCCTTCAACGGCTTCCCGGTGCTCGGCTCGATCCTGGCCCAGGACCGCTACCTGCCGCGCCAGCTCCACACCCGCGGCGACCGGCTGGCCTTCTCCAACGGCATCGTCATCCTGGCGCTCGGCGCCTGCCTGCTGCTGTGGGGCTTCCAGGCCGACGTGAGCAAGCTGCTGAACCTGTACATCGTCGGCGTCTTCGTCTCCTTCACCCTCAGCCAGACCGGCATGGTCATCCACTGGACGCGCCACCTGCGCACCCAGGCCGACCCGCGGCTGCGCTTCCAGATGCAGCGCTCGCGCGTGATCAACTTCTTCGGCGCGGTGATGACGGGGCTGGTCCTGATCGTCGTGCTGATGACCAAGTTCCTGGTCGGCGCGTGGATCGTCTGCCTGGCCATGCCGGTGCTGTTCCTGATGATGAAGGGCATCCGCCGGCACTACGACAACGTGGCCAAGGAGCTGTCCATCACCGAGGACTTCGACTCCTCGATGCTGCCCTCGCGCAACCACTCCATCGTGCTGGTCTCCAAGCTGCACAAGCCCACCCTGCGCGCCCTGGCCTACGCCCGCGCCACCCGGCCCTCCACGCTGGAGGCGGTCACCGTCGGCGTCGAGGGCGAGGAGGCCAGGCAACTGCAGGAGGAGTGGGAGCGGCTGGGCATCCCGGTGCCGCTCAAGATGCTCGACTCGCCCTACCGCGAGATCACCCAGCCGGTCCTCGACTACGTCAAGAACCTGCGCAAGCGCTCGCCGCGGGACGTGGTGACCGTGTTCATCCCGGAGTACGTGGTCGGCCACTGGTGGGAGCACCTGCTGCACAACCAGAGCGCGTTGCGGCTCAAGGCGCGGCTGCTGTTCAAGCCGGGCGTGATGGTGACCAGCGTGCCGTGGCAGCTGCACTCCTCCGACCGGCTGCGCAAGCGGCGCGAGCCGTACGCCCCGGGTTCGGTACGGCGGGCCGGAGCGGACACGTCCAAGCAATAGGCTGGTCTGATGCTTCTCGAATTGACGATCGGTCCGGCCGCGCACGGTGGCTGGTGCGTCGCGCGCCATGACGACGGGCGCGTGGTCTTCGTACGGCACGCCCTGCCCGGGGAGCGCGTGCGAGCGGAGGTCACCGAGGAGACCGCCAGATTCCTGCGCGCCGACGCGGTCGAGGTCCTGGAGGCCTCGCCCGACCGGGTCGTGCCGCCCTGCCCCTTCGCCGGCCCCGGCCGCTGCGGCGGCTGCGACTGGCAGCACGCCTCGCTGCCCGCCCAGCGCGAGATCAAGGCCGCGATCGTCGAGGAGCAGCTCCGCCGGCTGGCCGGCCTGGAGCGCAAGGTCGTGGTCGAGGAACTGCCCGGCACACCCGACGGCCTCGGCTGGCGTACCCGCGTGCAGTTCGCCGCGCGGCCCGACGGCGTGCTCGGCCTGCGCCGGCACCGCTCCCACGACATCGAGGCGATCGACGCCTGCCTGATCGCGCATCCCGAGGTCGAGTCGGTCGGCGTGCTCGCCGATGCCTGGCCGGGCGCGGCCGGGGTCGAGGTCATCGCCTCCTCCACCGGCGAGCACGCGGTCGTCGTGCGGCCCAGGCCGCGCCGCTCGGTCGCCGTCCCGCCGCTGGAGTCGCCCGCGTCCATCCTGGTCGACCAGGGCAAGGGCCGCACCGAACCCCGGCACGGCTCCGGCCTGCTGCACGAGCAGGTCGACGAGCGCCGGTTCCAGGTGACCGGCAGCGGCTTCTGGCAGGTCCACCCCGGCGCCGCGGTCACCCTGCTCGACGCGGTCATGTCCTATGCCGCGCCCGCGCCCGGCGAGTGGGCGCTCGACCTCTACTGCGGCGTCGGCCTGTTCGCCGCCGCCCTGGCCGAGGCGGTCGGGCCCGAGGGCGCGGTGCTCGGCGTCGAGTCCGAGGCCAGCGCCGTGCGTGACGCCCGCCGCAACCTCCGCGACCTGCCCCAGGCGCAGGTGGAGAAGTCGCGGGTGGAGTCGGCGTTCGACCGTTTCGGGATCGAGCGCGCCGACCTCGTCGTGGTCGACCCGCCCCGCTCCGGGCTCGGCCGCGAGGTCGTCGCCCGCGTGTCCGGCCTGGAGGCCTCCCGGATCGTCTATGTCTCCTGCGACCCGGCCACCCTCGCCCGCGACCTGGCCTGGTTCGCCGAACTCGGCTACGACCTGGCCGACCTGCGCGCCTTCGACGCCTTCCCGATGACCCACCACGTGGAGTGCGTGGCGCTGCTGGTCAGGTGATCGGGCGCGAGGCGGTCACAGCCAGCCCATGCGCTGGGCCGTGCGGATCGCCTCCAGGCGGTTCTGGGCGTTGAGCTTGGTCATCGCGCTGGACAGGTAGTTGCGCACGGTGCCCTCGGTGAGGTGCAGCTCCGTGGCGATCTTGGAGACGGCGGCGCCGTCGGCGGCCAGGCGCAGGGCGTCGGTCTCACGGTCGGTGAGCGGGCTGTCCCCGGCGGTCATCGCGGCGGCGGCCAGGTCGGCGTCGAGGTAGCGCCCGCCGCCGTGCACCTTGCGGATCGCGCGGGCGAGTTCCTCGGCGGAGGCGTCCTTGCCCAGGAAGCCGCTCACGCCCGCGGCCATGGCCCGGCGCAGGTAGCCCGGCCGGCCGAGGCTGGTCAGGATGACGATGGAGCACTGGCCGCTGATCCGTTCGGCGGCGGCCAGGCCGTCCATGCCGGGCATCTCGATGTCGAGCACCGCCACGTCCGGCCGGTGCTCGGCGACCGCGGCGGCGACCTCGTCGCCCCGGCCCACCTGGGCGATGACCTGGATGCCGTCCTCCAGGTCGAGCAGGGCGGCGATGGCGCCGCGGATGAGGTGCTCGTCGTCGGCGAGCAGGACGCGGATCATGCGGCCACCTTCAGGATGAAGCCGGCCCCGGGGCCGGGCAGGGGAGTGAGGGCGGCGCCCGCGGCAGCCGCGCGTTCGGCCAGGGCGTCGAGGTCGCCCGGCTCCCGCGTGCCGTCGTTGGTCATCTCCAGCACTCCCTTCTCGATCGATATCACGCACCGCTTCGCCGTACCGTGGCGGAGGATCACGGTGGTGCCCTCGCGGACGGCGGCGGCCAGCAGGGTGAGGCCGGCGGCCGGCAGGCCGGCCGCCCGCACCCGCACGGCGCACTCCACGCCCGCCGCCTCCAGGACCGCGCGCACGCTGGCGAGCGTCTCGTCCAGGCTGAGCGCCCGGTAGTCCTGTACGGCGGCGCGGACTTCCTTGAGCGAGACCCGCGCCCGGTCCCGCACCTCGAACATCTGCCGCGCGGCGGCCTCGCCCTCGCCCTCGTCGGCCAGGGTGGCGGCCTGGTAGCTCTTGACGGAGATGTCCGACAGGCTCTGCCCGAGCAGCGCGTTCAGCTCGCGGGCCAGGCGCAGCCGCTCCTCGGAGACGGCCAGCTTGGCCTTGGCCTCCTCGCCGTCGTGCGCCTCGACCGCGATCCGCCACAGCCACAGGTTGGCCAGGACGCTGCCGACGAGCACGGCCTCGGCGATGACGAGCAGCAGGGCGACGTCGGGGGCGGCCTCCGGCGCGTAGATCATCAGCATGGCGGTGGCACCGGCGAGGAACAGGCCGCCGAGCAGCAGGATCACCCGCTTGCGGACGAACGGGGCGAGCATCGCCAGGTATACCGGGAATGTCACGATCAGCCCGAGCGCGGTGAGGCAGAGGGTGATCACTCCGGCGATCACCAGCAGCCGGACCGGCGTCGGGCGGCCGGCCACGAGGATTCGGAACGGCCGGGTGGCCAGCGCGTACAGCACGGCCAGCAGGAGCGCGGCGGCGACGGCCAGCGGGGTGGGGTAGCCGTCGATGTCGGCCATGGCGAGGAGCTGGACGAAGCCGAGGCCGAGCACCAGCATCATGACGTCGACCGAATAGACCATCAGCCAGCGGATCTTGTCCAGCCGGGAGGCCTCGCGCACCCGGGCGCGCAGGGAGCGCCGCCGAGCGGGGGCGGAGGTGGCGACGGCGGAGGTCATGCGGGGACCGCCGCTCTGAGCACGAACTCGGTCTCGCCCACCTGCTCGGCCCGGAGCGAGCCGCCCCCCGTGGTCAGCCGCTCGGCGAGGCCTTCCAAGCCCGACCCGTGCTGGTCGGAGGCGGGCCGTACGCCGTCGTTGCGGATCTCCAGCACGCCGCCGTCCAGTTTGATCAGGCAGTGGGTCGGGGTGCTGTGCTTGAGGATGTTCGTGGTGCCCTCGCGCACCACCCAGGCCAGCAGGTCGCGCGAGTGCGGGGGGAGCTGCGCGGCGGCGCCGGTCTCGACCGTGCAGCGCACGCCGATGGACTCCAGCACGCCGCGTCCCTCGGCCAGTTCCTCGTCGAGGTCGAGCGCGCGCAGCCCGGTGGCGGTGGCGTGGAGCTGGCTCAGCGCCTCGCCGGCCAGCCGGTGCACCTGGCGCATCTCCTCGGCCGAGCCGAGCTTGCCGGCCAGCTCGCTCTTCAGCGAGAGCATGACGAGGCTGCGGCCCAGCAGATCGTGCAGGTCGCGGGAGAAACGCAGCCGTTCCTCGGTCACCGCGAGCCGGGCCTTGGCCTCCTTGCTCTCGTACGCCTCCCTGATCGTGCGCCACAGCCAGAGCCAGAGCCACAGCCCGAAGGTCATCGCGATCATGGCGATGGAGAGCACGATCGCCTGGGCGATCCAGTCATGGCCGCCGACGAGGTGCAGCCGCACGGTCGTCCCGGCGACGGCGGCCACCGCTAGGGCCGCGGTGATGCCCCGGTGCAGGAACAGGCCGCTGATCGACACCCACAGCAGGACGATGGTGTCCCAGCCCGACGCCGCGGCGCCGCCCGGTGGGACGAGCGCCACCGCGGTCACCGCCAGCACGCCCATGACGGCCAGCAGCAGGGTGGGGCGGGGGCGGCCGGCGAAGGCGATGCGCAGCACGAGCGCGAAGATCACGCAGACGCCGGCGAGGCAGACGGTCAGCACGCCCGCGACGGCGAGGGAGATCGTGCCGCTCATGGCCGCGCCGAGCACGGACATCAGGTAGAGGAGGCCCAGGAAGGCCACGGTGCCGTCCATCCAGTACACGAGGATTTTTCGTGCTACTTCGGGACGGGTCACACGGGCCAGTCTAGCCGCGGGCGCGAGCCAGAATGCCGGGTATATCCCCTGATGGTACGGCTCCGCGCACCGAGAGCCACGCCAGGCCGTACCGCGCGGCGAACACCGCCAGCTTGCGCGCGTCCAGCTCGCTGAGGTCGCCCGGCGCGGCCAGGACCGGCGTCACCGCGATCCGCCGCCACGCCTGGGCCGGGTCGTCGCCCGTCGCCAGCGCCACCGCGGCGTTCGCCTTCCGCAGGTCCGCGGCCAGGCGGCGCATCCGGCCGTCGGGAGCCGACTGCGGCTCCATGGGGGCGAGCAGGTTCACCGTGTCCACGGTCGCGCCCGCCTGGGTGGTGAGGCGCACGACCTGTCCGGCCTGGTCGAGGGGGAGGGTGAAGGTGACGTGCAGCCGCTTGCCCTGGGTTCTGGCCTCGGTCTGGAGTGCGCGCAGGGCTTCGGCGCGGCGGAGGGTGGTCCTGGTGGAGGTGTCGTGGATCTCGAACGCGGCGTGGGCGGCGGTGAACGCCTGGAGGACCCGGCGGTAGGCGTTGGCCAGCAAGGGGGGTTTCGCGCAGGCGTCGGCCAGATCGCGGCTGGAGGCGGGTGAGGTGAGGGAGGCGGGTGAGGTGAGGGAGGCGGTGGAGGGGCGGGTGCGCGTTTGCGGGGAGCGGCGGGTGCCGGTCTGGGGGGATGTGGAGGTGGCCTCCGGCGGGGCGCCGAAGGCGATCAGGGGCTCGCCGCCCGCGGCCCGCAGCCGCCGGACGGTCTCGGCCAGCCGTACGCCGCTCTGATCGGTGCGCCCGCGCCACACCGGCGCGCACCCGCCGTCGCCGGCCACGACGTGGCCGAGCATGAACCAGCGCACGCCGCCGCGGCGGGCCTCGCCGGGCAGGTCGGGCACGGGCGTCCGCCCGGTGTCCACGTAGGACACGAACGTCCCGGGCACCCGCGCCACGGCCGCGCCGGACGGTAACGGCACGGGACCCGAGCGCGCGCTCACGCTGGGCCTGGGCGGCGCCCCGGCCTGGGACGCGCCCGCCCGGTCCGGCTGCGCCTGGGACGGCAGCATCCAGACGGCCGCCCCGGTCACCCCCGCGAGCGCCAGCCCCGCGAGGATGGCGAGCGAGCGGGGCAGGGTGCCGGGAGCCCGGCGATGCTCAGCCATGGCCACTCCTAGTGGCTATCCGATTACGGACCGGAACCATAGCAAGGCTTGCCGTGATACGCCCGGATAATGGGGAACATGAAGCTGCGGATCTTCACCGAGCCCCAGCAAGGGGCCACCTACGACGACCTGCTCGCCGTCGCGCAAGCCACCGAGCGCCTCGGATTCGACGCCTTCTTCCGCTCCGACCACTACCAGCGCATCGGCCAGGGCGACCCGGGCCCCGGCTCCACGGACGCCTGGATCACCCTCGCCGGGCTGGCCCGGGAGACCTCGCGCATCCGCCTCGGCACCCTGGTCACCCCGGCCACCTTCCGGCTGCCCGGCCCGCTGGCGATCAGCGTCGCGCAGGTCGACCAGATGAGCGGCGGCCGGGTCGAGTTCGGCTTCGGCACGGGCTGGTTCGACACCGAGCACAGCTCCTACGGCGTCCCGTTCCCGCCGGTCGGCGAGCGGTTCGCCCGCTTCGAGGAGCAGGTGGAGATCATCAAGGGCCTGTGGGCCGCGGAGAAGCCGTACTCCTTCGACGGCGCCCACTACCGCCTGGTCGACTCGCCCGCCCTGCCGAAGCCCGTCCAGCCCGGCGGCCCGCCGCTCATCATCGGCGGCTTCGGCCCCAAGCGCACCCCGCGCCTGGCGGCCCGGTACGCCGACGAGTACAACGTGCCCTTCCAGGCGCTGGAGACCACCGGCACCCACTTCTCCCGCGTACGGCAGGCCGCCACCGACGCCGGCCGCACCCTGGAGTACTCGGCCGCCCAGACCGTCTGCGTGGGCCGGGACGCCGCCGAACTCGACCGCCGCGCCGCGGCCATCGGCCAGCCCCTCGACGCCCTGCGCGCCACCGGCCTGGCCGGCACGCCCGCGGAGGTCGTGGACAAGATCGGCCGCTTCGGGGAGCTGGGCGCGTCCCGGATCTACCTGCAGGTTCTCGACCTGGCCGACCTGGACCACCTCGAACTCCTCGCCGCGGAGGTCCTCCCACAGGTCTGAGCACGGAAACCCGTTGGCCGCACCGCTCGCCGGTGCGGCAGACTGTGGACGTGCTGCTGACGATCTCGACGACCCGGAAACCCGCCACCGACCTGGGCTTTCTCCTGCACAAGCATCCCGGCAGAGTGCAGGAGTTCAGCCAGTCCTTCGGCACGGCCGCGGTGTTCTACCCAGAGGCCGGCGACGAACGCTGCACCGCCGCGCTCCTGCTGGACGTCGACCCCGTCAAGCTGGTCCGCAGCCGCGGGGCCTCCTCGCCGGACTTCAGCCTGTCGCAGTACGTCAACGACCGCCCCTACGCCGCCTCCTCGCTGCTCGCGGTCGCGCTGGGCGACGTCTTCCGCACGGCCCGCGCCGGGCGGTGCAAGGCCAAGCCCGAGCTCCCGGACACCGCGCTGCCCCTGGAGCTCACCCTGCCCGCGCTGCCCTGCCGGGGCGGCGCGGACCTGGCGCGGCGGTTGTTCGAGCCGCTCGGGTGGGCGGTGGAGGCGGTCGCCGTGCCGCTCGACGAGCGGTTCCCCGAGTGGGGCGACTCGCGGTACCTGTCCCTGACCCTGCGCGGGACGCTGCGGCTGGCCGATGCGCTCAACCACCTGTACGTGCTGTTGCCGGTGCTCGACGACGCCAAGCACTACTGGATCGCGCCGGACGAGGTGGACAAGCTCATCCGGGCCGCGGGCGGCTGGCTGGGGGCGCACCCCGAGCGGGGGCTGATCACGCGGCGGTACCTCGGCCGCCGGCCCACGCTGGCCCGGGCCGCGCTGGCCCGGCTGGCCGAGCTGGGCGACGAGACCGAGGAGTCGCTGGAGCCCGCCGTCGCCGAGGACGCCGCCCCCGGCGAGACCGCCCTGGACGAGGCCACCGCCTCCGAAACCGCAGCCGCCGAGCCTTCGGACGGGTCCGCGGAGCCTGCGAGCGGGTCCGCGGAGCCTGCGGACGGGTCCGCCGAGCCTGGGGTCAGGCCCAAGTCGCTCAGCCTCCAGCGCCGCGAGAGCGTCGTGGCGATGCTGGCCGAGCTGGGCGCGAGCAGCGTGCTCGACCTGGGCTGCGGCGGCGGCGAACTGGTCGGCGCCCTGCTCGCCGACCGCCGCTTCGCCCGCGTGGCCGGCACGGACGTCTCGGTCCTGGCCCTGACGATCGCCGCCCGCAAGCTCCGCCTGGACCGCATGCCCGACAGCAAGCGCGCCCGCCTGACCCTCTTCCAGTCCGCGCTGACCTACACCGACAAGCGGTTCACCGGCTACGACGCCGCGGTGCTCATGGAGGTGATCGAGCACGTCGACCCGCCCAGGCTGGCCGCGCTCGAACGTGTGGTCTTCGGCCACGCCGCCCCCGGCCATGTGCTCGTCACGACCCCGAACGTCGAGTACAACGTCCGGTACGAGTCCCTGGTCGGCCTGCGGCACAAGGACCACCGCTTCGAGTGGTCCCGGGCCGAGTTCCGCGACTGGGCCGGCCGGGCCGCCGCGCAGTACGGCTACCAGGTGAGCTACCGCCCGGTCGGCGAGGAGGACCCCGAGCTGGGCCCGCCCACCCAGATGGCGGTGTTCAGCAAGCTGACCCCGGCCGACGCCGAGACGGTCACCGACACGAAGGACGGCTCCCGTGGCTGAGATCCGAGTCCCCGAGCTCTCCCTGGTCGTCCTGGTGGGAGTCTCCGGCAGCGGCAAGTCCACCTTCGCCGCGAAGCACTTCAAGCCCACCCAGGTGATCTCCTCGGACTACTGCCGTGGCCTGGTCTCCGACGACGAGAACGACCAGAGCGCCACCCCGCAGGCGTTCGAGCTGCTGCACCACATCGTGGGCGTCCGCCTGGCCAGGGGCCTGCTGACCGTGGTCGACGCCACCAACGTGCAGTACGAGGCCCGCAAATCCCTGATCGACCTGGCCAAGCGGCACGACGTGCTGGCCGAGGCGATCGTCCTGGACGTCTCCGACGAGATCGCCATCGCCCGCAACGAGTCCCGGCCCGACCGCGACTTCGGCGCGGGCGTGGTGATCCGCCAGCGCAAGGACCTGCGCCGCTCGCTCAGCCGGATCAACCGCGACGGCTTCCGCAAGGTGCACGTCCTGCGCGGCCAGGAGCAGATCGACGCCACCACGATCGGCTACGACAAGTCCTGGTCGAACAAGAAGGACCTCACCGGGCCGTTCGACATCATCGGTGACGTGCACGGCTGCCGCTCGGAGCTGGAGACGCTGCTGGAGCGGCTCGGCTGGGAGCCCGTGCGCGACGCCGAGGGCAGGTGGACCGACGCCTCGCACCCCGCCGGCCGCACCGCGGTGTTCGTCGGCGACCTGGTCGACCGCGGACCGGACACGCCGGGCGTGCTGCGCCTGGTGATGTCCATGGTCGCCGCGGGCCGGGCGATCTGCGTCGCGGGCAACCACGAGCAGAAGCTGGTGCGCGCGCTCAACGGCCGCAAGGTCCGGGTCGCGCACGGCCTGCAGGAGTCGCTCGACCAGCTCGCCGCGGCCGATCCGGTCTTCGTCGAGGACGCCCGGATCTTCATGGACGGCCTGCTCAGCCACTACCTGCTCGACGGCGGCAACCTGGTCGTCGCGCACGCGGGGCTCAAGGAGTCCTACCACGGGCGCGCGTCGGGCCGCGTGCGCAGCTTCGCGCTGTACGGGGACACGACCGGGGAGACCGACGAGTACGGCCTGCCGGTGCGTTACCCGTGGGCGCAGGAGTACCGCGGCCGGGCGATGGTCGTCTACGGGCACACGCCCACGATCAAGCCGGAGTGGATCAACAACACGATCTGCCTCGACACCGGGGTGGTCTTCGGCGGCGAGCTCACCGCGCTGCGCTACCCGGAGCGCGAGCTGGTCTCGGTGCCCGCCGAGCAGATGTGGTACGAGCCGGTCAAGCCGCTGTCCGCGCCCGGCTACCGCGACCCCGGCACCCTGGACATCAACGACGTCCAGGGCACCCGGCACATCGAGACCAGGTACGGCGGCCGCATCAAGATCCAGGAGGTGAACGCGGCGACCGCGCTGGAGGTCATGAGCCGGTTCGCCGTCGACCCGCGCTGGCTGCTGTATCTGCCGCCGACCATGGCCCCGCCCCAGACCTCTCCGCTCGACGGCTACCTGGAGCACCCGCACGAGGCGTTCGAGGAGTTCGCCGCCGCGGGGGTGACGGAGGTCGTGTGCGAGGAGAAGCACATGGGCTCGCGGGCGATAGCCGTACTGACCAGGACCCCCGAGGTCGCGGCGGCGCGCTTCGGGATCACCGACGGCAGCAGCGGCTCGGTCTACACCCGCACCGGGCGGCCCTTCTTCGCCGACACCGGCCCTCTGGTCGAGCGGCTGCGGGAGGCGGTCGCGCCGCTCTGGAAGGCGCTCGACTCCGACTGGGTGATCCTGGACTGCGAGCTCCTGCCCTGGTCGGCCAAGGCGCTCGACCTGATCCGCACGCAGTACGCCTCCGTCGGCGCCGCCGCCGGGGCCGCGCTGCCCGAGGCGGTCGCCGCGCTCACGGCGGCAGCCGGACGCGGCCTGGATGTGGGCGGGTTGCTGGACCGCGCCCGACGTCGCCAGGACAACGCTGCCCTGTTCCGCGACGCCTATGCGCGTTACTGCTGGCCCGTCGACGGGCTGGAGGGGATACGGCTGGCGCCCTTCCAGATCCTGGCGTGCGAGGGGCGGGCGAGCGCGCTGGAGCCGCACGCCTGGCACCTGTCGACGCTCGGGCTGCTCGACCACGAGCTGATCACGCCCACCCGCCACCGTTTCGTCACCCTCGGCTCGGCCGAGTCGAGGGCGGCGGCCACCGCGTGGTGGGAGGAGCTCACCGCAGGCGGCGGCGAGGGCATGGTCGTCAAGCCCGCCGTGCAGCCGCCGACCGGCCGCGTCCAGCCCGCCGAGGGCACTCAGCCGGACGGCGCGCCGCCCAAGCGTCCGCCCGCGCGGGTGCAGCCGGGGGTCAAGGTTCGTGGCCGCGAGTACCTGCGGATCATCTACGGCCCCGACTACACCGACTCCCTCGACCTGCTGCGCCGGCGTTTCCTCGGCAAGAAGCGCTCGCTCGCCCTGCGCGAGCACGCGCTGGGTCTGGAGGCGCTGGCCCGCCTGGCCGACGGCGACCCGCTGTGGCGGATCCACGAGCCGGTCTTCGGCGTGCTGGCCCTGGAGTCGGAGCCGGTCGACCCGCGCCTGTGAACCCGCGGCCGGGTGTGGTCAAGGTTCGGTCATCGATCACGTACAGAGAGTGACGAACGGGTAGGTCCCTCGCGAGGGGGACCTACATGGCAACGACTCAGCCCGGCCGGCAGGAGCACCTGCGGCACGTCGTGTTCATCGCAGCGGCGGCCGCGTTGGGCGGTTTCCTGTTCGGCTACGACAGCTCGGTGATCAACGGCGCGGTCACCGGCATCCAGAAGCACTTCGACGTGGGCGCGGTCGAGACCGGCTTCGTGGTCGCCATCGCGTTGCTGGGCTCGGCGGTCGGCGCGTGGTTCGCGGGCGGGCTGGCCGACCGGTGGGGCCGCACCCGGACGATGCAGATCGCCGCCGTGCTGTTCGCGGTGAGCTCGATCGGGCAGATGCTGCCGTTCGCGATCTGGGACCTGGCGATCTGGCGCGTGCTGGCCGGCGCGGCGATCGGCATGGCCTCGGTGCTGGGCCCGGCCTACATCGCGGAGGTGGCCCCGGCGGCCTACCGCGGGCGGTTGGGCTCCTTCCAGCAACTGGCGATCGTGCTGGGCATCGCGGTGTCGCAGCTCGTCAACTACGGCATCGCCCAGGTGGCGGGCGGGAACGTGAACAACGTCCTGTGGGGCCTGGAGGCCTGGCAGTGGATGCTGGGCGCGTGCCTGATCCCGGCGCTGGCCTACCTGCTGTTCGCGTCGATCATCCCGGAGTCCCCGCGCTTCCTGGTCTCGGTGGGGCGCAACGCCGAGGCCCGCGAGGTGCTGGCCAAGGTCGAGAACAGCGACGTGGACCTCGACGCCCAGGTGCGCGAGATCCAGAGCGTGCTGCTGCGCTCGAAGGCGCCGACCCTGCGCGACCTGCGCGGCTCGGCGCTGGGCCTGCTGCCGATCGTCTGGATCGGCATCGGCCTCTCGGTCTTCCAGCAGCTCGTCGGCATCAACGTGATCTTCTACTACTCCTCGTCGCTGTGGCAGTCGGTCGGCATCGACCAGAGCCAGTCGCTGCTGATCAGCGTGATCAGCGCGGCGATCAACATCGTCGGCACGCTGATCGCGATCTCGCTGGTGGACCGGGTCGGGCGCAAGCCGCTGCTGCTGATCGGCTCGGCGGGCATGGCCCTGTCCCTGGGCACGGCGGCGTGGGCGTTCAGCGCGGCGGTCGGCACGGGCGACGACGTGCGGCTGCCCGACCCGCAGGGCACGATCGCGCTGGTGGCGGCCAACCTGTTCGTGCTGTTCTTCGCCCTGTCGTGGGGTGTGGTGGTCTGGGTGCTGCTGGGGGAGATGTTCCCCAACCGGATCCGCGCCGCCGCGCTCTCGGTCGCGGCGGCCGCGCAGTGGGTGGCCAACTGGGCGGTCACCGTGTCGTTCCCGCGGCTGTCGGAGTGGAACCTGCCGATGACCTACCTGGGGTACGCGATCTTCGCCGCGCTCTCCTTCCTCTTCGTGACGAAGTTCGTGAAGGAGACGAAGGGCCGCAGGCTCGAAGACATGGGCTGAACGCCGGCGGCCGGCCCGTAGGCTGGGGCGGTGATCGAGGATGTGCTGGGGCCCGACCTGGACGTGCTGTTCTGCGGCATCAACCCCGGGCTGATGTCCGAGGCCACCGGGCACCACTTCGCCCGGCCGGGCAACCGCTTCTGGCCCGCCCTGCACCTCAGCGGCTTCACCCCGCGCCGCCTCACGCCCGCCGAGCAGCACCTGCTGCCGGGCTTCGGGCTCGGCATCACCAACATCGTCGCCCGGCCCAGCGCCACCGCCGCCGAGCTGACCGCCGAGGAGCTGCGCGAGGGCGGGGTACGGCTGGCGCGGCTCGTGGCGGAGGTCCGGCCCGTGGTGCTCGCCGTGCTCGGGATCTCGGCGTACCGTACGGCTTTCGCCCGGCCCAAGGCGGCGATCGGGCCCCAGGACGTGCAGGTCGGCGGGGCGAAGGTGTGGGTGCTGCCCAACCCCAGCGGGCTCAACGCGCACTGGCGGCTGGAGGGGATCGCGGACCAGCTCCGGCTGCTCAGGAAGCAGGTCGAGCTGGCCCGCGGCCGTTAGGACCTGGCCTGCCGTACCCGGCGGACGGTGTGGAAGACCATCGAGCCGATCCACAGCGCCAGCAGGACCTTGAGCACCCCGAACCCACCGAAGATCAGCCCGGCGGCCAGGGCGAGGAGCAGGAGGGGCACGAACGGGCCCGGCCCGCGCCGGGGTCCCCACGGATACCCCGGCCGGCCGCGACGGCGGCTCATGGGGCCGCCCCAGCCTGCGCCCTGACTCCAGGCGGCCGCGTCGTGGGGCCAGGGGGTGTGCCGGCGCCGGGCGTGCGCCTCGTGACGGAGGCGGCGCATCTCCTGGCGGTGGGCGCGCAGGGCCGCGCGCCAGGCGTCCCGGTCGGCGGGGGGCCAGGCCAGCCCGTGGCGCTCGGCCTCCTCCCGCCAGGCGGCGAACCGCTCCGGCGCGTGCTGCCACGGCCCGGGAAGGCCTGGGAAGCCGGACGAGCCGGGGGACCCGGGGAGACCGGGGAGACCGGGGAGCGGGGGAGGCCCGGGGTGGAAGGGGCGCGCGCCGGGACCGGAGGTGGGACCGGGGAGGTCGGTGGTGGCGCGGGAGAGCTCGCTCGCGGTCTTGGACGTGAGCGCGAGTTCGAGCCGTTCGTCGAGTTCCTCACGAGTGAGGCGGCCCTGCGCGTAGTGCTCGCGCAGGGCGGCCGTCACCTGGTCGCGCTCGGCGTCGCCGATGCGCAGCTCGCCGCTCATGCCGCGGTCACTCCTCGTCGCCGTCGCCGTCGGCGAGGATCTGGTAGAGCTTGCGCCGCGTGTCGCTGAGCGCCTTGCGGGCCTCGCGGATCTGGGCCTCGGACCCGGTCTGCAGGATCTGCATCATCGCGAACGCCGACTGGCGGGCGATGTCCCACAGGTCGGCGGTGTTGTCGTCGATGTCGGGCCGCATCTCGTCCCAGGGCGCGCGGACCTCGTCGGCGTGCTCGGCGATGTAGGCCAGCCCGGTCTCGGTGAGGCGGAAGGTCTTGCGGCCCTCGGCCTCCTCCGCGATGACGAGGCCCTCGTCGGTGAGTTGCTGGAGGGCCGGGTAGACGGCGCCGGGGCTGGGCTTCCAGCCGCCTTCGCTGCGCTGGGCGATCTCCTGGATGATCTGGTACCCGTTGCGCGGCTCCTCCGACAGCAGGGCGAGGATCGCGGCGCGCACGTCGCCGCGCTTGGCCTTGCGGCCCC
The DNA here is from genome assembly GCF_044459405.1 of Nonomuraea sp. NPDC050328. NCBI lineage: Bacteria > Bacillati > Actinomycetota > Actinomycetes > Streptosporangiales > Streptosporangiaceae > Nonomuraea > Nonomuraea sp. NPDC050328. The sequence continues at coordinate 28,269 of NZ_JBITIW010000008.1, read as the reverse complement.
GCCCGCCCCAGCCGCCGTGGCGGGGACCGAACGGCCCGCCCGGTCCGCCCCAGGGCCCGCGACCGAAGTCGAACGGGAAGGGGCCGGGTCCGCGCCGGCCGCGGTGCCGGTGCTCGTGGGGGCCGCCCTCGTGGTGCGGGTGCGGGTGCGGACGCGGCCCCGGCGCGCCGCGCTCCCAGCTCTCGGCGATGGACCTGACGGCCTCGCGGGCCGCCCGGCGCAGTTCGCGCGGGTCGGGCCAGTGGCCTCCCATGGCGTGTGTGTGGTTCATGGTGATACTCCTTCGATCGTTCTCGATGCTTCAAAGATATATCGCTAACCAGTCGTTCGCAAGCAATCGTGTCCGAATGGATCCCGAAAAGCGGCCAACGTGAGCTACATCACGAAAAAGTCGCGGAATTGGGGAACAAGACCCGGGACGGTACCGTTGGATCAGTCAGACGAGGTCGTTCCGCGTCGGCAGGGCTGGGGGGTGCTGTCGCTGCGGTAACGACCTCGTCTTTGTTTTGCCCGGAAGACGGTCCGTCCGGGAGGTCCGGGAATCACCGGGTCGCCCCGAACGCGGGGGAGTGCTCGGGAGTGGCCGGGAAGTGACCCCGAGGTGACCGGAAAGCCTTGTGGCTAGGGCGTGCGGGGCCCGCCGGCTGTCGGTCCGGTGTCGTAGAGTGCCGATCATGATGGGGCACTCGCACGCCATGACCGGCGCGATCGGCTGGTTAGCGCTGGCGCCGGCGCTCGCGGCACTTCCGCTGCTGAACGAGTCGAGCCGGTTCATCGAGTCCGGGATCATGGCCACCGCGCTGACCCCGGCCGAGCTGATCGCCGGGGCGTTGATCTGCGCCGGCGCCGCGATGCTGCCCGACCTCGACCATCCCAGCGCGACGATCGCCCAGACCTTCGGCCCGGTCACCTGGCTGCTGAGCAAGATCGTCAACTGGGTGGCCGGCGGGCATCGCGGGATGACGCACTCCTTCGCCTTCGCCGTCGGCATGGGATTCGGCGCGCACTGGCTGGCCAACACCTACCCGATCGGGCGCGACATCCTGGTGGTGCTGATGGTCGGGCTGGCGTTAAGGGCCATCGGCATCGGCATCCCGGGCAACAAGCTGGGCTCGGCGATGGTGAACGTGGGCCTGACCGCGGGCATCTACGTCGTCTTCCGCTCGCTCGACGTGGGCTACGCGTGGATGGGCCTGGCCATCGGGCTGGGCTGCCTGATGCACGTGATCGGCGACTGCATGACGGAGAAGGGCTGCCCGGTGCTCTGGCCGCTCGGCGCCCGCTTCGTGCTGCCGTGGAAGATCGGCATCAAGACCGGGAAGAAGTTCGAGACCAAGGTGCTGGCGCCGGTGCTGTCCGTCGCCATCGTGGGGCTGCTGTTCGTCCGGCTGGCCCCCATCTAGCGGCCCGGAAGAGCGGAGGCCGGGCGCTGAGCGTGCCCGGCCTCCGGCCTTCGCGGTGCGCCGGTCAGGACAGGCGGGCGTAGAGCGTGTAGTCCGCGCCGCTCCGGGTGCCCCGGAAGACCAGCTCCTGGTAGGGCTCCTCGCCCACGGTGAAGGACTCGCGCAGGATGAGGTCGTCGGACGAGGTGACGTCGTCCTCCCAGATCTCGAAGGTCCAGGTCTCGCCGGTGGTGAAGTACATCGGCAGCGGGCCCTGCTCGCCCACCGACTTGTTGGTGTACCCGTTCGGGCAGCCCCGGACCAGGTTGATGTACCAGCAGTCGCCGGCGTTGACGTTCATCCGGTCGCGGTCGTCCGGCCACATGAGGTACTTCTTGCCCGGCGCCACCGGCGCGATGAAGAAGATGCCGATCTCGTCGTTGCCGCTCTCGTTCTGGTCGTCGACGACCAGCAGTTCGAGAGTGAGCTGGAGCCGGACGCTCGCCGAGGCCGGAGCCGGGGTGAGCGTGGTGAGCGAGAGCACGAGGGCGGTGAGCGCCGCCGCCCAGCGGGTGAGTGATCTCATGGCCCGACCGTAGGAAGGACGGCTTGGGGACCGGTTGGGTCTCGCTGGGACGGCCGCTCCGGATGAGCTCCGCAGGCCGCTGGGCCGGTGTCCGGCCAGGTGGCGGGGGCGGCGGGGGAGAGGCGCGGGCTGCTCATGATCCAGGGCGGCGGCATTTAACTTGATGTCGAGATACTTTCCGGGATATCTTGACGTCGAGACATCCGCTGCGGCCTGCGGGTTAGGGTTACCTAACGTCGTAACACCCTCCGAGGTGCGGCAGGATTTGACTGAACACAGGTCCACCGAGGAGGCGATTCACCGTGTCCGCGAACAGCTTCGGCAGCCGTGACACGCTACGCGTAGGCGATGCGTCATACGAGATTTTCCGGCTTGACGCCGTCGAGGGCTCGGCGCGCCTGCCGTACAGCCTGAAGATCCTGCTGGAGAACCTCCTCCGCACCGAGGACGGCGCCAACATCACCGCCGACCACATCCGGGCGCTGGGTGAGTGGGACCCGAACGCGACCCCGAGCGTGGAGATCCAGTTCACGCCCGCTCGCGTGATCATGCAGGACTTCACCGGCGTGCCGTGCGTGGTGGACCTGGCGACGATGCGCGAGGCCGTGCGCGACCTGGGCGGCGACCCGTCCAAGGTCAACCCGCTGGCCCCGGCCGAGCTGGTCATCGACCACTCGGTCATCGTCGACTACTTCGGCCACCCCGACTCCTTCCAGCGCAACGTGGAGCGGGAGTACGAGCGCAACCGCGAGCGCTACCAGTTCCTGCGCTGGGGCCAGACGGCCTTCGACGAGTTCAAGGTCGTGCCGCCCGGCACCGGCATCGTGCACCAGGTCAACATCGAGCACCTCGCTCGCGTCGTCATGGTCCGCGACGGCAAGGCCTACCCCGACACCTGCGTCGGCACCGACTCCCACACCACGATGGAGAACGGCATCGGCGTGCTGGGCTGGGGCGTCGGCGGCATCGAGGCCGAGGCCGCGATGCTCGGCCAGCCGATCTCCATGCTCATCCCGCGGGTGGTCGGCTTCAAGCTGACCGGCCAGCTCCCGGCCGGCGCGACCGCGACCGACCTGGTGCTGACCGTCACCGAGATGCTGCGCAAGCACGGCGTGGTCGGCAAGTTCGTCGAGTTCTACGGCGAGGGCGTCTCCAGCGTGCCGCTGGCCAACCGCGCCACGATCGGCAACATGAGCCCCGAGTTCGGCTCGACCTGCGCGATCTTCCCGATCGACGGCCAGACCACCGACTACCTGCGCCTGACCGGCCGCAGCGAGGAGCAGATCGCCCTCGTCGAGGCCTACGCCAAGGCGCAGGGCATGTGGCTGGACAGCGCGAACGAGCCGGTCTTCTCCGAGTACCTCGAGCTCGACCTCGGCACCGTCGTGCCGTCGATCGCCGGCCCGAAGCGCCCGCAGGACCGCATCGCGCTGACCGACGCCAAGGAGACCTGGCGCCGCGACGTGCAGGTCTTCGTGCCCGACGCGCTCGACGAGGAGGGCGTGGAGTCCTTCCCGGCCTCCGACCCGCCCGCGTCCAACGCGCAGGCCAACGGCTTCCGGCCGCACAAGCCGGTCCCGGTGACGCTGGCCGACGGCACGAGCTTGGAGATCGACCACGGCATCGTCTCGATCGCCGCGATCACGAGCTGCACCAACACCTCCAACCCGTACGTGATGCTGGGCGCGGCGCTGCTGGCCCGCAACGCGGTGGAGAAGGGCCTGACCCGCAAGCCGTGGGTCAAGACCTCGCTCGCCCCGGGCTCCCAGGTCGTCACCGGCTACTTCGAGCGCTCCGGCCTCCAGCCGTACCTCGACAAGATCGGCTTCAACCTGGTCGGCTACGGCTGCACCACCTGCATCGGCAACTCGGGCCCGCTGCCCGAGGAGATCTCGGCGGCCATCCAGCAGCACGACCTCGCGGTCACCGCGGTGCTGTCGGGCAACCGCAACTTCGAGGGCCGCATCAACCCCGACGTGAAGATGAACTACCTGGCCTCGCCGCCGCTGGTGGTCGCCTACGCGCTGGCCGGCACGATGGACATCGACCTCGACAACGAGCCGCTGGGCGTCGGCTCCGACGGCGAGCCGGTCTTCCTCAAGGACATCTGGCCCTCCCCGCAGGAGGTGTCCGAGGTCGTGAGCACCTCGATCGACCGCGAGATGTTCGCCGCCGACTACGCCGACGTCTTCAAGGGCGACGAGACCTGGCGCTCGCTGCCGATCCCGACCGGCAACACCTTCGAGTGGGACGCCGAGTCGACCTACGTCCGCAAGCCCCCGTACTTCGAGGGCATGCCGGAGAAGCCGGAGCCGGTGACCGACATCGCCGGCGCGCGCGTGCTGGTCAAGGTGGGCGACTCGGTCACCACCGACCACATCTCCCCGGCCGGTTCGATCAAGGTCGGCACCCCGGCCGCGACGTACCTCCAGGAGAACGGCGTCGCCGTCAAGGACTTCAACTCGTACGGCTCGCGCCGGGGCAACCACGAGGTGATGATCCGCGGCACCTTCGCCAACATCCGGCTGCGCAACCAGATCGCGCCGGGCACCGAGGGCGGCTACACCCGCGACTTCACCCAGGGCGAGGGCCCGGTGTCGTTCATCTACGACGCCTCGGTCAACTACCAGGCCGCCGGCACCCCGCTGGTCGTCCTGGCGGGCAAGGAGTACGGCTCGGGTTCGAGCCGTGACTGGGCGGCCAAGGGCACCGCGCTGCTCGGCGTCCGCGCCGTCATCGCCGAGTCCTACGAGCGCATCCACCGCTCGAACCTGATCGGCATGGGCGTGCTGCCGCTGCAGTACCCCGAGGGCCAGAGCGCCGAGACGTTCGGTTTGACCGGCGAGGAGGTCTTCGACATCACCGGTGTCGAGGAGCTCAACTCCGGCACCATCCCCTCGACCGTCCACGTCAAGGCGGGTGACGTCGAGTTCGACGCGGTCGTGCGCATCGACACCCCCGGCGAGGCCGACTACTACCGGCACGGCGGCATCATGCAGTACGTGCTGCGCTCGCTGCTGGCCAAGTAGCCACGTCCGACGGCGATGGCCCGGCGCGCACCGCGCCGGGCCATCGGTGTGTCCGGGGCCGGAATCAGGTGATCTTGGCGGCGGGGGCGCTCCACGTGTCGCACGAGCCGCCCGCGAAGCCGCGCTTGAGCCACGCGCCGCGGGTCTTGCCCGAGCCGTGCGTGGGCTGGTCGTCCAGCCAGTCGCCGCGGCTCGACTCCTCGACCAGCGCCGCCCAGTCCGCGGCCGTGCCGCCCGTGGACGCCCACACCGAGCCCAGGAACGCCCCGGCCAGGCAGTCGGCCTGCAGCTCGTAACGGCGGCGGAACTCCAGGGCCTTGGGCTTGGCCACCGGCCTGGCCGGGGACCAGGTGCCGGCGAGCCGCTGGAGGTGGTGACCGTACTCGTGGGCCATGACCTTGAGCGGGAACAGGTCCTCGCGGCCCTCGATCCACGGGCCGAACAGCGGCAGCACCAGGGTGCGCGGCTTGATGCAGTAGAAGGCCCAGGCGCCCTCGGGCCACGCGCCGCCGCAGATCTCCGAGCGCGGCTCGGCCAGGTAGAGCACCTTCGGCCGGGCGAAGCTCGCGCCCGCCCGCTTGAAATGGGCCGACCACGCGCGTTCCAGGCACTTCAAGACCGCCCGCGCGTACGGCTCCGCCTCGGTGACGCCGCCCTGCGTCAAGGCGGGCGTACGGCAGGCCGTGGCGGGCGGTTTCCCGGCCAGCGGGTCCCGGGCGGCCGCGGCGGGCCCGGCGGGCAGGAGGACGACGAGGGAGCCGGCCGCGGCCAGCAGGGGGAGTCGGCGAAGCACGGCGGGGAGCCTATCGGACCTTTCCCCCGCGACGGCAGCCCCGGCCGGACAGGGCCCCGCGCGATCGTCGGGTGGGGCGGGCGGACTAGGCTCGCGGGACATGGAGTCGTTTGTCCTGATTGCAGCGGGTTTGGCAGTGCTGGTCGGGGCGATCGTCCAAGGCGGCGTCGGATTCGGGCTGGGCCTGGTGGCCGCGCCGGTGGTGACGATGCTGGACCCGGGGCTGATGCCGGGCGCGATCCAGATCGTCAACGTCACCCTGCCGCTGTTCACCCTGGCCGCCGAGTGGCGCAGGATCGACTGGCGCGGCCTCGGCTGGGCCCTGCTCGGCCGGCTGCCCGGCAGCGCGATCGGCGCGCTGATCGTGGTCTACGTCTCCGCTCAGACGCTCGGCGTGCTGGTCGGCGTGATGGTGCTGATCGCGGTCGTGCTGACCGCCCGGTCGCTCTCGGTGCCGCGCAACGGCGCCACCCTGACCGCCGCCGGATTCCTCTCGGGGATCACCGGCACCGCGACCGGCATCGGCGGGCCGCCGATCGCGCTGGTCTACCAGTCGGCCAAGGGCCCGCAGATCCGGGCGACGCTGGCCGCCTTCTTCTGCCTGAGCGCCGCGCAGTCGCTCGTGCTGCTGTGGGCGGTGGACCGGCTGCCCCGCGAGGCGGTGGTGGCGGGGCTGTCACTGGTCCCGTTCATGATCGTCGGGTTTCTGGTCTCGGGGCCGCTGCGCCGCTACCTCGACGGCGGGCGGGTGCGCGCGGCGGTGCTGGTCGTCGCCGCGGTCTCGGCCCTGGCCCTGGTGGGGCAGAGCGTGCTGCGCTAGCCGTACCGGACGGGTGGCGACCGGAGCCGCCGCCCGCCCGTCCGGAGGTCAGGCGACGCGGCTGGAGGGGGCGGTGAAGGTGTTGCACGCCCCCGGGTCGGCCGCGCGGAAGCCGCGGGAGACCCAGTAGGCCCTGCTCCGGCCCTTGCCGTGGTCCTTGACCTTGCTGTTCTCGTCGCCGCTCTCGCGCATGATGTCCAGGAGGTAGTCCCAGTCGGCGGCCGAGCGGTCGAGGGAGTCCCAGATGCTGCCGATGAAGGCGGCGCCGAGACAGTCGGCCTGCAGCTCGAGCCGCCGCCACTGCTCCAGTTCCTCCTTGCGGTGGCGGTAGGGGATGTACTGCCAGGCCTTGGTGATCCCGGCCAGGTCCTGGAGGTGGTGGCCGTACTCGTGGCCGATGAGGTGCATGAGGTAGAGGTCGGACGGGTCTTCCAAGGCGTTCTTGTCCAGCAGCACCACGAAGTGGTCGCTCTCGTGGCAGTAGGCGGCGCCGGCGTCGCCCCACTTGCTGCCGCAGAAACGCTTGGGCTTGGTGATGAAGCCGATGGTGGGCCGCGTGAACCGGATGCCGGCGGCCTTGAAGTGCGCGCCCCAGGTACGGCCCAGGCAGTCGAACACCTTGCGGGAGTACGCCTTCGCCTGGGTGAGGTTCTGCGACTCCAGCGGGGGCTCGGCGCACGCCGTCGAGGGCAGGTCGCCGCTCTTGTAGAGCTTGTTGTGCGTCAGGACGCGGTTCTTGATCGGGTAGGCGGCTTCAGCAGGGGCGACCGAACCGGTGGCGCTGAGGGCGAGCGTCAGAACGAAAGGGGAGCATCATGAGAGCAGTGTGCTGGCTCGCCATCAATATGCGATTAAAACGCGAAAAATGGGGGCGATGTCACAGACATCGCCCCCATGTTCAACCAGGGAGGCCGGGAAGGGCGTCAGGCGACGCGCTTCTTGGAGGCCGTCCAGGTGTTGCAGGAGCCCGGCTCCGGCTTGGTGAAGCCGCGGTAGAGCCAGTAGCGCTGGCTGGTCAGCCGGCCGTGGGTGGGCGAGCCGGTGATCAGGTCGGGGGAGTTGCCGTAGCCGGTGACGGCGTCGCTGGTGCCGCCCAGCTCGTGCTCGGCCATGTCCTTGAAGTCGGCCTTGCTGCGGCCCAGGGACGGCCACACGCTGCCGATGAAGGCGCCCGCCCAGCAGTCGGCCTGCAGCTCGGTGCGGCGGCTGATCTCGTACCAGGTGTTGTCGGTGTACTTGCCGTAGGCGTAGGCCTTCCAGATGCCCGCCTGGTTCTGCACGTGGTGACCGTACTCGTGGGCCAGCACGCCCATGAGCGTCATGTCGTCCGGGTCGAGCAGCGCGTCCGGGTTGAGCAGGACGGTGAAGGTCTGGTCGAGGTGGCAGTACACGGCGAGCATCGCCGGGTTGTCGATCTTGCCGCAGCGGCCGATCGGGTCGCCGATCCGCTGGGCGATGGCGAACTTGGGCTCCTTGAACTTCAGCCCGGCCTTCTTGAACTGCTTGGACCAGGTGGTGTTGAGGCAGTCCAGGAGGCCTTCCAGGTACGCCTGGGCGCCGGCCACGTCGCCGCGCGAGTAGCGGCCCTCCTCACAGGTCTTCAGCGGGAAGGCGCCGACCCGGTAGATGGGGTTGGCGATCAGGGCCTTGACCTTGGGGATGGGGTCGGCGCTCGCGGCCTGGGCGGCGCCGCCGGTGAGGCCGGCGCTGAGCGCGAGAGCCACTCCGCACACCAGCGCCTTAACGGAATTACGCATGGCAAGGGACCCTATATCAAGGTAAAGCAGGGGCAAAGAACGGTAATTCACGAAACGGCGGCGGATTTCGCCGCCCAGGTGTTGCACGACAGCGGCGAGGCGGAGGCGAAACCCCGTTCCATCCACACCGCCTGGGTGGCGCCCTTGCCGTGGTCGTTCTGCGCCCAGCCCTTGTGCCCGTTGCGCCGGAACCAGTTGACCGCGTAGTCCCACTCGTCCTGGTCGACGGGGAAACTCTCCTTGATGCTGCTCATGAAGACCGCCGACAGGCACTCGGCCTGCAATTCCGACCGCCTCGACAACTGCAGCCGGGTGGCCACCCCCGCGGCGGAGCGGGCGGTCCAGTAGTAGTGCCAGATCCCGGCGCTCTCCTGGACGTGGTGACCGTACTCGTGGGCCAGCAGCCGGGCCACCCCCAGCGCGAACGGCTGGCGCAGCGCGGCCTGGTTGATGAGCATGTAGATGGTGCGGTCCTCGGAGCAGTAGACGCCGTCGGCGCCGGTGGCCCAGGGGCCGCACCCGGTGGTCACCGGCGCGGTCACGAAACGCAGGGCGGGCGGGGCGAAGGAGAGGTTCGCCTGGCGGAACTCCGCGCCCCACGCGCGGTTCAGGCAGCCGGTGAGGTTCACCAGGAAGCGCTTGTAGCCCTCGACGTCGTCCTTCTCCAGCGTCCCCGGCGCGCAGCCGGTGCGGGCCAGCTTGCCGGTCCGGTACAGCGGGCTGTGCGTGGCCACCCGGGCGGCCTGCGCGCGCTGGCCCGCCCCCGCCGGCTCGGCGGCGGCGCGGGTCGCGGGGGCGTGCGCGGTTCCGGCACTGATCGCCAGCATCGCCAACACGAGCGCGGCCAGTGAAGAAACTCGTCTTATGGGGCGAGTGTTCATCTTGAGGGAAAGACTAGGTCAAGATCAGACATACGCTCGTTAAGTCCGGTCAAGTGGGGTCCCGGCCCCTCCACGAACTAGACTCTGGGTGTCGGCTAGCAGGAGGGGACCTATCCGTGAGCGACTTGCTTGCCTCTGTCCGGGGGCCGCACGACGTCAAACGGCTCGACGTGGAGGAGCTCGCGACACTCGCGGCGGAGATACGCGACCTGCTCGTCGACTCGTGCGCCAGGACCGGCGGCCACCTCGGCCCCAACCTCGGCGTGGTGGAGCTGACCATCGCGCTCCACCGGGTCTTCGACTCGCCGCGCGACCCGATCATCTGGGACACCGGCCACCAGGCGTACGTGCACAAGATGCTCACCGGACGCACCACCGGCTGGGACCGCCTCAAGCAGGAGGGCGGCCTGTCCGGCTACCCGAGCCAGGCCGAGTCCGAGCACGACTTCGTGGAGAACTCCCACGCCTCCACCGCGCTGTCCTACGCCGACGGCCTGGCCAAGGCCTTCCGGCTGCGCGGCGACGACGAGCGCACGGTGGTCGCCGTCATCGGCGACGGCGCCCTGACCGGCGGCATGGCCTGGGAGGCGCTCAACAACATCGCCGAGACCGACGACCTGCGGGTCGTCATCGTCGTCAACGACAACGGCCGCTCCTACTCGCCGACCATCGGCGGGCTCGGCCGCCACCTCGCCTCGCTGCGCGTCACCCGCCGCTATGAGGACATGCTGGAGTACTTCAAGGGCAAGCTGGAGAACGTCCCGCTGGTCTACGACGCGCTCCACGGGTTCAAGAAGGGCGTCAAGGACATCGTCTCGCCGCAGGTGATGTTCGAGGACCTCGGCCTGAAGTACGTCGGGCCCATCGACGGCCACGACGAGCAGGCGATGGAGGCGGCCCTGCGCAAGGCCCGCGACTTCGGCGGCCCGGTGATCGTGCACACCCTCACCCAGAAGGGCCGCGGCTACGCCCCCGCGGAGAACCACGAGGAAGACCAGTTCCACTCGCCCGGCGCCTTCGACCGCGCCACCGGCCTGGAGAAGCCCAAGGGCCGCATCTGGACCAACGTCTTCAGCGAGGAACTCGTCAAGCTCGGCCGCGACCGCGAGGACCTCGTCGCGATCACCGCGGCGATGCTGCACCCGACCGGGCTCAACGAGTTCGCCGCCGCCTACCCCGAGCGCATCTTCGACGTCGGCATCGCCGAGCAGCACGCGCTGACCAGCGCCGCCGGCCTGGCCCTCGGCGGGCTCCACCCGGTCGTCGCGGTCTACGCCACCTTCCTCAACCGGGCCTTCGACCAGCTCCTGATGGACGTGGCCCTGCACAAGCTGCCGGTCACCGTGGTGCTCGACCGCGCCGGCGTCACCGGCGACGACGGCGCCTCGCACAACGGCATGTGGGACCTGTCGATCCTCCAGGTCGTCCCCGGGCTGGAGATCGCGGTGCCGCGGGACGGCGAGCGGGTGCGCGAACTGCTGCGCGAGGCCGTCGCCAAGGACGTGCCGACCGTGCTGCGCTTCCCCAAGGGGCCGGTCGCCGAGACGCTGGAGGCGGTCGGCAAGCTCGGCGAGATGGACGTGCTGCGCGCCGGCGACCCCGACGTGCTGCTGGTCGCCGTGGGGCCGATGGCGCACGCGGCGATGGAGGCGGCCGTGCTGCTCGACGCGCAGGGCATCTCGGCGACCGTGGTCGACCCCCGGTGGGTCAAGCCGCTCGACCCGGCGCTGGTGCTGGCGGCGGGGGCGCACAAGCTGGTCGCGGTGGTCGAGGACAACGGGCGGGTCGGGGGCGTCGGCGACGCGGTCGCGCGGATGTTGCGGGATGCGGATGTGGACGTGCCGGTGCGGACGTTCGGGATTCCGCAGCGGTTCCTGGATCATGCGAAGCGGGCGGCGATTCTGGGGCAGATCGGGCTTACTGGGCAGGATTTGGCTCGGGAGATCACTGAGGCGGTTGCTCGGCGGTCTGCGCCTATTGATGCTCCTCGGTAGTTTCGCCGTAGGGGGCGGGGCGCCGTACTGGGGCATGGGCCTGATGCTGGGGTTCTCGCCGCATAGGTGAAACGGCGGGCGGCGGGCCGTCCTTTAAGGGGCCGCCCGCCGTACAAGTGGAACGGCGTACGGCGGGCTCCCTCTAATCGAGGGGCCCGCCGTACGCCGGTTACCGGCGGGCTCCCTCTAACCGAGGGGCCCGCCGTAGTCCGTTTACCGGAGGGTGAGGAGTTGGCGGGTGTGGGTGGGGAGTTCCACCTCGGCCAGCCCGGTGAGCAGGTCACGCAGCGGCATGAGCTGGTCCACCAGCACCTTCCCGTCGGACAGCAACAGGGTGGGGACCTGGGTGTCGAGCTCGGCCGGGGTCAGCGCGGCCCCGGTGGTGAGGGCGCAGAGCGCGGCGCCCTGGGCGCGGAGCCGCTCGGTCAAGCCGGTCCCGCCGCCGGAGCGGTCGATCAGGCGGTCGATGGTCCAGAGGTCGAGCGCGACGCGGTTGTCGTAGACGGCCCCGGTCCCCGAGGCGATGGCGGAGGCGGTGGTGAGGGTGGTGGCGGTGACCAGCGACACGTGCGCCAGGATCTGCTCCGCGTTCCACCCGCCGTCCGAGGGCGCCGGGCCCGGGAATCCTGCCGCGTCCGCCTCGGCGGCGGCCTCCAGCAGAGCCCGGAAAGCCTGCTCCAGCATGTCTGCTCCCTTCGCTGATCGAAGACGCGGTGGTCAGGCGTTCTGGTCGTCCATCTCCCAGGGCGCCTGAGGCAGCACGTCGCCCGTCTCCAGCAGCGACTTGAGGTTGGACAGGACGGCGGGCCAGCCCTTGGAGATGCCGTTGAACATCTCGACGTTCGGCAGGTTCTCGTGCGTGACGGTGAGCCGGACGATGTCCTCGTGCGGCTCGATCAGGAAGGTCACGACCGACGGGTCGCGCCGCGCCTCCAGGTCGTCCTCGAAGGTGACGACCAGGCTGTGGGGCGGGTCGGTCGTCAGCACCTTCCCGATGATGTCGAGGTGGCCGGACTCGTCGGCCCGCCGGTGCTCCCAGGTCGAGCCTTCCTGCCAGTCGGAGATGTTGGCGTGTGCCCAGTACCGGGCGGTCAGGTCGGCGTCGGTCAGGGCCTTCCACACCTGCTCGGCGCTCGCGCGGATGTAGGTGACGTAGACGTAGCTGGGCAAGGTGCTGGTCTCGGTGGTCATGGCGTACTCCTCTGCCTGGCGTTTGATGGCGCCGAGGGCTCGCAGCCGGGGCTGGTCGAAGCCGGAAATCCAGCGTTCCTGGATCTCGTTGATCGGTGCCGGGTTCAGGTAGTGCAGCCGTTCGCGGCCCCGCCGGACGACGGTGACGAGGCCGGCGGCGACCAGCACGTCGAGGTGCTGGGTCGCCGCCTGCCGGGTCATCCCGAGCCGGGCGCTGAGTTCGTTCAGCGTCTGGCCGTTGTGCTCCCGTAGCCGGTCGAGCAGGAGTCGCCTGGTCGGATCGGCGAGCGCTTTGAAAATCGCATCGATGGCGGCCACCTCTCCATTATGCAGGCATTCACTTGCCTATTGTCAACGGCGCGCCCTCGCTCAGGCGGGCAGGTCGTCGGCCGTGGCCGCGACCAGGCCGAACAGGTCGCCGATGGTGACCAGCGCGGCGTCGTGCAGCGCCTCGGCGCTGACCGCGCCACCGCCGTGCCGGGCCAGCGGCCGGGTGGCGCAGGCGTCGGCCACGACCGTGGGCCGGTAGCCGAGGTTGAAGGCGCCCTGCGCGGTGAAGCTGACGCACATGTGCGTCATGAACCCGGCCAGCACCAGGTCGGGCCCGGCGTCCAGGCCCTTGAGCACCTCCAGCAGCTCGGTCTCGTGGAAGGCGTTGGGGAAGGTCTTGACGACGACCGGCTCGCCGTCGCGCGGGGCGACCTGCGGGCTGATCGAGCCGATCTCGGCCCGGATGTCGTACGGCGAGCCGGGCCCGCCGTCGTTGACGACGTGCACGACGCGGGCCCCGGCGGCACGGGCCCGCTCCAGCAGCCGCGCCCCGGCCTCGAGTGCCCGCTCGGCGTCGGGCAGGGCCATGACGCCGGTGCGGTAGGTGTTCTGGTAGTCGATGAGGACGAGGGTGGCCCCGGCCAGGCTGGGCAGCTCGGCGGGCAGGCCGACGACCTCGCGGAGGGTGGGTGAGACGGTGCCGGTCATGGTGGTTCCTTTCGATGGAAGGGCAGGCTCGCGCCGCCGCGGGGCGGCTGAAGAACGAGCGGGAGAAGAGGGGCCGGGTCAGACGGGGATGGTGCGGAAGCGGCGGCGGTAGGTGCCCGGCCCGGTGCCGAGGCGGCGGCGGAAGGCCCGGTGCAGCGTCTCCACCGAGCCGAGCCCGCTGTCGGCCGCCACCCGCTCCAGCGGCAGGTCGGTGGTCTCCAGCAGCCGCCGGGCCACCTCCACCCGGGCCGTCTCGATGTAGGCACCCGGAGTCGTCCCGGTCTGCTGCCGGAAGACCCGGGCGAACTGCCGCTGGCTGAGCCCCATCCGGGCGGCGAGCTCGACCGGGGTGAGCTCCTCGGCGAGATGCTCGGCGATCCACAACCGCAGCTCGTCGATGCCCCGCCGCCCGGAGGGGGCCTGCGCGAGCGGCACGCTGAACTGGCTCTGGCCGCCCTGGCGCTTGAGGTAGATCACCAGCTCGCGCGCCACACCGAGGGCCAGTTCCTCGCCGTGGTCCTCGGCCACCAGCGCCAGGCTGAGGTCGAGGCAGGTGCTGATGCCCGCCCCGGTCCAGACCCGCCCGCTGGAGCGCACGAAGATCGGGTCGGGGTCGACGGTCACCTCGGGATGCTCGGCCGCCAGTTGTGCGGCCGTGGACCAGTGCGTGGTGGCGGTCAGCCCGTCCAGCAGCCCGGCGTCGGCCAGGATGTGCGCGCCGACGCACACCGAGGCCACCCGCCGGGCCAGCGGGGCGGTCCGGCGCACCCAGGCCACGACCTCGGGAGCGCTGAGCGCCCGCGGTCCCGACCCGGTGAGCTCCACGGCACCCGGGACTAGCAGGGTGTCGACCTGGTCGCCGACCTCGTCGAACCGCAGGTCGGCGAGGATCCGGACGCCGGCCGAGGTGGTCACCGTGCCGCCCTCGGGCCCGGCCAGCCGCACGTCGTACAGCGGGCGCCCGCTCACCCGGTTGGCCAGGGCGAAGACCTCGGCCGGGCCGGTCACGTCGAGCAGATCGACGTGCGGGAAGAGCGTGATGACCACGCGGTGTGCGGCTGACATGCGGATATTCTCGCCGAACGGAGCGAATGACGGCAACGACAGTTCTCTGTCAGTTAAGGACATCAGCCTCGGCGCGGGCCGGCGGCTCGCCGTACCCTGAAGACGCGGCGGGCCAGCAGCGAGCCGGCGGTGATGACCAGGACGACCGTGCCGAGCACCGGGATGAGCAGCTCGGCGTGCTCGCGGACGACCTGCCCGGCGGCGGCGCCGAGGGTGAGGTAGGCGCCGACCCAGCTCACCGCCCCGGCCATCGCCCAGGGCAGGAAGCGGCGGTAGGGGACGCCGAGCATGCCGGCGACCGCGGGCGTCAGGGCGTGGACCACCGGCAGGAAGTACGCCAGGGCGACCGCCCAGCCGCTGCGGGCGAACAGGGACTCGGCCTGCGCCCAGCGCTCCTCGCCCACCCGGCGGCCCAGGCGGCCCTCGCGCAGCCGCCTGCCGTACCGGCGGCCGAGCCAGTGACCCGCGCTCGCGCCCAGGAAGCAGGCACTCACCCCGGCGAGGGTCAGGCCGGCGACCTCCCAGGGGCTGTCGGCGGTCGTCCCGGCGACCAGGAGCAGGCCGTCGCCGGGGATGACCAGCCCGACGCCGACGGAGGCGTCGAGCGTGAGGAAGGCCAGCAGCAGCGGCCACACCACGCCCGCCTCCTGCCGGGCGAGGAGGTCGAGCAGGTCGATGAGCATCATCCCAGCCTGCCGCCGGGGAAAGGGCCAGGTCATCGGGGGTTGTCCCTGGGATGTCCCTGAGACCGACCGGCCGGAGGGAGGAGGCGCATGATCACCGCAAGTGTGGGCAGCATCACAACGTGGAGACCTTTCGCACCCGGAGTCTTTTTCGCACCAAGAGTGTCGAACAGTCGATTCGCGACACCGAGGAGCCGGAACACCGGCTGCACAAGCGCCTGTCCGCCGTCGACCTGACGGTCTTCGGCATCGGCGTGATCATCGGCACCGGCATCTTCGTGCTCACCGGCCAGGTGGCCAAGGACACGGCCGGCCCGGCGGTGGCCGTGTCGTTCCTGGTCGCGGGCGTGGTGTGCGCGCTGGCGGCACTCTGCTACGCCGAGTTCGCCTCGACGGTGCCGGTGGCCGGGTCGGCCTACACCTTCTCCTTCGCCACGCTCGGCGAGTTCCCGGCCTGGATCATCGGCTGGGACCTGATGCTGGAGATGGCCCTGGCGGCGGCGGTGGTGGCGGTCGGCTGGTCGGGCTACCTCAACTCGCTGCTGGGCACCGCGGGCATCCACCTGCCCGACGTGATCGCCAGCGCGGAGACCGGTTTCATCAACCTGCCCGCGATGGCGGTGGTGGCGCTGCTGACGCTGGTCCTGGTGGCCGGGATCAAGCTGTCCTCGCGCGTCAACCTGGTCATCGTGGTGATCAAGGTGGCGGTGGTGCTGCTCGTCATCCTGGCGGGGCTGTTCTTCATCAAGGGCGCCAACTACACGCCGTTCATCCCGCCGGCGCAGCCGTTGCCGCCGGGCAGCGGGTTGCAGGCGCCGCTGATCCAGGTGCTCTTCGGCATCAGCCCGGTGGCCTTCGGCGTGATCGGCATCTTCTCGGCCGCGGCCATCGTCTTCTTCGCCTTCATCGGCTTCGACATCGTCGCCACCGCCGCGGAGGAGACCATCGAGCCGCAGCGCGACCTGCCGCGCGGCATCATCGGCTCGCTGCTGATCTGCACGCTCCTCTACGTCGCGGTGTCGCTGGTGGTGGTGGGCATGCAGCCCTACACCCAGCTCAGCGAGGAGGCGCCGCTGGCCGACGCGTTCACCTCGGTCGGGCAGCCGTGGATCGCCTCGCTGATCAGCCTGGGCGCCATCGCCGGTCTGACCACCGTGGTGATGATCCTGCTGCTGGGCCAGACCCGGGTGCTGTTCGCGATGAGCCGCGACGGGCTGCTGCCGCGCTCGCTGGCCCGGGTGCATCCCAAGTACGGCACGCCGGCGCGCGCCACGCTGCTGGTCGGCGCGGTCTCGATGGTGCTGGCCGGGTTCATCTCGCTGGGCGCGCTGGCCGAGCTGGTCAACATCGGCACGCTGTTCGCCTTCGTGGTCGTCTCGCTCGGCGTGATCGTGCTCCGCCGGACCCGCCCGGACCTGCCGCGCGCCTTCCGCACCCCGTTGGTGCCGTTCATCCCGGTGCTGTCGATGCTGGCCTGCCTCTACCTGATGCTCAACCTGCCGGTGGAGACCTGGCTGCGCTTCCTGGTCTGGATGGTGATCGGCATCGCGATCTACTTCGTGTACGGCCGCCACCACAGCAGAGTGCTCGGCCGATAAGTTCCTCCGGACAACAAACGTTACAGTCCTGTGTCTGGCATCTCTCGTGGGCGAGAATTACGTTGTGCCAAACAACATTCACCCCCCATGAGAAAGGCCCACGCGTCATGCGCAAGGGGATCTTCACAACCGGCGCCGCCCTGGTGGCGCTCTCCCTCGGTCTCACCGCCTGCGGGGGCGAAAGCGGTGAGACCACCGCCGGCACCGGCACCTCACCGGCCGCCTCGGCGCCGGCCGCGGGCAAGGCCGGCAAGATCGGCGTCATCCTCCCGGACAGCAAGTCGAGCGCCCGCTGGGAGACCGCCGACCGCAAGTACCTGGAGGAGGCCTTCAAGGCCGCGGGCGTCGAGTACGACATCCAGAACGCCCAGGGTGACAAGGCCGCCTTCCAGACCATCGCCGACCAGATGATCACCGGCGGTGTCACCGTGCTCGCCATCGTCAACCTCGACAGCGGCACCGGCAAGGCCGTCCTCGACAAGGCCAAGGCCCAGGGCATCGCCACCATCGACTACGACCGCCTCACCCTCGGCGGCAACGCCGACTACTACGTCAGCTTCGACAACACCGCCGTCGGCCGGCTGCAGGGCGAGGGCCTGGTCAAGTGCCTGACCGACCTCAAGGCCGACAAGCCGGTCGTCTCGCGGCTGAACGGCTCGCCCACCGACAACAACGCCACGCTCTTCAAGCAGGGCTACGACGGCGTGCTGCAGCCCAAGTTCGACGCCGGCGAGTACGTCGCCGGGCCGGACGACTCGGTGCCCGACTGGGACAACGCCCAGGCCGGCACCATCTTCGAGCAGCAGCTCACCAAGGAGCCGAAGATCGCCGGCGTGCTGGCCGCCAACGACGGCCTCGGCAACGCCGCCATCTCGGTGCTGAAGAAGAACAACCTCAACGGCAAGGTCCCGGTCACCGGCCAGGACGCCACCGTCCAGGGCCTGCAGAACATCCTCAACGGCGACCAGTGCATGACCGTCTACAAGGCCGTCAAGCAGGAGGCCGAGGCCACCGCCAAGCTCGCGATCGAGCTGGCCAAGGGCGGCAAGCCCGCCGCGACCGGCACCGTGAAGGACACCGAGTCCGGCAAGGACGTCCCCGCGGTCCTGCTCACCCCCGTCGCCATCTTCAAGGACAACGTCAAGGACGTCGTCGCCGACGGCTACGTGTCCAAGGACGAGCTGTGCGCCGGCGAGTTCGCCGCCAAGTGCACCGAAGCCGGAATCAGCTAGTTCCCCCGCGTACGGCTACCGCGTAGAAAGAGGCGGTAGCCGTACGCACCCCCCTTCTGCAAGGAGCAGCCCACCGTGACCACCCCGGTCCTGGAGCTGCGCGGGATCGACAAGAGCTTCGGTCCCGTGCAGGTCCTTCACGACGTCGCCTTCTCGGCGTATCCCGGAGAGGTGACCGCCCTCGTGGGCGACAACGGAGCCGGCAAGTCCACGCTGGTGAAGTGCATCGGCGGCATCTACCCGATCGACTCCGGCGAGTACTTCTTCGAGGGCGTGCCCGTGCAGGTGAGCAGCCCGCGCGACGCCGCCGCCCTCGGCGTGGAGATCGTCTACCAGGACCTGGCGCTCTGCGACAACCTGGACATCGTGCAGAACATGTTCCTGGGCCGGGAGCGCAAGAGCGGCCTGGTCCTGGACGAGGCGACGATGGAGGAACTCGCCGCCAAGACGCTGGCGAGCCTGTCGATCCGCACCGTCAAGTCGCTGCGCCAGCACGTCGCCAGCCTGTCCGGCGGCCAGCGGCAGACCGTGGCCATCGCCAAGGCCGTGCTGTGGAACAGCAAGGTCGTCGTCCTGGACGAGCCGACCGCCGCGCTCGGCGTGGCCCAGACCGCGCAGGTGCTCGAACTGGTGCGGCAACTGGCCGACAAGGGCCTGTCGGTCGTGCTCATCTCGCACAACCTCAACGACGTCTTCGCCGTCTCCGACCGGATCGCGGCGCTCTACCTCGGTCGCATGGCGGCCCAGGTCAAGGCCTCCGAGGTCACTCACTCGCAGGTCGTCGAACTGATCACCTCCGGCCGCAGCGGCTCGCTCGGCCTGACGAACGGCAGTGGCTCATGAGCGTCGACACCCTGCCCAAGAAGGCCGAGTCGCAGGTCATCGTCCAGGACTACGTCGAACGCGTGCGCGGCGGCGACCTGGGCGCGCTCCCGGCGATCTTCGGCCTGGTCGTGCTCGTCGCCGTCTTCTCGGTGCTGCGGCCGATCTTCTTCTCGCCCGGCAACTTCGCCAACCTGCTCACCCAGGGCGCGGTCTACGTCGTCATCGCGATGGGCCTGATCTTCGTGCTGCTGCTGGGCGAGATCGACCTGTCGGCGGGCTTCGCCAGCGGCGTCTGCGCGGCCATCCTGGCCATCACGCTGACCAACCTGGGCTGGCCCTGGTACCTGTCCGTGCTGGCCGCCATGATCACCGGCGCCTTCATCGGACTGATCCTCGGCACCCTGGTGGCCAAACTCGGCATCCCGTCCTTCGTGGTGACGCTGGCCGCCTTCATCGCCTTCCAGGGCATCGTGCTGCTGCTGCTCAAGCAGGGCACCAACATCTCGGTGCGCGACGAGATCATCTTCGCCGTCGCCAACAAGAACCTGCCGCCGTGGCTGGGCTGGGCGCTGGCCGGCGCCGCCGTGGCGGGCTACGCCGCGGTGCAGCTCGTCCAGGTGCGCAACCGCAGCCGGCGGGGGCTGGCGACCGCCCCGGCGCTGGTGATCGGCGGCCGCATCGCCGCGGTCGCGCTGGTCATCGGGCTGGCCGTCTACGTGCTCAACCTGGACCGCGGGCGGCTCATCCCGCTCATGGGCGTGCCGATCGTGGTGCCGGTCATCCTGTTCTTCCTGCTGGTGTGGACCTTCGTGCTGCGCCGTACCGCCTTCGGGCGGCACATCTACGCGGTCGGCGGCAACGCCGAGGCGGCCCGCCGCGCGGGCATCTCGGTGGACCGGGTGAAGATCGCCTGCTTCGTGATCTGCTCCTTCATGGCCTCGGTCGGCGGCGTGCTGGCCGCCTCGCGCGCCGCGTCGGTGGACCCCAACACCGGCGGCAGCAACGTGCTGCTCTTCTCGGTGGGCGCGGCGGTCATCGGCGGCACCAGCCTGTTCGGCGGCAAGGGCCGGGCGCTGGACGCGATCCTCGGCGGCGCGGTGGTCGCCGTGGTGGAGAACGGCATGGGCCTGATGGGCTACGGCGCGGGCCAGAAGTTCGTCGTCACCGGCTCGGTGCTGCTGCTGGCCGCCAGCGTGGACGCCCTTTCGCGTAAGCGGGCCGCCGCCACCGGCCACCGATAGGGTGGACCTCTCCCACCACCCGAAGGACGGAACGATGCGTGCTGGTCCCTCTCAGGAGGAGATCCGCCGGTACAACCTGGGCACCCTGCTCCGCCACGTGCACCTCGGCGGTCCCACCTCCCGGTCCGAGCTCACCAGCCGGATGGGGCTGAACCGCAGCACGATCATGGCGCTCACCGCCGACCTGGCCGCCGCCGGGCTGGTGCGCGAGGAACTGCCCAGGGAGACCGGCCGCGCCGGCCGTCCGTCGCTGGTCGTGCGGCCGGAGTCGGCCCGCATCTACGTGCTCGCCTTCGACGTGGGCGTCGACCGGCTGGTCGCGGCCCGCGTCGGGCTGGGCGGGGTGGTCCTCGACCGCCGCGAGGCCGTCCGGCCGCGCGGCACCTTCGACCTGGCCGAGGTGGTCGCCACCCTGGCCGGCTTCGCCCGGCAGATGCACCGCAAGACCCGTCCCGACACCATCTGCGTCGGCGCCGCCGCCGCCTTCTGCGGGGCGGTCCGCGAGTCCGACGGGACGGTGCACTTCAGCCCCAACCTGGCCGGCTCGTTGGCCGACGTGCCCTTCGGCCAGGAGCTGAGCCGCAAGCTGGCCATGGGCCTGCCGGTCACCGTCGGCAACGACGCCAACCTGGGCGCGCTGGCCGAGCACAGCCGGGGCGTGGGCGCCGGCAGCCGCAACCTCATCTACCTGCACGGCGACGTCGGCATCGGCGGCGGCATCATCGCCGGCGGCAACCTGCTCGGCGGGCACGACGGCTACTCGGGCGAGGTCGGCCACATGATCGTCAACCCGGGCGGGCGGCTGTGCGGCTGCGGCTCGCGCGGCTGCCTGGAGGCCGAGGTGGGCGAGCGGGCGCTGATGGACCACGCCGGCCAGAGCGGCGCGG
The DNA here is from genome assembly GCF_044459405.1 of Nonomuraea sp. NPDC050328. Taxonomy (NCBI): domain Bacteria; kingdom Bacillati; phylum Actinomycetota; class Actinomycetes; order Streptosporangiales; family Streptosporangiaceae; genus Nonomuraea; species Nonomuraea sp. NPDC050328. The sequence goes on along the minus strand of NZ_JBITIW010000008.1, from coordinate 7,327 downwards.
TCGGCCGGCAGGCGGTCCGCACCCTGGTCGACGCGGCCGACCGGGGCGACATCGCCGCCCGCGACTCGGTGCACCGCGTGGGCGACTGGCTGGGCATCGGGGTGGCCAACCTGGTCAACATCTTCAACCCCGAGATCGTCATCTTCGGCGGCATGCTCCGCGAGCTCTACCTCGGCTCCGCCGCGCAGGTGCGCAGCCAGATCAACACCAGCGGGCTGCCCGTCGCCCGTGACGGCCTGCGCCTGCGCACCTCCGCGCTGGGCGACGACGTCACCCTCGTGGGCGCCGCCGAACTGGCCTTCGCGCAGATGCTGGCCGACCCGCTGGAAGTGCTGGCCCGCTCCAGCAACTGACCCGCTCCGGCAACTGACCGCTCCGGCCGCATCATCGGAGAACCCCGGGGCGCCGGCCGGTGTAGTCCTGGCATGAGACGACTGCTGGTCCTCCTCGCCCTGCTCGCCCCCGTGCTGGCCCTGGCGGCGCCCGCCCGGGCGGGCGGCTGGGCGGTCACCTACCTCGACCCGGTGCCCGCGACCTTCCAGCCGGGCACCTCCTACACCCTCGGCTCGTGGCTGCTGCAGCACGGCAACCACCCCTACGGCGGCGCCGAGTCCGACCTCAAGGTCGGGCTGCGCTTCACCGACGGCAAGCGCAGCCTCGCCTTCGACGCCGTCAAGCTCAAGGAGCCCGCCCACTACGCCACCGCCGTCGCGCTGCCCGCGGGCACCTGGCAGGTCGTCGGCGTGCAGGAGTGGTTCGCGCCGTTCGAGCTCGGCACGCTCACCGTGCCCGGAGCCTTCACCGCCAAGCCGCTGCCCGCCGAGGCCAAGGCCGCCGCGGCCGACTGGCTGAACGGCAACGGCGGCAAGGACCCGTGGGGCGCGGTCCGCCCGCCGGGCCTGGGCGGCAAGGCGCCCGCCGCCGCTGCCCCGGCCCAGCCGGCCGCGCCCGCCGCGCTCGCGCCGGTGTCACCGGTCGCGGCCGCGGTCGAGGCGCCGTGGTGGCGCTCGCCGTACGCCGGCCTGCTCGGGGTGCTCGCCGTGGGCGGGCTCGCCCTGCTGGCAGTACGGCGGAGCAGACGTCAGAGCTTGTAGAGCGCCCGCCCCTCGGCGGTCATCAGGCAGCCGTTGCCGAAGGTGCGGGTGAAGTCGACCCGCTTGCCGTACCAGCGGCCACGGACGGTCACTGTGTGCGGCCGGTACTCCTTGGTGCAGATCGTGCCGGGGTCGGTGAGCCGGGCCGGGTTGCCGCGCACCGAGCGCAGCACCTTGCAGGCGGCCTTGGGCGTCGGGTGCGAGCCGCCCGCGCGGCCGCAGGTGAGCCGGGCGTGCTTGACCGGCAGGCCCTCCACCGCGACGGTGATCTTGAGGGACGCGCCGGGCCGGTGGTGGTCGGCCAGGGCAGGGGCGGCGGAGCCCAGGGCGACGGCCCCGGCCATGGCGAGAACGGTGAGGATCTTCATGGGTCTGGTCTTCCCCCGGTGACTCGATGACAGGTGTCCTACACCTCACAGGACGGCAAAGGCCCGCCGGAGGTTCACTCCGGCGGGCCTTTCGCACCGATTCGCCGAGAACTACGACGGCATCGTCGCGCCTTCGGCCTTCGGCTCGGGCAGCGAGGCCACGCCCGGCGGCAGGAAGCGCGGCTGCGCGACGCCCGCGCGGTCGAGGTAGGGCGTGATCCCGCCCAGGTGGAACGGCCACCCGGCGCCGAGGATCATGCACAGGTCGATGTCCTGCGCCGCCGCGACCACGCCCTCGTCGAGCATGAGCCGGATCTCCTCGGCCAGGGCCTCCAGCACGCGCACCCGGACCTGCTCGGCGGTGGAGGCGTGGTCGCCGCCGGCGAACAGCGCGACCGCCTCCTCGTCGAGGGTGAAGTCCGGCTTGTAGACGCCCGGCTTGCCGGAGGCGACCAGCTCGGCCATGTTCGCCGAGATGCCGAAGCGGTCGGGGAAGGCGGCGTGCAGCGTCTCGGACACGTGGTGGCCGACGGCCGGCCCGACGAGCTGGAGCAGCGCGAACGGGGTCATCGGCAGCCCGAGGTCGTCGAGAGCGTGCTCGGCGACCGGCAGCGGAGTGCCCTCGTCCACGGCGGCGATGACCTCGCCCATGAAGCGGGTCAGCAGCCGGTTGACCACGAACGCGGGCGCGTCCTTGACCAGCACCGAGGACTTCTTCAGCGTCTTGCCGACCGCGAAGGCGGTGGCCAGGGTGGCCGCGTCGGTAGAGGCGCCCTTGATGATCTCCAGCAGCGGCATGACCGCGACCGGGTTGAAGAAGTGGAAGCCGACCAGCCGCTCGGGGTGCTTCAGCTCCGAGCCCATCTCGCTGAGCGAGAGCGAGGAGGTGTTGGTGGCCAGCACGCACGTCTCCGAGACGTGCTCCTCGACCTCGGCGAAGACCTTCTTCTTGACCGCCATGTCCTCGAAGACGGCCTCGATGACAAAGTCGGCGTCGGCGAAGGCGTCCTTGGTCAGCGACCCGGTGACCAGGCCCTTGAGCCGGTTGGCCTGGTCGCCGCTGATGCGCTTCTTGGCCAGCAGCTTGTCGACCTCGGCGTGCACGTAGCCGACGCCCTTGTCCAGGCGGGCCTGGTCGAGGTCGGTCAGCACGACCGGGACCTCCAGGCGGCGGGCGAACAGCAGCGCCATCTGCGAGGCCATCAGGCCCGCGCCGACGACGCCGACCTTGGTCACCTTGCGGGCCAGCGCCTTGTCGGGCGCGCCCGCCGGCCGCTTGGCGCGGCGCTGGACCAGGTCGAAGGCGTACAGGCCGGCGCGCAACTCGTTGCCCATGAGCAGGTCGGCCAGGGCCTCGTCCTCGGCGTCGAAGTCGACGCCGTCCTTCGCGCTCAGGATCAGGTCGAGCGCACGGTAGGGGGCCGGGGCCGCGCCGCGCAGCTTCATGTCGACCAGGAAGCGGGCGTCGCCGACGACCTTCTCCCAGTCCTCCTGCGGCAGGGTCCGCTCGACCGTGATCTCGCCGCGGACGACCTTGGAGGCCCAGCGCAGCGACTCCTCCAGGAAGTCGGCCGGCTCGAAGATCGCGTCGGCGACGCCGAGCTCGAAGGCGTCGCGGCCCTTGATCATGCGGTTCTGGGCCAGCGGGTTCTCGATGATCAGCTTGATCGCCTTGGCCGGGCCGATCAGGCGGGGGAGGAGCTGCGTGCCGCCCCAGCCGGGCACCAGGCCGAGGAAGCACTCGGGCAGCGCGATGGCCGGCACGCCGCTGGAGACGGTCCGGTAGGCGCAGTGCAGCGCGATCTCCAGGCCGCCGCCCATGGCCGCGCCGTTGACGAAGGCGAAGGTCGGCACCTGCAGCGCGCCCAGGCGCTTGAAGACGTCGTGGCCGAGCCTGCCGATCTGCAGGGCCTGGTCGCGGTTGCGCACCAGGGCGGCGCCCTTGAGGTCGGCGCCGACGGCGAAGATGAACGGCTTGCCGATCACGCCCACCGCGGCCAGGTCGGTGCGCGCCTCGATGGCGTCGAGCGCCTGGGCGAGCAGCGTCAGGCCGCCGGGGCCGAAGGTGTTGGGCTTGGTGTGGTCGAAGCCGTTGTCGAGGGTGATCAGCGCCATGGTGCCGGCGCCGCCGGGCAGCTCCACGTCGCGGACCAGGGCCTTGGTGACGACCTCGTCCTTGAACAGCTCGCTGATGTCGCTCATGCCGCGGCTCCCTCGAAGGCGCAGTTCTCCCAGATCACGGTGCCGCCCATGCCCATGCCGACGCACATCGTGGTGATGCCGTAGCGCACCTCGGGGCGCTCGGCGAACTGGCGGGCGAGCTGGGTCATCAGCCGCACGCCGCTGGAGGCCAGGGGGTGTCCGAAGGCGATGGCGCCGCCGTACTGGTTGACCTTGTCGGAGTCGTCGGGCAGGCCGAAGTGCTCCAGGAAGGCCAGCACCTGGACGGCGAAGGCCTCGTTGATCTCGAACAGCCCGATATCCGAAATATCCAGGCCTGCGAGCTTGAGCGCCTTCTCCGTCGACGGGATCGGGCCGACGCCCATCACCTCGGGGTCGACGCCGGCGAAGGCGTAGGAGACCAGGCGCATCCGCGGGGTCAGGCCCAGGTCCTCGGCCGCCTGCCGCTCGGCCACGATGCAGCCGGTGGCGCCGTCGTTGATGCCGGAGGAGTTGCCCGCCGTCACGTTGCCGTGCGGGCGGAACGGGGTCTTCAGCGCGGCCAGGCCGTCGAGTGTGGTGCCGGGACGCATCGACTCGTCGGCCGTGGCCAGGCCCCAGCCCTGCTCGGCGGTGCGGATGGCGGTCTCGACCAGGTCGGGCTGGATCTTGCCGTCGGCGTAGGCCTTGGCGGCCTTCTCTTGGCTCAGCACGGCGTAGGCGTCCGCGCGCTCCTTGGTGATGCCCGGGTAGCGGTCGTGCAGGTTCTCCGCCGTCATGCCCATGACCAGCGCGCTGGGATCGACCAGCTTGTCGGCGAGGAAGCGCGGGTTCGGGTCGACGCCCTCGCCCATCGGGTGGCGGCCCATGTGCTCGACGCCGCCGGCGATGGCCACGTCGTAGGCGCCGAACGCGATGCCGCCCGCGACGCTGGTGACCGCGGTCATCGCCCCGGCGCACATGCGGTCGATGGCGTAGCCGGGCACGCTCTTGGGCAGCCCGGCCAGGACCGCGGCGCTGCGGCCGATGGTCAGGCCCTGGTCGCCGATCTGGGTGGTGGCCGCGATGGCGACCTCGTCCACCCGCTCGGGCGGCAGGTTCGGGTTGCGCCGCATCAGCTCACGGATCACCCGCACGACCATGTCGTCGGCCCGCGTCTCCGCGTACTGCCCCTTCGGGCCCGACCTGCCGAAAGGCGTGCGTACGCCGTCGACGAACACGACGTCACGAGAGGAAGGCACTCTTTCGCTCCTCGCTGGATGGAAGCTTTCCCCTCCATGCTACTCGCCGGTAACTATCGGCTTCGCTTGGGCGGGTAAGGCGGCGTGGCGCGCCCCGTCGATCAAGGACCGATCGGGCGGCGATCAGGGGCCGGTGAGTTCGCGGTCCTCGGCGAAGACCAGGTCCAGTAGGCCGGGGAAGCGGGCGTTGATGTCGTCCAGGCGCAGCCGCTTGAAGTTGTTGCGGCCCTGGCTGCGCTCCCAGACCAGGCCGCTCTCGCGCAGCACGCGCCAGTGGCCGGTCTGGGTGGACTTGGGGACCTCCGGCATGACCAGGCCGCAGGCCATCTCCTCGCCGGAGGCGAGCGCGCGGACCATGCGGGCGCGGATGGGGTGGCCGAGCGCGGCGAGCACGTCGATCAGGTCGATCTGGTCGCGAGTGGGGTGGAGCGCCATGGAGCCATCCTATGCGGCTTGACGAGATTGGTTCGATAATACGAGAATCACGAACTGTTCGTGTTTACCGTACTGACGTAAGGACCCTCGTGACCGCGCAACGCAAGGGCTGGGTGCTGGCCCTGCTGGCCCTCTCCCAGCTCATCACCGCCCTCGACTTCTACATCGTGATCGTCGCCCTGCCCGACATAGCCGCCGACCTCGGCTTCTCACCCCAGACGTTGCAATGGGTGGCCAGCGCCTACGCGGTGACCTACGGCGGGTTCCTGCTGCTGGGCGGCCGGGCGGCCGACCTGCTGGGCCGCCGCCGGATGTTCGTCCTGGCCATGGCCCTGTTCGCCGGCTCCTCGCTGGCCGGCGGGCTGGCCACCGGCCAGGAACTGCTGGTCGCGGCCCGCGCGGTGCAGGGACTGGGCGGCGCGCTGCTCTTCCCGGCCACGCTCTCCCTGGTGAACACCCTGTTCGCCGAGGGCAGCGCACGCAACCGGGCCCTGTCGGTGTGGAGCGGCGCCGGCGCCAGCGGCCTGGCGATCGGCTCGCTGCTGGGCGGGCTGCTCACCGGCTGGTGGGGCTGGGAGGGCGTGTTCTTCGTGAACGTGCCGCTGGCCGTGCTCGCCATCGCCGCCGCCTACCGGCTGCTCCCGGCCGACGCGCCCCGCGAGCGCGGCCGCCGCTTCGACCTGCCGGGCGCGGTGCTGGCCACCGGCGGCGTCACGCTGCTGGCCTTCGCGCTGATCCAGGGCCCGGAGTCCGGCTGGGGCTCGCCGCTCGTCCTGGGCGCCTTCGCCGCCGCGGCGATCCTGCTCGGCGCGTTCGTCGCCGTCGAGCGGGCCAGCCGTGACCCGCTCATGCCGCTGAGCCTGCTGGCCAACCGCAGCCTGCGGCCGGCCATCCTGGTCATCCTCATCTTCGGCGCCACCTTCAACGCCCAGCCGTACTTCCTGACCATCTACTTCCAGAACGTCCTGGGCTACGGCGCCATCACCACCGGCCTGGCCTTCCTGGTGCCCTCGCTGCTCATCATGATCGGCACGCAGCTCGGCGGGCGGCTGGCCGGCCGGCTCGGCATGCGCACGCTCCTGCTGGCCGGCACGGTCGGCGGCGCGCTCGGCTCGGCGGTGCTCGCCCTCGGCGTGCTGGCCGACAGCTCCTACTGGAGCATCCTGCCCGGCGTGCTCGTCCTGAGCGTCAGCCAGGGCTTCACCTGGACCGGGATGTGGATCGCCTCGGCCACCGGGGTCGCCGCGGGCGAACAGGGCGTCGCCTCCGGCATGGCCTCCACCGCGCTCCAGGTCGGCTCGGCGCTGGGCCTGGCCGTGCTGGTCGCCGCCGGCGGCATCGGCGAGGCCGCGCCCGGGGCGGAGCTGGCCGGCGGGGTCCGGCTGGCGCTGTTCCTGACCGCCGCGGGCATCCTCGCCGGGAGCCTGGTGTCGCTCACCTTCGCCAGGAAGAGCGCGCCGGCCGAGCCGGTGCTGGTGTCGGCATGATCGACGTCGCCATCGCGGGCGGCGGGCCCGTGGGGATGCTGCTCGCCGCCGAACTCGCCCTGCAGGGGGTGCGGCCGGTGGTGTTCGAGCGGCTTGCCGTACCGACCGGGGAGTCCAAGGCGGGCACCCTGCACGCCAGGACCGCGCAGAGCCTGCTGCGGCGTGGCCTGCTGGAGGAGACGGGCTGGCCGACCTACGGCAGCCAGCGCTTCCACTTCTCCGGCATGTTCGGGCTCGACCTGGGCGCGGTCGCCACCGACGGGCCGTCCATCGTGGGCAGCCCGCAGGCCCACGCCGAGCAGGTCTTCGCCGACCGCGCCACCCGGCTCGGGGCGCGGATCCGGCGCGGCGCCGAGGTCACCGGCCTGGTCCAGCACCCCACGCACGTCACCCTCACCGTCGGCGGCGAGGAGGTCCAGGCCCGCTACGTGGTCGGCGCGGACGGCGCCCCCCGCGCCGTCCGCAAGGCCGCGGGCAACGCCGTAGTAGGCACCCCCCCCCGGGTGGCCCGCCGGATGGGCGAGGTACGGCGCGCGCCGGGC